>NZ_JBNPVW010000012.1:0-319553 GCF_050434125.1 Nocardia sp. GP40 | reverse complement strand
GACCGCGAATTCTTCGCACCCCTCGGCGATCACACCGGGGCCCTCACCGCCGCGCTGCGCCGACTCCGGGACCGCGACACCGGCGGCAAGGGCTAGTCGCTCGGGACCGGTTCGCCCGTCGTGGCGGTAGTGCCGAGTGCGGCGGCGACCGCGGCCTCGGCATGCAGGCGAGTGGTCGGGAAGACCGGGACCGTGCTGTCGTCCGGCCGGATCAGCAGCTCGATCTCAGTACAGCCCAGGATGACGCCCTCGGCGCCGCGCGAGACGAGTTCGTCGATCACCCGCCGGTAGGCGGCGCGTGATTCGGGGCGGATGATGCCCTGGCACAGCTCGTCGTAGATCACGCGGTGCACCATGTCGCGGTCGGCGGGGCCGGGGATCAGCACCTCGAGACCGCGCTCGGCGAGCCTGCCGCGGTAGAAGTCCTGCTCCATCGTGAACGCGGTGCCCAGCAGACCGACCGTCGTCCGGCCCGCCGTCCGCACCGCCGCGGCGGTCGTGTCGGCGAGGTGCAGCAACGGGACCGACACCGCATAGGTCACCTGATCGGCGACCTTGTGCATGGTATTGGTGCAGATCAGTAGCAGTTCCGCACCCGCTGCCTCCAGCGCCTTCGCGGCCTCGGCCAGGACCTGCCCCGCCCGTTCCCACTCACCGGCCACCTGCATTCGTTCGATCTCCGCGAAGTCGACCGAATACACGATGCACCGCGACGAATGCAGCCCGCCCAGGCGTTCCCGGGTCAACTCGTTCAGAAGTCGGTAATACTCGGCGGTCGATTCCCAGCTCATCCCGCCGATCAATCCAATGATGCGCACCCGACCAGCCTGGCACAGCCGCACCCCCCGATGCGCGGCGGCGCTCACCGGATCCGGGCTGGCATCGCCTCGGCGCGGGCAATTCCGGCCGCGTGGCCGATTAGGCGAGAAACGCGAATTCAGGTGGCGCGGACGGGATCTGGGCGCGCGATCAGGTCCGCGACGGGTGTGCTGCGGGTGAGGAGGACGCCGAGGCTGTGGGCGTTGCCCTCGAACAGGGCCAGGACCGATTCGGTGAGGATGCCCTCGATCTGGTGCGTGGTCAGGGTGGTGGCGGGGTCGGCACGCCAGCTGGTGACGACGCCGTCCACGAAGCCGATCACACCGAAGGCCATGGGTCGGGCGCGGATCGGATCGATTCCCGAGCGCGTGAGCGCAAGGGCGAACAGACCCGCCAGCCGGCCGCCGATGCGGTCCCGGACGCCCGCCAGGGCCTGAGACGGATCCCCCTGTGGCGCATGGCCTTCCAGAAAGCGGTGCAGGCTGGGATGGCGGTCGATCCAGCCGACGTAGGTCGCGATCGCGCCGCGCACCGCGTCCTTCACGGTGCCGTCGGCCCGGAGCGTCGGCATCACCTCGGCCAGCAGCATGCCCAGAATGCGGCGACGAATCTGCTCGTCCAGGTCCGCGCGACCGTCGAAATGACGGTAGACCACCGGGCGCGGCAAGCTCAGGCGATCGGCGATCTGCTGCACCGACACCTCGACGCCGAATTCCTCGATCACCTCGACCGCGGCATCCAGCACCTCGGCGCGGCGGCGCTCCTTGTGCCCGTCCCAGCGGGTGCTGCGACCGTCTGCGGCGCGGCGCGCCGGGGGTTCTCCGCTGGCCCTGGACATATCGAAACGATACCCGGCCACCTATTGACCGCTACAACTTGTCTCACTAACCTGACTGTTACCGCGTGTACCATTAACTTCGAGAGTGTTGGAGAGCGCCATGGGCAACGACGCCGCATTGCTCCCTTCGAGGGACAACTTCGCGCAGCGCCTGCTGACCGGCTCGGTCAAGAAGTCCTACGACCCGGTGGTCGACCTGGACTGGGACGCCCCGCTGGATCCCGACAAACTGTTCCTGCCGGCCGAGGTCGTCTCCCTCTTCGGCACCGAGCTGTGGGAATCGATGACCCCCGCGCAGCGCCGCGAGCTGTCCCGCCAGGAACTGGCCAACGTGTTGTCGGTCGGCATCTGGTTCGAGAACCTGCTCAACCGGCTGTTGTTGCGGGAGTTGATGAACGACGATCCGACGAGCAGGTATTCGCACTACACACTCACCGAGATGGGCGACGAATGCCGGCACATGATGATGTTCGGCAAGCTGATCGACCGCATCGAGGCGCGTCCCTACTGGCCGACACAGCCTGCACGCCTGCTGATCTCGTCGCTGCAGCTGTTCCTGCGCGGCTCGATGACCTGGGTGGGCGCACTGGTCGGCGAGGAGATCTTCGACGCGCTGCAGCGGCGCACCCTCGACGATCCCGAACTGCAGCCGCTGGTCTCGCGCGTGATGCGGATCCACGTCACCGAGGAGGCCCGGCACATCGGCTTCGCCCGCGACGCACTCGCCCGGCGGGTGCCGCAGATGTCGCAGGCCGAATTGGCCTACACCCGACTGTGTGTCGCGGTCGCGGCGCCGCTGTTCGTCCATCTGATGACCAACCGGCACATGTACGTCCGCGCGGGTCTCGACGGCCGCGAGGCCGCCCGCATCGCCCGCCGCAACCCGCACTCCAAGCGGGCCCTCGGCATCGGCGCGGCCAACCTCGGTGCGTTCCTGGACAGGCAGGGACTCATCGGCTCGGTCGGCAAGTGGATCTGGCGGCAGCAGGGACTGCTCGGATGAGCGATCGGCTCGATCCCTCCACGGATCGGCGCGACACGGTCGGAGCCGACATCGTCATTCTCGGAACAAGTTCCGGCGGGCGCACGGTGTCGGCCGAACTCGACCGCGCCGGTATCGACGAGTACCTCGTCCTCGACATGCAGGATGCGACTGCCGAACGGACCGACGGCACACACCGATCACGGGTCACCGCACTGGATTTCGACGCGGAGGCCGATCGCTGGCAGGTGCACATGACCGACGGCCGGCGCTATCGCCCGCGCCTGGTCATCGCGGCCGTCGGTCCACACCTCGCCGACATTCCTGTGACCGGGCCGGACGGCCCTGTCCTGCACGATATGTGGCGCGACGGCCCAGCGAGCTTCCTCGGTGTTGTCGTGCACGGCCTGCCGAATCTGTTCCTGACGGGATTGGACTGCGGCGGGGCCGGAATCGCCGTACAGGCGCGGTATATCCGGCAGTGCGTGCTACTGATGCGCCGCACCGCGAGCACCCGCATCGAGGTGCGGGCGGCCACGCAGCACGAATTCCTCCGGCGCATGAACTCGGCTCCGCTTGCCGCATCGAGAAATTCGGCGGCGCGACGCATCGTCTCCGTGCACCGCGCCCTGCGCCGGCCGCACCGGAGGCATTTCGATCTCACCGTCGCGGCGGATCGCGAACCCGCACACGAGTATTCGGGCCCGGCCACCCTCGACGCGCCGGGCGCCGAGGTGGCGGTCACGGTCACCCTGAACGGCCATCCGGACCCGATCGACGGCCGCTATCACTGGTACGGCCGGGTCAGCGGCCCCGACCCGGCCGCTCTGCCCGATCCGGGCCGCGGCCTGGTCCAGTTGACCCTGCCGGGCCGCGCGCCGGCCGCCGCGACGCTGCAGGAGCGCGATACCTGGGGCAACCTCCGGATCGTCGGAGTCGGCGACCCGCCGTATCCGCTGGCGTCGGTGGAATCGTACTGAGGCCGCGACGCCGCATCCGCGCGACGTACGCGGCGTCACCTCAGCGCGCTGAGCCGAATCGGCAAGCGGCACCACGCCGATTCACGAATCGGGGTGTGCCGCAGGGCGTCCCGCGGCGATCGGTCCGATCAGAGCACCGATTTCAGCGACTGCTCGTCGCGGGCGACGACCGCGCCCTTGTCGCCCGCGACGATCGGGCGCTGGATCAGCTTCGGATGGTGGGCCAGGGTCTCGATCCAGTGCTCGCGATCGGCCGCGGTGCGCGACCAGCCCGCGATGCCGAGCTCTTCGGCCTCGTCCTCCCCGGTGCGAGTGATGTCCCACGGCTCGAGGCCGAGCCGGTCCAGGATATCGCGAAGCTCCTGCGCCGTCGGCGGCTCCTCGAGGTAGCGGCGCTCGGTGTAGGAGACTCCCGCGTCGTCCAGGGCCTGTTTCGCGGCGCGGCTCTTCGAGCACCGCGGGTTGTGCCAGATCTCCATGTGCTCCGATGTCATAAGTACGCAGCCTATCGGGCCGCCGCCGGACACCCGCCCCGGCAGCCGCAGCCCCCCTGGTCAGGGGGCTGCTATCGCCTACGCGTCATCCCCGGCGGCGGCCACCACCGCTACGGGAGAATCCGGCCAGTCCGCCGGTGCTGCCCGCCGGAGCCGCACCACCGCGCGCACCCGTACGCGTGCGTGCCCCGGTATTCGCGGGCGCCGTACTGCCGCCGGCATGATTGACCCGGCGTCCGTCCGCATGCGCTTGCTGTGCACCGCCGTTGGCCGATCCGCCGCGCGCTGTCCGCGCACCGGCCCGAGCCCCTTCGGAATCACGGCGCCCGTCGCTACGGCTGTCCGCCGACCTCCCACGAGAGACATTGTCGCGCACGGTGTTCGCCGGGGCGTCCGCACCGCGGCGGCGGCGTCCGTTGCCGGCGCCACCCGATTCGCTCGCGGCCGCCTGCCGGCTGTTCCGCAGCGGCTCATCCGATTTCGCGGACCGGCGCGCTCCCGCGGCGGCGCCACGGTTCCGGGCGGAATCGGTCCCCTCGGCGCCGCGGCGGGCACCTCGCGCGGGCGCGCCACCGGCCGGGCGGGTGGCCGAGTCGGTGCGTCCACCCCCGGACGTCGCCTTCGTACGCGGCGCGCCCTGCTTCGCCGCGACCTTCTTGGGCTGCTGCTTCGGGGCGGGCGGCGCGGCGGCGACCAGCGGGGCGATCTCGCCGGTGAGATCGGCGACGGACCGCGACTGCGCGGTAACCGGCTGCGGCCGCACCGTGATCGCGGCCTTGCGCATCAGCGCGGCCATGTCCTTGCGCTGCTCGGGCAGGACCAGGGTGACGACGTCGCCGGTGCTGCCGGCGCGGGCGGTGCGACCGGATCGGTGCAGGTACGCCTTGTGCTCGGCGGGCGGGTCGACATGCACCACGAGTTCGACGTCGTCGACGTGCACACCCCGGGCGGCGACATCGGTGGCCACCAGCACCCGCACGGTGCCGTCGGAGAAGGCGGCCAGGTTGCGATCGCGCGCACCCTGAGCCAGGTTGCCGTGCAGGTCGACGGACGGAATCCCCTCGGCCGTCAGGGTTTTCGCGAGCTTGCGGGCCTGATGCTTGGTGCGCATGAACAGGATGCGCCGGCCGGTGCCCGAGGCCAGGGTGCGCACGACGTCCTTCTTCACGGCCGGGCTCTCGACCTCGAAGACGTGGTGGGTCATCGCGGCGACCGGCGAGTTCGCCTCGTCCACCGAGTGCAGCACCGCGCGCGGCAGGAACCGCTTGACCAGCTTGTCCACCCCGTTGTCCAGGGTCGCCGAGAACAGCAGCCGCTGCCCGTCGGCCGGGGTCGCGGCCAGGATCCGGGTGACGGCGGGTAGGAAGCCGAGGTCGGCCATGTGGTCGGCCTCGTCGATGACGGTGATCTCGACCGCGTCCAGGGCGATCAGCCCCTGCCGCATCAGGTCCTCGAGGCGCCCCGGGCAGGCCACGACGATGTCGACGCCCGCCGCGAGCGCCTTCACCTGCCGGTGCTGCGACACTCCGCCGAAGACGGTGGTCACCACCATCGAGTGCGCTGCGGCCAGGGGCTCGAGGGCGGCGGCGATCTGGGTGGCCAGCTCGCGGGTGGGGGCCAGGATCAGCCCGGTGGGGTGCTGGGGACGACGGCGCGCGCCGGCCAGCCGGGCGACCGTCGGAATGGAGAAGGCCAGAGTCTTACCGCTACCGGTCTTACCGCGGCCGAGCACATCTCGGCCCGCGAGGGTGTCGGGCAGGGTGTCGGCCTGGATCGGGAACGGCGCGGTGATACCGGCCCGGTCGAGGGCCGCGACCAGGGTGGCGGGCACGCCGAGGGCGGCGAAGGAGGTGGTGTTCACGGAGTTCGGATGTCTTTCGGGCAGGGGTGCCCGCGTCGCACGGCAGAATCGCACCGAGCGGGGGCACGCAGTGGCGAGATGGCCGATGGGCCATATCGATCGCCGCAAGGAGTGCCGGTGCCACGCAGCTGGACGCTGGAGTAGGCAAATCTACGACGCTGGGCGCCGGTCGAGCCGCGCCCGCCCACCACGATAGCTCAACCATTGCCGAACTACGACTCGATGTAGTGGCCGTCACGTTCGACGCGGAACCGCTACCGCACGAATTCCTCGGTAGCCCTGTCGTACAGAGTGCACAAATTCGCCGCTTCGATTTCGAATCGTCCTGGCGCGGTCGATCCGGAGGATCTGCTGACGATCGTCTACATCTCGGGCACCACCGGACCGCCCAAGGGCGTCGAGCTCACCCACACCAATTTTCTCGAAAACGCCCGCATCGTCGAGGAATTCGGCGGCGGCGGTCCGCGGGACCGGGTGGTGTCCTATCTGCCGGACGCGCACGCTGCCAACCGCTGGTTCGCGAGACTTTCTGCCTACTGGGCAAATTTTCTCGCTAGGAACTCTTGCCCGATGGGCACCTTTAGGTGCACAATCGAGACATGGCCGACAACCAGCCCCTCGGACTGCGGGAGCGCAAGAAGCTCGATACCCGCAAGGCGCTGAGCGATGCCGCGCTCGATCTGATGGTCGAGCGCGGACTCGAGAACGTGGTGCGGGAAGACATCGCGGCGCGAGCGGGAGTGTCGGTCCGCACCTTCAACAATTACTTCTCGAGCAAATACGACGCCCTGGCCTACCGGCAGATCGAGCGGGTCCGGCGCAGCGCCGAACTCCTTCGCACGCGCCCTGCGGGCGAACCACTCTGGACAGCCCTGACCGAGGCGCTGCTCGAGCCGCTGACGTCCGACGGTACCGGCTATGGCACGCCCACTCCAGCCATCCTCGCCGAAACCCGCAAGCTCTTGGCCGTACCGGAGATTTACTCCGTCGTCGGATCCCCGGCGGGCGAGGAACTGCTGGCGGCGGTGGCCGATCGCACCGGCACGACACCGGCCGACCTGTATCCGAAGCTCGTCGCCGCGACGATAAATGCCGCCTACGTCACCGCGATCGACGTCTACGTTCACTCCGATCCGCCCGAGCTGATCACCACGATCCTGCGCCGGGCCCTGACCGAAATCGCCCGGGGGCTACCCGACCCGAGCGACCCACCCACCGCGTAAAACAGCAGTACTTACCCACACCAGAATTCCAGCGCGGGAACGTATTCCACGCGTCGGGGTTCCGGTGACCGAGCATCCGGCGGCCCACCGTCGTGCCGCCGATTCGCGCAACGTGGTGCAGCGCCACGCAATTCCACCGAAATATCAGTCGAAACACCACTTGTGACAGGGGTTGATCAGTCATGTCCGAAACACGTACCGATGTAGTCATTTCCGGCGCGGGACCCAACGGTCTCATGCTCGCCTGTGAGCTCGCTCTGGCCGGGGTACAGGCCGTCGTGCTGGATCCACTCCCTGGCCCGAGCCCGGAGCCGAAGGCCAACGGCCTTGTCGGACAGGTGGTCCGGCTCATGGACATGCGGGGGCTCTACCAGACGCCGGACTACGACATCATGGGCAGCGAAGCCACCGAGATCCCGGAACCGCTCCCCCGGTACCTCTTCAGCGGCATGGGACTGGAATTGTCTGCGCTGCAGCACAATCCGGTCTACGGCATGGGCATTCCGCAGCCGCGCCTGATCCAGCTGCTGGCCCGGCGCGCCGAAGACCTCGGAATACGGGTCCGCTGGGGCCAGCCGCTCAGCGACCTGCGCGTGGACGGCGGCGGCGTCACCGTCACGATCGCCGGACCGGACGGCCCGTATGAGCTCGAAACCCGGTATCTGGTCGGCGCAGACGGCGGAAAGAGCCTGGTGCGCAAGCGAACCGGAATCGAATTCCTGGGCACCTCCGCCGACAACCGGATTACCCGGTTCGGCCACGCGCGGATACCGGACGAGCTGCGGACCGCGACCGGCGGCATCGCCATTCCGGGTGCGGGCGAATTCAACTTCGGCCACAACCGCATCGAGCGCGGCATGTTCATCTTCGCCGAACTCCAGCCCGGCCGCCCGCTCATCGGCGTGATGGAATACGACTGCGACCCCGTCCCGGAGGATGCCCCGGTGACCTTCGAGGAGATCCACGCCGCCGTCGAACGCGTGCTGGGCGTCCCGGTACCGATGGAGCCGCCCGCGGGGCCCGGCCCACATGCGCTGCGCCGCACGGTCGGTCAGCGCACCCTGCTGGCCGAGCACTACCGCCGCGGCGGGATCCTGCTGCTCGGCGACGCCGCGCACGTGCACTCCGCGATGGGCGGCCCGGGGCTGAATCTCGGCCTGCAGGACGCGATCAACCTCGGCTGGAAGCTGGCCGCCGTCGTCCGGGGTGACGCGCCGGCGGATCTGCTGGATACCTATGAGAGCGAACGGTATCCGGTCGCCGAGCGGGTCATGATGCACAGCCTCTCGCAGAGCGCCCTGGTGGCGCCCGGACCGGAGGTGACCGCCCTGCGCGAGCTGTTCGGCGAGCTGTTGCGGCTGCCGGAGGTCGTCGAGCACATCGCGAATCTGCTTGCCGGATCGGATGTTCGGTACGACACCGGTGACACGCATCCACTGTCGGGGCACTTGGTTCCCGAGCTGACCGTCGAAACCTCCGACGGCACCTGGCGGGTCACGGAGCTCCTCCGGTCCGCCCGCCCGGTGCTGCTGGACCTGTCCGGATCGGCGGCCCGGCATGCACGGGAGTGGTCCGACCGCGTGGACATCGTCACCGGCACCGTGCCGGACGCACCGGCCGCCGCGCTGCTGATCCGCCCCGACGGGTACATCGCGTGGGCCACAGACGATTCCGATGTGGAGGGCCTGCACCGGGCGCTGAATCGCTGGTTCGGGCCCGCGCGTGACCTCGCCGAGCTGACCGACCGCTGAGTCGACGCGGTGAAAGGCGGTGGTCCGCAGGCAATTCCGCCGCGGTCCATCGCCTCGTATCTCCGGGCACTCCCACCGCCCGATCGCAATCACTCCGACGCGTTGGTCCGCAGCAATTTCCGTCGCGGACCAACGTCTCGGTCCTCCGGACGCGCCCACCGTCCGATCGCAATCGCCCGGGCCGACGGTGCATCGAAGGTCCGCACGCTCCGGAATCGCTCGACGGTCGTCACAGATGCATCCAGCGTGGCCACACGGCGCTCCAGGGCACGAGCCTGCCGGTACACTTCCAGATCGTGACGTCCTGAGTGTTCCCGGGAAAACCGATCCGTGTATTCAGTTTGCCGATCGGCGTGACATGCTCGAATTGGCTGCGCAGCGCCGGCTCGGTGCCGCCGACGGCGATCACCGCCGTGGCGTTTTCCGGCGGGGTGGCGAAGTAGCCGAAGCCGCGGCTCGGGCTGTAGATCGGGGGCAGGTGGTCGCGGCCGAGCTGATCCAATGCGCTTGCCTGCCAGTATGTGTCGGCGATGATGACCGCGTGTGCGCGTTCGGCGGGCGAGAGCGCGTTGTACGCCTCGCTGACCGCCTCGTCCAGTTCGAGCCAGCCGAACTGGCCGTACAGCCCGATCTGCACCGCCGCCTCGGTCGCATTGCGCGGCGGCGCGATCTGGTCGGCGGGCCGCCACGGCGTGCCCTCCACGATCAACAGGGTTCCCGCAATGCCCAGTGCGGCAAGGACAATCGCCACGGTACGTCGCCAGGCGACCGCCATCCGCCCCATCGCCGCCACGATACCCACCGCACCGGCCGCGATCACCACGGCATACATCCCGGCCGGGTAATACACCCGCCCGCCGGTGGCCGTGAAGGTGATGTACAGCAGGATGAGCGTCACTCCGAGAAAGCGATAGGGCCGGAACTCCGTGCGCCGCAACAGTACCCAGATTCCGCACAGCAGTAGCGGGGTGCCCAGGAATCCGCACAGCGCCACCGAGACCGGGACGAACAGCAGCCGCCCGCCCAGCACCGCCGCCTCAGCCGAGATCTCGCCGCCCATCCCCAGCTGCGGCCAGCCGTGCCCGGCCTGCCAGAGCAGTTCCGGCACACAGGAAATCAGCACGATCAGCCCACCCGCCCACAGCAGCGGCCGTCGCACCGGCTCGCGCGGGCCGACGAGGAGCGCGGATACCGCGACGGCGGCCCAGAAGAACGGAATCAGCCATTTCACCTGCAGATCGACCGCGGTCACCAGGGCCGCGAGCAGCAGCAACACATCACGGCGGGTCTGCACCCAGCGCACCAGTAACCAGGTAATGATGACCCACAGTGCGGTGTCCACCGCATTCGTCGTCAGCATCGCGCCCTGCGCCAGTAGGAACGGCGAGGTGGCGTATCCGGCGGCCGCGAGGACCTGGGCGGCGCGGCTGCCGCCGAGTCGGCGTGCCAATTCGGCGCACAGCACCACGGCCACGACCGTGAGCGCGACCGCGGGCAGCCGCAGCGCCAGGTACGAACCGGGCACGAGGGTGTCCATCACCCGTGCCAGCAGCGGCAGCACGGGCCCCTGGTCGGCGTATCCCCAGGCGAGGCGCCGCCCGGCGGCCAGGAAGTACAGCTCGTCCCCGAAATATCCATAGCGCGAGGCGGAGAACAGCAGCGCCGCCGCCGAGGCCACGGCGATCGCCGCGACGGCAGCCAGGGCGCGCGGCGGTTCGGCTGCCGCCACGTCGTCGATCGGACGTTCCACCACATCGGTCATCGACGGCGCTCCTGCACGAGTCTGAAAAGCGGACTCGCCGAATCTATCGACCCGGGCGGGCCCTGCCATCCACCCTGTGGGCGAGTCACGATCAGCCTTGCGGCGTAGCAGGGGTTTACGTCCACACGCGGTATCCGAATCCGGCCGGCGTCGATAGGCTGTTGCCGGGTCTACTGACAAGGAGCGAACATGACCTCGGATTCATCGGCGCCCAACCCGTACGGCACCCCGTCGACCTCGGGGCCCGGCGGCCCCATGCGATTTCAGGGGGCGATGAACGGGTTCGTCGGATTGCTGCTGCGCGTGCCCGGGCTCGGCTCGATCGTCGGGCGCAGGCTGCTGGTGCTGCACGTGGTCGGGCGCAAATCCGGTAAGCGCTACGACATTCCGGTTGCCTACACCCGTCACGAGGACGCGCTGCTGATCGGCACCGCACTGCATCCGTGGGTGAAGAACATTCGCAAGGACGCACCCGTCCGGGTGTCGATGGGGGGCCGGCCGCGCACCGCCGCGGCCGAGGTGTGCACCGACGTGGAGACGGTGATGCGGCTGTACGAGATCATCGCCCGCGACAATCGCCAGAACGCGGGTTTCAACGGCATCGGCTTCGATGCCTCCGGCGACCCCAACCGGGCCGACATCTACCAGACCTGGCAGCAGGGCGGCGCGGTCATCCGGCTCACCCTCGAATAGGGTCATCGGCCGATACACCCTGCGCGCCAACCGACTTCGCCGCGGCCAACGCCGTTCCGGTCCGCGCGGACCGGAACGGCGGCCGTTACCTCAGGCGGGGTGCGCCTCGAGGTAGAAATCGACGGAGATGACGTTCAGGATCTGACGCACTCCCAGCGGAGCCCAGGAGACTGCCGCGTCGTGGCGCACCACGGGATCGGTGAGGGTGATCGTGTGGCCACCGGTCTCGAGCTCGAATTCCCCGGCTGCCAGCACGTTCTTGACCCAGTCCGAGTCCCTGCCGTAGGTGAGGGCGATCCGGTAATCCGCGCCGTGGGAGAACACGTTCACCGGGGTGTGATAGACGCGGCCGGACCTGCGCCCGGAGTGCACGACGATGCCGAATCCGGGCGCCCACCCGGCGACCAGACCCGACACCCGGTTGGTGACCTGCCGATTGAACTTCGCCAAAGCCTGTGGCAGCGGCATATTCCATCCCCTCTCGGAAGTCCCTGCGCACCACACGCTACGCCGCGCTGGAGGATCCGCGGCGCGATCAGGGTCCCGGCACGGCAACGATCCGGCCCACACCGGGCCACGCTGGGGAAGCCCCCGTAAGGGCCGCGATCAGGCTCGAACGAACCGCACCTGCCGCCCGGGCCGGGCCTGGGCCAGCGCGTCGATATCGGCGTCCAGGACCGTACCGATCACCGGGTAGCCCCCCGTGATCGGATGGTCGGACAGGAACACCACCGGCTGGCCCGAGGGTGGTACCTGGATCGCGCCCAGCGGCATCCCCTCGGTGGGCAGTTCGGCGGAATCAACGCGGGTCAGCGGCGGCAGCTCGGATCCCCGCTCGAGCCGCACCCCGACGCGATCGACATCGGGGCTGACCCGCCACGGACCGGCGAACAGATCCTCCGGACGGGCGAACCAGTCCTGGCGCGGACCCAGCAGCACCCGCGCGGTGATCATGGCGTCGGTCACCGCGGCGACCGGGGCGACGTCCACCTCCGGCCAGCGCGCGGGCGGCGGTCCCACCGGCAGCTCGTCCCCCGCCCGGAGTGGTTCGGGCCCGATGCCGGCGAGGGTGTCGCGGCTACGGGAGCCCAGCACCGGCGCGACCGCGATCCCGCCGCGCACGGCCACGTAGCAGCGCATCCCGGTGCTGGCCACCCCGAGCGTCAACCGCTGCCCGGCCTCCGGGCGCAGCACCGAGGCGTGTGCGGCGGGCCGCCCGCCCAGGGCGATGGGGGCCGGGGCGCCGGTCACCGCGACCACCGCCGGCGCGGTGAACTCCAGGACCAGACCGCCCAGCAGACATTCGACCGCCGCCGCGGATTCGTCGTTGCCGACCAGCCGGTTCGCCAGCGTGAACGAGCGCCGATCGGCGGCGCCGGAGACACCGACCCCGGCGGAGAACCATCCGGCTCGCCCGAGATCCTGAATCGTGCTGAACATGCCGGGCGCGACTACTCGCACCGGCGCGGTTGTCGTCTCGCCGGCGGCCGCACCGAGGGTTGGCGCAGGCCGGGTCACGCGGCACCTCCCCGGCCTCCGCGTACCGTTCCCCCGGCATCGGAAACAGTCATCGTCCAACCCGCTTCGCTCGTCGCGCCCATGCTCGATCCGGCCATCCGGACCGCGGGCGATACTCGCCGCCCGCTCGGCGGCGCACAGTTCCACCTCGGAGTCCATGGTCCGCCCGCACGGCTGCCCAAGCCTCCATCTTGACGAAATACGCTGCGGCGCTCAGCAACCGAACCGTCACTCACTACCACCTCGGCGCAGCGGGCGGTGACCCGCGTATACGCCACGGACCCCGCCTTCTCGGAACCTTGGCAGTGCATCGCCGCGATCATGATGGTTCCACGGCTACGAAGCGCACGCGGGTGCCCGGGCGGAGCAGGGCCGGTTCGGGACGGTCCAGATCCCACAGGCGGGCCTGCGTGGTACCGATGATCCGCCAGCCGCCGGGTGAGGTGCGGGGGTAGACGGCGCTGTATCCGCCGGCCAGGGCCACCGCACCCGCGGGGACCGCCGTGCGCGACTGATCCCGGCGCGGCACCTCCAGGCCCGCCTCGGGCGCCTCCAGGTAACCGAATCCGGGGGCGAACCCGATGAATGCGCATCGCCATCGGGCCGCGGTGTGCCGCGCGATGAGCTCGGATTCGGTGATGCCGAGCAGCGCCGCCGTCTCCGCGAGATCCTCGCCGCCATAGCGGACCGGAATCTCAACGGCGGCAGCGGCATCCGCCGTCCTTTGCGTATCACCTTCCACCGCGTTGACGGCCCGCAGTCGTTTCTCGACCGCCGCCGCATCCGCCCGGGGCTGTAACGTCACCAGTACCGTTCGCGCGGCGGGCAGGATGTCGCTCACCCCGGGGATCGGTGTGCCTTGCAGCCGAGAGATCAACTCCGCCAGAGTATTCCGGTTTGGTGGCTCCAACAGCAGCGCCCTGTCCCCAGCACGGCGAACGATCAGCTCCGCCCCGGCGGGCGTCCTACTCATGAGACCACCCCACGGCCCGTCGCGGCCGGTACGAACTCCTTTTGCCGGCGGATAACCGCTCGCCCATACCGCCGTCGTCGGCCATCGTCGCTACCTCTGCACAGATCTCCGTCATCGCAGCGGACCCGGTCCGCCCGCTACCTCGGGGCCGCGCGCATCGGCGGTCTCATCAGGTCGACAGGCCGCCGCGCCCGCGGTCCCGTCCGCCCCGACGTCACACCCGGTCGCAGTCGCCGGGCGCGGCCCACGTCCGCGGCCGGCCGCGACCGAGCTAGAATCCATGCCGAGCGGCAGACCGGCGGTCCTCGTAGTCCATTCGCCGCTATCGGTCATGTGAACGCACCCACCTCGATTCCCTTGCCGGTCAGCGCATCACGGATGGCCCGGGCCATCGCGACCGCTCCCGGCGAATCGCCGTGCACGCACAGGCTGCGCGCGGGTACCGCGACCGATTCGCCGTCCGGATCGCGTGTCGCACCGTCGACGGCGATCGAAATCGCCTGCGCCAGTGCGGATTGCTCGTCGAGAACGCTACCGGGGCGACCGCGTGGCACCAGCGTGCCCGCCGAGGTGTAGGCCCGATCGGCGAACCCCTCTGCACAGAACTCGATTCCGGCCTCCGCGGCAGCGGTCTCATGCTGCGATCCAGGCAGCCCGAGTAGACTCAGCCCGCCGTATCGTGCCACCGCGGCCGCGATCGCCCGCGCGATATCACCGTCGACGGCCGCCGAATTATACAGTGCACCATGCGGTTTCACGTAACGCACGCGATCGCCCGCCACCTGGGCGAACGCGTCCAGCGCGCCGATCTGATAGAGACATTCGTCGGTCAGCTCCCGCGGCGGCACCGCGATCGCGCGGCGGCCGAATCCGGCCAGGTCGCGGTACGAAATGTGGGCGCCGATCCGGACCCCGCGCGACACTGCGAGCTCGCAGGTGCGGCGCATGATCGACGGATCCCCGGCATGGAAGCCGCAGGCAATGTTGGCGCTGGTGACGATCTCCAGCAGGGCGTCGTCGTCGCCCATCGACCAGGCCCCGAAACCCTCGCCCAGATCGCTGTTCAGATCGAACATCACCCACGCCTCCTTCATCGAATCCCACCGTGTAGCGATTATTCCCGGACTCACGCCAACTCCCGGCCGCGCGTCTCGGGCATCCAGAACAGCGCCAGCACCGCCAGCGCGTACCCGAACGCACCGAAGAGCATCGCGCCCGTCAGCCCCAGCGACGTGGCGGCCAGGTAGCCCACCACGGTCGGGAACACCGCGCCCACACCGCGGCCGAAGTTGTAGGTGAAACCCTGTCCGGTGCCACGACACCGGGTCGGATACAGCTCTGCCAAGTATGAACCGAATCCGGAGAAGATCGCCGAGGTGGAGAATCCCAGCGGCACGCCCAGCAGCAACACCAGGGTATTGGCGCCGCGCGGCACCTGGGTGTACGCGACCATGAACACCACCGACAGCACCGCGAACAGCCGGATGGTCCGCTTGCGGCCCAGGCGGTCGGTCAGCAGGCCGCCGCAGACGTAACCGACGAACGCTCCGCCGATGAGGAAGACCAGATAGCCGCCAGTGCCGACCACGGTCAGGTGGCGGCTCTTCTTCAGGAAGGTCGGCAGCCAGGTCGCCAGGGTGTAGTAGCCACCCTGCACTCCGGTCGCCATCACCGAGGCGAGAAACGTGGTGCGGGCCAGCTCGCCGGAGAAGATCGCGCGGAAACGGCCCCGTTCGGCCGGGGTCCGCTCCCGGGCCCGGGTGGCGGCGTCCGCATCGGTGATGCCGCGCCGAATCCAGAGGATCAGCAGCGCGGGCAGCGCGCCGGTGAAGAAGAGCACCCGCCAGGCGATCCGCTCATCGAACAACTGGAACACGACGGTATACACGCACACGGCCAGGCCCCACCCGACCGCCCACGCGCTCTGCACGTAACCCAGTGCCCGGCCCCGGAACCTCGGATCGGCGTACTCGGCGACCAGGATCGCGCCCACGGCCCACTCACCGCCGAAGCCCAGGCCCTGCAGCGCGCGGAAGACCAGCAGGCTCTCGAAGTTCCAGGCGACGCCGCACAGCACGGTGAACACCGCGTACATCGCGATCGTCACCTTCAGCGCGTAGACCCGGCCGAGGCGGTCGGCCAGCACACCCGCGAGAGCGCCCCCGACCGCCGACACGACCAGTGTGACGGTGGTGAGCAGACCGGACTGGCCGGTGCTGATCGCGAAGTACGACGCGATCGCGCCCAGGGCCAGCGGCAGCACCTGAAAGTCGTAGGAGTCCATCCCATACCCGCCGAACGCCCCGAAGAAGGCACGGCGGCCGATGGGGCCCAGGGTGCGGAACCAGTCGAACGGCCGGGTCGGCGCGTCGGACGTGCTGGTGGACAGATCGGTCATAGTGACCCCTCGAGTCTCAACGGGGTGGGTGTGGCAGGGATCTCATCGTACAAATCGTTCCACGATCCGGCAATACTTCGATCCAATCGTTCGGAGAAGGCCGGGGTAATCTCTCAGGGAAGAGGACTTGACCGCTCGGGTGAACAGGGAAGGTGGCGATGACGTCGGCGATATCGGGCGGCACCGGCGATTCGTACGAGGTGCTCGCGTCCCATCGCGCCCACCTCGGCCGCGCGGGCCTGTCCAGCCAGGTCGCGGATATCGTCCGTGATCGGATCCTGGACGGGCACTTCCGTCCGGGAACCCGCCTGTCCGAGCCGGATATCTGTGCGGCCCTCAAGGTTTCGCGCAACACCGTCCGCGAGGCCTTCCGCACGCTGATGCAGGAGCGGCTGGTCGCCCACGAGCTCAATCGCGGTGTGTTCGTGCGGATTCCGCTCCCCGAAGACGTCGCCGAGGTGTACAAGTGCAGGCGAGTGGTGGAATGCACCGCGCTGCGCGAACATCCGCGCACCGGACTGAGCCTGAAGCCGCTGCTGTCCCTGCTCGAGCGCGCGGACGACTTTGCGGCCCAGGGAGATTGGACCAGCGTCGGCACCGTCGACGTGGAGTTCCACCGGGCGATCACCGCGCTCAACGATTCGCGGCTGCTGGATGCGATGATGGCCGGGGTCTGGAACGAGCTGCGGCTGATCTTCCACGTGGTAGCGCGCCCGGATGTGTTCCACGGCCCGTATCTGCGCCGCAATCACGAGGTGTTCGAGGCGCTGGAGCGCGGCGAGGCCACGGCGGCGGCCGATATGCTGGCCGACTATCTGCGCGACGCGCAGGCCCAGATCCTGGCGGCCTACGCCGAGATCGACACCGATTTCTGAGATCCCGCAGGAGGCGCGCGGTGGGTGAGACGATCGCGGTCTACGACCGCGAGGGACGCGAGACCGGCAGCGCCGACCGCGCCGAGGTGTACGCCCGGGGCCTGTGGCACGCCAGCGCGGGCGTGCTGGTGCGATCGCGCGACGACGAGCGGATCTATGTGCACCGCCGTACCGACACGAAGATGGTCTTCGCCGGAATGCACGACTGCCTGGCGGGCGGCGTGCTGGATCCTGGCGAGGATCCGGCGGAGGCGGCCGTCCGCGAGCTGGGCGAGGAACTCGGAATCGTCCTCGGCGAGACCGACTCTCCGCCGCGGCTTCGCGCGCGGGCCGCGTGGGACGGTCAATGGCTCGGCAGGCCGATGCGCTGCCATCTGTTCGCCTACGAGCTGCACTACGACGGCCCCATCCGGCATCAGCCCGAGGAGATCGCCGCCGGCTGGTGGTGGACCGACGCGGAACTGCGCGCACACCTCGGGGATCCGCGGTGGCCGTTTGTCCCCGATACCCGGGTACTGCTTGCGGACCTCCTGCGCTGACCACCTGTTTCCGGACGGAAGTGGTCCGGCATCTGGCGCCCGCCCGCGCGAGACGACGATTAGCGCGCCGGGACAACGGGTAAGTGCTAGCGGACAACGGGTATCGGCTTTCCGCGGACACCCGCTGCACGAGATGGCATGATCCGCGACTGACCCGCCATCCCGCCCCGCTATGAAGGAGCCCCACGCCGGTGAAGAGCGTTCCGCAGACCCCGCAGCCCGACGTCGACAGGCGACCGCGAGGCGCCGCCATCCGGCGGATCGGCCTCGCGGCCGCCGGTGTGGCCATCGCACTCCTGGCCACCGGCCGGGCGCTGGCGGCGCCGGTCCCACTGCACACCAACACCCCCGGCTGCCTGCCCGCCGCCCCCGGACAGTCGAACGGCAAGCAGTGGCCGAATCCGCCGGGTATGTCGATCAATACACACGCCAACTACACCGCGGTCCTGCAGACCAACTGCGGCACCATCACCGCCTCGCTCAATGCCGCGAAGGCGCCGGTCACCGTCAACTCGTTCGTCTTCCTGGCCGGCCAGCAGTACTTCGACCGCACCCACTGCCATCGGCTGACCACCGAGGGCATCTTCGTGCTGCAGTGCGGCGACCCGACCGGTAGCGGCTCGGGCGGGCCGGGCTACAAGTTCCAGGACGAGAACCTGGCGGGCGCGACCTACCCGGCGGGCACCATCGCGATGGCGAACGCGGGCCCCAACACCAACGGCAGCCAGTTCTTCCTGGTGTACAAGGACTCTCAGCTGCCCCCGAACTACACCCCCTTCGGCCGCATCACCGGCGGCACGGACGTCCTGCAGAACATCGCGGCGGGCGGCACCCGGGACGGCTCGGGCGACGGCGCCCCCAAGTCCGACATCGTCCTGCAAACGGTCACCACCCACCCCTGAGTATCCCCGGAAAGAGCAAGGGCCGCAGCCTCATTGAGGCTGCGGCCCTTGTGTTTTGCGGGCTTACAGGTACTGGCCCGTGTTCGACTCCGTATCGATCGCGCGGCTGGCGCTGGCGTTCTTGCCGGTGACCAGCGTACGGATGTACACGATCCGCTCACCCTTCTTACCCGAGATGCGGGCCCAGTCATCGGGATTCGTGGTGTTGGGCAGGTCCTCGTTCTCGGAGAACTCGTCCACGATCGAATCGAACAGATGCTGGATGCGCAGACCCGGGTTGCCGGTGTCGAGCACGGACTTGATCGCGTACTTCTTGGAGCGGTCCACGATGTTCTGGATCATGGCGCCGGAGTTGAAGTCCTTGAAGTACAGGACCTCCTTGTCACCGTTGGCGTAGGTAACCTCCAGGAAGCGGTTGTCCTCGCTCTCGGCGTACATGCGGTCGACGACGCGTTCGATCATCGTCTGCACACACTTGGTGCGGTCGCCGCCGAACTCGGCGATGTCGTCGGCGTGCAGGGGCAGGGTCTCCGTGAGGTACTTGGAGAAGATGTCCTGCGCTGCCTCGGCATCCGGCCGCTCGATCTTGATCTTCACATCGAGGCGACCGGGCCGCAGGATGGCCGGGTCGATCATGTCCTCGCGGTTGGACGCGCCGATCACGATGACGTTCTCGAGGCCCTCCACGCCGTCGATCTCCGACAGCAGCTGCGGCACGACCGTGGTCTCCACGTCGGACGACACACCCGAGCCACGAGTGCGGAAGATCGAGTCCATCTCGTCGAAGAACACGATCACGGGGGTGCCCTCGGACGCCTTCTCGCGCGCCCGCTGGAAGATGATCCGGATGTGCCGCTCGGTCTCGCCGACGAACTTGTTCAGCAGCTCGGGGCCCTTGATGTTCAGGAAGAACGACTTGGCTTCCTTCGCGTCCTCACCCCTCGCCTCGGCGATCTTCTTGGCCAGGGAGTTGGCCACCGCCTTGGCGATCAGCGTCTTACCGCATCCGGGCGGGCCGTAGAGCAGCACGCCCTTGGGCGGGCGCAGCGCGTACTCGCGGAACAGATCCTTGTGCAGGAAGGGCAGCTCCACCGCGTCGCGGATCTGCTCGATCTGCCGGGACAGGCCGCCGATGTCCTCGTAGCCGACATCCGGCACCTCCTCGAGGACCAGATCCTCGACCTCGGCCTTGGGGATGCGCTCGAAGGCGAATCCGGCCTTGGTGTCGACCAGCAGCGAATCACCCGCGCGCAGCCGCCGGATGGGGCGATCGGGATCCTCCACGTCGTCCACGTCGACCAACGCGGACAGCGGGCCCGAGAGCCACACCACGCGCTCCTCGTCGGCATGGCCGACCACCAGCGCGCGGCGACCATCGTCGAGGACCTCGCGCAGGGTGCCGAGCTCACCGGTCTGGTCGAAGCTGCCCGCCTCCACGACGGTCAGTGCCTCGTTCAGGCGCACTGACTGCCCGTAGTGCAGGACGGTGGTGTCGATATTCGGCGAACACGTCAGGCGCATCTTGCGTCCGGAGGTGAACACGTCGACCGTCTGATCGTCGTAGACGCCGATCAGCACGCCGTAGCCACTCGGAGGCTGGCCCAGCCGATCGACCTCCTCGCGCAGGGCCACCAGCTGCTGACGCGCCTCCTTGAGGGTGTCCATCAGCTTGGTGTTGCGAATTGTCAGCGAATCGACGCGCGCTTCCAATTCTCTTGCACGATCCGGCGAGTCGGCGAGTTGCCTTCGGAGTGCAGCCGCCTCGGCGCGTACTACCTCGAGTTCTCTCCAGGCCGCCGAATCCGAATTCTCGATGGGGCTCATGATGCTGCTCCTCCCAGTCCCGGTCTATCAACGCTACCGGGCGCGAACCGTTCTCGCTTTCCGACATGGTTTCGTCGTGATCACATCTAGGCCGCGTTCGTCGCCAGGTCAAGCGTGTTAGCTCGACCTAACCTGTTTCCGGCTGGTTAATTCCGCCGGATCGGGCCGAACGATGTGGGCTGAAACTCCTTTCGCCGGATGTAACCGTTGTAGCAGTAACGCGGCGCGCACCGTATGTGTTTCCGCGGCTACCGCATTCGCGGGCCCGCCCTGTTACGCCACCATCAGAGCACGAGGCACCGACATGTCGGCCCGGCACCAATACCCCTTGACGATTAGGCTACCCTTACTGGACTTGTTCGCAACAGATTGAAAGGCACGTGCTCCACATGCTCGCTCGCACCCGTGCACCCCGCTCTACCAGCACCGTTGGCATCGCCGTGGCCGGCGCCGCCGCCGCCATGGTCCTGACCGGGGGCTCGATCGCCGCGGCGGACGCCCCC
Source organism: Nocardia sp. GP40 (assembly GCF_050434125.1). Lineage (NCBI taxonomy): Bacteria > Bacillati > Actinomycetota > Actinomycetes > Mycobacteriales > Nocardiaceae > Nocardia > Nocardia sp. GP40. The sequence goes on along the minus strand of NZ_JBNPVW010000012.1, from coordinate 298,618 downwards.
GCACCCACGTCGGCCGAGCTGCAGGGCACCCTGGACCGGTTCGCCGATCCGGGCGTCCCGACCGCCGCCAAGACCAATCTGGTCGTGGACGGCAACCGGCACAGCGCCAACATCGACCAGATGAACAAGGGCCTGGCCAACTACGGCAAGGTCGGGTTCACCGTCTCGAACGTGCAGGCCAAGGGCGACGACGCCACCGCGCAGGTCGCGGTCGTGTCCCCGCACGGAACCATGCCCGGGGTGCCGATGTCCTGGCAGCACACCGCTGCGGGCTGGCAACTGTCGGAGAAGACCGGGTGCACGATCCTGGCGATGGCGATGGCGCCCTGCTGACCTGCCGGCTCAGCCCTTCGAGGGCCGGCGCTGCGGTTTCGGCGCGATGACGCCGTCCGCGAGGCGCCGCGCGCTGATCAGGAAGGCCGTGTGGCCCTGCATGCGGTGCTCCGGGCGCACCGCCAGGCCCACCGCATGCCAGGGACGCACCAGCGATTCCCAGGCCCGCGGCTCGGTCCAGCACTGTTGCCGGCGCAGTGCCTCCACCGTTTCCGAGAGCTGCGTGACGGTCGCCACGTAGACGATCAGCACGCCGCCGGGGATCAGCGCCTTGGACACCGCTTCCAGCGCGTCCCAGGGTTTGAGCATGTCCAGCACCGCCCGGTCGACCCGCTCGCCGTCGTAGTCCGCGACGTCGCCGAGGGTCAGCGACCAATTTGCCGGACGTTCGCCAAAGAACCGCTCCACGTTGCGGATTGCGTGCTCGGCGTGATCCTCGCGAATCTCGTACGACAGCACCCGCCCCTCGGCACCGACTGCGCGCAGCAGCGAACAGGTCAGCGCGCCCGAGCCCGCGCCGGCCTCGAGCACCCGTGCGCCGGGGAACACGTCCCCCTCGTGCACGATCTGCGCGGCATCCTTGGGGTAGATCACCGCCGCGCCGCGCGGCATCGACAGCACGTAGTCGACCAGCAGCGGGCGCAGTGCGAGATACGGTGTGCCGTTGGCGGATTGCACCACGGTGCCCTCATCGGCGCCGATCAGTGCGTCGTGGCGGATCTGGCCCTTGTGGGTGTGGAATTCCTTGCCGGGCTCCAGCACGACCGTGTGCTGGCGGCCCTTGCCGTCGGTCAGCTGCACCCGGTCCCCCGCGGTGAATGGGCCGGTCCGTCTGGCCGTCATGGATCTCCTCTGTGAAGTGTGTCGGTACCCCGGGATAGCCTGCCAGGTATGTCAGCGCCGCCCGCGATCACCCCGCCGCCGCAGCCCTCGGAGGCGCACACTCCGGCGTTGTCCCCCTCACGGGCAATGGATTTCAAACAATGTCCATTGAAATATCGATTACGCGCCGTGGATCGGATTCCCGAGCCGCCCGCGCGGCCCGCGGTGCGCGGCACGATGGTGCACGCCGTGCTGGAATCGCTGTACGGGCTACCCAGCGGTGAACGGGTCCCGGATCGGGCCGCCGCCCTCATCGCCCCCACCTGGCAACGTTTGCTGACAGATCGCCCAGAGGTAGGGGGCCTGGTCTCCGACGACGGCCTGGACGAATTCCTGGGCGAGGTACACCGTCTCGTGCGCGCCTACTACCGGCTGGAGGATCCGACGGCCCTCGACCCGGAATCATGCGAATCGCTGCTCGAGGTGCGCCTGCCGGACGGTTCCCCGCTGCGCGGGTTCGTCGACCGTATCGACGTCGCCTCGGACGGGGAGCTGCGCGTGGTCGACTACAAGACCGGCCGCTCCCCCGCACCGGGTGCGGAGAATCGCGCGCTGTTCCAGCTCAAGTTCTACGCACTCATGATGCTGCGCATCCGCGGCATCGTGCCGGCCGAGCTGCGGCTGATCTACCTGTCCGACGGCCAGATCCTGACCTATCGGCCCGATAGGGAGGAGCTGCTGCGCTTCGAGCGCATTCTCTCCGCCCTCTGGGCCGCGATCAGCACCGCCCTGCGGTCCGGCGATTTTCCGCCGAACCGCAGCTGGCTGTGCGAATTCTGCGACTACCAGCGGCTGTGCCCCGCGTTCGGCGGCACCCCGCCGCCCTACCCGGGACCACCCGAGACCGTGCCGGACCCGCGCTAGAAGGCCCGGCAGGAGCGGATGTCGGTGGCCAGGATGGCCTTGGCGCCCAGATCGGCGAGCTGGTCCATGACCTCGTTGCTCTGCTTGCGGGGCACCATGGCGCGCACCGCGACCCAGGCCGGATCCGCCAACGGGGAAACCGTGGGCGATTCCAGGCCGGGAGTGATCTCGACGACGGCGTCGAGCAGTTCCTTCGGGCAGTCGTAGTCGAGCATCAGGTACTGCTGGGCGAAGACGACGCCCTGGATGCGGGCGACCAGTTGGTTGCGCGCCTTGTCGCGCTGGTCCGCGCCCGCACGCTCGATCAGCACCGCCTCCGATTCGCACAGCGTCTCGCCGAACGCCACCAGGTTGTGCTGGCGCAGCGTGCGACCGGTGCCGACCACATCGGCAATGGCATCGGCGACGCCGAGCTGAATGGAGATCTCGACGGCGCCGTCCAGGCGGATCACCTCAGCCTGGATGCCGCGGCGCTGCAGATCGGTCAGCACCAGATTCGGGTACGAGGTGGCGATGCGCTTGTCGTAGAGGTCCTCGACCTTCCATTCGCGCCCAGCGGGCGCGGCGTAGCGGAAGGCGGAGCCGCCGAAACCGAGACTCATGCGCTCCTGTACGGGTGCGGCCGAATCCAGTGCCAGGTCGCGGCCGGTGATGCCCAGGTCCAGCTCACCCGAGCCGACGTAGATAGCGATGTCCTTGGGGCGCAGGAAGAAGAATTCGACCTGGTTGGCGTTGTCGATCACCGACAGGTCGCGCGCATCGGAGCGCTTGCGGTAGCCGGCCTCGGTCAGGATGCCGACCGCGGCCTCGGACAGGGCGCCCTTGTTGGGGACTGCGACGCGAATCATGAGGATGTCCTTTCCGGACGTGTGACGGAGGGAGATGGTGCGTATCCCGCGCACCGGGCGCGGGTCATCCGTCACAGATGTCGGTACACGTCCTCGAGGCTCAACCCCCGGCCCACCATCAGCACCTGTACCCAATAGAGCAGCTGGGAGATCTCCTCGGACAGCGCCTCGTCACCCTCGTGTTCGGCGGCCAGCCACACCTCGCCGGCCTCCTCGAGCACCTTCTTGCCCTGCGCATGCACACCGGCGTCCAATGCCGCCACGGTCCCGGACCCCTCGGGGCGGTTGACCGCACGATCCTGGAGCTCGGCGAACAGGGATTCGAAAGTCTTCACAAGTCGGCATTCTTTCAGATCCCGGCACACATCCCGTAATCAGAGCACCACCCAAGCCCACAACCAGCCGCAAACAGCACCCCCGGGCCGCGCATCCCGCCGCAATCAGAGCACCACCCAAGCCCACAACCAGCCGCAAACAGCACCCCCGGGCCGCGCATCCCGCCGCAATCAGAGCACCACCCACAACCAGCCATGAACGGCACCCCCGGCCGCGCATCCGGCCGTCATCAGCAGCGAATATCGTCAGTGCGACCCCGGGCGGGAGATGGCGTAGATGTAGTGGCGGCCGTCGTCGATCGGATTATCCGGCGGGAGCTCACCCTCGGCGATTCGCCGCATACCGGCCTTTTCCAGGGCTCGCCAGGAGGCGCGGTTAGCCGCGGCGACCGGGACGACGATGCGGTCCGAGCACGGATGTTCGATCCAGGTCGCGGCGATGATCGCGCGCAGCATCGCGGACCCCAGCCCGAGGCCGACGCGGGCGGGGTCACCGATGAGATAGTCCAGCGTCATCGTCTCGGGCGACACCTCGGCCAGCGGCGCGAGATCCGCGAGATATTCCGGGTAGTCGGCGGGCCGGCAGCGCTGCACCAGACCGACCGGCTCGCCGTCGACGAAGATCAGCAGATCCTCGTTCGGCTCCTCGCCGCGCCAGGTCGGCCCGAAATCCCGCGCCACCGCGTCGGGGGTTACCTCGTGATTCCACCAGCGACGCACGTGCGGCTGCGCGAGCCACCCGCCCAGCAGCGGGTAGTCCGCGGGAATCAGCCGCCGCCAGGTGAATTCGGGCGGCGCGGTGGCGGTCACGGCCCGACCGTAACACCGCGCGAACCACAGGTTCGACCGGTTTTCCCCGGCGTGCCCGCGGGGATTACGACCCGCCCAGCAGCTCCCGCAATTCGGCGACCGCGATCCGCAGTTGCTCGGCGAAGCCGTGCATCTGATCCGCGACGTGCGCGGGAGTGGCCAGGTAGATGTTCCAGCGGTCCGGCAGCAGCACGTAGGCGATACCGATGCACTTGGCGCTGGTGCAGCCGAATCCGAAGTACTCGATGTTGGCCGAGGGCGCGGAGCTGGTGCTGAGGAAGTCGTCGCGGGTGATCAGCCAGCCGGGGCTGTCGTAGAACGGCATCGGCTCGGTCGCGCCGAGGCTCTCGCCGCGCCGGCGCTGGATCATCTGCAGTTCCCACAGGTGTTGCTCGGGCGCGTCGCCGAGCTGGCATTCCTTGGCGCGGGTGACGTGCGCCTGGGCGGCCGTCCGCGCGGCGGCCAGGCGAGCACCGGGCGCGGCCGCCGGATCATCCATGGCCGCAACGAATTCCAGGATCTCGGGCGTCACCACCCGCATGGCCTCGGTGCGCCCGTTGCGGTACTGGCGAGTGGCGATGGACTCGTACGTCGCGCCGGTCAGGCCCTTGCTGCGGCGATGCGCGAGCTGATAGCTCAACTGCGCGAACGCATCCGGCGAAATACCCAGCGCCTTCGCCTGCGCCGTACCGAATTCCGGGAACGACACGGTGAGGGTGGCGTTGTCGGCAGCGAACGCGGCGAAGGCCGCTGCCGCGGCGGCGATCTCCTCGCGCATCGCGCCGTCGAGGGTGAATTCGATCGCCTCGGTCGGCGCCACGCCCTGGGCCTGCGCACCGGAGCGCCGCGCGTGCTCGGCCACCGGGGCCTCGAGCAGCGTGTCGACGAACGACAGGATCGTGGTGCCGTCGAGGCCGCAGTGCTCGACATTGATGCCCGCGGAGCCGTCGGCGAAGACGACGAAGGACACCGCCTTGTCGAACCACCGGTTACCGCTGTCGCCGTGCAGCAGCTGATCGCAGGCGTGCTGGGTGTCCGCGGGCGCGAAATCCTCCAGGCACACGCAGAACAGGGCCGTCTCGATGACGTCCAGCGCCGTCGCATTCACCGGCTCGGCACGCAGCGTGGCGCGCACCTGCGCCCAGTGCGCGCGGGCGAGCGTGGTGAGGTGGCCCGGGGCGCTGCCGGCGGCCGCGGCGCGCGTGCCGGACTTCATCACCGCGCGCAGCCCGTCGGCGAGATCCTCGGTCGCATAAGGGATTCCGTCCGGACCGAGTACGTCCATCCGGAACAGCCCGCCGCGGAAAAGGACCACGATGTGGTGGGATTGCGACGGCCCGGGCCACTCGTCGCTGTAGGGCACTCGCACGGTGTCCTGCGGATCGCCGGGAATCCGGGTCTCGGAGAACAGGTATTTGTTCTGCGCCATCGAAAGATGCTGTCCGCGTTGCACGATCGGCGGGATCTGCTCGTCGTCCAGCAGCAGCTTGTAGTCCACCGCCGCGGTGACGATCGCCGCGGCCCGCTCGGCCTGCTGCGCCGCCGTCGAGGCCGCCAGCGGAGTGTCGTCGCGGAACAGGAAGAAGAAGTTGGCGTTCAACGCGATTCGATCGCGACGCCCCAGATAACGCGACGGCCAGAACTCGTCGAGCCAGCTTCCGACCCCGGGCTCGGCGTCGAACCGGGCCAGATCCGCATGCAGAACGCGCGCCGGACCGTCCGGGCGCAGCAGATCGGCCACCGTGCGCTCGGTTTCGGCGAACTCCTGCTCGGACAGCAGCGGCGCGCACCACTGCAGGAAGCGCGCCCCACTGTCCTCCAGGGTCGGCAGCGGTACACGCGGCAGCTGGTCGTCGAAGGCGAAGGTTCGGTCGGTCACGGGCGATCCTTATGGGTCGATGGGCAACGAAGCTGGCGGTTCGTGCGCGGTAAGGCCGGAGTCAACTGGCACACAGTAACCCGCGGGCGATACCGGCCGGACGCGTGCCGGGACGCCGAGGGTCTCGCGCACCGGATATCGGACATTTGGCGAAAGTCGGGCGACCTCAGGTCAATCGGGCACGACACGGCCTCGCACGGAGGATTCCGGCAGGGACAGGAACAGCTGCGCGTGGAGCCAGCCGTCCTCCTCCACCCCGGAGGGGTCGATTCCCTTGGCGGACAGGGTGTTCAGCACCTTGTCCCGCTCGGCCTCCGAGGCGAAGCGGCGCTGCCGGAAGGTTCCGGGTGCGCGCTCGGTGCGGTATCCAAGCTCGGCCAGGCTCCGGGCGATCGGCTCGTAGTCGTACATGCGGAGCACGAAATGCGCCATCCACGGCCGCTTTCCGTGCGCGCGCACCACCTGCAGCAGGGTTCGCTCGGTGACGTAGCCGATGCATCCGGTCGAGAGCACCAGATCCACGGACCCCAGCACCCGCCGCTGCGCCTCGGTCGGTTCGCCCGATTCCAGGTCCGCGTGCACGACCTCGTGCAACAACCCCGCCGCCGAGGCGTAGGCCAGCGCCGGCGCGGAGGCGTCCATGCCGACGAAACGCACCTGCGACTGCCGATCGCGGGCGGCCAGGCGCGCCCGGTCTCGGGCGATGCGGGCGGCGGTGTCGCCGCCTCGGTAGTGCTCGGCGAGCTGGCCGACGGTGGTGTCGAAGCGCAGCAGGGCGGCGTTGACCCCGTAGGAGCAGCCGATGTCCAGGACGGTCGGGGCCGCGCCGGCGGCGGACCGGTAGTCCTCGATCAACCGCTCGAAGTGCGGTTTGGCCAATTCCGGTATGCGGTAGTCCAATTCGGACATGCGACTGTAGTAGTCGCCGGGATCGGGGCGGTCGTAGATGTCGTCGAACGAGGCTTTTCCGGTGGTGCTGTGCAACGTAACCGGCACGGGCCGTCCCTCTCAGTTCAGTCGAGTAGTCGATCACCGCGCACGGCATTGCCCGCGGCGGCCAGATGATCCGGGAGGACGCGTCCGAACAGCTGCCGGGTGCGCTCGGCGGTGCCGACTACCCCGGGCCGTTCGTTGTAGGCGAAGATCGCGGTGTGGCGCGGGATGTCCCCGGCCACCGGCGAGACCCGGTGCAGCGCGAAACGTCCCTGGAACAGCTGCAGATCCCCGGGCCGCAGCTCGAGCCGTCGCACGAAGCGCTCCCCCGTGCCGGTCAATACCGCGTGGACGTCGCCGAGATTCTCGGCCTCCGGGGTGCGGATCCCCGGGCAGTACTCGAAGATGCCGCCGGATTGTGGTGCCTGGGTCAGCATCGAGACGGTGAACTCGTTCGTGTCGAAGTGCCAGGGGTGCGACCTGCCGGGCGTCACGACGTTCAGGCACAGCCCCGCGAGCGGGTCGGCGAACTCGTGCAGTTCGGCCAGGCCGAAGCAGTCGGCGAGGAAACGCCGGAACAGCGGGCTGGTGTACAGGATCTCGATGAGCGCCCCGGACGGGATGAGATCGCGTGCCACGAAGGCATTTCCGCGCTCGAACACGATCCGGCCCGGATGTTCCGGTGGCAGTTCGGCATCCAGCGGGATGTTGTAGGCATTGACCCGCTCGACCCGATAGTAGGCGTGCGGGGCCAGTGCCTCGGATTCCGCGCGCAGTTCCTCGAGCAGTACGGGGCGGATGAAACCCGCCAGCACGCAACAACCGTCCTGCGCGAGCTCGGCGCGCGCGGCCGCCACCATCTCGTCCCATGCCGCGGATCCCGGTTTCCGCAGCGGATATCGGCCGATCTCGACCAGCGCCTCGAGGGTTTCCGATTCAAATACCTGTGCCCGACCCTCTGTCGCTGCCATGGCGACCATTGTGGCAAGACGGTACCCACCCGGTACAGGATTCGGCGGGATTACTGGAAAAGTCACATACCAACGAGTCGCTATGCAGCGCAGCACTATTCAAGATGACAAACCGACCGGTTGGCAATCAACGATGGGCCCGCATACACCGAACTCACTCGTGCTCCGCTCCCCCCTCGCCGACCGCACGGTTTCAGCGGATCGCGGCAATCCGCTACCGGGGCAACGGTTTACACCGAACGGCGAAGGGCGCGCAGGTCGTCGATCGTCAGGCCGATCAGCGAGTCGCGGAGCGTATAGCCGGGCCGGGGCGGAACTGGGATCTCGCACGGGACCACCAGCACCGCGCAGCCCGCCGCGGCGGCGGACGCCGAGCCGGTCACCGAATCCTCGATCGCCACGCACCGGGCCGCAGGCACGCCGAGCAGTTCGGCGGCACGCAGGTAGGGATCGGGCGCGGGCTTGCCGTGCTCGACCTCGTCGCCGCAGACGGTCACGTCGAAGTACTCCCGCCCCAGCGTGTTCAGGCACAGCTCGGTGACCGACCGCTTGGTATTGGTCACCAGTCCGGTCGCCAGCCCTGCCGCCCGCACCGCGGCCAGCGCCTCCAGGGCCCCGGGCCGCCACGGGATGGAACCGGACATCAAGTCCATCACCCGCCGCTCGAGCCACCGCCCCGCCTCGGCCATCGCCGCCGGGTCCGGCTCGAGACCCAGGCCCTCGAAGATGATCCGCAACGCATTCGGTGCCGCCGCGCCGATCAAAGCGTGCCGGGTCTGCTCGGTCATCTCGCCGCCGAGCTCCACCGACAGCTCACGCACCCCGATGTCCCAGAGCTTCTCCGAGTCCAGCAGGGTGCCGTCCATGTCCCACAGCACCGCCCGGAGTTCCCCGTCGCCGGAGTGCACCGACACCCGGGCATCGCTGCCCGTCGGCCCCACGAGCGACGGAGTGCCGGATGCGGCGGCGGTGTCGAATTCGGGCACTCCGTTCACCCTGCGGCTTCCTTCCGTAGAGATCGACATCAGGTTCCGGAACCGGAGATCTGCATACGGCCGGCGGACGAGTCGACCGTGAACCAGCGGGTCTCCGAGGTGGTCGAGCCGTTCTTCAACGTATAGGTGACCGTCGCGGTGGCATGCCCGGGGCTGTCCTGTTTGACGTTGCTGATGCTGACCGAGGAGATGCCGTTCCAGAAGCTCGTGTACTGGTCGTAATTGCCTGTCTGGGCCTGGTATCCGGGCGAGAGCATCGACCAGGCGCCATTGGTATTGCCCGGCAGCCTGCCGTAGTAGCTGGTGATGAAACCGCCCAGGTCGGACGGCTGCGCGGGCGGTGCGGTCGTGGTCGACGACGGTGCGGTCGTGCTGGTGGCGGTGGTCGTCGCGGTGCTCGACGACGCCCGCGTCGTGCTCGCGGCCTGCGTGCTCGGCGCGGCACCGATCTGGGCGACCCCGGCCGAGGCAGCCTGGGGGTGCGAGGTTCCCGCCGCCACCGGAGAACTTCCGCCGCCGCCCCGCAGCGCGACGACGAGCCCGATGACCACCAGCAGCACCACGACACCGGCGGCGGCAAGGATGAGCACCCGCCGATTTCCCGGTGCGCCCGGCTTCGGCTGTGCCACCGTCGATCCCGCGGGCGCGGCCCCGCCGGCGGGGAGGTGCACCGTCGCGCCCGCGGCGGCCGCGCCGCTCGCCAGCACCGTGGTCGCGTCCGCATCCCCGGTCGTCATGTCGGCCTTCGGCAGAATCCGGGTGGCCGACTTGACAGGTGCGGGCGCGCGGCCGTCGGCGACGGCCTCGAGCTCCTGCTGCGCCTCGACCATGGTGGGCCGATCGCCCGCCTCGGAGGCGAGCAGCCGCATCAGCACCGGCCCGAGCGCACCGGCCCGCTGCGGCTCGGGGACCCGGGCGGCGGCCACCGCATGCAGCACGGCCAGCGGGTTCTCCGCCTCCCCGAAGGGCGGCTGGCCCTCCACCGCGGCATACAGCGTCGAGCCCAATGCGAAGACGTCCGACGGGGATTCGGGATTCTCCCCGCGCGCCACCTCGGGCGAGAGGTAGGCGGGCGTGCCCGCCAGGAATCCTGTCGAGGTGACCGTGACATCGCCGACCGCGCGGGAGATGCCGAAGTCGGTGATCTTCACCGCGCCGCCGTCGGCGACCAGGATATTGGCCGGCTTCACATCGCGGTGCACAATGCCCGCGTCGTGCGCGGCGGCCAGGGCGGCGGCGACCTTCGCGCCGATCCGTGCCACCTCCTGCGGATCCAGCTGGCCCTTCTCGCGCATCAGGGTGGCCAGGCTCGGCGCGTCGACGAACTCCATGACCAGCCACGGCTGGCCGTCCTCCTCGGCGACATCGAACACGGTGACCGCGTTCGGATGATGCAGCCGCGCCGCGATGCGCCCCTCGCGCATGGCCCGCATCTTCGCCTCGAGCGCCTGCGCCCGGGTCAGGCCCGGCGCCAGGAGCAGCTGCTTGACCGCGACGGTGCGCCGCAGCCGGACGTCGCTGGCCCGCCATACGACACCCATCGCCCCCGAGCCGATGGGATCGCCCAGCCGGTAGCGTCCCGCAATCAGCCGGTCTGATGTCATGTTGTGAAAACCTTCCCCTGCGCCCGGACGCCGAGCCACCCTGCCACTCTGCGCGAGCCCGGAAACGCAAATATCCTACGCGTTAAAATATTTCGCTTCCGGATGGAGTAGGACGAACGCATCCGTCGACTGCTCCGGATGCAGTTGCAACTCTTCGGACAGTGTGACACCGATTCGCTCGGATTCCAGGAGCGACACGAGTTTTGCCCGATCCTCCAGTTCGGGGCAGGCGCCGTAGCCGAATGAGTAACGGGCGCCGCGATATCCGAGATTGAAGTAGTCCCGCACGTCGGCCGGATCCTGGTCCGCGACCGAATGCCCTTCCAGCACAAGCTCTTCGCGAACGCGGCGGTGCCAGTATTCGGCCAGTGCCTCGGTGAGCTGGACGCCGACGCCGTGCACCTCCAGGTAATCGCGGTAATTGTCGCCGGCGAACAGCTCGTTGGCGAAATCGGCGATCGGCTGGCCCATCGTGACGAGCTGGAACGGCAGCACATCCACCTGTCCGGTTTGTGCCGCGAATTCGCGCGACCGGATGAAATCGGCGATACACAGGAATCGGTCCCGTTGCTGACGCGGGAACGTGAAACGGTAACGCTCGGGCGCATCGGGTGACGGCTCGGTGAGCACGATCACATCGTCGCCCTCGGACACCGCGGGGAAATATCCGTACACGACCGCGGCGTGCTGCAGCACGCCCTCGGCGGTGAGCCGCTCGAGCCAGTGCCGCAGCCGCGGGCGGCCCTCGGATTCCACCAGTTCCTCGTAGCTGGGCCCGTCGCCGCCGCGCTGGCCGCGCAGGCCCCACTGGCCCAGGAACAGCGCGCGCTCGTCGAGCAGGCCCGAATAGTCCTGCAGGGACAGGCCCTTGATCACGCGGGTGCCCCAGAACGGCGGCACCGGGACGGGCAGGCCGGCGGCCACGTCGGAACGGTCGGGCACCACGACGGGCACCTCCTTGGCCTTGCGCTCGGCGGCGATGCGCTTGGAGCGCTCGTGGCGGGCCTTGCGCTCGGCGGCCTTCTCGCGCGCGGCGATCGCCTCGGGGCTGTCGGGACCGGCGCCGCCGCCGCGCTTGACCGTCATGATCTCGTCCATCAGCCGCAGGCCCTCGAACGCGTCGCGCGCGTAGTGCACCTCGCCGCTGTACACCTCGGTCAGGTCGTTCTCCACATACGAGCGGGTCAGGGCGGCGCCGCCCAGGAGCACCGGGAACTGGTCCGCGACCCCGCGGGTGTTGAGCTCCTCGAGGTTCTCCTTCATCACGACCGTGGACTTGACCAGCAGCCCGGACATGCCGATCACGTCGGCCTTCTTGTCCATCGCGGCGTCCAGGATCGTCGCGATCGGCTGCTTGATGCCGAGGTTCACCACCTCGTAACCGTTGTTGGACAGGATGATGTCGACCAGGTTCTTGCCGATGTCGTGCACGTCGCCCTTGACCGTGGCCAGCACGATCCGGCCCTTGCCCGAATCGTCGGTGGCCTCCATATGCGGCTCCAGATGCGCGACCGCGGCCTTCATCACCTCCGCGGACTGCAGCACGAACGGCAGCTGCATCTGCCCGGACCCGAACAGCTCACCGACGGTCTTCATCCCCGACAGCAGCGTCTCGTTGATGATCCGCAGCGGCGGCACCTCGACCATCGCGGCGTCCAGATCGGCCTCCATGCCGGCCTTTTCGCCGTCGACGATGCGCCGCTCCAGGCGCTCGAACAGCGGCAGCGCGGCCAGTTCCTCCGCCCGCGAGGCCTTGGAGGAGGCCGCGGAGACGCCCTCGAACAACGCCATCAGCTTCTGCAGCGGGTCGTACCCCTCCGAACGCCGGTCGTACACCAGATCCAGCGCGACCTGGCGCTGCTCCTCGGGGATCCGGCTCATCGGCAGGATCTTCGAGGCGTGCACGATCGCCGAATCCAGCCCGGCCTCGACGCACTCGTGCATGAACACCGAATTGAGCACCTGCCGCGCCGCCGGGTTCAACCCGAACGAGATGTTCGAAAGGCCCAGCGTCGTCTGCACATTCGGATGCCGCCGCTTGAGTTCCCGGATGGCCTCGATGGTTTCGAGGCCGTCACGCCGCGACTCCTCCTGACCGGTGCCCAGGGTGAAGGTCAGGGTGTCGACGATGATGTCGGACTCGAGCAGGCCCCAGTTGGTGGTGATGTCCTCGATCAGCCGCTCGGCGATCTCGACCTTGTGCTGCCACGTGCGGGCCTGGCCCTGCTCGTCGATGGTCAGCGCCACCACGGCCGCGCCGTGCTCGGCGACCAGCGCCATCGTCTTCTGGAACCGGGAATCCGGACCGGCGCCGTCCTCGTAGTTCACCGAGTTCACCGCGCAGCGACCACCCAGGTGCTCCAAACCCGCACGCAGCACCGGGGTTTCGGTGGAATCGAGCATGATCGGCAGCGTCGAGGCGGTGGCCAGGCGGCTGGCCAGCTCCGACATGTCGGCCGCGCCGTCGCGGCCCACATAGTCCACGCACAGATCGAGCATGTGCGCACCGTCGCGGGTCTGATCCTTCGCGATGTCCAGGCACTTCTGCCAGTCCTGCGCCAGCATCGCCTCCCGGAACGCCTTGGAGCCGTTGGCATTCGTGCGCTCGCCGATCATCAGGACCGACGCGTCCTGCTCGAACGGCACCGCGGTGTAGACGCTCGCTACGCTCGGCTCGTGCACCGGCGTGCGCACGGCCGGGGCGGTCCCGTGGACCGCCGCGGCGACCTGCCGGATGTGCTCGGGCGTCGTGCCGCAGCAGCCCCCGACCATCGACAGCCCGAATTCGGACACGAACTCGCTGAGTGCCTGCGCTAATTCCTCCGGCGTCAGCGGGTATTCGGCGCCGTTCGCACCTAGCACCGGCAGGCCGGCGTTGGGCATCACCGATACCGGCACCTGGGCGTGGCGCGACAGATGCCGCAGATGTTCGCTCATTTCCGCCGGGCCGGTCGCGCAGTTCAGCCCGATCATGTCCACGCCCAGCGGTTCGATCGCGGTCAGCGCCGCGCCGATCTCGCTGCCCACCAGCATCGTGCCGGTGGTCTCGACGGTGACGTGCGTGATGATCGGAATCCGCCGACCCGCGGTCAGCATCGCGCGCCGCGAGCCCGTCACCGCGGCCTTCACCTGCAACAGGTCCTGGCAGGTCTCGATCAGGATCGCGTCGGCGCCGCCGTCCAGCATGCCCAGCGCCGCCTCGGCGTACGCATCGCGCAGCACCGCGAACGGCGCATGCCCCAGGGTCGGCAGCTTGGTGCCCGGCCCCATCGAGCCCAGCACGTAGCGTGGGGTGCCGTCCGCCGACGGCCCCATCTCGTCGGCCACCTCGCGCGCGAGCCGCGTGCCCCGCTCCGAGAGATCCCGGATCCGATCGGAGATGTCGTAATCAGCCAGGTTCGGCAGATTGCATCCGAAGGTGTTGGTCTCCACCGCATCCGCGCCCGCCTCGAAGTACGCGCGGTGGATATGCCGCAGCACATCCGGACGGGTCTCGTTCAGGATCTCGTTGCACCCCTCCAGGCCACGGAAATCGTCCAGCGACAGATCCGCAGCCTGCAACATGGTGCCCATCGCGCCATCGCCGATCACCACACGCCGGGCGAGCGTGTCGAGCAGAGTGGTATCGAACTCGATGCGGGAAGACGCAGACATGCACTAAAGAGTAGTGGGAGCCTGTGACAGCTCCGACCGGTGCGCCGGGTAAACGCCAGGTAGCGGCCCGGTGGAGTGTCCTGCGCCACATTTGCACCGTTCCACATCGCCTTGTGTTAATGCCCCCGGCATCGACACGCCCTCTCGAGCAATATGCCGTGAAAGGCAGGGCCTCTACGCCGTAGGCTGGCCGGGTGAACGCCAGTGCATCACCCGATCCGGACCTGCCGACGCTGCGCGATCCGGTGCTCGTGGCCGCCTTCGAAGGCTGGAACGACGCCGCGGACGCAGCGAGCGGCGCCGTCGAGCATCTGGAGCTGATCTGGGACGCCGAACCCCTCGCCGAGCTCGATTCCGAGGACTATTACGACTATCAGGTGAACCGTCCGACGGTGCGCCAGGTGGACGGGGTCACCCGCGAGATCCAGTGGCCCGCCACGACGCTGTCGGTTTGCTCGCCCCCCGGTAGCGATCGCGATGTGGTGCTACTACACGGGATCGAGCCCAATATGCGCTGGCGCAGCTTCTGCGACGACATCCTGGAGCTCGTCGAGCAGCTGCACATCACCACCGTCGTCATCCTCGGCGCGCTGCTCGCGGACACGCCGCACACCCGTCCCGTCCCGGTCACCGGCACCGCCTACAACAAGGAGGCGGCCGAGCAGTTCAACCTGGAGCAGACCCGCTACGAGGGCCCGACCGGCATCACCGGCGTGCTGCAGGACGCGTGCGTGCGCGCGGGTGTGCCCGCGGTCTCGTTCTGGGCCGCGGTGCCGCACTACGTGTCGCAACCCCCGAATCCGAAGGCCACCATCGCCCTGCTGCATCGCGTCGAGGAGGTCCTGGACATCGAGGTCCCGCTCGGCGAGCTACCCGCCCAGTCCGAGGATTGGGAATCGGCCGTGGACGAGATGACCGCCGGTGACGAGGAGGTCAGCGACTACGTGCGCTCGCTCGAGGAGCGCGGCGACGCCGCGGTGGATCTCAACGAGGCGATGTCCAAGATCGACGGCGACGCCATCGCCGCGGAGTTCGAGAAGTACCTGCGCCGCCGGGGCGGTCCCGCGGCCGGGTTCGGCATGTAGTACTGCGAAACTCCCTGGCCCCGCGGCGATTTCCGCCCGGGGCCACGGGCGATCCGGCGCGATCAGACCTCGGTGGTCGCGATCAGCGCCAGGTCGTCGGTCTCGGCGTCCGGCAGAATCTGCGGCACCTGGGAACGATGGTCGACCGTCCACAATCGGGCCTCGGCATCCTCCGCCAGCTTCGCGATCAGGATGTCGCGCGGAATCGTCTGGCCTGCCAGATGATCCAGCGACGGCACCACCACGTGGTGCGCGTCGGCACGCTTGAGCTCGGCGGTCAACTCCGCGAACGCGGTGCCGTCGCCGGTAGTCGATTCATGGAACGTCGCGGCGAAACACATTCCGGCGGACGCCGCGAGGCTGCACATGGCGTCCTCGAGCTCCTGGGAGTGGCCGTCGGCCAGTTCGTCACGCACATACCCATAGATCAACGCTTCCACCCGAACCTCCATTGGATCTGGATAAGAATTCGCTGTTCTGTTGTCGGATACCCGCCTGCGGCGGGGTACTGCTGGGACGAGGTACTGCCGTTGCGACCGGACACCGCTGATCCGCGGTACCGAAGGGCCTTCGGAGCTTCCTGTATAGAGCATGCATCATCTACAAATGCAATTACAGATGTCAATCCACTGACATCGAGATGCCCTATCCGGGCCATCTTGCGTTAACTAGGGGGATACTACATAGGTGGCCGCTGGTGACGATCGACCCGTCTGGGCAGTCAGGATGCGTTCCGAGCGCGACGCGAGGGGGTGGTCACAAACCGAGGCGGTACGGGCGATGCGCGC
Source organism: Nocardia sp. GP40 (assembly GCF_050434125.1). NCBI lineage: Bacteria > Bacillati > Actinomycetota > Actinomycetes > Mycobacteriales > Nocardiaceae > Nocardia > Nocardia sp. GP40. The sequence goes on along the minus strand of NZ_JBNPVW010000012.1, from coordinate 282,637 downwards.
CAAATCCTCGCACACCCTGCCGACGGACAGCACCCTGCTACGCAACTGGCGCCGATGGGAATCGGGCGAGTCCCGGCCGGACGAGTTCTACGCGCCGATCATCGCCGCCGCCTTCGACACCGTCACCGCCGCGTTCTTTCCCAAGGCCCGGCCCAATCGCGACGACGAGCTGCTGTCGTCCACGGGGATGGACACTCTGGAATTCCTCGGCCGGCTGCGCATGTCCGACGTCTCCTCGGCCACCCTGGAAGCCATCCGCATCACCGCCGAGCGGCTGTGCTGCGAATACTCCTGCGCCGATCCGCACGACCTGCACGCCGAGGGCACGGCCTGGCTACGCCGCATCACTTCCCTACTGGACGGTCGACTTACGTTGGCGCAGCATCGCGAGGTGCTCGTGCTGGCGGGCTGGGTCGCACTACTGGTCGGCTGCGCCGACTACGACCTGGGCCGCCGCACCGCGGCCGAGGCCACCCGCCGCGCCGCGCTATCGCTGGGCCGCGAGGCCGAGCACGCCGAGATCCTCGGCTGGGGCGCGGAAATGGCGGCATGGTTCGCGCTCACCCAGGGCAACTACCGCGGCGCCATCGACGCCGCCGATGCCGCCGTGGCGACCACCCAGCAGCTCGGCGTCGGTGTACTGCTGGCCGCCCAGCAGGCCAAGGGCTGGGCGCGGATCGGCGACCGGTCGGCGATGGAGGCCGCGCTGCGCCGCGGTCGCGCCATCCTGGACCGCCTCGACCATCCGGCCAATCTGGACAACCACTTCGTGGTCGATCCGCAGAAGTTCGACTTCTACGCCATGGACTGCTGCCGCACCATCGGCGAGGACAGCCTCGCGGAAAGCCATGCGCGCCAAGTGATCCAGACGTCCACCGGGCCCTGCGGGACGGTCCTGAAACCGATGCGCGTCTCCGAGGCTCAGCTCACCCTGGCCGTCGTGGCGGTGCGCCGGCGAGATCTGGATCTGGCCGTCGACGAGGGCCTACGCGCGTTCTCCGGCACGCGCCGGTCGCTGCCGTCGCTGATGTGGATCGCCGGGGAGACCGCGCGGGAGATGATCGAGCGCTATCCCGACGACCCGCGCACCCACAACTATCTGGATCAGCTCCGCTGCCTGACCACAAACTGATTCGCCCGCGCGAACGCGACAATTGCTACCCTCCTGCGATGGACTTCAGTCTGCGGACCTGCTCGTGGCGGGGGCATGCCACCTACGCGCCCGACGAGACCGAACTTGCCCGCCGCCTTCATGTTTCGACTCCCGCCGGGACCGCCTGGCGGTGCCTGCGCTGCGGCGACTTCGTCGTCGGCGAGCCGCGCGGGCGTGGCCCCGCCGACGAGGCGCCCGAGGTGCCGCGCGGGCGGCTGCTGCGGGACCGATTCATCATGCGACTGCTGGCCGTCGAGCGGATCTTCCGCGGAGTGCTGTTCGTCGCGCTGGCCGCCGGGGTGTTCCAGGTGCGCCGCTCGCAGACCAAACTGCACGAATCGTTCGACAAGGAAATGCCGCTCATCCGGCCGATCACCGACCAGCTGGGATGGAACCCGGACAATTCGAAGATCGTGCACTTCATCGAGGAGGGCTGGAAGCTCTCCCCGACCGTGCTCACCCTGATCGCGGCCGGGTTGCTCGCCTACGCCATCATCGAGTTCATCGAGGCAATCGGGCTGTGGCTGGCGCAGCGCTGGGGTGAATACTTCGCCGTCATCGCCACCGCCATCTTCCTGCCGCTGGAGATCTACGAGCTCACCGAGAAGATCACCGTGCTGCGCGCGGGCATGCTGGCGATCAACATCGTCGCGGTGCTGTGGCTGCTGTGGTCCAAGCGACTGTTCGGCCTGAACGGCGGCGGACGGGCCTATCACGCCGAGCACAACGAGGAGAGCCTGCTCACGGTCGAGCGCTCCGCGGTCGCCGTCGGAACCGGTGCGGCCGAGGGCGGGCCGGACGAGCCGACGGTGCGCATGTCGCACGCGCCGCAGCGAAGCGGCCGCTAGGCGCCGGGAGTCCCGGCACGCCCCGCGCGGCGCGCCGACGCCCGGGCACCGCGTAGCGCGCCTCGGGTTCGGTACTACCCTGTCCCGGTGACCGAGTCCGCTGAAGGATTGCTGCCCGCCGCCGCGCCCGCGGTCGACACGGGTTCCCTCGCGGCCGCACCCGGGGTCCCCCCGGATACCACGCGCGCGGCCGGACCGGACGCTCTTTTCGATGATTCCGCCATCCCGCGGGGCCGAGTTGTCTTCGCCCCCGCGGGAATCGACGCCCTCGCGGTCGAGGACCGCCTGCGGCTGTTCGGTTTCGCCACGGCCGAGAAGCGCGGTGAATACCTGTGGGTGCTGCGCGCGTTCGACCAGGCTCGCGCCGCCTATGTGGTGCTGCTGCACGCCAGCGACGTCGCCGACGCCCTGGCCCGGTTCTCCGACGCGCCGCGGCTGTCCGCCCTCGAGGTCGGACCGCTGCTCGAACAGCTGCACCAGTGGGGCGTGCTGGAGCGTAGCTACGACGGCACCCGCGCGGCGACGCTCGCCGAATATCGCAACCGGCACTTCGTCTACCAGTTCTCCCAGGGCGGATACCACGCCTACCGAGCGGTCACCGAGGTGCTGGGCGCGCGGCTGGACGAGGCGGCCCTCTCGCGCCTGGTGCTGCCCGAGCTGCTGGCCGATCTGCAGGCGCTGGCGCAGGCCAACCGCGCCCGCGATGCCGAGCGGGTCTACCGCATCCTCAAACGGCTCGACACCACGCTCTCGGAGCTGGCCGACCGGGCCGCGCACTTCTACCTGACGCTCGGAGACCTGGTGCGCACCACGGAGGCGACACCGGAATCGTTTCTCGCGCACAAGGATGCGCTGCTGGCGCACATGCGCGAGTTCAGCATGGATCTGGCGCGGTTCGCCCCGCGGCTTGCCGCCGCGATCGCCGAGGTGCAGGACACCGGCGTCGAGGAGATGATCGCGCGAGCCGCGGCGTGCGACGAGCGCGTCCTGCTGAGCGTCGCCGATCGCGAGGACGACTGGCGAGACCGCTGGCGCGGGCTGCGCGGGTGGTTCGTCGGCACTGCCGCCGACATCGGTTCGGGCGAAGGCAAATCCGGTGCGGCCGACGGTCCGGCCGGAACCGAGGCCGAGCGGCTCCGGGATGCGACGATGAGTGCCATCGCCGCGGTGCTCTCGCTGCTGCGCCGGGTCACCGAGACGCGCAAGGGCGGGGTGAGCCGGGAGTCGGCGCTGCGGCATCTGGCCGGGTGGTTCACCGCGACGCCGTCGGCCGAGGCGGCGCACGCGCTGTTCGACGCGGTCTTCGGGCTGAGCCGCCCCCGCCACCTGTCCATGGAACATCCGGACGCTGATGTCGTTCCGGCGATCCGATCGTGGTGGGACGCACCGCCGTTGGAGATCGCGCGCACCCTGGCGGAGACCGGCCGCCCGCCCTCGCCGGGGGCGCCCTCGCGCATCTCGCGCAACGATGCGGGCATCCGGCGGCTGCGCCAGGCCCAGCTGGACGCGCAGCGCGCGCGGGCCGCCGCGGCCCAGTCCCTGGCCGCCGCCGACGTGCACGAGCGGATCCTGGACGAGGGCGAGACCGAGGTGCTGCTGCGGCTGCTCGACGCCGCCTCGACCGCCTGGGTGCCCGTCAGCGGACGCAGCGGGACCACCGGATCCGAGAGCGGGGTCACCCTGACCGTGCGCGAGCATCCGGGGTCGACGGTCGTGCGGACCTCGCGGGGCCTGTTGCATCTCAACGGGCGGCGCCTCGAGGTGCGCGAGAACGGCCGTGCGCGTACGCCTTCCGCAGGAGGGCGACCGACAGCGCGAGGCGGGGCGGCCGGCGCGGCGACGCCCGGGGCGGGAGAACAGTCGTGATCCACGCACGCTCGATCGATTCGCTTGTGCTGGACAGCTATCAGCGCGCGGCGCGGGTGATTCTGTCCAATCACCTTGTCACGCGGACGTATCCGGATCGCATCGCGCTACCGCTGATGCGGCGCTGGGCCACCGAGCTGCGCGAGGATCTGGCCGAGCTCTTCGGGTATCGGCTCGAGGTCACCGAGACCACCGCGCGGCTGTTTCCCGTGCTGGACCGGCTCGATCCCGGCCGCCCGGCGCGCACGCCCGCCGAGCGCGTCTTCGACCGCCGTCGCTACGCCTACCTCGCGCTCGCGCTGGCAGCGCTGGGTCGTGCCGGGGACCAGATCACACTGTCGGAGCTGGCGGACCGGGTGGCGTCCTACGCGACCCGGGTGGACGGGCTCGAACTCTCCACGGACCGGGCCGCGGATCGGGACGCCTTCGTCGACGCGGTGGCCTGGCTGGGCGCGCGCGGCGCGCTGACGCTGGCCGACGGCGACGCGGGCGGCTGGGCGGCGGATCCCGAGGCCGGCGAGGCGCTGTACGACATCGACCGGACCGTGGTGCTCGCGCTGTTCCGGCCGCCGCGGGCGCTGCAGCATCTACAGAGCGTGCAGGGACTGCTGGGCGGCGAATCCGAGGGCGGCGCGGGCCGTTTCGCGCCACAGACCCGCGCCGCGGCGGCCCGGCGGGTGCGCCGCGCGCTGGTCGAGCGGCCCGTGGTGTACGCCGGCGAGCTCACCGGTGAGGAGCGGGCGCAACTGGCCACCGAGAAAATCGTGGCCGAGGTGGAGCTGCTCACCGGCCTGCGTGCCGAGCGCCGCGCCGAGGGCGTAGCGCTCATCGACACCTCGGGCCGCTTCTCGGACATCCGATTCCCCGGGACCGGGACCCTGGCCCAGGTGGCGCTGCTGCTGGTCGGCGAGATCGCGGATCTGGTGCTGGACATCGACCACCCTGTCGAGCGCCGCCCGCGGCCCGAGCCGGGTACGGCCCTGGCGGCCGCGCTCGACGAGGCGATCCCGGGGTCGACGGTCTTCGCGCCCCTGGTCGTGCCGCCGGATTTCGATGTCCCCGAGGACGATTCGCCCGATCCGGACGAGCCGCACGACGTGGTGGAGAACGGCTACCCGATCATCCCCATGGCATGGATCCGCGAGACCGTCCAGGCCCTCACCGACCGCTACGGGTCCACCTTCGCCGCCCAGTGGCAGGCCGACGTCCCCGGCCTCACCCGCGAGGTGCTGTCCCTGCTCGAACGCCTGCGCCTGCTCGAGCGCTACGTCGTGCCGGAGCCGGCAACCGAATCCGCGGTCGCAGCCGCGGAATCCGAATCGGCGGTCCACGAATCCGAGCCCGTACCAACAGAATCCGACGAGACACCGACCGTCACGGCTGTTGCACCTCTCACCCCCGGGGACGACGCCCTGCTGATCCTGCCCGCCCTCGCCCGCTACCGCGGCGCGGTCGTCACCGTACGCACGCGGGCGGAATCCGAACTCTTCGCCTCGGCAACCGCACTCGGCGACCACGCCGCTGCCTCCGGGGCCGCGACATGACCGCCCGGTGCGTACGGACGGTTCGGGGCCGGTTCGGCGTCCGGGGACTGCGCCGCATTCCGAATCCCCGTCAGCGTTCGGGGCCTTCCCGGGCTCGGCGCGCACGGGGCGCGCCGGCCCGCGGGCGGCAGATCCACTCAGCACAGAAGGGGAGTTGATGGAGCTCATACACGGTGGAGTTCGGTTCGTGCCGACGCGCGCGGGCATCATCAACCTCTGGGACTACCGCGATCAGGAATTCTGCTTCGCCGACGGGCGGCTGGTGCTGCGCGGGCCGAACGGCTCGGGTAAGACCAAGGGCCTCGAGGTGCTGTTCCCGTTCGTGTTCGACGGGCGGATCGAGCCGCGCCGGCTCAACCCGTTCGCCGGTGAAGAACGCACGATGAAGTCGAATCTGCTGTACCGCAAGCAGGAATCGGCGTACTCGTACGTGTGGATGGAGTTCGCGCGCGGGCGCTGGGACGATCCCGAGATCGTCACCGTCGGCATCGGCATGCGCGCCACCCGCTCCTCGGACAAGGTGACCCGCTGGTATTTCGTCGCCGACGGCCGTGTGGGCGTGGACTTCTCGCTCATCGGACCGGACGATCGGCCGTTCACCCGCAAACAGCTCGCGGAGCAGATCGGCACCGACGCCATCACCGACCGGCCGGTGGACTACCGCGCGGCCATCGACGCGCGCATGTTCGGCCTGGGCCTGCAGCGCTACGACCAGCTGATCAATCTCATTCTGACGCTGCGCCGCCCGCAGCTGGCCAAGAACCTCGATCCGCGCGGCCTCTCGCAGGCGCTCACCGACGGCCTGCGTCCGCTGGACGAGCAACTGATCCTGGACGCCGCCCGCTCATTCAGCGATATGGAGGAGGTGGGGCGCACCCTCGAGGGCCTGGTCCAGGCCGACACCGCCACCCGCACCTTCGTGGACGTGTATCGCAAATACCTTGCGGTACAGGCAAAGAGCGATGTCGAGCAGGTGCGCGGACGCCTGGACGCGGTCACCCACTCGAGCACCGCCCTGTTCGCGGCCACCGCGCTGCGCGAGCGCCGCGAGAGCGGTCGAGCCGACGCCGAGGCGCGCGCGGAGGCCGCCGACCGCGCCTACGAACAGGCCCTCACCGACCGCGAAACCCTGCAGCGCTCCAGCGCATACGAGGGTAAGCAGCAGCTCGACGACCTGGCGGACGCGGTCAGGCGCCTCGAGACCTCCGCCGCGGTACACCGCGACAAGGCCACCAAGGCCCAGCAGGCCGTGGACCAGCGCGGCGCGGAGGCCGAACGGGCCCGCACCGCGGTCGAATCCGCGGCCGCGGCCCTCTCGCGCGGCGAGGACGAGCTGCGCGCGGCCGCCGAGGAAGCCGGGATCGCCTGGTCGGCGCTGCCGGAATCCGCACGCGCGGAACATCTGACGACGACCGTGCGCAGTCATGCCGAGGAACGCGATGCCGACGTGCGCGCGGTCCGCCAGGCGCTGACGCTGGTCGACACCGCCGCCGCCGACCGGACCCGCACCGAGCGCGCCGCCCAGCGCGCGGGCGAGCAACGCGACACCGCCGCCGCCGACTTGGCCCGCGCCGAGGGCGCGGTCACCCTGGCCCGCTCCAAAACCGCTGCGGCGCTGCGAGAATGGTGGAATACCCACGGCCGCGCATGGCGCGAGAGCGACGACGAGGCCGCCGGGAACTCCCCGGCCGGACTGTTCGCCGCGCTCGATGCCGCCCTGAGCCGGGCGGGCGCCGATGATGCGCCCACCCTGCCCGAGGTCCTGGCCGAACACACCGAACCGCTCACCGACGCGATCCACGCCCGACGCCAGACCGCGCTCGCCGCCGCCGAGCAGGCCACCACCCGGACCTCCGCGCTGCGCGCGGAGCGGGACCGGGTCGCCGCCGAAAAGGACGACGCCCCACCGCCGTTCTCCGCCCGCACCGGCCCCCGCGACGCCCACCCGGGCGCACCGCTGTGGCGCCTGGTGCGCTTTGCCGACGACGTCTCCCCCGAGCACGCCGCCGGGATCGAGTCCGCCCTGCAGGCGGCCGATCTGCTTGACGGCTGGGTCTGCACCGGGGCCGAACTGCCGCCACATGATTCGGATCAGTTCCTCGTCCCGCTGCCTCCCGAGCTGCGTCCGGCGGGGCGCACTCTCGCTGACGTGCTTGTCGTAGAGGATGATTCGGATGCCCTGACCGTTCCTCGCGAGACCGTCCGCGGCGTACTCGCCTCCATCGCGCTGGCGGACGCAGTCACCCGCGGCGATACGTCGACACCAGGGACCCCCACTCGTCGATCGCCTGGCGGAGCAGCGCAGAACACGTCGGCGACGCCCGGCGACAGCGGGATCACACGCGCCGACAACGCGACGACGCCCGGTGATGCCGCGACCCGGCCCGACGGCAACGCGACCACACCCGAGAACAACGCCACCGCACTCGGCGGCACTGCGACCACGCGCGCCGACAACGCCGCCGCGCCAGGCGGTTGTACCGCCCCGTCGGCAACGGGAACGGACGTACTCGGAGTCGACGGTGCGACCTCCGGCTCGTCCCGTGCGCAGACCGGCCACTCGCGCGCGGCCGGCGCCCGCACCGCCGGTGACCCGGTGCTCATGACGGCCGGCACCGTCGATGGAATAGCGTCCGCCTCGATCACGATCGCCGCCGATGGCCGCTACCGGCAGGGCGTGCAGCTGGGCCGCCACACCAAGCCGCACGCCGAATTCATCGGCGCCACCGCCCGCGCCCGGCGCCGCGAGCTTCGGCTGGCCGAGCTCGCCGAGGCGATCGAGGCCGCCGAGCAGGCCCGGCACGACGCGGTCGGCGAGCAGGAGGCCGCGACCGCCGAGCTCGCCCGAATCACCGCTGCGGGCAAGGCATTGCCGCGCACCCATGCAGTCACCGCGGCCTTGCGCGCGGTGTCCGAGGCCGCGGGCATGCTGCGCTCGCGCGCGGAGGGCGCGACTCAGGCCGAGCGAGATCTGGATCAGGCGGTGAGCGAATTCACCGCCGCCGACAAGAAGGTCCGGGCGGTCGCGGCCGCCCACAACGTCCCGCGCGATGCGGCCGAGCTCGACGCCCTGGCCGCCGCCATCCGGCACTTCGAGAACACCGGCACCGCACTGCTGCGGCTGCGCGGGGACCATCAGCGCGACCACGAACGCGCGCGCGAGACCGACGATCGTCTTGCCGAATCGCGAGATCTGGCCGAGGCATTCGCCGAGGAGGCCGAGTCCGCGCGCGCCGGGTACGAGGAGCAGTTGCGCAAGCTCGAGACGCTGCGGGAGGCCCTCGGCGCCGGGGCCGCCGACATCGACCGCGAGCTCGATCAGGCGCGCGAGCGGATCGAGGCCGCGCGCGCCGAGCAGAAGGCCGCGCGCCGGGCGGCGGCCGAGGCGATCGAGGGCGTGGGCACCGCCGAGGGCGCCTTCCGGGCCGCGCACGACGCGCTGGGCACGGCATTGACCGAACTGCTCTCCGATGTCAAACATCTCGCGCCCTACGCCCGACCGGATCTGCTGAGCCTGCTCGGTGCGCCGCCCGAGGGCCGCTGGCCCAGCAGCGAAGCCGCGTGGTCCACCGCCGAGCAACTGCTCTACCGCATCGAGACCGGCGGCCCGGAGATGGAGCTGCGCGTGCTCCCGGATGAGGTACAGATGCTGTTCGACAACCTTTCCGCCGCAACGTCTTCGGTGCGGGCGGGCGAGGCGGCCCGCAAGTCCACGCGCAGCGCGGTGACCGCGGCGCTGCAGGAGTTCGACGCCGCCCTGGCCGCGGCCCGCCAGGACTACCGGCTGCAGTGGGACGCCGCCGACGGCCTGACCGTGGTCCAGGTGCACGACGATCAGGGCGTCGCGGCCCTGGCCGACTTCGCGGGGCGCATCGCCGCGGCTCGCTCGGATCAGGAGCTGCTGCTGACCGACGCCGAGCGCCGGATCCTCGAGGACGCGCTGCTGACGGGCCTGGCCCAGCAGATCCACGAACGCACCTGCGACGCACGCGATCTCATCGCCCGCATGGGCACCGAGATGAAGCAGCGCCGCATGTCCTCGGGCAACACCATCGGCGTGCACTGGGTGCTGGCGGACAATCTGCCCGAGTCGGCGCGCGCGGTGTGCAAGCTGCTGGACCGCGACGCGTCGGAGCTGGGCCCGGACGAGCTGGCCACCATCCGCGCTCATTTCGCCGCCGAGATCCGCTCCGCGCGCGCCGCGCACCCCGAGCGCTCGTATCCGGAAATCCTGGCCACCACACTCGACTACCGCACCTGGCGAATCTTCTCGTTCACGCTGATCACCGGCGACGGCAACGAGGACCGCCTCACCGTGGCCCGGCACAGCGCGCTGTCCGGCGGCGAGCAGTCCGTCTCGTTGCATCTGCCGCTGTTCGCCGCCGCCCACGTGATGCTCGATTCGGCCGATCCACAGGCGCCGCGGCTGCTCGCGCTCGACGAGGCGTTCGCCGGCGTCGACGACAACGGCCGCAGCGAATTGCTGGGCCTGTCGGTCGATTTCGATCTGGATCTGTTCATGACCGGCTACGACCTGTGGATCACCTACGACCACGTGCCTGCCTGCGCGCACTACGACCTGGCGCACTCGGCGGCCGAGAACACCGTCAGCGCAACGCTTCTGGTGTGGGATTCGCGCGACCTGCTGGCCGAGCACGACGGTTCGGACCTGACCACAGCCCTGGGCTCGCCGAACCGCCGCCGCATCGCGCACACGGTCGAGGGGGCCATAACGCTGGACGAAGCGCTGGCCACCCCCTAGTCCCACTGCCGGCCGTCTTCTCGGTCCCCGCAATTCCGGCGTGCTGTCCACCGTCGTACGGCCGCCTCGGCCGGAATCCGCTGGTTCGCTGAGGATCCCGACCCGAGCATGCCGGGCCGACCGCGGCGACGACGATCGACCGGACGCCGGAAGGAGGTTGGACACCAGGTGCGCGGGGGCGATCGCGCTCTCACACGGTGATGCCCAGCGCCCGCGCGACAGCCCGGGTCAAATGCGCCGTGATCTCCGCGGGCTGCCGGCCGCGATGCTCGGCCAGGTCGTAGACGACGTGTTCGTCGAAGATGATGATCCACAGCAGGACCGCGTAGGTGAGGTCGAGTTCGCTGGTCCTTCCCTCGCGCGCGAGGGCACCAGCACATCGGCAAGCATGGCGTGCATATCGGTGATCGCCTCGTCACCGTCGTTGAGCCGCTCGATAAATCCGGCGCTGCTGCGGATGTAGCGCACGGCCGGCCCCCACTGCATGGACTGCTCCACCCAGGTGGCGCAGAAGCGGTGGAAGCGCTCGACCGGATCGGGTTCGCGGTCCCAGTGCGCGGCGACCGCCGCCGTGAACGCCTGGAGCAGCTGTTCGATCGCGCGCCGGTGAAAGGCGCGCATCGCGTCCTGCGGCGTCGGAAAATGCCGGTAGGCCGTGGCGACCCCGACCCCGGCCTCGGCGGCCAGTTCGGGCACGGAGAAGCCGACCCTGCCGTCACACAGCAGACCGCGGACGGCATCGCCGCGCCGTCACAGCCGGTTCAGCAGGCCGATGCGCGGGGACACGGCCGAATCCAGCTGCAGCGCAATGATCACGGCGATGCTCAGATAGGTGCTCAGTGGGCACAGCGCCACCGCCGCGGCGTACAGGCCCTGCACGGCAACGATGCGGCGGCGGATCGCCCGCAGGTCCCGCGGGCCGCTCTGCTCGCCTAGCAGGCCCGCGCGTTCGGCGTATCGCAGCCCGGCGAGCTGCACCAGGCCCAGATACACCAGGTTCACCCAGTAGACCAGCAGCGCCAGCCGCGCGGCGGTGAACGCCGCCAGCAGCGCCGTCGCGAACGGCACGACCGCGATTCCGAACAGGAACATGATGTGGATCCACGCCAGCGTCCGGTCGCCACGGGCGATCAGGTTCAGCTGAGCCTGCTGGCCCAGCCAGAACATGCCCAGAGTCACGAAGCCGAGCAGGCAGATCGCGAACTTCGGGCCCACGTCGGTGATCACCTGCCAGACCGGCGCCTCGGCCGACACCGCCCCCGGCGCCCACAGCAGGCGCTCGTGCCACATCTGGGTGGCGGGTACGTGCAGGTCGAGCACCAGCAGTGTCATTGCGACGGCGAAGATTCCATCGCTCAGCGCGGCCAGGCGACCGAGATCCTGTCCGGCGATGCGGTTGTAGTGGGCCATCACCCTCCTTGCGTGCCGGGCCAGTGTGACACCCGCGCCCGCGCCACTGTCGAGTAGAGAACTGCTGGTGCTCATCATGGCGCAGCCGACTCCGGCGACCGGCATGATGCCGTACTACCAGCACGCCTGGGCGCTCGCGCCGCTGCTCATCACGGTGATCTTCGCCGCGTACCTGTTCGCGCTGACGCCGGCGCTGCCCCTGCTCGGTACGCCCCCCTCACGCAGGGGGTGGTGGTGGCGCATCGGGGTGGGCAGCGCCTGCGGCGCGGGCGCCGATTGCGCGATGGCACTGGCACATTCGGCCTGGCTCGCCTGCCTCGCACGGATCTGCGCGGGCCTGTAGGTGGGCCCTGGTCACCGGATCGCCGGCCGGGCTCATCCTCGAGCGCCGCGGCGAGCGCGGCCGCACCGCGATGGCGAGCGCGACCGTATTCGGTTCTGCGCTGGGCACATTCGCCGCGGCCGCGGCCGCGCAATATCTGCCCCCCGGGGTCACGGTCTACCTCGCGCACGCGATCGTGCTCGTCACCGCGCTCGTGCTGTCCGATCGTGCGGCACCCGCCGCGGCCGCCACGAGCTCCGCACCTACCCCGGCGGCAGACAGGGTCTGAAGCACGAAAGCACCCGGGCGACAGGGTGATACAAATCGATGGCGCAGAATTGGCACCGAGTGCGGTGGCCCTACACCGATGCGAACCGCGCTGCGGCGCGGCGGTTCTCGGACGAGATGGTGCGTCACGCACTCGCCGTGGGCGGCACCGCCACCGGCGAGCACGGTATCGGTCTCGCCAAGAAAGAGTACCCGCGGCCCGAACACGGTGCCGCCGTGGACATCATGGCCGCGGTGAAACGCGCCCTGGATCCGGACGGACTGCTCGATCCGGGCAAAATCCTGGACGCGTGAGTCGGTCCGCTACTCAGCGCATTCCGGAATCACCGGGCACGGCACCGACACTGGGGACCGACCCATCCCCGATGCCAGGCACGACGACCGCGGGGATCGGTGCGTCCCTGGTCGGCCGGCCGTGCTGGGCATAGCCGAGCCAGCCGGTGCCCACGAAGACCGCCAGCAGCAGCGCGGTCGGAAACTCCAGTAGCAGCCACCCCGAGGAACCCCACCACCCAGCCCATGCCCCGCCACGCTCCGGCCCGGTACCGCGCCGCACATCCACCCGCCGCGCGTCCACATCGTGTTTCCGGCCACCGAGCGGCACCGACCAGCCGCCCGAGTCCGCAACCCGCCCTTGCAACCCAACCTCCATTGTCTCGCACGGTCCGGTCAGATGCCCGGACGTCGCCGGATAACCACAATGCCGGTTCCCAATCTACGCCACACCGGCAATGGACAGCACATCCGGCGCGTTCTTCACAGTTAGCTGAAAGTCGGCCTCCAGCAATTTGTTACGGATGTCCGATTCGCTTCGGAGCGCGATCAGCGAGGCCACCGCGGATACCCCGATTCCGGAGACCAGCACCGATCCAGCAATTCGCGTGTGCATGCCGAGATGGTAACCGGCAATGTGCCACAGTCCGCGCGAGGCCCGCCGCCTTTGCTGACAGCCTCGAGAAAATCGCCTACCGAGCACTAGCATCGACGTGAGAAGCGCGCATTCCGGCGAGATCTCCAGGCACTTGCATGCTGTTAACCAATCATTCGCTACCCTGTCGTCCAGGCGCTCGATCGATCCACCGGTGCGCCATTGCTTCCCAGCCCGACGAACTCACGCTCAGGAGGTACCGACCGATGCCGCGCATGATCCGGATACTCTCCGCCGCACCGATTTTCGCGCTGAGTCTCGCGGCGTCGGCAGTCACGGCTACCGCCGCACCGCCGGATCCGGCGACCGCCGAGCTGACCCTCACCCTGGGCAGGGCGATGGCCTCCGGGGCGGCCACCGGGGTGACATCGGTGACGCTCACCGGCGCCCCGGGCATCGGCGGCACCCATCCGCCCAGCCACGAGGCCTGTGCGGCCCTGGAGCGCGACAACGCCGACTTCGAGCATCTGCCGCACATCCAGAAAGGCATGTGCCCCTTCGTCCGAGATCCGGTCTCGGCCACCGCGACCGGCAACTGGCACGGCCGCGGAATCGACTGCCGGCACACCTACGCGAACTCCTGCGTGGCCGCCAATTGAATACCGCCAACTCGAACAACGCCATCCCGCCCCGCGGCACGGGATCGCGTCCGGCGCCGGCCCATCTGCTGTTCGCGGCCGCCGCCGCGGTCAGCGCAGCGGCGTTGCTCGCGCTCACCACCCTGTCCCCCGCGCGGACCGACGCCGGATCCGGCCGCGTATACCGGGTACCGTCGGACACCTGTGCCGACCGAAAACCCCGACCCCCGTGGAGCGCATCCGGTGAATTCGCATGACCGCCGCGGAGTATCCCGCCGCGCCCTGCTGAGAGGAGCAGCCGCGCTCACCGCCGGCGCGGGCGCCCTGACGTCCACCCCGCCCGCGGGGGCCTATCCGGCGGATTGGGACGGCCTGCGAAAGCGATTGCAGGGCACGCTGTCACTTCCCGGCGATGGCGACTACCGCTCCGCCGCACAGCTTTTCGATCCGCAGTTCGACTCACAGACCCCGGCCGCCGTGGTTCAGGCCACCGGCGAACCGGATGTGCTGGCCGCCATCACCTTCGCACGCGATCACCGGCTCCCACTGGCCGTCCGTGCGGGCGGCCACTCGTATGTCGGCGCCTCGGCGACTACCGGCGCGGTGGTGATCGATCTGCGCGGCCTGTCCGGCATCACCCCCGACGGGGATCGGGTCACCATCGGCGCCGGGGCCACCGCCCACGCGGTGCTGACCGCGCTGAACGCATCGGGCAGATCGCTGCCGCTGGGCACCTGCTCCACGGTCGGCATCGCCGGACTCACCCTCGGCGGTGGTATCGGCGTCGACTCGCGCCGCTACGGCCTCGCCTGCGATCGGCTGGTCTCGGCGAACGTCGTACTGCCCGAAGGAGGTTCGGCGCAGACCTCCGCGACGCAGCTGCCGGGCCTGTTCTGGGCGCTGCGCGGCGGCGGCGCCACCGCCGGCATCGTCACCTCACTGACCTACCGCACCTGCCCCGCCGAGAGCCGGGACATCGTGCGCCTGAGCTTCCCGGCCGGCGCGGCGGCACAGGTGCTCACCGGCTGGGCACGCTGGCAGCCGATCGCGGCCCGCACGGTCTGGTCGAACGTCGAAATATCCTCGGCGGCGGGCGAACTCGGCTGCGCGGTGCTGATCGTCACGCCCGCCGGACAGGGCGCCGCCGCCGGGGCCGCGCTCACCGCCGCCGCGGGCACCACACCCACCGGCATCAATCGCCGGACCCTCGACCACATGGCGGCCGTCGACGATCTCGGCGGCGGCTCGACCACGCCACGCTCGACGAAGGTCGCCGGATCCGATGTGCTGGCCGAGCTGACCCCGGCGGTCGCGACCACCATCGTGGATATCGTCACTGCCCGATCCCGTTCGGGCGCATCCGGTTACGTCCTGATCGATCCGCTCGACGGCGCCGTCCGCGACACCGCCGCGGACGCCTCGGCCTTCCCCTGGCGCGCCCACGCCGCCACCCTGCAGTGGATCGTGGACGCCCCCGACGACCCCGCCGCCGCCCGCGACTGGATCACCGGCGCTCATCGCATCCTGGGGTCCGCGAGCGCCGGGGCGTACGCCAACTACATGGAACCACCGGCCGATCCGGCGCGCTACTACGCGGGCAACCTCGACCGCCTGCGCGCGGTGCGACGCAGCGTGGACCCGGACGGGCTGTTGCGCTCGGGGATCGACTGGTAGGCCACCGCGCGCTGCCGTAATCCGCTGGACCCGAGCGGATTACGGCAGACCCAGGCTACGGGCACGCCGGGAACCCGCCCTCAGATGCGTTCCTTGGACCGGGTGCGCACCCGCAGCGCGATCGGCTTCTGCGTCTCGGCGAAGAAGTCGTTGCCCTTGTCGTCCACGACGATGAAGGCCGGGAAGTTTTCGACCTCGATCTTCCAGACCGCCTCCATACCGAGCTCCTGATACTCCAGGACCTCGACGGATTTGATGCAGTCCAGCGCCAGCCGCGCGGCGGGGCCGCCGATGGAACCGAGGTAGAACCCGCCGTGCTCCTTGCACGCCCGGGTGACCTGCGCGGACCGATTTCCCTTGGCCAGCATGACGAACGAGCCGCCCGCGGCCTGGAACTGGTCGACGTAGGAGTCCATGCGCCCGGCCGTGGTGGGACCGAACGAACCCGAGGCGTAGCCGTCGGGCGTCTTGGCCGGTCCGGCGTAGTAGACGGCCATATCGCGCAGGTACTGCGGCATTTCCTCGCCCGCGTCCAGGCGCTCCTTGATCTTGGCGTGCGCGATGTCGCGGGCCACGACCAGTGGCCCGGTCAGCGAGAGCCGGGTCTTCACGGGGTATTTCGACAGCTCGGCGCGGATCTCGGACATCGGCCGGTTCAGGTCGACCTCGACGACGTCGCCGCCGAGGATGGCGTCGGTCTGCTCCGGAAGATACTGCGCCGGTTCGCGTTCGAGCTGCTCGAGGAAGACGCCCTCGGGGGTGATCTTCGCCAGCGCCTGGCGGTCGGCCGAGCACGACACCGCGATTGCCACCGGGCAGCTCGCGCCGTGCCGCGGCAGCCGGATGACGCGCACGTCGTGGCAGAAGTACTTGCCGCCGAATTGCGCTCCGATGCCGAAGGATTGGGTGAGCTTGAACACCTCCTGCTCGAGCTCGAGGTCCCGGAAGCCGTGCGCGGCCATGGATCCTTCGGTCGGCATGGTGTCCAGATAGTGCGCCGAGGCGTATTTGGCCGTCTTCAGCGCGAATTCGGCCGAGGTGCCGCCGATGACGACTGCAAGGTGGTAGGGCGGGCAGGCGGCGGTGCCCAGCGAGCGGATCTTCTCGTCGAGGAACTCGAGCATCCGCTCCGGGTTCAGGATCGCCTTGGTCTCCTGGTACAGGAAGGACTTGTTGGCCGAGCCGCCACCCTTGGCCATGAACAGGAACTTGTACGCCGGATGCGCGGGATCCGTGGCGGTGGAATACAACTCGACCTGCGCGGGCAGGTTGGAGCCGGTGTTCTTCTCGTCCCACATGGTGATCGGGGCGAGCTGGGAGTAGCGCAGGTTCAGCTTCGTGTAGGCGTCGTAGACGCCGCGGCTGATCCATTCGGCATCGTCCGCTCCGGTCAGAACTCCCTCGGACTTCTTACCCATCACGATCGCGGTGCCGGTGTCCTGGCACATCGGCAGGATGCCGCCCGCGGAGATGTTGACGTTCTTGAGCAGGTCCAGCGCCACGAACCGGTCGTTGCCCGAGGACTCGGGATCGTCGATGATCTTGCGCAGCTGGGCCAGATGCGCCGGGCGCAGGTAGTGGCTGATGTCGTGCATCGCCTCGGCGGTCAGCATCCGCAGCACGTCGGGCTCGACCTGCAGGAACGTCCGCCCGCCCGCGCTGAAGGTGCTCACGCCCTCGGTGGTCAGCAGCCGGTACGGGGTCTCGTCCGCGCCGGTCGGCAGCAGATCCGAGTACAGGAACTCAGGCGCGGTCACGAATCGCACACTCCTCGAACTTTGGGGGCCTGGGCCGCCGCACGTGCGCGTCAGACGGCATTTCGCACTGTATCCAGCGGCCACCGCCGCCCATTTGTAAGGCAAACCTAATGACATATAGGTTGCACCTTCAACAGGGTGGGTGTACCTCTCATTGAGGGGGTGAACGAACAACGGATGAAGGCGAAGGCGTGACGAGACGCGGTGTGGGTGCGGTAAAGGTTGTGGGCAATGTGAGCGCTACCAGCATGAACGATTACGGGCCTGGTGCAACATCGTGACTGAAACCCGCTGGCTCGACACCGTCGAGAGCCGGGCCTGGCTCGGGTTCGTGTTCACCCGGGACCTGATCGCCGCGGCCGTGGGCCGTGATTCGCTGCGTGCGGCGAACCTCACCTATGTGGAGTACACCGTGCTGGCGCGCCTGGCCGACGCGCCCGACCACCGGCGCAGCTTCGCCGAGCTGGCCGCGGTGCTCGAATGGTCGCAGAGCCGCCTGTCGCACCAGATCACCCGCATGGAGAAGCGCGGACTCGTTGCCCGCGAGTCGATTCCGGACGACGCCCGCCGCACCGCGGCCGTGCTCACCGGCAAGGGCTCCGACGTCCTGACCACCGCCGCGCCCGCGTACGTCGACAGCGTCCGGCGCAACATGATCGACGTGCTGGACCGTGATCAACTCGCCGCGCTGGCTGATATCTACGACACACTGCTCGACCATCACCGCGGCCCGTCGGATGGGCGGATCACCCCGGGAGACGGGAAGATCGGTAATCTCAACGGGCATGCGAGCTGAGTCACCGTCGTGCTATCAATGTTTGGTTTGGCAAGCAGCGGGTATCGGCTAAGACTAGGCTCGGCAAGGCATGCGAGATGCGGCCGTGTGCGAGCGACCCGAGGAGCAACCGACCTACCCTTACGGAAAGGGGCAGGAGTTTTCATGTCCGACGTGCCCACCGGCCTTTCGGCGGATTCACTGCTGACCGGCCCGGTCGACAACCTGCTTCCACAGCTGGTCGAGCATCTGCGTCAGAACCGCACCGAGCTGCGCGAGGAATGGGCCCGGCGGATCACCGACGCCCAGCTGCTGACCGCGATGACGCCCGAGGAGGTCTTCTCCGAGGCCACCTCGATCTACGACAACTATGTCGAGGTGCTCGAGACCGGTAGCGTCGAGGCCCTGCAGGCCTACGCCCGCGACCTGTCCGAGCGCATCATCCCGCGAGGCGTCGAGACCGACGAGGTCATCGGCATCGTGCTGTTGCTGCGAGATGTACTGGCCCGCAGCCTGTTCGAGAAGTACCAAACGGACTTCGAACTGCTCAAGAACGTGCTGGACGCGTACGAGCCCGCCGCGAACCGCATTGCCAACACCGTGGCCATCTCCTTCGTCCAGGAGCGCGAGCGCGTCATCCGCCAGCAGCAGGAGGCCATCCGCGAGCTCTCCACGCCAGTGCTGCAGGTGCGCGAGCAGCTGCTGATCCTGCCGATCATCGGTGTGCTGGACAGCCAGCGCGCCCGCCAGCTCACCGAACAGCTGCTGCGCGCGATCCGCGCGAATCGCGCGAAGGTCGTCGTCATCGACATCACCGGTGTGCCGATGATCGACTCCACGGTGGCCAACCACCTGGTGCAGACCGTCGATGCCTCGGGCCTGATGGGTGCGAACGTCATCCTCACCGGCCTGTCCTCGGAGATCGCGCTGGCGCTGGTGACCATCGGCCTGGACCTGACGAAGATGAACGCGGTCGGCGACCTGCAGGGTGGTATCGAAGAGGCGGAGCGATTGCTCGGATACGAGATCTCGCGCCTCACCGATCGCGACGGACGGTAACCCGGGGCGGGAATTATGCCTGTACCCATTCTGAAGCAGGGCACCTACCTGATCGCATCCGTGCAATCCGCGCTCACGGATGCCGATACCGAGCGCCTGCAGGACGACCTGATGACCTACGTCAGCAGGTACCGCGCGCAGGGAATCATCGTGGACGTCACCGCGATCGACGTAATGGACTCGTTCGCGGCACGCTCGCTGCGTACGATCGCCCACATGACCAAGCTGCGCGGCGCGGAGACGGTCATCGTCGGCCTGCAGCCCGAAGTCGCGTTCGCCATGGTCCAACTCGGCCTGACCTTCGAAGATATGCACACCGCCCTGGATCTCGAAGAGGGCCTGTCCTGGCTCAACAAGAAACTGAGCAGCGGCCGCCGCAACCAAGACGGAAATAACCGTGGTCGCTGACAATATGGTGATCGCGGTCAAGGTGTCGGGAGACATCGTTACCGCACGTCAGGCCGGGCGGGAACTAGCAGTGCAGCTTGGTTTCACCCTGACCGACATCACCATGATCTCCACGGCCATCTCGGAGATCGCACGCAATATCACCAGTTACGCCGGCACCGGCGAGGTGCGGATCGCCGTGGAGGATCGCGAGGGACGCCGCGCACTGGTGGTGCAGGCCCACGATCAGGGGCCCGGCATCATCGACATTCCGCGTGCGCTGGAGGACGGCTATTCGACCGGGCACGGCCTGGGTCTCGGGCTGCCCGGTGCGAAGCGCCTCATGGACCGGCTGCTCATCGACTCGGCCCCCGGGCAGGGCACGCTGGTGGAGATGTGGAAGTGGGTACCCCGCGGTGCATGAGGACGGGCTCATCGGCACCATCGAATGGGCGACGGCGGGCCGCGCGCTCCCGGGACAGAAGGTGTGCGGCGACCGGGCGGTGGTGCTGGACGCGGGCGGCGATTCGGCGCTGTTCGCGGTGCTCGACGGCCTGGGGCACGGCCCCGCCGCGGCGGAGGCGGCCGACCGTGCCGCACAGGTACTTTCGGAGAACCGGGCCGAACCGCTGGACGTGCTGGCGGTGATGTGCCATCGCGCGATGACCGAAACCCGCGGCGCGGCACTGTCTCTCGCGAAGTTCATCTCCGGGGATCGGCTGGAATGGCTCGGGGTCGGCAATGTCGAGTCGCGCATCGTCGCGGCGGCGCCCGGCAAACCGGCGGTCCGCGCGGCCGCCCTGCTCACCGCGGGCATCGTCGGCTACCGGCTGCCGCCGAGCCTGCCCACCCAGATCGTGCCGGTGCGCCCGGGCGATCTGCTGCTGATGTCCACCGACGGCATCGTCAGCGACTTCGTCGACGGCATCGACCTGGCCCGGCCGACCGCCGAGATCACCGCCGACGTGCTGGCCAAACACTCCAAGGACACCGACGACGCGCTGGTGCTCGCCGCGCGCCAGCGCGGGCACACGGGTCTGGCGCCATGAGCGGGCCGAGGCGGGTCACCGCCACCGGCAGGCCTCCACTATGACCAACGTGCTGGCCGAATTCCGCGAGGCATACACCAATGCCCTTCGCCTGCACCTGGATTCGCCGACCCAGTACACCCTCTCGGAGGGCTACGAGCTCGGCAGGCGCGCCCTCGTCGAGGGCGTCAGCATCCTGGACCTCACCGAACACCACTTCCGGCTGCTGGGGCAGTGGCATCTGCTGGCCTCGTCCGAACAGGTCCGCCAGCGCGGCGAGGATCCGGAATCCAACCGGACCGCGCTGGAATTCCTGCTGCAGACCCTCGCCGCGCTGGACGTGGCCACCCGCGGCTTCCTGGACAGCACCCGCTCCTACGAGCTGCAGCGGCTGCGCGCCGACGATCTCGAGGGCCGCGACGTCTTCCGCACCGCGCTGGTCGAATCGCTGCAGGACGGCTTCTTCGTGGCCGATTCGCGCGGCACCGTCACCGAGGTCAACTCGGCCTTCGGCGCGCTGACCGGATACGGCCCGGACGCGGTGCCGTACGCGGTGCCGCACCCCTGGGCGATCTCCGACGACTCGCACTATCCCGATCTGGGCACCGAGGCGGCCCGGTTCGTGATGCCGGTGCGGCACCGCGACGGCCGCCAGCTGTGGCTCGCGGTCAGCACCTCGTCGCTGATCCGTCCCGAGGACGACGAGCGGATCTTCGTCGGTACCATCCGCGACGTCACCGCCGAACACGACGCGCAGGCCCGCGACCAGGCCGTCTCGCGGCTGGCGACCGCGGTCGCCGCCTCCACCAGCGTGGTCGAGGTGCTCGCGGTCGGGCTCGAGGAGCTGCGCCACGCGATCGGCGCCGAGACCGCGGTCGTGTCGATGTGGCCGAACCGCCAGACCGGGCCTGAACTGTACGTCTCGGGCGGCGACGCCGCACAGTCGCGGCAGGTGCTCGACGCGCGGGCCCGTGCCCTGCTGGACCGGGTCCGGCTGCGGCCCGGGCGCACGATGTTCGCGATCCCCGAGGGCGCGGCCAGCTCCGAGGGCATCGTGGCGCCGCTGGGCGAGACCGGCGACGCGGCGCTGTGGCTGCGCTTCGCCGCGCCGCGCGCGATCAGCCCGGGCGACTGGTCGTTGTTCTCGCTGCTGGTGGGGCAGCTCAGCCTGGCCGTGCAGCGCGCCCACAACTTCGATGCCGCCCGCTCGACCTCGCTGACCCTGCAGCGGGCCATGCTCGGACCGATCGAGCTGCCGCCGCGATTCTCGGTGCACTACGAGCCGGCGCTGCCGCCGCTCGAGATCGGCGGCGACTGGTACGACGTGGTGCAGCTGCGCGACGGCGCGATCGGCCTGGTGGTCGGTGACTGCGTCGGCCGTGGCCTGTCCGCGGCCGTCGTCATGGGCCAATTGCGCACGGCCGCACGGGCTCTGCTGCTGCGCGGCGCGGGCCCCGCGCAGCTGCTCGCCGAACTGGACACCGTTGCCGCCCGCATTCCGGGCGCCATGTGCACGACGGTGTGCGCGGCGATCCTGGACCCCGAGCGCGGCGTGCTGCGCTATTCGAACGCCGGGCACATGCCCCCGGTGCTGGCGGCGCCCGGCGCCAAGGGCCGGCTGCTCGAGGGCGGGCGCGGCGTGCCGCTGGCCACCTTCGACACCCAGCGCCCCGAGGCCACCACCGTCCTCGAGCCGGGCTCGACCCTGGTGCTGTTCACCGACGGCCTGGTCGAGCAGCGGGGCATCGACATCGATCTCCGCTTCGACGAGCTCGCCGACGAATTGTCCGGTGCGGCAGCGGATCTGCCGCGTGAGGTGGCCGACTCGGTGCTCTCGCGGCTGCGCCCGGCCGCGGGCTACGACGACGACGTCGCGATGGTCGTCTACCGGCAGCCGCCGTGCGCGCTGCGACTGGACGTGCCCGCCGAGGCAGGGCGGCTGGCCGAGCTACGGCGTGAGTTCGCCGCATGGCTCGGCGCCGCCGCGGTGCCGCACGAGCTGGCCACCGATCTGGTCGCCGCCGCGAACGAGGCGTGCTCCAACAGCATCGAGCACGCCTACCTCGGCGGCTCCCCCGGCCGCGTCGTGCTGTCCGCCGACTGCGCGCTGGACCAGGTCACCATCGAGGTGTCCGACAACGGCGTCTGGCGCCCGCTGCCGGACGATCCGGGCTACCGCGGGCGCGGCATCGCCATGATGCACGCGCTGACCGACGAGTTGGTGATCGACCACCTGGGAGTGGGCACCCACGTGCATATGATGGCCAAACTGCCCGCCGAATCGTTCTCGGTCGCGAGCCGGATATGAATTCCCGGATCGGGTGCCGTAGCTGGGGTTTTCACATCGGAGAAAGCTACGAATCATCGGTGAATACGGCGGACGATGCGGCGCGGAGCGCTGGTTCATGGCAGATTGTCTTGATGTGACCAACACTTCCGGAGACGCGAACCCCCTCGCCGACGCGATGACCACATCGGTCTCGGTGCACGACGAAGCGACCGTCCTCACGGTGGCGGGTGAGGTCGATCTGGCGACCGCCCCGGCGCTGGAGAATGCGATCGAGGCAACGCTGGGCGGCAAGCCTGCGGCCGTGATCATCGATCTGTCCCAGGTGAGCTTCCTGGCCTCGGCCGGGATGGCCGCCCTCGTCGCCGCGCATCAGCGGGCGGGCGCCGACACCCGCATCGCCGTCGTCGCCGACGGCCCCGCCACCGGCCGCCAGCTCAAGATGACCAGCCTGGATCAGGTCTTCTCGTTGCATCCGACGCTGGAGGAAGCCCTGGCCGCGCTGCGCCGGGGATAGGCGGCGCACCCGTCGTCCCGGCGTGCCGCCGGGACGGCAACCACCACCGACCGGACGATCGGGATCCCCACCAAGGGATCCCGATCGTCGTGTTCAGACCAGTTCGCGCAGCTGCTCGATCAGCTTCACCCGGTCGGCCGCCGTCTCGGCCATGGGCACCACGTTCAGGACGGTCACCCCCGCCTCGCGGAAGGCCTCCACCCGCTCGGCGACGAAGCTCGCCGAGCCGATCAGCGAGATGTCGCGTACCAGGTCGTCGGGCACGACCTTGGCGGCAGCCTCCTTCTCCCCCGACAGGTACAGCTCCTGGATGCGATCGGCCTCGGCGCCGTAGCCGTACTTGGTAGCCAGAGTGTGGTAAAAGTTCTTGCCCTTGGCCCCCATGCCGCCGATGTACAGCGCCAGATGCGGCTTGATGAATTCGCGCAGGCCCTCGACATTGTCGCCGATCGCGAGCGCGGGCCCGGCGAACACCTCGAGCTCGCCCAGCGCCGCATCGCGCTTGGCCTTGCCCGCGCGCAGCGCGTCGCCCCACACGTCGTTCGCCTTCTCCGGCACGAAGAAGATCGGCTGCCAGCCCTCGGCGACCTCGGCGGCCAGCTCGACGTTCTTCGGCCCGAGCGCGGCCAGCAACACCGGAATGCGCTCGCGCACCGGATGATTGATCAGCTTGAGCGGCTTGCCCAGCCCGGTGCCCCGCTCGGCCGGCAGCGGGATCGTGTAGTACTTGCCCTGGTGCTCCAGGCGCTCGCGCCGCCACACCTTGCGGCAGATCTCGATGACCTCGCGGGTGCGGCCGATCGGCGCGTCGTACGGCACGCCGTGGAAGCCCTCGATCACCTGCGGGCCCGAGGCGCCCAGGCCGAGGATGTAGCGACCGTCCGAGACGTAGTCCAGGCCGGCGGCGGTCATCGCGGTCAGGGTGGGGGTGCGAGTGTAGAGCTGCAGGATGCCCGAGGCCAGCTGCACGCGCTCGGTCTTGGCCGCCAGGTACCCGAGGGCGCTGACCGCGTCGTAGGAGTACGCCTCCGGGACGAACACGATGTCCAGGCCCGCCCGCTCCAGATCGGCGACCTCGGCCGCGACCTCCTTGAAGCCCCCCGCATAATTGATG
This sequence comes from Nocardia sp. GP40, assembly GCF_050434125.1. Taxonomy (NCBI): domain Bacteria; kingdom Bacillati; phylum Actinomycetota; class Actinomycetes; order Mycobacteriales; family Nocardiaceae; genus Nocardia; species Nocardia sp. GP40. The sequence goes on along the minus strand of NZ_JBNPVW010000012.1, from coordinate 258,340 downwards.
CCCAATCCGATACGCATGAACGACAACCTACTGACACCGGGTACGGCCGCCCAGCAGGGGTCGTGACAGGCGGTGACGAGGGTCCCGGTACGGTTGTCCCAGGACGCGTACGCCCGGGTAGTACGCGCCGATCGATCACCGAAACGGGAGGCCCCGCAGCATGTCCCAGGACACCGCATCGTCCACCGCCGCCACGACCTTCGGGGATGCGGCGATCGGGCGGTACCTGGACGATCTGGCGGCCAAGATCCCCGCCCCCGGCGGCGGCGCGGTGGCCGCGCTGCACGCCGCGCAGGGCGCCGCGCTCGTGGCCATGGTGGCCCGCTACACCACCCGCGCCAAGGATGCCGACAACCGTCCGGTCGTGGACCGCATCATCGCCGCCGCCGACGCCGCCCGCGCCCGCTCGCTGGCCCTGGCCGACGCCGACGCCGCGGCGTTCACCGCCGTCGGCGCGGCCTACAAGCTGCCCAAGGACACCGACGAGCAGGGCGCCGCGCGCGCCGCGGCCATCGGCGCCGCCCTGCTGGAGGCCGCCCGGGTGCCCGCCGCGGTGGTCGCCGAGGCCGACGAGATCCTTTCCCTCGCAGCCGATCTGCTCCCCATCGGCAACCCGAACGTGGTCACCGATATCGGTGCGGCCGCCGACGCGGCGCGCGCCGCGGCCACCAGCTCGCGGCTCAATATCGCCATCAACGTGGCCTCGCTCGGCGCGGAACAGGGCGCGGAGTTCGCCCCGGTGCTGCAGCGGATCGACGAGCTCACCGCCCGCGCGGACGCCGTGCACGCCGACGTGATCGCGGCAATCACCCGCTGAGCGCGCCATAACGGCCCCGTCCAGGGCATCCCCCTTCCGCTCGGCTCGAGACGGGCATCGAATCGGACATCCGGCATCCGGCATGCACACGGGTCCTCGCACGCCGCGGTACGACATGCGGTAGTTTGGTAACGATGCGAGCACTTTTTGTAGATCGACATGATCATGGCGCATTAAAATGAAATGCCTCATAACCACACCATCCGAAGGGGGTGGGGCATGCGGCACATGATTCGTCATGGTTATTTCGCGCTAGTGATCGCGGCCCTCGCGACGATCACCACGGGCACCGCGGCGGCGGCATTCGTCGCGCCGCAATCGCAGTTACCTGCCGTGCAATCCATATCACCATCGAACGGTGCACTGGTGGGTATCGCCGATCCGGTCACGATCGATTTCGCAGCACCCGTGGCCGATCGCGCGCTCGCCGAGCGGGCCGTCACCGTCAGCGCCGATCGACCGTTGGCCGGGGCGTATGCCTGGAACGGCAACCGCGAACTGGTCTGGACGCCGACCCGATATCTCCCGGTGGACACGCAATTCACCGTCCGCGCGGGTACCGCGCACACCCAATTCCGCAGCAACGGCGGCACGCGCGCCGACGCTGATATGTCCGCGCACACATTCACCGTATTCCTGCCCGGTCAGGGACCCCGGGTGATGCTCGCTTCGATGGGTAAACCCGGACACGAAACACCGGTCGGCACGTTTCCCGTCCTGCAACGGCAGTCGCACGTCATCATGGATTCCAGCACCATCGGCATTCCGGTGAACAGCTCCGAGGGTTATCGTCTCGACGTCTATTACGCCGAACGGCTCACCTGGGGTGGGGTTTACGTCCATTCCGCACCGTGGTCGGTCAACCAGCAGGGCCACTCGAATGTCAGTCACGGTTGCATCAACCTCGCCCCCGCGGACGCCCAGTGGTACTACAACAATGTAGGGATCGGCGACCCGGTCACCGTGCACTGGTGACCTGAGTTCGCCACGGAAACCTAGGCGCGGCTCGCGGCCGCAGCATCCACGACGTGCCGCATCAGCAGGGCGGTCGTCACCGGGCCCACGCCACCGGGCACCGGGCTCAGCGCGCTCGCCCTGCCCCGCACCGATTCCGCATCCACGTCGCCGACGATCTTTCCGTCGGGCCCCTCGTTGGTGCCCACGTCGATGACCACCGCGCCCTCGCGCACGTGCTCGCCCGTGATGAGCCCGGCGCGGCCCGCGGCGGCGACCACGATATCGGCGGCCCCGGTGACCGCCGCCAGATCCGTTGTACGGGAATGGCAGACGGTGACGGTCGCATCCTCGGCGAGCAGCAGCTGGGCCAGCGGCTTGCCGACCACGTTGGAGCGCCCCACCACCGCGACATGCTTTCCGGCGAGCGGAATGTCGTGATGTTTGGCCAGTTCCACGACCGCCTCGGAGGTGGCCGGGGGGAATCCGGGCAGGCCCGCGGCCAGCAGGCCCAGCGAATGCGGGCTCACGCCGTCGACATCCTTGGCCGCGGCGATCGCGAGGCTGACATCCCGCAGGGCGACACCGGCGGGCAGCGGCGTCTGCAGCATGACCGCATCCACCGCGATATCCGCGCACAGCGCGCGCAGCTCGGCGCGGATCGCGTCGGCCGTGGTGGTCGGGCTCAGATCGACCGTGTCGCAGTCGATTCCGAGGCGCTCCGCGGCGCGCTGCAGCGATTTCACGTACCACCCGCTGGCCGGGTCGTCGTTCGCGACCACCAGCACCAGCCGCGGCGCGGCTCCGCGTTCGGCGAGCGCGGCGGCGCGCTGCTTGGAATCGGCATTGAGGGCGGCGGCGAGATCCTTGCCGGTGAGCGAAATGGTTTCCACGAACCCATACCCTATCCGGCCGCCCGCCGGACCCGCGCTTCGGGCGCGCCATTCAGCAACCCAGCCGCTACCGACACGAAACCGTGAATGTCGCAGCACCAAATCCGCGCCGGTCGCCTGGTCCGGTCGTATCGTGGTGGCGATCGAGCTCGAGCCAATTGCCAGCTACACGTGCGTCACCCCGTTCGTTCCGGAAAGGTGTCGACAGCAGTGAAGATTGCAAGGCGTGTCAAAGCTCTCGTCGCGGCCGGTTCGGCCGTGCTCGCCATCGCCGGACCTCTGACGGGCATCGCGTCCGCCGAACGCACCCCCGCCCTCCCGGTGCTCGCCGGTCCCCTCTACGCACAGGTCCAGGCCAGTTTCATCGGCGGCAACGACGCCGCCGGGCTGGCCGGACTCCGGACCATGGTCGGCGCGGCCCCCGACAACCCGCAGGCCCTGGCGATCCAGGCGATCTGGGCCGACTACGCCGGGGATCTGGTCACCCGCGAGACCGCGTTCGCCAGGCTGAACGTGATCGATCCGGGAATGGCCGCCGGGGCGCGGGGCGTGCTGGGCGCCATCGGCGCCGGCGTCGGCACCCTGCCGAATCCGATTCCCGCGATGATCGACGCGCAGACCGCCCTGGTGGTGCTCGGCTTCGGCCTGCTTCCCGACGGCACCATGCGGCCCGAGCTCGTGAACCGGCTGGAGGCGGCGTGGCTGCAGGCCGTCGCCGCGCCCGCGTCCACGATCGTCGTCACCGGCGGCGCCCCGCACAACGGCGTGACCGAGGCCGCCGCGATGGCGGGCTGGCTGATTGGGCACGGCATTGCGCCCTCGCACATCCTGGTGGAGGATCGCTCGGGGTCGACCGTGCAGAACGCGCTGTTCAGCACCCGGCTCATGCGCGCCCGCGGGATCGGCGGCGCCGTGGTCATCACCTCGCCCAACCACATTCGCCGGGCCGTGACCGATTTCATCGTCGCGGGCACCCGGGTGGTGGGCGCGATGACCTCGCCGAATTCGATCATCTCCTCGCTGGTCCCGCCGTCCAAGGCCGCGCAGTGGGGCATGTACGTGGATGCGGTGCATACGTTCCTGCCGAGTTCGTAGGGCCGGGCTGGGCGGCCGTCGGTGCGACGTGCCGCCGGAATGCACGGCCGCGACACGAAGTCGGGCCCGGGTCCCGGCACCGCCCGCCGGGATGACCTGGGTCGCCGCGCGTCGGACACAATGATTCGGTGACGACGGCCGACAACGGAGCCCTGGTCGCCCGGCTGAGGGCGGCAGGGTGCGTATTCGCCGAGCAGGAGGCTGACCTGCTGACCGACGCCGCTTCGAGCGCGGCCGAGCTCGAAGCGCTGGTGACGCAGCGGGTTTCGGGAACCCCGCTGGAACATCTACTGGGCTGGACGGAATTTCGCGGGCTGCGGGTGGCGGTGCGCCCGGGCGTTTTCGTGCCACGGCAACGCACCGGCTTTCTCGTCGAGCGCGCCGTCTCGCATGCGCTCGGACAGGAGAGTGACACGGCGCGCGTCGTGCTCGACATGTGTTGCGGCTGCGGTGCGCTCGGGCTGGCCGTGGCCACCGAGCTGTCCGCCGCCGGAATTCCCGTCGAGCTGGCCGCGAGCGATGTCGAGCCCGCCGCCGTGGCCTGCGCCCGCGACAACCTCGCACCACTCGGCGCGGCCGTGTACCAGGGTGATCTGTTCGCCCCGCTCCCGGCAGATCTGGCCGGGCGGGTCGATCTGCTGCTCGCCAACGTGCCGTACGTGCCGACCGCGGGAATCGCCGAGATGCCACCCGAGGCCCGCGATCACGAACCGCGCACCGCCCTGGACGGCGGCGCGGACGGCCTCGACATCTTCCGCCGAGTCGCCGCGGCCGCGCCGCGATGGCTCGCGCCCGGTGGCGCGCTGCTGGTGGAGGCGAGCCGCGCGCAAGTACCGCTGGCCACGGAAATCCTTGCACACCAAGGGCTTACACCGGTCGTAGCCGAATCCGAGGAGCTTTACGCGACCGTCGTCCTGGGCATCTCACCCCCGCCGGACGCGCCGCCTCAGTGCGGACCGACGACAGCACTGCCTCGCTGACGGTCACGATGCCGAACCCGAAGCGGTTCAGACAGATTCGCGGCTGTGCGGGAAATCAGGACCGACGGATGGTGGGATCGGACTGCCCCGGAGTATGACCCGGCGGATAGGTACCGCCTCCGGTCTGGGGAGACCCCTGGCCTGGCTGCGGGTAGCCGCCACCGGTCGGGGGCTGCTGGTAACCGCCGGGCTGCGGCTGTCCGTATGCACCCGCCACCGGCGGTTGCTGGTATGCGCCACCGGGCTGGGGCTGTTGGACGGCTCCGGGCCGGCCCGGGAACATCGTCGGGGGCCGGCCGGGGCCCAGGGCCTGGATTCGCTGGGTGATCGCGTCGATGCTGGTCTGCACGCCCTGCAGCCCGGTTTCGAAGGCGACGGGATCGGGTTTGGTTGTCGCGGCGGCGTATTGGGCGACGCCGGCCTCGACCGCTTCGACGGAGGCGGTGGCGTCGGGCAGGGCCTGGTCCCGGTGGGGCTGCGGGAGCGCGGCGACGGCGATCAGGTGGTTGTCGACGGCCAGGGCCGACTGTTCCAGTCCCGCACGTAGATTCACGCTCGCGGCGGTGTCGTAGGCGTTGACCGTGTGCAACGCGCGCACCGCGTCGCGCAGGCGCCGGTGCAGTCTGGCCTCGGGGTCGTGCGAGCCCGCCCACGACGGTGGCGCGTGGGAGGGCATGCCCGGCACCACCTGGTTGTCATACGCGATCGACTGTTTCTGATGGCGCGCGATCACCATCAGAATCGCGGCCACGCCGCCGACCAGCACCAGTAGCGCCAGCACGATCAGCAACAGGCTCAGTCCCACGGTTACCTCCGCCGGGTTTTCGGATGATACGAGTGATGCACGCTGGTGCTGGTGCCGCTGTGGCCGTGGAACTTCATGAACAGTACAACCGCCACGATCACCACGATCAGCGCCAGGGTGACCGCGATCGCGATCTTGACCTTGCTCCACGGCCGATCGCCGGACACCTGACCGGTCAGGCCGTTGACGTACACGTTGAACGGCTGATTCATGTAGATCACGGTCAGCAGCCAGATCGGCAGCAGCACATGCTTGAACGCGAGCGAGTTCCAGTTCGAATTCAGGGCGTGGATGCGCTGCTGATCGCCGCCGATGTCGCGGCGGACGGTGTACTCGATCTCGCGTTCCATCTCCGCGCGCGCCTCGGGCAGCGACTCCTGCGCGTCGTGGTCGTAGGTGCGCGCCAGATGCCCGGCCACGTACTCGGGCGAGTACGAGGTGGCCTCGACGATCGGCCATGGCTCGAGCGCCTTGACGCGGCCGCGATCCACCGCGTCGTTGGCCAGCACCGGCACGTCGGCGAACTGGTTCGCGACCTCGCCCTGCACCGGATACCACTGCACCCGGGTGATCGTCTGCAGGTCGCCGTCGTCGTCGCGATAGGTCTCGGTGTACTCGATGCCGCGCTCGCCCTGGTACCAGGTGTAGGTGTCGGCGTCGTAGGCGAAGTACGCGTGATAGACGCTCGCGAACGAGCCGACCCGCTTGTACTTCTTGAACTGGCTCGGCGCGAACCAACGGCCCGAGACCCACTTCTCCACCAGCTCCCGCGCGTTCTTCTCATCGACGCGGAACGGCACCACGCCGTCGACCGGCAACCGCGCGGGCGCGTTGTGCACATCGTCGCGCTGGATCGGGGTGGCGCAGTACGGGCACTTCGTCGCGGTCAGGCTGCCCACGAACGAGGTTGTGCCGCCGCAACTCTGGCATTTGATCTCATGATTTCCGGTGACCTGCGGCCCCGACATGGTGGCCTGCAACGCACGCAACTCCCCCATCGCCGCACGCAGATCACGCGTGGTCACCGGCCCACGCGGCGCCTGAATCTCGGAGTAGTTGCCGCAGCTCGGGCACCGCAACTGCTGGCTGGCGATATCGAACTGCAACTGCCCGCCGCACGCCGAGCACGGATAGGTGCGGGTGTGCTCGGTGCTGTGCAGCATGGCCCTGTCGGGCTGCGGTGCAGGCGGTTTCGGAGCGGGGGGCTGCGGCGCACCAGCGGCGGCCGCGGCGTTGATGCTCACACCCACGACACCCGGCGGCGGAGTGAACGGCCGACCGGCAGCGGGCATCGGTGGTGGGTAACCACCCGGAGCGCCGCCCGGACCCCCGGGGGCGGGATCGGCAGGTGCGCCACCGGACCCGGGGTAACCACCCGGAATCGGAGGCGGACCACCGAACTGCTGTGGCGCACCAGGATTCGGCACACCGAGATTCGGCGCACCGGGCGGCATCGTCGATCTTCCAGAAACGGGTGGTGCGTAACCCTGCTGTAGACCACCCGAAACCGGCACCGCGGGAGAGCCAGGCAATGGTGCGCCAGGGAGTGGCGGCGGCCCACCGGGACCCTGCGGCGTGGCCGGGCCACCCGATACGGAGAAGTTCACAGGCGATGGCGCACCCCACGGCGGGGCAGCATTATCGCGCTGCGGCGCAGGCGAATTCACACCCGGTGGCGGCGAGTCGCCCGGCCTCTGTGGACCGGCCGGCCCCCCGGGTACGGAAGGGTTTGGGGGCGGCTGCGCGCCCATGGGTGGGGCGCCCCTCTCACCTTGCGGCGCAGGCGAATTCGTCCACGGTGACGGAGGGAAATTACCCGGCGGTGGATAACCGCCCGCCGGTCCGCCGCCCCCGGGCAGGGGCGGCGGATGGTGATCCGCATTCTGTTCAGGATTGTTCATCGCTCCCCCGGGACCGAACTGACGTGCAACGACCGGCCGGACCTACTGCGCGGACGGCGGCGGGGGCGGGGTGCCCGGAAGGGGCGGCGGGCTGTTGAACAGGCCGGCCAGTGCGGGCACCGTCTCGGCCGCGGCCCAGGCGGACATCCCGGTCGACCATACGTTGGTCTGGGGGGTGAGCTGGCCGCTGGTGACGAACTGGCGCAGCTGGTCGAGCGGGTACGGACCGGCGGCCTGACCGTTGAGCTCGACGTGGAACTGCTGCTGCGAGGGCAGCGGCGGTGGGGGCGGGGGTGTCTGGCCGTAGCCGGGCTGCTGCGGTGGATAGCCCGGCTGCTGCGGGTAGCCGCCCTGCGGCGGGTATCCGGGCTGCTGCTGCGGATAGCCCTGCTGGGGGTATTGCGGTGCGAGCCCGCCCTGCATGTTCCCGGCCATCTGGCCGCCGATCACGATGCCCATCCCCGCCTGCATGGCCGCGCCCATCGCGTTGCCGCCGCCCTCGTTCTGCGCGGCCGCGAGCATCGCATCCGCGGCCTGAGCCTGGGTGTAGCGATTCAGATCGCCGACGTTGCTGAGGAATCCACCGGCCTCCACGCCGCGCGCCACACCGCGCGTCATGGCCTGCTGGATCTCCTCCGGCAGCGAGATGGACATGGTGATCGCGTCGATGCCGATGCCGAACGACTGCACCCGCTGGGCGACGAATTCACGCAGCTGATCGGACAATTGGACCTGACGGCCCTGCAGATCGATGGCGCCCAGCCCACTGGCCAGCACCATGTCCGAGAACGCCAGCGCAATATTGCGCCGGATCATCTCGGTGATCTGCTCCATGTCCACGACGCTCTCGGTGCCGATCACCTGACGCAGGAACGCGGCCGGATCGATCACCCGCACGATGGTGGTGCCATTCGCGCGCACCTGCACCATCTTGAAGTCGGGATCGCGCACGGTGACCGGCTGCGGTGTGCCCCAGCGCAGATCGGTGACCGGACGGGTGTTGATGTAGTAGACCTCGGACCGGAACGGGCTGTTGAAACCGTACTTCCACCCCTGCAGCGTGGACATGATCGGCATGTTCTCGCTGACCAGCTGGTAATGCCCGGGCCGGTACTGATCCGCGAGCTGACCACGGTAGACGAACAGGGCATGCTGCCCCTCGCGCACGATCAGCTGCGCGCCGTTCTTGATCTCGTTGTCATACCGCGGAAAACGCCATGCCAGCGTCGTATTCGTCTCATCGAGCCACTCGATGATATCGACGAACTCGTTGCGAATCTTGTCCATCAGGCCCATGCTTTGCCTCCGTCCTCCCTCGGGCAGCACCGCACCCGCCCACTCGGCGAGTATGTCACAGGTGGGACAGACTCCGAAGACTCCGAACGCCCAGTATTTCGCGGCATCGGCTCGGGAGCGTCAGCCCTTGCGGCCGGTGAACTCCTCCATCGAGTGGTAGACGCCGACCGCGTCGAGATACGCGTCCCGCACCCGCAGCGGCAGCAGGCCCGAGAGGGCGCGATTGAGGCGCGAGGTCCACGGCATCACCACCAGCGGCGCGCCCCTCTTCATCTCCCCCCACGCCGTCGCCACGGCCTCGTCCTGCTCGATGATCGGCGTGAAAAGGAATCCCTTGGCGCCGTTGAACATTCCGGTGTTGATGTACGTCGGGCAGAACGTGGTGACCCGGACGTGGTCGTTGCCGGACTGCTCGAGCTCCAGCCGCACCGAATCGGACCAGCCCAGCGCCGCCCACTTGGATCCGGCGTACACGCTCATGCGCGGATTGGCCACCAGCGCGGCCGACGACGCGATATTCAGCACCCGCCCGGGTGCGCGGCGGGACACCATGGCAGGCAGGAACTCTCGCGTGATGTACATGGGCGCAAGGGAATTGATAGCGACCGTGCGCTCGATGTCGCCCGGATCCGCGGTCTCCCAGAAGTATCCGTTGCCACGCACGATGCCCGCGTTGTTGATCAGCACGTCCAGCTCGCCGACCTCCGCGCGAACCACGGCGGCCGCCGACGCGATCGCCTCGCGGTCCGAGACGTCGACCACCTGATGGTGCACCGCCCCGGGGCCCAGCGCGGCCAGCTCGTCGGCCGTCTGTTTCAGGGCCTGCTCGTTGATGTCCCAGAGCACCACGTGGGCCGCCCGTTCGCGCATCGCCCGCTCGGCGAACGAGCGGCCCAGGCCCATGGCCGCGCCGGTGATGAGGACGGCCTTGCCCGCTACCGAATCCATATCCGCTTCCCGTCGAGTTGGAGGTGAGATCACTGCTGCCGCAGGGTCTTCATGAGGCCGAAGTACAGCGTCATGGTCTTCGCCCACAGCGCCTCGGAGACGCCGGGCGGCGGCGCGATGGGCAGTGCGCGCTGCACCGCGATGGTCTGGGTGTCGATGTATTTGAGCAGGCCCTCGGGTCCGTGGCGCCGGCCGCCGCCGGAGATGCCCAGGCCGCCCGAGGGGGCGGCCACGCTGCCCCATGCGGCGATGAAACCCTCGTTGACGTTGACCGATCCGGCGTTGACCCGCGCGGCGATCTCCCGTGCCCGATCGATGTCCCGGCTCCACACGCTGGCATTGAGCCCGTAGGCGGTGTCGTTGGCCTGCTCGACGGCCTCGTCGTCGCTGTGCACCCGGTAGACCGACACCACCGGCCCGAAGGTCTCCTCGCGGTACACCGTCATGCCGGGGCGCACATCGGTCAGCACGGTCGGCTCGTAGAAGTACGGGCCGAGATCGGGGCGCGGGCGGCCGCCGGCGAGCACGGTGGCGCCCTTGGCCACCGCATCGTCGACATGCGCGGTGACGGTGTCGATCTGGCGCTGGAATGTCAGCGACCCGATCTCGTAGGAGTAGTCCCGCGCCGAGCCGAGAATCAAATCCTTGGCGCGCCGGGTGAATTCGGCGACGAATTTCTCGTACACGCTGTCGTGTACGTAGATTCGCTCGATCGATTCGCACAGCTGACCGGCCGACGCGAAACATGCCCGCACCGAGATCCGCGCGGCCGCATCGACATCGGCGTCGGCGAGTACCAACAGCGGGTTCTTCCCGCCCAATTCGAGCGAATAGCCGATCAGCCGCTGCCCGGCCTGGGTGGCGATGGTGCGGCCGGTGGCACTGGATCCGGTGTAGTCGACATAGTCGGCGCGGGCGATCACCTCGCCGCCGATCACCGAACCGCGGCCCAGGACCGCCTGCCACAGGCCCTCGGGCAGGCCCGCACGCCGGGCCGCGTCGATGGCCCACAGCGCAGTCAGCGCGGTCTGATTGTCCGGCCGCGCGACGACGGCATTGCCCGCGACCAGGGCGGGCAGCGCATCGGAGGCGGCGAGTGCGAGCGGGTAGTTCCAGGGGGAGATGACCGCGACCACGCCCTTGGGGCGATGGCGCACCTCCACCCGGGTGAGCACGGGCAGCACCCCGCGCGGGGTGCGCGGGGCCAGCAGCCGCTGCGCCTGCGAGGCGTAGTAGCGGGCATTCACCGCCACGTCGCCGACCTCGTCGAAGGCGTGCACGCGCGACTTGCCGGTCTCGGCCTGCACGATGTCCAGGATCTCGTCCTGCTCGGCCAGCACCAGGTCGTGGAAGCGGCGCAGCACCGCAACCCGTTCGCGCACGGGCACTTTCGCCCATTGCGCCTGCGCGGTGCGGGCGGTGGCGAACGCGTCCTCGATATCGGCGGTGCTGGACTGCGGCAGCTCGGCGATCAGCTCGCCGGTGGCCGGTGCCGACACGGTGACCGCGGGCGCCCCACCGGCGCGGGCGTGTACGAGCAGGCGCCGCACGAGCGCGGGCGGCAGTGCCGGGGCCGCCTCGACGGCGAAACCCGGCGCAACGGCGGCCAGGTGCGGGGCGGACGTCATCGGTGACCCTCTCGATCGCTGGGCCGTGCCCGGCACGGTCTTTTATCTAACACCAGTGTTACGTGAACACTAGTGTTAGATTAATAGCCACGCGCCGCGTCTTGTCAAGCGGACGCCGTCGATCGAGGAGGTTTCACCGCATGACCAGCGACGCCGTGCTCACCTCTCACAGCGGCACCCGCCGCGGACGACCCCCGCAGACCCCCGAGCAGGCCGACGAGGTGCGCACCCGCATCGAGGCGGCGACCGGGGAGGTCTTCACCGAACACGGCTCGCGCGGCCTGAGCGTGGCCCGGATCATCGAGCGGGCCGGCATCTCCCGGCCGACGTTCTACCGCTACTTCGGCAATGCCGAAGAGCCGCTGCACGCGATGCTCACCGTGTCCAACGCGGGGCTGGTCGGCGGCCTCCGGACCGCGCTCGCGCATTCGGACGAGCCGGTGCAACTGGTCATCGCGATCATCGACGCCTACCTCGCCTGGGCGCGCGGGCACGGGCCGATGCTGCGCCCGGTCTTCGCCGAACTCCACGATCCGGCCTCCCCCGTCTCGGCCTACCGCGAACGGGCCTTCGACGACATCCGCGCGCTGGTCCGCGCCAAGTTCGCCGCGCTCGGCCGCGCCCTGCCCAGCCCGCTGGACCTCGACACCTCGCTGCAGACCTGCGAATACGTCGTCTACCGGGTCTCCTCGACCGCGGCCGAACCCGATCCGGACGAGGTGGCCACCGCCCGGCTGACCATGATCCGCAGTGTGGTGGTCACCCTCGGCGGGCGCGCCGATGTCGAACGGGCGCTGGCGATTCCGGGACTATTCGACGAGCGGTGAGCGAACCGCCGGTCAGGCGGCGATCGGGGTGACGCGGTCGTCGAAATCGATATGGTGACCCTGCAGCCACATCATGGATTCCCCGCCGTCCTTGGCCGCCCTGCGGAACATGATGGGCAGCAGCGCATCCCGCACCACACGGGCCACGGGGCCCGCCGCCTTCGAGTTGGAGGACCGGTGCCCGTTCTTGACGATCTTCTCCACTCGTTCGCGCCGCAGGGCGACGAAAGTGCCGAAGGCACTGGGCCGTTGTGCCAGTTCCGCACCACCGGCATGTCATAGGTGGCCCAGCCGAGCATGGGTCCCGGTGCGGCGTCGATGATCTCGTGCGCGGGCCCCGCGTCACCCGCCATCAATTCGTGCAGCCAGCCCCGCCAGTCGGCGTCGGACATCGTCGACAGCACACCGCGTTCGGGCTCGTGAGCCATGGGCGGGTTGGCGAACCACACGGTGCCACCGTCGGGCGTCGGCATCCAGGCGAAGAAGCAGCGGGTGCCGAACTGCATGCGAAATTCCCTGGCGGGCACGTCGACTCGGAAGTCCGGGATGTAGCCGCCGTTGTTGAGGACCGGCACGTAGCGGGGCGCGGGCGCCTGCGGGTCGATGAGGGCGCGCACCGGCGAGTGGATGCCGTCGCAGCCGATGAGCAGGTCACCGGTCGCGGTGGTGCCGTCGGCGAAGACGGCCTGGACACCGCCGGAGGTGCTCGCGGCCGCTCATGGTCTCCACCGGGAAACCGAGCTTCTCGACCGGGCCCGCCGCGTCGATCGCGTGCAGCGCGTCCATGCCGTTGGCCTGGAAGTTCAGCCAGGATCCGCGCTGGTCGGCGCCGGCCTCGTCGCGTTCGTAGATGCTGGACTCGATGCCGACCCGCCGCAGGGCCATGGACAGCACCGGCCCGGCGACGCCGGCGCCGATGATCAGTGCGTGTGTCATGGGATACTCCTATCATAAAGCTCGACAAGCATGTAACTTGAGAATCAAGCGATTTTAGTATGGAAGGCGAATTGCTCGAATGTCAAGCGAAACCGACCGGATTGCTGCCACGCTGGGAGAGACCGTGGAGGGCTACCAGGCCGCGGTGGACGACTTCGACCGCGAGGTCGCCCGCCTACTCGGCGTCAACGAGACCGACGTGCGCTGCCTGGAGATCCTCATTCAGGAGACGTCCGACACCGCCACCCCGCGCCTGCTGGCCGATCGGCTCGGGCTGACGACGGGCAGCGTCACCGCCATGCTCGACCGGCTCGAGAAGATCGGCTACATCACCCGCGCGCCGCACCCCACCGACCGCCGCAAGCTCCTGGTGCGCGCCACCGCGACCGCGGCCGACCGAGCCCGGGAGCTGATCATGCCTCTGGTGCAGGACAGCGAGCGACAGCTGCTGCCCGACTACACCGAGCAGCAGCTGCGCCTCGTCACGGAATTTCTGGGCCGCCTCACCGACCTGCAGCAATCCCACGTGCAGCGGCTGCGGGCGCTGCGGCCCTTCCCGCGACCACAGCGGGATTCCTGACCGGCCGGCTCACCCGCGCAGGCCGCTGGCGCGCAGCACACGGCGGCCGATACCGGCACGGATCGCGTCTTCCGTGCCGATGATGCGGACGTGCCTGCGGGCGCGGGTGATCGCGGTATAGAGCAGTTCGCGGGTGAGCAGGGTCGATTCGGGACCGGGCAGCACCACCGAGACCGTGCCGTACTGGCTGCCCTGGCTGCGGTGGATGGTCATCGCGTAGACCGTTGTGACACCGGGGAATTGGGTCGGATGCACCAGATAGGGCTCGCTGCCGCGCTGTAGCGCCGCGCGCAGCGAACCGTCGGGACCACGGACGATCACGCCGGTGTCGCCGTTGTAGATCCGCGCCTCGTGGTCGTTCGCGGTCACCAGCAGGGGCTGACCCGGGAACCACCCTCCCGCACCGGATTCGGTACCGATCCCGGCCGCGGCCACCCAGCCGGCGGCCATCGAGTCCCAGCGCTCGACGCCGAACCGGCCCTGCCGGTGCGCGCACAGTAGCCGATGCGACTCCATGGCGACCAGGGCCGCGGATGCGTCGCCGCGCTCGGCCGCATCGGTACAGTCGCGCGCCACCCGCGTGACATCCACACGGACCGAGGCAATGTCGTCCGGTCCGCAGAGCGAGAGCTCCGCACCCCCGTCCGCCAGCAGTCCGAGCGCGGCATCGGCATCCCCGGCACGGACCGCGACCGCCAGATCGGCGATGCGGCCGCCGAACCGCCTGCCCCGGGTCAGGCGAATGATGCCCCCGCGCAACCGATCCCGCTCCCGGGCGGTCAGCGCTTCGCCCTGCTGGGCGCCGGATCCGGTTCCGAGTTCCGCGCCGAGCACCTGCTCCAGCTGCGGATTCGGCGGGCCCGCGACGGGTCCGGCGACCAGGTCCGCGAGCACCGCGCCCGCATCCACCGAGGCCAGCTGGTCGGGATCGCCGACCAGGACCAGCCGGGCGTCACGACGCACCGCCGGGAGCAGGCTGCTGGTCATCGTCAGCGACACCATCGAGGTCTCGTCGACGACGATCACGTCGTACGGCAGCCGGTTGAATTCGTGGTGCCGGAATCGGGTGGCGCCGCCGCGCTGCCAGCCCAGCAGGCGGTGCAGGGTGGCGGCGGTGAGCTCCGGCAGCTCCAGTTCCACGGCCTGCTCGCGCACCGACTCCTGCAGGCGCGCGGCGGCCTTGCCGGTGGGCGCCGCGAGCGCGATGCGCAGCGCGGGCGCGCCCGGCATCGCGCGCTGATGGGCCACCAGCAGAGCCAGAATGCGGGCGATGGTGTGTGTCTTTCCGGTGCCCGGGCCGCCGGCGACGACGGTGGTCCACTGGGTCGCGGCCAGCGCGGCCGCGACGCGCTGACGATCCGGCGGATCACCCGGCGCACCGGAGTCCGGGAACAGCCGATCAAGCTGCCGCCGAATTGTTTCCGGATCGATCAGCGGATGGGTGGCGGCGCGTTCGGTCAGCACCTCCCGGATCGTCTGCTCCTGGCGGTAGTAGCGATCCAGATACAGCAGCGGGCCCGCGCCGCCGGGCTCCACCAGCCGCAGCGGGCGCAGCGGCCCGGCGGCGCTCCCCACGATCAACGGGCTGACCCGCAGCGCGGCAAGCACATCCGGCACCCGCGGCCACGGCAGGGTCTCGGGATCGATCAGATCCGGATCGCCGTCTCCGTCGAAACCCTCACCGTCCACGCCGATCTCGTGCATCCGCTCCAGCTCGAGGCACACCGAACCGGACCGCACCGCGCGCACCGCCAGCGCCGTCGTCAGCAGCACGGCCTCGTTCTCCTCGCGGCCCAGCTTGCCCAGCCGCAGGGCCACATGGACATCCGCAGCCGAGAGCACGCCCGCCTCGTTGAAGACGCGTAACAGTCCGGTCGCCCGCTGCGCCAACTGAATCGCGGTCATCGCGCCTCCCGGTCCCGCCGCCACCACGCGGCACAAGCACCACCGCCACCCGCGAGCCGGGGGCGATCACCCGAGCCGTTACTCACAGCATCGATGCGGATCACTCGCTCGCCTCCCGCCCGCGCTCGGACCTCCCGGCAAGCAGATCGGACAGGTCCCGCACCAGCGCGATCGGCGGATCCCACTCGAATACGCCATGACCGGAGGGTGTTTCGGGGCCGATCATGCCGCGGACGAACAGATAGCGGATGCCGCCCAGGTGCCGGGACGAGTCGTAGTCGGGCATGCGCCAGCGCAGATAGCGGTGCAGGGCGGCGGAATACAGCAGCGCCTGCAGCGGATAGTGGGAGCGCATCATTTCCGCGGCCATGCGGTCGCGGGTGTAGTGCGCCACGGTCAGCTCGCCGGTGCCCAGGCGGTTGGTCTTGTAGTCGACGACGACGAAACGCGGTCCGGCCGTGCGCAGGACGGCGTCGATGCTGCCGGTGAGGAAGCCGCGCAGGGGCGTGTCCGGGAGGGTATCGATCTGGTCGGCGTACCCGGCGAAGACGTCGTCGGGTCGCAGATGCTTGCGCAGCAGGTCCGCGATCCGCCGCAGCGTGACCCGCTCGGCGCGCGGGTTGTCGCCGCCCGCGAGCGGGAGTTCGAAGTCCAGCTCGTTCAGCCGGTCGCGGCCGGAAATCCGCGCCAGGGATCCCATATCGCTGCCGTCACACGCCGGCCCGAGGGGGGTGTGCAGCACCGCGAGCAGGGACCTCGTCAGCACCTCGAGGTCGATGTCGGCCAGCAGCTCGGCGACGGCCTGCGCGCAGCGGGCGCGGACCTCGGCGGCGAGGTCCGGCGCATCGGTATCGACGTATTCGAGCACGCCGTGCACCAGCGTGCCGAAATCGGCACCGTAGGGCAGCGTGTTCATGAGCGAGGGTGCGGCGGAATCGAATTCGACCTCCTCGAGCTCCGCGGCCGGAGCCTCGGGTTCATCCGTGATGCCCTCGGGCGCCTCCGGTCCGGCGGCGTGCGACTCGTGGGCCCCGGCGGTCAGCGCCGAATACGACGTGCGCCGCCAGTCCTGGTCGACGGTTCGATCGAACCGTGCCGCGGCGAATTCCGCGGGGACGGAATCCTCGCGCTCCCAGCGCGACCGGACCGCGGGCACCCCCTGCACCGGCTCCAGGGCGATCACCTCGCCCGGCGCGGTGGCGGCCCACTGCGAAAGCTGTTCCAGCACTGCCGCATCCACCGGCACCTCGCTGCGGCCCGGCACCTCGGGACTGCCGGGCATACGGCCCAGGATCATCCGGTGCAGCGGCGCGGCCCCGGTCCCGTAGGTGGGCGCCCACCAGGCCACCACCTGGCATTGGGCGCGGGTCAGGGCCACATAGAGCAGGCGCAGTTCCTCCCCGGCCTCCTCGGTCTCGCTGCGCCGTTTGCGGTCGTTGTAGCCGCGCGCCTCCGGGCCCCCGACGTCGAGCACGCGGCCACCGTCCTCGGCGTGGAACACCAGCGTCGCCGGATACGGATTGCGCGCGTTGTCCCAGGCGAACGGCAGGTACACGATCGGGAATTCCAGGCCCTTGCTGGCATGGACGGTGGCGATCTGCACCGCCGCGGCATCGCGATCCAGGCGGCGGCTGCGATCGGATACCGCGCCCGAGGCGGGATCGCGCACCCGGTCGCCCAGCCATCGGGACAGCGCCGACAGGCCGAGCGATTCCCGCAGCGCGGCCTGATCGAGCAGCTGGGCGATGTGCCGCAGGTCGGTCAGCCGGCGCTCCCCACCCGCGACCGCGAGCAGCCGGGGCGCGAGCCGGGCGTCGGTGGCCAGGCGCTCGAACACCGCGGCGAATCCGGTGCGGCCGAACAGCCGCGCCGACTCGCGCAGCTGCTGGGCCAGCCGACCCACCAGATCGGCTCCGCCGGAATCGATCTCGGCGGCCGAGTAGCCCAACAGCGGGGTCGCAGCGGCCAGGCGCACCCGGTCGCCGCGGTGCGGCTGTTCCAGGGCGCGCAGCAGCCACAGCCAGTCGACCGCGCTCTGGGTTGCGAAGACGCTCGCCCCACCGGCCAGCACCGAGGCCACGCCCACCTCGTCCAGCGCCGATCGCACGACGTCGATCTGCGAGCGGGTCCGCACCAGCACCGCGATGTCGCCGGGTCCGGCGGCCCGCTCACCGATCGTCACATTCGAGTCGAGCAGCCGCACGATATCGGCGGCCAGGTCCTGCGCGACGCGGGAGCGTTGCCGGCCCACCGCCGGGAAGCCGGGCTTGTTCAGCGGCCCCGCACCGGTGCGGGGAAAACACCTCAGCCGCAAGGGAATCAGCGGATCCCCAGCAGCTCGCAGGACACCGGCGGTTCGCCCAGCGGCGCTCCGACCGACGGCAACGTCTCCACCGGGTGCCCGCCCAGCACCAGCCGACTCGGCCGCTGCCCGCCCAGCAATGCCCTGCGCACCGTCGGTCTGCCCAGTGACGCCCTGCCCAACAGTCGCGCGCTCACCGGCGTGGTCGTCGGCTTCCCTTGCGGCGCCCGCACTGTCGGTGTCCCTCGTGCGGTCTTCGTCTCGCCCACCGAGCCCGAGCCGGGTCCACGGGCGCACCGCCCGAACCGAGTGCACGGCAATCTCCTTGTGCCCCAGCCTCGCACCGCCCATCACGTGTTCCAGCGCCGTCAGCAGGCCGGCGTCGCTGCGCCGGTTCACTGTCAGCTCCCGGCGCCGGTCCGCCTGCGCCACCGCATCCAGATAGCTGAAAACCTCCGCGCCCCGGAAGGCGTAGATCGCCTGCTTCGGGTCGCCGACCAGCACCAGAGTGCGGTGACCGTGGAAGGCGCCGCGCAGGATGTCCCACTGCAGCGGATCGGTGTCCTGGAACTCGTCGACCAGCACCACCCGGAACCGGTCCCGGATCCGCCCGCGGGCGCGCTCGCCGTGCACCGGGTCCGCGAGCACGTCGTGCAGCAGCACGAGCAGGTCGTCGAAGTCGCGGATTCCCGACAGGCGTTTGCGCCGTTCGGTTTCCACGCGCACCGCGGCGGCGAAGGCGACTCGCTCGGAGGCGGTCTCGTCGCCGTCCTCCGCATCCGGGACCAGCCGGGCGTGCCGGTCGCGGACCGCGGCGATCGCCAGGGCACGCGCGTCCTTCAATGCGAAGGGCGGTGCGGTGCGGGCGTATCGGGCCAGGAACAGATCCTCGGCGACGGTCGCGACCAAGTCGTCGACGTCCTCGACCATCCGCACGCCCGGATCCTGCTCCCCCGCCAGCCCGAGCTCGTCCAGCATCCGCTGGCAGAAGCTGTGCGTGGTGGCAATGGTGCCCGCGTCGAAGTCCGACAGCGCCGCCAGCAGCCGCGATCGCCGCTGCCCCACCCGCACCGAATCCCCCTGCGCGAGATGGCGAATCAGCTCGTCCCCGCTCTGCCGCGCGGCGCCGGGATCCGCCAGCCCGGCCGCGGCCGCGACGAACCGGTCCCGCGCCCGCTCCCGCAACTCCTGCGTCGCGGCCCGGCTGAACGTAACCAGCAGCAACTGCGAGATATCGACCTCGCCCTCGGCCACGTACCGCACCGCCAGCCCGACGATCGCGTACGTCTTCCCGGTCCCCGCACTCGCCTCCAGCACGGTCGTCCCGGTCGGCAACTCCCCGCACAACTCGAAGGCGCGCCCGCCGATGTCGACGGCACCGACATCGTCCGCACTCGGCTCGGACCTTCGCGCCGATTCCGGCATGTCCTCGAGGATGCCACCAACCTCGGTCGCGCCCTGCTCGAATCCCGGTGCCGGTTCGGGCGGTGGAACCGGCGCGGCCGCGTCGCCGGGCTCGGCGAACAGATCCCCGGTCGGCGCCGATGCGGAACGTTGTGCCGCCGACTTGGCGCCCGGGCGGCGGCGCGGGCGGTGAGCGGGGGCCTCGACGGGGAACAGTTCCTCGGTCATGTCCTCTTTCATGGCTGCCCCTGGGTTTCGACGGCCAGCAGCGGATTCCACAGGCGACGGGCCAGGGCGCCGAAGCGGGTGCTCTCGCCGGACGGATCGGGCTCGGGCAGCGGAGTTTCCAGCAGTTCCAGGCGCGGGGACTGCCCCCAGATGTAGCGCAGGTAGCGGTCGGTGTGTTCGCCGTAGGCCTTGGGGCCGTTCGGGCCGCCGAGGAATTCCTGATCGGCCGCGGCGCGCGCCTCGGCGATCGTCGCGCCCTGGCATCGGCGTTCGGCGTACACCGCCGAGGCGGCGGGGGCGATGGGCAAGGGCTCGGCCAGCCCCTCGTCGCGCAGCGCCACCAGATCGCGCAGGATCTCCTGCGCCGCCGCGCCATTGGGGGCGGCGAGCACCGAACGCCAGGCGGGACGGCCGAATCGGCCGCGGCCGATGGTCAGAGCCCGCCAGCCCTGATGCCGCTCGGTCGCCGCCAGGGCCAGCACCCGCACCCATGCCGCGGCCCGATGCTTCGCGGCCAGGCGGGAGAAGGTGGTCCGCACCACCGCGTCGTCGTGCACGTCCGCGACGGTACCGCTGAGCAGCCGGCCCTCCCCCAGATCGACCGCGATATCGACGCTGCGCGAGGGCAGTTCGTGAATCGGGCGCGCCACTCGCACCAGCCGGTCGACGGTGTTCTCGACGTCGTCGAGCACCGCGGCACCCAGCCCGAACGGCGGCAGCGTCCCGCGCCGCCACTCGGCCGCGCGCAGCGCCTCGGCCGGTGTGCCGTGCAGCCGGGCGGCCAGCATGCGTTCTCCCATATTCCATTTCGCCAGGCCGTCCAGCTCGATCGGCAGGCGCTCGTCGATCTCCTCGTCCTCCTCGGGCACCCGGATGCCCAGGCGTTGCCACAGGAATGCCCGCACCGGATGTTCGATGAACGAAATCAATTCCGCCAGTTCCACATCCGATCGCACCGCGGCCGGAAGCGGGGCCGGCAGGAAGTCCGGCGGCGACTGCGCCGGCCGGGCCGCGGCCCGCGCCCCGGCCAGCGCGACGACATCGAAGCTGAACGGCCGCGCCGGATCGAAGTTCCGGCCGTCGAAGGCCTGCAACGGATGTCGCACGCGGACCGGCCCGAGCGCGCCGCCGCGCTGCGCGGCGAGCGCATCGAGCAGTTCGGCGACCGGGATCGCGGGCGGGCGGTGCGCGCCGGTTACCGGATCGGCGCCGGTGTGCACCAGCACCAGCCGTTCCCGCGCCGCCATGATTGCATCGAGCAGGAGCTGGCGATCCTCACCGCGGGCATCGCGCTCGCCGACGCGCGGGCGACGGGCGAGCACGTCGTCGCCGTCGATGCCGCCCGCCCGCGGGAACACCTCGTCGTCCAGGCCCAGCAGCACCACCACGCGATGCGGCACCGAGCGCAGCTGCGCCAGCCCGCAGACGGTCAGCTCACCGGTGCGGAAATTGGTGCGTCCCGGGCGCGCGGTGAGCCGGGAGTGCAGCAGCGCGGTGATATCGGGCAGCCGCAACGGGACGTCACCGCCGTGCTCCAGCGCCTCGGACAGCTCGTGCCGCGCCTGCACGCCCTGCCAGGCATTGGCATAGGACACCTCGGTGAGCAACTCCAGCGTGCGGCCGAGCACCTGGCGCCATTCGTGCGCGGGCCGCGGGCCGCCGGCGGGGTCGGCCGGGGTCGGCCCCCGCAGCTCCCGCACGCACACCGCGAGCCGGTCGGTGAACTCGGCGAATCGGCCCGCGAGGTCCACATCGCCGGAGTCCACGTCCTCCAGGGGCAGCGCGAGATCCAGCCAGTCCTGCGAGGATTCGCTCGCCGTGACGCCGAGCAGGATGCGGTCGACCGCGGAATTGAGCGTGTTCTGCGCGAATTCGCCCAGGCCGAAGGCCTGCCGCTGCCGCAGCCCGATCCCCCACCGCGCCCCGGTCTCGGCGGCCCATTCGCGCAGCCGCTCGATGTCGTCGTCGTCGAATCCGCACCGCAGCCGGACCGGTTCGGCGGCGGCCAGATCCAGCACCTGGGTGACGGTCACCCGGCCGTCGGCCAGCTCGAACAGGCTCAGCAGCACCGCCAGCACGGGATTGGCCGCGCCGGACGTGCGATCGGCCAGCCGGACGCGCAGGCCGTGGCCGGGATGGACCGCGGCCGTAGACATCTCGTGCCCGCGCGGATCGGCGTGCCCGAACGCGGCGCGCACCAGCGGCCCGAACGTGTCGAGGTCCGGGCACAGCACCACCACATCGCGTGCCTCGAGGGCGGGATCGGCGGCGAACAGGCCCAGCAGCACGTCGCGCAGCACCTCGACCTGCCGCGCCGTGCCGTGGCAGGAATGGACCTGCACCGTACCGTCGTCGAGCGCGGAATCGGCGTGCGGGGGCCACACGTCGGTCCGGATGCCCTCCTGCAGCGCGGAAAGCAGTGTCCGCGGGGAGCTTTCGGCAGGCAACGGATAGCTGGTATCGATCACCGGCCCCAGCGCGCCGAGGCGCCGTTGCAGTTCCCGCGCATCCCTGCCCAGCCCCGCCAGCAGCGGATGTGCCACCGACAGCGCGCTCGCATCCTCGGCCCGTGCCGGTGAATGCGCGGAAATCACTGCGGTGGAACCGGTTTCATCTCCGGCATCGAACGACACGGCACCGGAGGCCCATTCGGCGGCCAGCCTCTCCCACATCGCCGGGCTCGGATGCACGAGCCACAGGTGCACGTCCCGGTGCTGTCCGAGGGCCGCCAGCACCGCCAGCTGGTCGGCGCTCAGGCGGTTCGGGCCGAACAGCGAGATCCGTTGCGGCAGATCGACGATACCCGGTTCGGCTCGCAACCGCGCACAGCCGCCCGGGAGACGTTCGGCGGGGCTCGGGGCGCCGATTTCCGCGCGCAGCCGCCGCCACAGCTCGGGCTGCCAGCGCAGATCCGCGGGCAGCTCGGCGCCGCAGCCGTCGGTATCGGCGCCGGCGGCCCACTCGGAGATCAGGGCCGGCCGCTGGGCGGCATAGCCGTCGAACAGCGCCGCGATACCGGCGGCCGTGGCGAACCTCCGGCCCGCCCGATGGCCGCGGGCAGTATCCGCTCCGGGCACGTCGGTGCGTGTCGCGGCACCGAGATGGCGAGCCGGAACCGCACACCACGGTTCGGTGAGCGAGGCGTCGAGCACGCGCAACAGCGTCCACACCATCCGCTCCGGAGCCCACGGATCCCGGTCCGGGGCGATGCCGGTCGCCGCGCCCAGCGCCTCGGCCGTCAGCGCGGCCACCGCCGCGAACCGAACGTTCGCGCACACCCCGTCGCCGGCGGCCGCACCGAGTGCACCGGCCAGCCGCTGCGCGAGCCACCGCTGCACACCCATCCCCGGGACTGCCACGACCTCCGCGGCGAACGGATCGGTCAGCGGTCGCGCGAGCACCGACGCGAGCTCGTCGGCGAGCACATCCGCCCGCTCGGCCCGGTGGATGTACAGCGTCATCGACCGCCTCCTGTAGTTGTTGCCTGCGCGCGGCTCCGGAAGCCGAATACCGGCGCGGTCACTCGATCCGGGCCGGGTCGACGGCGGGAACCGGTGTGGTCACGTGTGCCGTCTCGATCCGATTCCGCGGCAGGGGCGCCTCGCGCATACGCCGGACAGCGCCCGCACGCCTCCGCTCGGGCGGCACCGGGCCGGAGCGCAACCCTACGGCATCACCGACGCCGTCCGGATATCCGACTCTCCACCTCCGTTCGCCGCGGTGATCGCCGCCCGCGCCCCGCGTCTTCGGCGGATCGACCATTCGGCTACGCGTCACGCGCCCCACCGACGGCGCTGTCACGGGCAGATTGCCACGGTCCATTCATCGTGCACCCGGTTCCGGGCGCATCGCTGCCGACACACCGTGGCGCATGTGCGCACCGCGGGACCGATCACGGCCACAACTCCCGCCGATGACCCGGCTATTCTGCAGCGATTGCCCATGAGCACCGTATTGACCGAAATACCTGCTACATACCAAATTCGTAGCAACACAAGCGGATCCGTGCGAGACACGTCATCTGTGCGCCACGGAGAATTCGCTACCGCGTGTCACACCGGATGCCGGTGCGCGATGTGCCACAGTGCTCTGCGGGGAGGCAACGGGAGAAGCGGTTTTCGAAAGGCTGGTTCGGTTGATGTCTGCGTCGGTGATTCCCCTCATGCCCAGATCGGGGTTCACGGTTCGCCGGATAGGCGACCGCTGGGAACTTGTCAACTCGCGGCACTACGGCCGCACCAGCGTCCTGCATTCCTGGCCCCGCGACCGCCACACCGAGGCGTTCGCACACTGCTACCGCCTCAACGGCCGCAGCGTCGAGGAACTGCTCGCCGCGTTCCGCTGAGGTCGCGGCCGCGTCGTCAAATCCGCTGCGCGGCAACGACCACGCCGCTGCTAGCACAACCTCGACCCGAGCTCAAGAGGTGCGCGAGGGCCGCCCGTCTGTCTAGTGTGGTGCACCGTGCGTTATCCCCGCGCCGCCGCGCGCACCTCACGTCCCTCGCGGATCGCCGTCGGCGCCTGCGTCCTCACCGCCGGCCTGCTGACCGCCGCACCCACCGTGCATCCCGCGCCCGCCGCGGCCGTGCCGATTCGGGTGCAGGGCTGTATCGGCAGCTTCGACTGCGATATGAGCCAGCGCATCGCCGAGGCCAACTCGTATCTCGCGGGCCGGCCGGGTGTCACGGGTTACGTTGTGCGCGACCGCAATACCGGCGCGGTGTACAGCAACAACAACGCCAATACGCTGTTCTGGACCGCCTCGACGATCAAGCTGGCGATCGCGGAGGATCTGATCAACCGTGAGCGCGTCGGCGCCATCGTGATCAGCCCGCAGGACCGCGGACTGCTCGAGCACATGCTCGCCACCTCGAACGACAATGCGGCCGACATCCTGTGGGCCAAGTACGCCGGTCCGGACCGCCGGGCGTTCACCAACGCCTTCCGCGCCAACGGCATGACCGGCCTGGTCCCCCGTCCCACACCCCCCGACCGGGTGTTCCCGGACTGGGGGTTCCAGCAGTGCACGCCCGCGGACCTGGACCGCCTGATGTCCAACGTCCTGGACCACATGAACCCCGCCGACAAGGCATATCTGCTGGACCGCATGCGCAATGTCGACGTCGACCAGCACTGGGGCGTCTGGGGCGCCGGTTCCGCGATGCGCCCGGGCCTGAAGAACGGCTGGTCCCAGGAGCAGTCCGGCTGGGTGGTCAACTCCGTCGGCTTCGCCGGCCCCAACGAGCGCTACACCCTGGCGATCATGAACAACCTGGGCAACCAGGGCGGCTACAACGACGGCGAAGAGACCACCACCCACGTGGCGCAGCTGCTGTTCCAGGGCCGCGGATAAGACGGTTCCGGCGGATTCGCAACGCGGCGAATCCGCCGAAACCTTTGTCCCGCAACGCTTAACGAGCACCGCCGGCGTAGCCGTCCGAAACCGCGCACGGCCGGAGCGAATGCGGAGGTACGCCTAACGTCGGCGCAACAGCATGGGGGCGCCGTCGCGGGGGAACGGAATGGTGCTGAAACCCCACGGCATCAGGTAGTCGTCTGGGAAGCTCCACTCGTAGTCGCGCACCATGGCCGCGATGATCACCTTGACCTCGAGGGTGCCGAAGTGCATGCCGATGCACTTGTGCGCGCCCGCACCGAACGGCAGCCAGGCCAGGCGGTGCGACTTGTCCTCGCGGCGATGCTCGGCGAAGCGTTCGGGATCGAAACGCTCCGGATGCGACCACAATTCGGGCAGCAGATGATTCACCCCGTACGCGAGATCGATGTAGGTCCCGGCCGGAATGTAATGCCCGGCGATCTGGGTGTCGCGGACCGCCTTGCGCACCAGCCCGGGCACCGGCGGCACCAGCCGCAGGCACTCCTTGATGACCAGATCGAGATCGTGCAGCTTGTCCAGATCGGCGATGGTCGGCGCCGCGCCGCCGATCTCGGCGTGCATGGCCAGTGCCTCTTCCCGCACCCGCTGCTGCCACTCGGGATGACGCCCCAGGTAGTAGGCGATCGCCGTGGCGGTCGTCGTCGTGGTGTCGTGCGCCGCCATGATCAGGAAGATCATGTGATTCACGACGTCGGCGTCGCTGAACTGCTCCCCGTCCTCGGTGCGGGCATGGCAGAGCGCGGAGAAGAAGTCCGGCGTGTCCGACAGTCGCTTCTCCGGAATCATCCGCGTGAAGTACTCCTCGAGTACCTTGCGCCCCCGCAGGCCCCGATGCCACGGCGTGCCCGGCACCGGACGGCGCACCAGCGAGAGCGCGGCATGGGTGGAGTCCAGGAAGGCCGCCCCGAGGCGCTTGCGCTCGGGCCCCGGATCGGCCGCCATGAAGACGTCCGTCGCGGTCTCGAGCGTCAGATCCTTGACCGTCGGATACAGCTTGACGCGCCGGGCATCGGCGCCATCGGGCACCCACTGCCCGATGGCCTTGTCCACGACCGGGCCCAGCGCGGCCAAGTATGCCGCGAGCCGGTCACGCGTGAAGGCCTGCTGCATGATCCGGCGATGGAACATGTGCTCGTCGAATTCGAGCAGCAGCAGCCCCCGGTGGAAGAACGGGCCGATGAACCAGTCCCAGCCCTGGCCGAAGTCGTTGCGCCGCTTGGCGATAACCTCGTCGACGGCCTCGGGGCCGGCGACGAACGCGCGCTGCACCCCCAGGGTCGGGTTGTAACTGACCGGCCCGTAGCGGTGATAGCGATCCACCAGCTCCGCGGTTCCCCAGCGCAGGAACTGCAGCGAGCGCCCGATGTGCGGCAGCCCCGCGTCGCCGCGGACCGGCTTCAGGCCGCTCTCGGCCGGCGCGGGGGCCAGGATCTTGTCGCGAGTGGGCAGGGTGCGAAGTAATCGGTCGATCGGATGCCTGTCCGGTATCTGCAGGAAACCGAGGTTTTCCCGTTCGGCACTGTCGACGCTGACCATGAAAATGAGCCTCCCAATAAAAGTACATCCCGTACATTACCGGTAGGATGAGATTGTGACAAGGGATACACCAGTGACGAGATCCGCGCATCCGCAGCGCGGTTCCGGGCGTTCGCGGGGCAGGCCCCCCGGGCCGCCGCGCGATCCCGTCGCACGGCGCGGTGAGCTCCTGGACGCCGCCGAGCGGGTGGCCACCACGGGCACGCCGATCACCATCGCGCAGGTCGCCGCGGAGGCCGGATACGCCCGCACCGCCGTCTACGCCGTCTTCCCCGATATGCCCGCCCTGGTCGACGCGCTCGCCGAGCGGCACATGGCGAGCCTGCTCGCCTCCGCGAACGCGCTGCTGGCCAGGCCGCTGCCGGTGCGCGAGCTACTGCGCGACATCGTGGCGCTGGTCTGTGATTTCGTCGACGCGAATCCGAACCTGTACCACCTGATGATGCAGCGCCTGCAGTCCGACGATGCCACGGTGTGCGGTCACCGCCGCCCCTTCTTCGCCCGGCTGTCCGACTGGGGCACAGTGGTTTTCGAGGCGATCCTGGAGGCCGTCGGCGCCGATCCCATGGTCGCGCGCGTGTGGGCGAGCGCGACCGCCGGCGCGATCCTGATGTCGGCCGAAGACTGGAGCCGCACCCCCATCCGCGATCGCGGCGCATTCATCGACGGGCTCACCGCATTCCTGTGGCCGGCGATCGAGAGCATCGGCGGCGACCGGTTCGTCGGACCGCTGATCGTGCCCGCGGGCACCGGGACCGGCCCGCCCGACGCCTGAACCGGACGCACCGTACCGAACCGCTCGTCGTGACTGTCGGCGAGTCGCCGACTACCGTATGGCGTGTCGGGAGACCAAACGCATTGCGCGAGGAGCGGGAGAACATGAGCAACCAGACCAGCGGTAAGCAGCGCCACCGCGTGGTGGTGATCGGTTCCGGCTTCGGCGGCCTGTTCGCGTGCAAGCACCTCAGACACGCCGAGGTCGATATCGTCCTGATCTCCAAGACCTCGACCCACCTGTTCCAGCCGCTGCTCTACCAGGTGGCCACCGGCATCCTGTCCACCGGTGAGATCGCCCCGGCCACCCGCATCGTGCTGCGCAAGCAGGAGAACGTCCAGGTGATCCTGGGCGACGTGCACGATATCGACCTGGCCAACCGCACCGTCACCTCGGAGCTGCTCAACCGGGACACCGTCACCCCGTTCGACAGCCTGATCGTGGCCACCGGCGCCCAGCAGTCCTATTTCGGCAACGATCATTTCGCCACGTACGCCCCGGGCATGAAGACCATCGATGACGCGCTCGAGCTGCGGGCGCGCATTCTCGGGTCGTTCGAGGAGGCCGAGCTCGCCCCCACGCAGGAACTGCGCGACCGGTTCATGACCTTCGTCGTCGTCGGCGCGGGACCCACGGGCGTCGAGCTGGCCGGGCAGATCGCCGAGCTCGCCGACCGCACTCTGGTCGGGACGTTCCGCAACATCGATCCGCGCGACGCCCGCGTCATTCTGGTCGAGGGCGTCGATGCGGTGCTCAAGCCCATGGGCCCCAAGCTGGGCGGTAAGGCGCAGCAGCGGCTGGAGAAGATGGGCGTGGAGATTCAGCTCAACGCCATGGTCACCGATGTCGACGCGCGCGGGGTGACGATCAAGGACCATGACGGCGAACGCCGCATCGAGGCCGCATGCAAGGTCTGGTCGGCCGGCGTGCAGGCCAGCGAGCTGGGCCGGATGCTCGCCGAGCGCTCCGAGGGCACCGAGGTCGACCGGGCCGGGCGCGTCATCGTCGAAAAGGACCTGACGATCAAGGGGCACCCGAACGTCTTCGTCGTCGGCGACCTGATGTCGGTGCCCGGCGTGCCCGGGCAGGCGCAGGGCGCGATCCAGGGCGCGACGTATGCCGCCAAGCAGATCAAGGCCGAGCTGGCGGGCAAGCAGCAGCCGGCGCAGCGCGCGCCGTTCAAGTACTTCGACAAGGGCAGCATGGCCACCATCTCGCGCTTCGACGCGGTGTGCCAGATCGGCAAGCTGGAGTTCAGCGGCTTCTTCGCCTGGCTGATGTGGCTCGGGCTGCACCTGTACTACCTGGTCGGGTTCCGCAGCCGGTTCATGACCGTCGTGCAGTGGTTCGTGGCCTTCCTCGGCCGGCACCGCGGGCAGATGGCCGCGACCGAGCAGTGGGTGTTCGCGCGGCTGGCCCTGGAGGCGCTGGCCGGCAACGACGAGGATGCCTCCGAGGTGCGCGCCGAGGCCGACCTCGGCGCCGGCAACGGTGCGGCGAACAAGCCGGCGCCGAAGGCCGGATAGCACTCGCACAGTTAATTTTCAGCTACACCAGCGCCTTTCGCGCATACCGGGAGTCGACCCATCCGATCCCCCCATGGATCCGAATGTCGTGCGTCGATATCCCCTGCATAAGAAAGGTGACCGA
Source organism: Nocardia sp. GP40 (assembly GCF_050434125.1). Lineage (NCBI taxonomy): Bacteria > Bacillati > Actinomycetota > Actinomycetes > Mycobacteriales > Nocardiaceae > Nocardia > Nocardia sp. GP40. Next base: position 229,482 of record NZ_JBNPVW010000012.1, on the reverse strand, counting down.
TGGCCGGAGGTAAACACCGCGCGCCGAACCCGCATCGCAATCGGGTCGGCAGCGTCGTCGCGGCGGGTGCTGTACCCCTAGTAGTGGCGATCGTCGGAGGCGGTACCGCAAACGCGGCGCCCAGCCAGCCGCAACCGACATCGCATCAGGATCAGGCCCCGCAGTGGCCGGCGACCTCCGCGCCCGACATCCACCCGTACCAGGGCCTGCGCATTCCGAGCAACACGCTCAGCTCGCTGCAGAACGCCCGGCCCATGCCGGACAAGAGCTACCTGGCCCCGGTCGGCGCCCTGCACCTGCCGGCGCCGGTGCCCGCGGTTCCGCCGATCGCGCCGCCGCCGGGCGAGCTCCGCTTCGGCGACGTCCAGGTGCCCGCCCCGGCCTGGATCGATCGCGAGCAGGCCATCGAAATCAACGACCAATCCGCCCAGGCCGAGGCGAATCTGGCGACCTTCCTCGACTCGGTCGGTATGGAACGCACCCGTTCCGACCGGATCGCGGGCCAGACGATCGGCAGCGCCGCCATGGGCGCGGTGGCGGGCGCGACCGCCTCGGCGCCGTTCGCGCTCACCTCCGGCCTCATCGGCGGGGTGCTCGGACTCGTGGCCGGCCTGCCGCTCGTTCCGGTGGGCATCGTCGCCGGACCGGTCCTGGGGGCCGCCATGGGCGCGGGTGCCATCACCGTGCCCGCGGCGGCCGTCGGCGCGGCGGCCGGCGCCGCGGTCGGCGCGGTCAATTCGTTCGACGCACCACCGCGCGTCGTCGGCGACTGATTCCGGCGCACGAGCCCGGCGGAAGGCAGACCATTCGGTCCGCTTTCCGCCGGGCTCAACTCCTTTCATTCAATCATCCAATCATTGGACATTCGTGCCCGAAACCAGCCATTCGAACACCGCAATGCGCGGATAATGGCTCGGCACGGGGGATTTCGATGAGAGTGCAAGGAGCGCCCATGCGCGGCAAGACATTACTGCGACTACTGGCCATCGCCGGGGTCGTCAGCCTGGCCGGATGCAGTAGCACCGCAACGAAGAACACGGCCGACAGCAGCGGCGCGAACACACCCGCCGCCGCGCCCGCGATCACCAGCGAGCCGTTCGGTCAGGTGAGTGGTACGGCGGTGAGCCGCTACACCCTGACGAACGGTCACGGCATGCGGGTGCGAATCCTGACCTACGGCGGCATCATTCAATCCGTCGAGGTCCCCGACAAGTCCGGGCACGTCGACAACGTGACGCTCGGCCTCCCGACCCTGGATTCCTACCTCGCCCTCACCGGCTCGGCAAAGACCTTCTTCGGGGCCATCATCGGCCGCTACGGCAACCGGATCGCCAAGGGCACGTTCACCCTCGACGGCATCCAATACCATCTGCCGATCAACAACAACGGCAACAGCCTGCACGGCGGCACCGACGGCTTCGATACCAAGGTCTGGCAGGCAACCTCGCTACAGGGCGGCGGCACGGTCGGACTGAAGCTGCAATACACCAGTCCCGCAGGCGAAATGGGGTATCCGGGCACCCTGTCGACCACGGTCACCTACACCCTGAATCAGAAGAACGAGCTGAAGATCGACTATGCGGCGACCACCGACGCCCCGACGGTGATCAACCTGACCAATCACAGCTACTTCAACCTGGCCGGCGAGTCCGCGCTCAACGTCTACGACCAGAAGGTGACGATCAACGCCGATTCGTACACCCCCACCGACGCGACCCAGATACCCACCGGGCAGATCGTCCCGGTCAAGGGCACCCCGTTCGATTTCACCACGCCCACCGCGGTCGGCGCGCACATCAACGCCGATGACCCCCGGCTGCTGCTGGCTCAGGGCTACGACCACAACTGGGTCATCAACCGCGGCAGCAGCACCGGGCTCGTCGAGGCGGCCAAGGTGGAAGATCCGGCGTCGGGCCGCACACTGACGGTGTCGACCACCGAGCCCGGAGTCCAGTTCTACACGTCCAATTTCATCGTGGGAACCTTCACCGGCACCAGCGGTCACATCTACCGCCAGGGCGCGGGAATGACCTTCGAGACCCAGCACTACCCCGACTCCCCCAACCACGCCGACTTCCCCTCCACCACGCTCAATCCGGGCCAAACCTACAACTCCACAACGGTTTTCGCTTTCGGAACCGCATAGACGGCAGTGCGGGCCGCGCCGGCGCACCCGGAGCGGCCCCCGGGCCGAGCCGGAGACGGTCTGGAGATCTGCCTCGGGCTGATCACCCTGCAGGTGTGCTTCACCAGCGGGTCGGTCCGAGAAATACGCCAGTGGACCATGCGCTGCCTCGACGCCACGCGGGAGGCGATCCCACGGCCCACCGAACTCCAGATCGGGGCCATGGCCACCATCGCCTCGATCGCGCGATCGTCTCCAGGATTCCTTGGGAAAAGGCGTGTGCCGAACTCGTCAGGTCGGCCGTGACCCGATTCGGCAACCCGACCGAAGCACTGGCCCTGGAACGGTCCTCGCTGGCGTATCACCTCGCCACCAACGAGCAATGGGCCGCGGTATGGCTGGTGCAGTGGTCGCCATGGCCCTCGAAATCGCCCACCTGGCCGGCGGCACCACGACCCTGCGAGCCAAGCTCGGCATCGACACACAGGCGTCGGGCCCCCTCCTCGACGAATCCGAGAAGGCTATCGCCGCCGCCCACCGGGTACTGGGACCCGATGCCTACGCCGCGGCAGCGGCCTGGGGCATGCGTCTGCGTCCGGAGCGCAACGAGGTACTGCGGCTGGCGCTGGGCACACTGACCACCGAGACGTCAGCGGACAAGGCCCTCGAATCGCACTGGTACGACCTGTCCCACACCGAACAGCAGGTTGCGATTCTGGCCGCGGCCGGGTGGATCACCGCCGCCATTGCCGGCCGTCGTGGCAAGTCGCCCCGGACCGTCGACGCCCAAATCTCGGCCATCTTCCGTAAGCTGGACATCACCTCGCGCGGACATCACCGCGCACATACCCGGGGAATTCGCCGACCAGGTCCGGCGCGAAGCCACCCGGCGACCGCACTGACCGGACGAGACGGTCGTTGTTCGATGCGTAGCCGGTCACGACCGTGTTCGGCCCAGGCGCGCGGCGCTGCCGGGAAGGCGCTTGGGTCCGTGACTCGACCGCAGGTACGTATCAAGTATCGGTAGTCCCTAGGTATGTTACCGATGCACTCTTGCTATCATCGGCGCATGATGGTAGCCGTGTGGCGAGATGGCCGCACAGCGACAACAGATCCATCCGGCTCACCACGCAATGTCTCCGGTGGCCGGCCGACGCCAACCGGAACCGAATCACCCATGACTACTGTTCTACTACCTCTGGCATACGGATACCTGCGCGACGATCTACTCGGTGACGGCGACTCGAATTCGATTGAAGACCGGCTACGCAGGGCCGCCCGGTCGCTCGGCTTCGAACTCGCCACGGTATTTCATGAGCCCTCGCCCCAGAATGGGACGCTGCCGCCCGCGTTCGTCGATCTCGTCCAGGAATGCCGGCGAGCGGCGGCACATGTGGTGATAACCCTCCGTGGGCACCTGTCCGAAATGGCAACATGCAAGATGGTGCTGCTGACGATTCTCGATGTGCGTGCCGGCGCCGCGGTGCACGAAGTGGAGATCTGATCCGATCCTGCGGGCCGCCCCGGCTTCCGGAGCGGCCCGCATCCCCTCATTCGCTGGTCGCGATTCACCCGTCCGACGCGCGCGGCAGCCGGTATTCGGCATGCACCAGCGCCAGCAGCTCCTCCACCGAGGTCTCGGCGGAGGGCTTGTCGAAGGTGATCTCGCCGTGCTGGAGCAGATTCACCCGATCACACACGTCCACGACCTGGCTGTAGTTGTGCGCGATCAGGATGATCGCCAGATCACCCTGCTGCTTGAGCCGATCCAGCAGCTGCAGGATCTGCCCGCCCTCCTTGGCGCCCATGGCCGCGAGTGGCTCGTCGAGCAGCAGCAGCTTGGCATCGGAGTGCACCGACCGGGCCACCGCGATGGCCTGGCGCTGGCCACCCGAGAGGGACCCCACCTCAGCGGTCACCGACGGAATGTTGATTCCGATGCGGTCCAGGGATTCTCGCGCCTTGCGCTTCATCTCCGCCCGGCGCAGGAACGGCAGCGGACGATGCACGAGTTCCTTGTTCAGGTGCAGGTTCAGGTACACCGGAAGGTCCGGGACCAATGCCAGATCCTGGAACACCGTCTCGATGCCGAGCGACCGGGCGTGCACCACCGAGCGCAGCCGAGTCTGGTTGCCCTCGAACAGCAGTCGGCCTTGGTCGGGTTGATGGAATCCGGTCAGGATCTTGATCAGCGTCGACTTACCCGCGCCGTTGTCTCCGATGAGTCCCAGGATTTCGCCCCGGCGCACATGGAGATTGATATCGCGCAGCGCCTGCACCGCACCGAACCGCTTTCCGACGTGCTCGGCGCGGATGATGTCATCGGAATCACCGCCGCCGGACACGTTGTCCGGCACGGGATTCGAATCGGACTCTGTCATGTGCGACTCACTCGCTTGCGTAGGTGACCGAGGTACACGTTCAGCAGCATCGCGATCACGATCGCGATACCCAGCACCACGTCGAAGGTATTGGCGTTGACCCCGGCCAGGGCGAAGCCGTCGAAGACGATGCCCAGCAGTATCGAGCCGAGCAGAGCGCCGACCACGGTGCCGCGCCCGCCCAGCAACGCGGTGCCGCCGATCACGGCCGAGGCGACCGCGAGGAACATCGTGTTCGGGCCGCCGTTGGTCGGATCGAACGATCCCAGCCGCAGCCCGTCGATGATGCCGCCGAGGCCCGCCAGGGTGCCGGCGATCGAGAAGTTCACGATCTTCACCAGATTCACCCGGATACCGGCCTCGGCCGCCCCCACGGGATTACCACCGGTGGCCTGCGTGCTCACGCCGAATCGCGTGGCGGACAGCAGGATCTGCATCACCACCACGATTCCGAGCACCCACAGTGGCTCGGCCCAATGGGCCTTGCCGAACAGCTGTACCACCCAGCCCGAGGACGGCGCGGCGACCGGTGCACCGTTCGACATCAGCAGCGAGATACCCTCCAGCAGGAAGGAACTGCCGAGCGTCACGATGAACGACGCGATCCCGAACCGAGTGGTGACGAAGCCGTTCAACGCGCCGATTCCCGCGCAGATCGCCAGCGCCAGCAGCACCGCCAGGATCAGTGGGGTGCCGCCGTTGTAGAACGACATGAGAATGAACGGCGACAGGGTGAACATGAAGCCCGTCGACAGATCGATCTCGCCGCAGATCAGCAGCATCACCTCGCCCGCGGCCACGATCGCCCACGGCGCCAGGTAGTGCACGATCGTGAGGTAGTTGTCCGAGCTGGTGAACCCGTGGGTCGTGCCGCTGAAATAGATCGCCACCGCGACGGTGGCGATCAGGATGCTCAATTCCTTCTGCCGCACCAGCGGTTGCAGCACGGCGGCGCCGAAGGTCCGTTCCGTCACGCCGCCGCCACCTCTGCCGCCGGGGTCGCCCGTGCCCGTTGTCGCAATGCTCTGCGCACCATGCACGCTCACTCAGATCTGCACGGTCGAGGGCTGCGGTAGCGGGATCGCCGAGGGCATCGTGCCGAGGTTGTGCCCCTGCTGGCCCTCGTACGCGCTGCCCGTGTTGTACGCCGCCACATTGCCTTTCGTCACGAAGGTCAGGCCCGTGTCGGTCTGCGGCGGCGCGAGCAGCGTGCCGGACACCCGATACAGGTACAGGTACAGCACCGACAGGAAGCCCTGCATGTAGGCGGACTGGTCGATGGTGAAATCCAGTGCGCCCGAGGCGACCCCCTTGATCGTGTCGGACAGCGTGTCGAAGCCGCCGGCATGCACCTTGCCCGCGATGTTCTTGCTCGAGATCAGCTGGGCGATCGAGGCGGTACTGCCCGCGTCGACGGCGTACAGGCCCGCCGCGTCGGGCTGACCGGCGTACGCGGCGGTCATCGCGTTCAGCTCACCGGCCTGCTCCGCACCGGTATTGATCGACTTGACCACCACATTCGGCGCGGCCTGCTTCAGCGCCGCGGTGAGCCCGTCGAGGCGGGGCTGCAGATTGTTCGCGCCCGGCTGGGCGATGCCGACCAGGATCGTGCCCGAGGTGACGGTCTGCGCGATCCGCTGCCCCATGAGCAGCCCGGACTGGTACAGATCCTGCCCGATGTATGCCAGCGGATAGTTGCCCGGCGCGGTCGCGTTGTAGGCGACCACCGGAATGCCCTTGGCCAGCGCGGATTTCGTGGGCTCGATGAAGGCGTTGTTGTCGGTCAGCGGGATCGCGATGCCCGCGGCGCCGGAATTGATCGCATTGTCGAAGGCACTCACCATCTCCGAGACGGTGCCGTTCTCCGAGCCGGTCCACTGCGGGGTCGGCAAGCCCAGCAGTTTGGACGCATCGTCGAGGGCGGTGCGGGTCGGGATGAAGAACGAGTTCGTCGTGACGTGGTTGACGAAGACGAACTTCCATCCCGGCGTGGACGGGAAATTGCCAACGCCGCCACCGGATTTCGTGCCTGTCGCGCTCGCGCAGGCCGAGAGCAGCGAGCCCACCGCCGCGGCGCCGCCCACGCCACCGAGCAGCTTCAGCGCTCCGCGCCGACTGGCGGAACCGGTGATCCGGGCCGCCGTATCGGAAACATTCTCTGTCATCAGGAATTCCTCATCTACCAACTGTCCCGGATGTACCCCGGGTGTACTTCGTGTCGTCCGGCCGCGCCGGACCGGATCGAAACTCAGTCATCGGCCGCCTGGCGGCGCTCCCAGCCGGTGCTGAACAGGTTGAAGTTCACCGGCTTTCGCGGATGGTCCGCCAGCTTCTCGTGATCGAGCGCGATGCCCAGACCGGGCCCCTGCGGCAGCGGGAAGTACCCGTCGACGACCTCGGGCAGGCCCGGGCAGCATTCCTTGACGAAGACATCGGCGAAATCGTTGAAATGTTCCTGCACCTTGAAGTTCACGGTCGTCGCGGCCAGGTGCAGGTTCGCGGCGGTGGAGATGGGTCCGCCGACGTTGTGCGGGGCCATCAGGATGTAGTGCGATTCCGCCGCGGCCGCCAGTTTCTTCGCCTCCCAGAGCCCGCCGGAATGCGTGATATCGGTCTGCAGGATGTCCGCGGCCTGCAACTCGAACAGCTCCCGGTAGTCGAACCGGGTGTGCATGCGCTCGCCGGTCGCGATGGGAATGTCGGTGTGCTCGGCCACCTTCGCCAGCGCCCTCAGATTCTCCGGCGGCACCGGCTCCTCGAGCCAGGCCGGACGGTACGGCTCGAGCAGACCGGCCAGGCGGATCGCGGTGGCCGGATTGAACCGGCCGTGCATCTCGATCATGATCTCGACGTCGGGCCCGACCGCGTCGCGCACCGCCGCCACCAGCTCGAGCGAGCGCGCGGTCTCGGCATTGTCCAGCTCGAACATGCCCGCGCCGAACGGATCCAGCTTCAATGCCCGGTAGCCGCGCTCGACGACCCGGCTCGCGGCCGCGGCGAACTGCTCGCCGGTCCGCTCCACCTGGTACCAGCCGTTGGCGTAGGCCTTGATGCGCTCGCGCACCGCACCGCCGAGCAGGCGGTACACCGGGACCCCCAGCGCCTTGCCCTGGATGTCCCAGCAGGCGATCTCGACCGCGGCGAGCGCGGACATCGCGATCTCTCCGGCCCGTGCGTAGTCCAGGCGCATCATCCGGTGCACCAGCGATTCCACCTCGAAGGGATCGCTGCCGCGGATGTGATTGACGGTAGCCTCGGCCAGGAACCCGAGCAGCGCATCGGTGTGATTGAGCATGCGGACCTCGCCCAGCCCCGTCACGCCCTCGTCGGTCTGGACCTCGAGGATGGTGAGATTGCGCCACGCCGTGCCCAGGACGTGGGTGGTCAATCCGGTGATCTTCATCAGTTTTCCTGTCGTGCAGTCGAATCGAAGGGTACAACGCTTTGACATTTACCATCCAATCATTCGATGATTTAGTCATGACCGATTTCGCGGGAGGCCCACTGGGCAGGCATCGCACGATGCACGGGCGGGTGGTGGACCTGCTGGGCGCACGGGTGGTCTCGGGCATCTACGCCGAGAACGCCCAGCTGCCCAACGAATCCGACCTCGCGTCCGAGCTGGGGGTGAGCCGGGGGGGCGTGCGGGAGGCCGTGAAGGCGTTGGCCGCCAAGGGTTTGGTGGATCCGCGGCCGCGCGTGGGCACCAGGGTGCTGCCGCGTTCGGCCTGGAATCTGATGGACCCCGAGGTGATCGGCTGGCACAGCACCGATTCGTCCTTCGTGCGCGACCTGCTCGAGCTGCGGCTCATCGTCGAGCCGGGTGCCGCGCGCCTGGCCGCCGAGCGGGTTGACCCCGCCCAGATCGCTGCCATGACCACCGCTTACGACGCGATGGCCGAGCATGCGTCCCAGTTACCCGAGCGCTCGTCCGAATTCGTCGCCGCGGACCTCGCCTTCCATCTGGCGCTGCTGCGTGCCAGCGGAAATCAGCTGGTGGAACAGCTCGGGCGGCTCCTGGAGACCGGACTGCAGCACGGGCTGGAGGCGACCAGCGAGCTGCCCGGCGGGGTGGAGCGCACCCTGCCGATGCATCGGGCGGTCCTGGATGCGGTGCGCCGCCACCGACCCGAGGCCGCCGCGAAGGCGAGCAGGCAATTGATCGAGACCACCGCCGCGGCGATGGCGGCCCGAACGGAGTAGCACATGCCCGGACGAGTACGAGATTTCCTGCGGGCCGGGGGTTTTCCCGAAGCGGACGGTCCCGCCCCGGCGTCGAGCACGAAGCGCTTTCCCGACGGCGCCCAGTACCGCGTCGAAATCCCCAGTGTGGAGGGGCCCGCGGTGCTGGAGGCGGTTCTGCAGGAGGCCGCGGCGCGAGATGTGCTGCTGCACCGGATCTCCCAGGGCAGCGGGGTCATGCTGCTGACCGATACCGAGCTCGCGGCGATGGCGGCCCTGGGCGCGCGGGCCGCGGTCGAGGTGAGCCTGTTCGCGCGGCCGCTGGCCGGATGGGCCACGGGGGCCGCGGCGCTGGCGTCCGGCGCGGGTGCCCTCGCCGCGCAGGCCCGCGGTGCCGAGCAGCTGACCCAATGCCTGCTCGACATCGAGCGGGCAGCCGATTTCGGGGTGCGCAGCGTGCTGATCACCGATATCGGAGTGCTGGCCACCGCCGCGCGGATGCGCGCGGAGGGATACCTGCCCGCCGATCTGCAATTCAAGATCAGTGTGCAGATGGGCCTGGCGAATCCGGCGTCGATCCGGATCGCGCAGGACCTGGGCGCGGACACCTACAACGTCCCCACCGACCTGAGCCTGTCCCAGCTGGCCACGATCCGCGCCGCGGTCGACATTCCGCTGGACATCTACATCGAGGCCCCCGACGATCAGGGCGGATTCGTGCGGCACTACGAGATCGCCGAGATCGTGCGCGTCGCCGCGCCGGTGTACCTGAAGTTCGGGCTGCGCAACGCTCCGAACATCTACCCCAGCGGCACGCATCTCGAGGCGACCGCGGTGGCACTGGGCCGCGAGCGGGTGCGCCGCGCGCGCATCGGACTGGATCTGCTGCACCGGTTGGACCCGGATACGACCACCTCCGAGCGGGCAGCGAAGGGGTTGGCTGTGCCGGTTCCGGCTGCGAATGCCGAGGTCCCGAGATGATGTCCCACGCACACGTGGATGCCGGTAGTCAGCGGTCGGCCGAGCACCTCCACTCCGAACTCGGCCCGGACATCCGCCGGATTCCGTACCCGACGCCGAGCTCATTTACCTCGCGCAGACACTCGGTGGCGCTGTGCCGCAGCCGTTTTCACCGAGCGGCCCGCTGATGTCCTCGCGGGCGGTCTACGTCGACGCGCCGGGGCAGGTGCGGGTCGCGGAGATGGCACCGCGCGAGCCCGGGCCGGGAGAGGCGCTGGTCCGGGTAGCGTGGGCGGGTATCTGCGGATCCGATCTGGAGGTGGTAGCGGGAACCCGGCCCGCGCCGTATGTGTCCTATCCGGTGACGCCGGGACACGAGTGGTCCGGGACGGTGGACTCGGTCGGCCCGGATGTCGCGCCCGGTCTGGTCGGCAAAAAGGTTGTGGGCGAGGGCTTTCGCTCGTGCCTGCGCTGCGACGCCTGCCGTAGCGGGGATACCAATCTGTGTGTGAGCGGTTACGCGGAGACCGGATTCACCGATCCCGGCGCCTGGGCCGGCTACCTCACCCTGCCCGCGCGGCTGCTGCATGTACTCCCCGATGCGGCCGATCTGCGGGCCGCCGCGGCGCTCGAGCCGGCGGCGTGTGTCGCAGCGGCATGTCTGAAGATCGCCGTACAGCCCGGCGAGCGGGTCGCCGTGGTCGGCGCGGGTACCCTCGGGCTGCTGGCCACGCAGTTGCTGGCGGCTGTGTATCCGGGGGCACTCACCGTCATCGATCGCCGGGCGGAGCGTGAACCTCTGGCCCGGCTCTGCGGCGCAACGCATTTCACGACGCACCCGACCGATTCCGGCGCGCGTTACGATGCGGTGCTCGAGGCCGCGGGCGGCACGGCGACCGCGCGGCTGGCGATCGGGCTGGTGCGCCGGGGCGGGCGAGCGGTGCTGACCGGCATTCCGGCCGGGCCGGCGGACCCGATCTCACCGTCCGATCTGGTGCTCGACCAGATCACCGTGCACACCGTATTCGGCGCGCCCTCGCGCGCGTGGACCTACGCGGTGCGTGCCTTCGCCGCCGGAGCGCTGAATCCGGCCCCGCTGATGTCGCGGGAGTTCCCGCTCGAGGAGGTTTCGATGGCCCTGCAGGCGCTGCGCGACGGCGATTCGGTGAAAGTGCTGCTACGCCCGTGACTCTCGCAGAACAGATCACCGCGCCGGTCGCCGATCACGGTGAAGGCCCGGTATGGCACCACGGCTGGCCCGGCCTCCGCTGGGTGGACATGCTCGCCGGTGACGTGCTCGAACTCCATTCCCGCACAGGCGAGATCCGCCGACTCGGGGTCGGCACGGTGGCCGCGGCCCTGCGCCCGCGCGCGGACGGCGGCGTGGTGATCGCGATCGAGCGCGGATTCGCCCTGGCCGACAACGATTTTCACACCGTCACGCCACTGCCCGAACTCTGGTCCGATCCCGGCATCCGGATGAACGAGGGCGGCTGCGATCCGGACGGCCGGTTCTATTGCGGCTCCATGGGATACGACGCGGCATCCGGCGCGGGTGCCCTGTATCGGCTCGACCCCGACGGCACCACCCGCGCGGTGCTCGGCGGGGTCACCATCTCCAACGGCCTCGCCTGGAGCCCGGACGGAACCACCGCGTACTACGTCGACACCCCCACCCAGTGCATCGACGCCTTCGACTACGATTCGGAATCCGGCCTCTCCCACCGCAGAACCGCAATACGGATTCCCGAGGAGTCCGGCTCCCCGGACGGCCTGACCGTCGACGCCGACGGCAACATCTGGGTGGCCCTCTGGAACGGCGGCGCGGTCCATCAGTACTCCCCCACCGGCACCCTGCTCGACATCATCCACCTCCCCGCCGCCCAGGTCACCGCCTGCACCTTCGGTGGCCCGAACCTGAACGAGCTCTACATCACGACATCCCGAAACGGCCTGGGCGACAATGCCGAACCGGCGGCGGGCGCACTCTTCCGCGCCACCCTGGGCGTCACCGGCCTGCCGACCTCGACCTACCGCGGCCCGGGGTAACCTGTCCGCCGTTCGATGTGAGCCGGCCTCGTTGGATCGGATCCAGGGCCGCCGCCGCCGCGGCCATGGCGAGGCCGAAGGCGCCGTCGAGGACGGCCCGGTCCGCGGAATCCGATGCGCCGTGCTCGGCGAAGGCCGCGGTGTGGTGGGCGGCGCCGTGGACGTCGTAGCCGAGGAGGGGATGAATGACCGGCACGACATGGGACACGTTGCCCATGTCGGTGGAGGCGATCGCGTCGGTGGTCACCGCCACGGTCCGGCCACGACTGCGCATCGCATTCCGGTATGCGCCGGAAAGGAATTGGTCCTGCCGCAGGTCCGCGAAAGCATTGCCGGTCCTGCTCACCGTCAGCTCCGCGCCGGTGGCACACTGCCCCGCGGCGAGACAGCCGTGCACCCGGGACTCGACCGCTCGCAGGGTCGCGGCGTCGGGAGCGCGCACCTCGATCTCGAGCCGGGCGCGGTCGGGGATGACATTCGTGGCGCTGCCACCCTCGACGGCGATCAACGAGACGACGACCCCGGGTGGAAGCTGCTGTCGCGCAAGGCCGATGGCGGTCTGAGCCACAGTGATGGCGTCCAGCGCGTTCACACCGTCGAACGGTGCGGTGGCGGCGTGGGCCGGTCGGCCGCGGTAGAGCACGTCCCACTGCGACATGGCCAGCGAGGTCCCGCCGACCGCGTCGACGGCGGCGGCGTGGGCCATCATCGCGAAGGAGACGTCGTCGAAGAAGCCCTCCTCGAGCAGGTCCACCTTGCCGCCGGTGGTTTCCTCGGCCGGGGTGCCCAGGACCTTGACCGTCAGCCCCAGCGGCTCCGCGACGACCGCGAGCGCGAGCGCGGCGCCCACCGCGGCGGCGGCGTTCACATTGTGCCCGCAGGCGTGTCCGATGCCGGGTAGCGCGTCGTACTCGACGCAGAGTGCGGCCGTCAGGCCGCCGTCGCCCGATCGAGCGCTCAATGCCGTTGAGGCAGTGGGCTGTTCGGCATCGAGCGTGAAACCTTCGGCGAGCAGCAGCTCGCGGACGCGACGCACCGCGCGTTCCTCCTGGCCGCCGAGCTCGGGGTCGGCGTGCAGGGCATGACTGAGGGTCAGGATCGACGAGCGCACCTGGGACAGCCGTTCGGTGATGCCCTCCGCGATGTGCGGGGGTACACCCGGGACGTCGACGGTCATGCCGGAATCTCCGCCGCACCGGTCTTCATCGCTCGCGGGTACGCCGCACCGATGACGCCGGCGAACGCGGCGGCGACCCCGAGGACCGCCCAGATCGACAGCATCCCGGTCTCGGTGATCCGCCCGGTACCGGAGACGAACGCCGCGGACAGCATGCGCACCACCGCGGCGCCGACCGCGATGCCCACCGACAGGGCGAGCTCGTTCAGGCCCGCCGCGGACGAGGTCTCGTGCACCGGCACCGCCTCCACCGACAGCGCGCGGGTAGCGGCCTGATACGTGCCCAGGGCGAGGTTGAAGAACGTGAAGCCGGCGATGTACAACGCCAGGGACCGATGCCCCAGGGCCATGGTCGCGAAGCCGCCCGCGAGCAGCACACCGGCGACGACGAAGCCGCTGCGATCACCGAATCGCGCGAGCAGGCGAGCGGTGGAGACCGATGTCAGCAGCGACCCGATGGACGTGAGCGCCAGCACCAGGGCGATGGCGAACGACGACATCCGGAAGCCGTAGCCGGCGTCGGCCGGGTCCGCGTGGAGAAATATGTCGTTGGTCCCGAAGTAGCTGATCGATGCGAAGCCGAACAGGAAGGTCGAGCCGGTGACCACGCTGAGCCGCCGGATTCGCAACATGCCCAGATCGAGGAAGCGGCGCCCGGGGGTATGCGCGTAACGCAGGTCCATGCGGATCCACGCGATCAGCAGCAGCACGCCGGCCACACCGGACCCGAGCGTCTTCGGATCGGCCCAGCCCCAGTCGGGTCCCATGGACAGCGCCACCACGAGGCCGATCAGCCCCAGCGAGCAGGCGCCCAGCGGCAGCACGGCGAGCGGCTCGCGCGAGGGTGTGCCGGCATCGGGGATGACGAACGAGCAGATCACCGCGGCGGCCGCGAACGGTACCGCCACCCAGAAGCCGAGCGTGGGATCGTGCTCGCTGACGATGCCGGCGAGCAGGCCGCCGCAGCCCACCATGATCATCAGGATGCCGATCAGCACGCTGACTCCGGTGCGCGTATGCGCCGGGGCGGCCGCGCGCATGATGCCCATCATCAGCGGGATGAATCCGACCACGCAGGTGAGCGCAACGACCCCGACGGTGACCGTGAGAAGGGTGGGGTGCACGGCCATCAGCAGGGCTCCGAGCGCGACCACCAGGGTTGACCAGCGCAGCACGAGGCGGTAGCCGTAGCTGTCGCCCAGCCGGGACAGGATCGGCGTCAGCACGGCGAAGCTGACATTGGAGATCAGGAACAGCCCGTTGATGGCGGGGTCATCGATGCGGAAGACGGGGCCGAGCGCGGGCAGGATCGGATTCAGATAGCCCTGCGTCACGCCGCTGAGCGATTCGATCACCGCCATGGCCGCGAGGGTTGTGGCTATCGTGCGGCCGACCGGCGGCGCCACTGCTGCCGGAAGATTGCGAACCATGTCGACTCCTTCGTACTTCCCCGACACCCGGCTCGGCAAGCTCGCGGAGCCGGGCGCCCGATTCATGAGGTGGATCACACCGTATGGTCGAGGTTGCATAACGCGGAGAATTGAGGGGAATCAGCCATCGAAGGCAGGACAGTGCAGGATTCATCCACATTCGATGAGATCGATCTCGAGATCATCGGTGCCCTCCAGGTCAATCCGCGCATCGGCTGGGACGCGCTGGCCCAGGTGCTCGGGTCGTCCGCGGCCACCGTCTCGCGGCGGTGGGCGGCGTTGCACGACGCGCGCCTCGCGTGGGTCACCCCGGCCCCCGGGCCCCGCTATCTAGCGGCCGGCTGGTCGGCATTTCTGCAGATCGCGGCCACGCCGAACGCGCATGAGGCACTGCTGGAGCAGCTGTGCGAGGAGCCTGCCTTCGCCACCGTGTCGCTGGTGTCCGGGCGGTACGACATCCTGGTGGACTGCTTCGCCTCGTCCCCGGCGGAGCTCACCGACGTCGTCACCGCGTCGTTCGCGCGATTGCCCGGAGTGATCCGTCGCGATGTGCTCTTCACCGCGGAGGTGTACCGGCAGGCCACCGAGTGGCGCAGCGGGGTGCTCGAACCGTCCGAGACCAGGAGCCTGACGACGCCCCCGCACACCGCGTCTCCTGGCTTCTCCCCCGATCGGATCGACCGGGCCATGCTGGCGTCGCTGACGCACGATGGCCGCGCGAGCCTGGCCACGCTGGCGCAGGAGTGCGGTATCTCACCGCAGACCGTGCGGCGGCGGCTGGACCGGATCCTCGACGCGGGCTACGTGGCCCTGCGCTGTGACGCCTCCTCCGACGCCAGCCCAGGGTTCCGGGAGGTCACGCTGCTGCTCAACGTGCCGGCCGACGATATCGCCACCGTCGGCCGCTATTTCGCCGACCTGACCGCCTGCCGGGTCAGCGCCCATGTGATCGGCGCGGAAAATCTGCTGGTCACCCTGTGGGTGCGGAACTATCTCGAGGTCCGCGACCACGAGCGCGTCCTCGCCCGGCTCGCGCCGGGCAGCACGGTCGTCGGCCGCCAGGCGGTCATCCGCACCTACAAGCGTCTCGGTCACGTGCTGGATGCCCGGGGCCGGCGCACCCGGTACATCGCGTTGCCCCTGGGGTGATCTTCCCGGCGTCGATCGTCATTCCTGCCCCAGGGCGGACGGCACCGGCGTTCCCGATGCGAATCTGCGCCTTCCCGACCGGGTCGTCGAAGGGAATACGCAGCGTCTCCACCTCGGGGTCCGGACAGTAGGTCGCGTCTTAGAGAACCCAGAGTTGCCCCCTTCGTAGTCACGCGACTACAGTAATGAACACGCAAGTGTAGTCAAACGACTACATCTCGGAGTTCGAGGAAGAAGGTTGCGATGACAGTCGTTGTCGACAAAGATCCCGCTGCAGGATTCGGTGCTCAGCCGGTCCAATTGCCGGGCTACCCGGTGTGGTCGGGGCCGTTCAGCTATCTGGCCGCCGAGCGCGATCGGCTGGCCGGACTGCAGTGGGAGCATTTCGATGCCCGCCAGGTGGCCGCGACGATCGGCGCGGAGATCTCCGGGGTGGATCTGACCGCCGAGCTCCCGAATTCGGTAGTGGTCGAACTGCGTCGGGCACTGCACGAGTACAAGGTCCTGTTCTTCCGGGACCAGCCGTTCACCCCGGAACAGCAGGTGGCCTTCGCCCGTCGGTTCGGCAAGCTGGAGGTCCACCCGTTCATCCCGTCCAACACCGGTCAGCCGGAGCTGGTGCGGTTCGAAAAGAGCGCGCAGGTCAGCGGATTCGAGAACGCGTGGCATCACGACGTGACCTGGCGGGAGCAGCCGTCGATGGGCGCGGTCCTGCATGCGATCTCGGTGCCTCCGATCGGCGGCGACACGTTGTTCTCGGACATGTACGCCGCCTACGACGCCCTCGACCTCGACACCCGTGCCCTGGTAAAAAACCTCGATGCCGTACACGATTTCACCCGCGCGTTCGGCCATATGCTCGACGAGGAGAAGCGCAAGGAGATGCGCGCGCAGTACCCGCCCGTCCTGCATCCGGTCGTGTGCACGCACGCGGTCACCGGCCGCAAGCACCTCTACGTCAACCGGGTGTTCACCGACCGGATCGAGGGCATGGACCTCGAGGAGGGGCGGGCACTGATCGATCGCCTGTGCCGCACCGCCGATGCCCCCGAGCACCAGGCGCGGTTGCAGTGGCAGCCCGACACCGTCGCGTTCTGGGACAACCGCGCGGTGCAGCACTACGCCGCCAGCGACTACTGGCCCCGGATCCGGGTCATGGAGCGGGCCTCGATCGTCGGCCCGCGTCCCGCCCGCTGAATGGGAACCCGCACCGGCCGGCCCGAGCGCTCACCCGGGCCGGCCGGGGTGCGCACCGCGGCAAAGACGCTGGCACGCACGATCGTCGCGCATGGCCGGTCGATCCCCGATTTCATCTGCGTTGATATCAGCCACTGACATGCGACGCCATTCACACGAGCGCCGAAGCAGCGACACGAAGGTCGGCGTTGTCGACGGGTTCGTCCGACAGCCGGGGCCCCGTCCACGTGTACAGGGTGCCGCCCGCGGCGAGCTCGAGTAACACCGAATCCAAACCGCTTGTGCGCGACGGAGTGTCGTCGGGATAGCACAGGACGCTGGTCAACGCCCGGGGCGCGCGGAGGGCGTCGTCGGCGGGTGCGTCCATGCCGAGTTCCAGGCGGTGCCGAAGCAGGGGCGTGTCCGTGATATCGGCGATCAGGTCGCCACCCCAGTGGCCGAAATCCTCGCCGGTGCGGCCGATCTGGATGCGCTCGCGCAGGCGCAGGCGGGCATTCGGGGCCAGCAGGATGGTGCTGGCGGATTCGTGTGCGGCCCCGCCCGCGACGATCGTCGGTTCCGGGTCGAAGTCCAGCTCGGCCTGCTCACCGACCTCGAAATGCCAGTGCGCGTGCGAGATTCGCGTCGTGCGGCCGGGCAGGGCGATCGTCGCTGCCACCGAGCGCACGCGCAGGCGGGCGCCCGGTTCGACCACTATCGTGATATCGAGCCGGTCGCCGCCCAATGGTGTTGCGGCCGTGCCGATCAGGTGGACCGTGTCGGGGCCGGTGTGCCGTGCGGCCAGCCCGCCCGTGGCGTGGATCCGCGGCAGGACGCCGGGGCGGGCGACGATGCGTAGGTCAGTGTCCAATGGTCGAACCCGCGGCCGCGCTCGCCTCGGGAGCGGCGGCGGACCGCGCCTGCGCGTCCTGTGCGGCGGCCGCGCGCAGCTGCTCGCGCACCCAGGCCAGCACGGGGGACGCGGCCGGATCCTCGGTGAGCGAGGTGAACACGAACGGGCGGCCCTGGCGCACCTTTGCCGAATCGCGATCCATCACCGCCAGATCCGCGCCGACCATCGGGGCCAGATCGGTCTTGTTGATCACCAGCAGATCCGAATACGTGACGCCCGGGCCGCCCTTGCGCGGCACCTTGTCACCGCCCGCGACGTCGACCACGAAGATCTGCGCGTCGATCAGGCCGGAGGAGAAGGTGGCGGTCAGATTGTCGCCGCCCGATTCGACGAGGATCAGGTCCAGCGGCGGATTGGCATCGATCAGGTCGTCGATGGCATCGAGGTTGGCGGTGATGTCGTCACGGATCGCGGTGTGCGGGCAGCCGCCGGTCTGCACCGCGGTGATCCGCTCGTCCGGCAACACGGCGTGGCGACGCAGGAAGTCGGCGTCCTCGGTGGTGTAGATGTCGTTGGTCAGCACCGCCAGCGACAGCTCGTCGCGCAGCTGGCGGCACAGTGCGGCGGTCAGCGCGGTCTTGCCGGACCCCACCGGGCCGCCGATGCCGATCCGCAGCGGCTCGCCCGGTGTGCGCGTGCGCTTGGGGCGGTCGTGGCCGTGATCGTGCGGTTCACCGTCGATCAGATGTGGGGGCATATCGGTAACTCCTCTCGCCCGGTCATCCTGCCCGATCCGCATGACGGGCCTGTTACCCGACCGCATCGACGAGTCGGTTGCTAGGACGCGAACAGCGGCATTTCACGGTCGGGATGGCGCTGGGCGAGCAGGTCCTGCAGCGGATCGGACAGCGCGGCCGGGCCGCGCACCGCCGCCGCGGCGGTGGCGTCGCACAGCTCCGCGAGCCGGATGGTGCACGCGGCGACCGCGGCCGGATCCAGGGCCAGCAGGCGCTGCGCGGCCGTCGCGGCGCCGGTCATCGTGGTGTAGACGACGACCGCCGCGATCTCCCGTGGGCTCACAGCCGCGGCGATCCCGACCATCCCGAATACGGTCGACTGATGCGGACGCGATCGCAACGCGGCCCAATCATGCTGCGGCCATACCTGTTTCGCCAGTCGCAGCAGGCCCCGGCCCTGCGCTCGCGAGGCAGCCCGCGCCGCCGGTGCGGGCGTGCGCGCATCGGCCTCGGCCTCCGCCCGCGCGGGTTCCAGCTCCCCCGCGCAGACCGCCGCCGCCAGCGACGCCGCCACCAGCCCCGAGGTGCGAATCCGCCGCCGCAGATACAGCTCCACCGACGCCACATCGCGCACCAGCCCGGAGGTCACCGCCTCCTCGACACCGCCGGAATGCACGTGCCCGCCGATCGGCAGCCTCGAATCGGCCAGGGTCAGCAGGGTCGCGATACTCATTCGCGCATGTCCGGGTCTTGCATGCGTCCGAGCATAACCGCCTGCTCAGCGGCGAAAGGTCCGCGACATGAAGCGCTGCGCGGAACCGCGCGTGATATCCGACCACGCCTGCACCGGCCCGCTCCACCACGGCGAGATCTCCACCGGCTTCGCGACGACGGCATGGCAGACCACGTCGGCCGCCTCCTCGGCGGTCAGGCCGGGCATGTTGCCGAAGTTCGTGGGCGCGCTCATCCGGGTGTGCACCAGCGGCATGTACACCGAGGTGGTGGTGACGTTGTCACGGGCGATCTCGGTGGCGACGGTGCGCAGCCACACGTCGAAGGCACCCTTGGACGCGGCGTACGCCGACCAGCCCGGGGCCGGCGGCATCCGCAGGCCCCAGGTGGAGATGTTCACGATGTGGCCCGCACGACGCTCCTGCATGGTGGGCAGCAGGGTGAGCAGCAGCCGGACCGGGCCCAGGTAGTTGATGTCGATGGTGCGAGTGAAGTCGTGGAAGCGGTCGTAGGACCGGTCGATCGCGCGGCGAATGGACCTGCCCGCGTTGTTGATCACGATATCGACGTGTCCGTGCGCGGCGAGCAGGTCGCGCCCGAGCCGATCGGTGGCCTCCAGGTCGGTGAGGTCGGCACGGTAGACGTGCGCGACACCCCCGGCATCCGCGATCTCCGCGGCCACGGACTCCAGCTCCTGCATCGACCGCGCCACCAGCAGCACGGTCGCCCCGGCCGCGGCGAGCTTGAGCACCGTCTCGCGCCCGATCCCGTGCGAGGCACCCGTGACGAGCACGACCTTCCCCGACACCGCCTCGCGCAGGGCGTGCTCGCGCGGGCGGAAGGTGGGATACAACAGCCGTGTCGCAACCCGCTCGGCCAGCGGGCGTCCGTTGCCGGACGGTGTGTCGGTCACGACTCCACCTCGCTGGCGCTCGGCTCCGTCGCGCCCGACGCGGACTGCGCCCATGGTTCGCTCCGCTGCGCTCCACTCACGACTCGACTCTATGCGCAGGCGGTGATCTTCGCGCCCGAAAAGTGGAGTAGATCCCGCCTCCCGAGGCCCGGCTCCGGCTGCGGCACACCGTGATCACCACCGCCCGCGGCCTGTCCCCGCCAATCGCCGGAGTCCGCAGGTCTTCGACGGTCTCCCAGCAGCCCGCCTACGACCTCGTGACACCGCGGTCCGCTGTGCCGGTCTGCGGCGTGTGGGCCGCCCGGCGCCGCCCCGCGAACACCGCGATCACCGCCATGATCGCCATCAGACCCGCGCCGGTGGCCGTCGCGGCATGCAACCCGTCGACGAACGACGAGCGTGCGGCGTGCGCGAGGGCCGTATCGCCGCCGGCGCGCAGCAGCGTCTCCCCCAGCGTCGGCGCGTAGTGCCCGCCGGACCGGAACACCAGCGCCGCAAGCGATCCCAGCAGTGCCAGGCCCAGACCGTTGCCCAGTTCGAAACTGGTCTCGGAGATGCCGACGGCCGACCCGGCCCGCTCGGGCGGCACCGAGGACACCGAGACCTCCGACACGAGGGTGAACATGATGCCGTAGCCCATCCCCGCGATAGTGGAACCCGCGATGTACCAGCCGATTCCGCCGTCGACGCCGAGTCCGACGAGCATCAGGGTGCCCGCGGCCGCCGCGCTCATCGCGATCACGAACGCGGCGCGCGTGCCGAGGCGCCGGGCCACCCGTGCGCCACCCATCGAGCAGGCGAAGACCGCCGCCGCGGCGGGGATACCCAGCACCGCCGCGGTGAGCACGTCCTTCCCGGCCACCGACTGCAGATAGGTGCTGACGAGGTAGCTCGAACCCGCCAGCGCCATCATGCCGACCGTCGAGGTGCCGATCGCGACGGGAAACAGCCCGCGCCGGAACAGGCTCAGGTCCAGCAGCGGTTCGGCCAGGTGGCGCTGCCGGCGCACGAATGCCACCAGCACCACCAGCCCGAATACGCCGAGCACCACCGCGAGCGCGTCGATTCCCTCGGCCGCCATCCGTTTGATCGCATAGATCACCGGCAGGATTCCGGCGATGGACATCGCTACGCTCAGCAGATCCAGCGGCCCTCGCGCGACCTCGCGATGTTCGGGCAGGACGAAAGGACCCAGCGCCAGCAGCACCAGCAGCACCGGCGTATTGATCAGAAAGACCGAGCCCCACCAGAATTGATGCAACAGCAGACCGCCGATCAGCGGCCCGGCCGCCGAACCGCCGGCGAAGAAGGCGGTCCAGATGCCGATCGCGGCGGCACGGCGGCGCGGATCGGGAAACAGGCTCGAGATCAGCGCCAGGCTCGAGGGCAGCAGCGTGGCCCCGCCGATCCCCATCAGCGCCCGCGCGGCGATCAGCACCGCCGCATTCGGGGCGAAGGCCGCCAGCACCGAGGCCAGGCCGAAGAAGCTCGCCCCCGCCAGCAGGATGTTCCGCCTGCCGATCCGATCGCCCAGATTGCCCATCGTCACCAGCAGCCCGGCGAGCAGGAATCCGTAGATGTCCAGGATCCACAGCTGCTGGGTGGCATCGGGATCCAGGTGCGCGGTCAGCGTCGGCATCGCCAGATAGAGCACCGACATGTCCATCGACACCAGCAGCACCGGGAGGATCAGCACGGCAAGGCCCAGCCAGGCGCGCCGCGTAGTCGCGGGCACGCCGGTGTCGATATCGATCATCACCTATCCTTCGAGTCGTGCGTACGATGTACGCGGTAGTCTGGGTACAGCGTACGCAGCCCGTCGGGAAAACGAAAGCGAGTTCATATGGGCACATCGCGCAGCGAGCCCGACACCAAACTCACCCGCGCTGCCATCGTCGACGCGGCGATCGCGCTGGCCGACGAGGCCGGGGTGGACGCGGTGTCGATGCGGCGCATCGCCGACCGGATGGGTGCGGGTGCGATGTCGCTGTACCGGCACGTCCCGAACAAAGACGCGCTGCTGGCCGAGATGACCGACGAGGTGGCCCGGCGCAATCCGTATCCCGATCCGGAGCCGGGCTGGACCTGGCGCGACCGGGTGCGCATCGCCGCCGACATCGATTGGCGGCTGTACCGGGAGCATCCATGGGTGCTGTTCACATTCGCCGTGCCGAGGTACAACTTCGGCCCGTCCAGCCTGGCCTGCCTGGCGTGGCTGGTGGACGGATTCGGCGAGCTCACCGGCGATCCGCACGAGGCCACCCGGATGTCCCTATCGGTGTGGAGCTACATCGCCGGCATCGCGCTGCAGCAGGTCAGCGCCTCGATGCTGGCGCGGCGGGACGGCGATCCGGAGGAGACCTCGGGATTGTCCGCGCTCTTGGAGGGCACGCCGCGGTGGCCCACGCCCACGTCCCTGGCCGCGCTCGAGGGCACCGGCCGCGGCGATCTGCTCGATCCCGCTCACCTGCTGCGCTCCGGCCTGGATGCCATGTGTGACGGTTTCGAATCGGGGCATTGATCGGTACCGACCGCCGAATTCGTGCGGGGCTCGACGCGCCGCACGTGGAGTGTCACACAAAGGAGTTGATCGGCCCGCCCCGATTGATACGCCTGCGCGGCATCGTCTGCACCGACGCATCCCGTGCGGCCTCGCACGGTGCGCGGATCCGCACGCACCGCCTCGGACGACACTTCCAGCTGCCCGCGGATCAGCTGCAGAGTCGGCCGACGCCATGTCTCAGGCAGTTGGTCGACCAGCTCATGCAGCTTGTCAACCGCGGCGCTCATGGTGGCGAGGGCAGCGACTTGCCGCAGCGAATGTCGCGGTCAGCTCGCCATTTCGAGCCATGACCATCCATGCCCCTGGCACCGATGGCGCTTTCCAGGCCGTCCAATTCAGCGGGGAGATCGTGGCGACAACCCCGCCCCGTCCGGCATGCCGCGACTCAGACGGCGGGATAGAAGCTGCGGCCGTTCGCACCGCCCGACACCGACCACACCTCGACGATCTTGCCGTCGACGAAGCGCAGGATGTCGGTCCCGCTGATGTCCATCACACCGTCCGCCGTCGGGCGGCTCGCACCGTAAGGCCGGGCGATGATGCCCGAGCGTTCACCGTCGGCCTGCACGACCGGCACCCCCTGCGCCTCGTATCGCAGCCCGGGCCGTTCCGCGCGGAACTGGTCGATCCGCTTCGCCAGCGCCTGCGGATCGCGGATGGTGTCGAATGCGTCCGCCCCCGGCTGCGCATAGCGCAGGGTCACCTCCGGCGCGATGATCTCCTCGGCGACCACGAGAGCGCCGTTCCACAGCACGACCCAGCGCTCGAACAGCTCGATACCGAATTCGCTCATCACACTCTCCCAATAGTCTCATTGATACGGTTTCGACGGTATGAATGTATAGTCTCAATGAGATGGTGTCAATAGGAAGACGGAACGGGAGGCGACAGTGCCCGAGCTCGGACTGCAGGACCACGTCGTACTGGGCCTGATCGCGCGGCACGGCCCGCTCACCCCCTACGAGCTGAAGGCGCGGCTCGAGGAGGGGGTCGAGTATTTCTGGCCGATCCCGCACGCCCAGCTGTACCGGGTGCCGGTGCGGCTGGCCGAACAGGGACTCCTGCGCGAGGAGGCCGAGCAGACCGGACGGCGGCGGCGGGTCTTCCACCTCACCGACTCGGGCCGTGCGGCGCTGCGGCACTGGTTGTCCGATCCGGTCTGCCCGCCGCCCGAGACCCGCGATCCCGCCCAGCTGAAGCTGTTCTTCGCCGATCTGGGCGCACCCGGTGACGTGGTCGCGCTGGCCAACGGCCAAGCGGCCGAGCATCGCCATTGGCTGGAGCAGTACCGCGCACTGCATGCCGCGATCGACCCGTACGACAGCGCCCGGGCCGAATCACGCGCCCGGATACTCGAGCTGGGCATTATGCACGAGCAGGCATACATCGATTTCTGGGAAGATCTGGCGCGTCGTCCGAAGCGCTCACCCGTCCGAAACGTCGGCAACGACTAGGCCAGCCCTGGGTGTCCGGAGACAATCCGACCGGTCCGCGAACACCAGGCGACGACCCGACCGATCCCAGCTCATTCGCCCCGTTCTGGGCGGCAAAGCTCACTCGACGACGATCGCGTACGCGAAACCGTCCCATCCCTTGCTCCCGACGGTCTGCAGGGCGGTCGCATCCAGGCGGGGTTCGGCGGCGAGCAGTTCCAGGACCTCGCGGCTGGCGCGGACCATCTCGTCCGGGGAGTCCGCGTTGGCGATGCCGCCCGCGCGGACCACATTGTCGACGATGACCACCGAACCGGGGCGGGTCAGGCGCAGCGCCCACCGCACATAGTTGGCGTTGTTGACCTTGTCGGCGTCGATGAAGACCAGATCGAACGGTTCGGGCCGCTCCGCCTCGAGGACGGGCAGGCTGTCCAGGGCCGCACCGACCCGGATCTCGACGCGCTTGCCGACACCGGCCCGGTCCAGATTCCCCCGCGCGACCTCGGCATGGTGTTCCCGGAATTCCAGCGTGACGACCTGCCCCTCCTCGCCGACCGCCCGCGCCAGCCAGATCGTGCTGTAGCCGCCGAGGGTGCCGATCTCCAGCACCCGCCGCGCCCGGATCGACCGCGCGATCAGGTTCAGGAATTTCCCCTGCGGCGGCGAGACGTCGATGGGCGGGAGCCCGGCGGCCGAATTCGCCTCCCGCACAAACGAATCCCCGTCCCCAACCATGGTCTGCACCAGATAGTTGTCTACCGCGTCCCACTCGGAATTCGTCATACCACCAGTGTGCCAGCCCGCACCGACAAGATCGACGGCTTGCTCATCGAACCACGGACAGGGCGGCACTCAGAACAGGAAATACCGTTGCGCCATGGGCAACTCCGCGGCGGGCTGCTCGGCCCAAACCTCGCCGTCCACCCGGACTGTGAAGGTGTCCGGATCGACCTCGATGCGAGGCATGGCGTCGTTGTGCGGCAGATCGGCCTTGGTGCGGCTGCGGACGTTGGCGACCGGAACCAGCTTCCGGTGCACGCGCAGGCGGTCGGCCAGGCCCGATTCGATGGCCTGCTCGGAGACGAAATGCAGCGACGTGCCCGCGGCGACGGCCGGGGCCGCGCCGAACATGGGGCGCGGCAGCACCGGCTGCGGGGTCGGGATCGAGGCGTTCGCATCGCCCATGGCCGCCCACGCGATCGCGCCGCCCTTGAGCACCGCATGCGGGCGCACCCCGAAGAACGCGGGCTCCCACAGCACCAGGTCGGCTAGCTTGCCGACCTCGATGGAACCGATCTCGTGGTCCAGGCCGTGCGTAATCGCCGGGCAGATCGTGTATTTCGCGACATAGCGCCGCACCCGGTTGTTGTCCGCGGCGCCGTCGCCGGGCAGCGCGCCCCGGCGGCGCTTCATCATGTGCGCGGTCTGCCAGGTGCGCATCACCACCTCGCCGATGCGGCCCATGGCCTGTGAATCGCTGCCGATCATCGAGATCGCGCCCAGGTCGTGCAGCAGATCCTCCGCGGCGATGGTGGAGGGGCGGATCCGGCTCTCGGCGAAGGCCAGATCCTCCGGGATGGCCGGATTCAGGTGATGGCACACCATGAGCATGTCCAGATGCTCGTCGAGGGTGTTGATGGTATGCGGCCGGGTGGGATTGGTGGAGCTGGGCATCACGTTGGGATGCGCGGCGACGGTGATGATGTCGGGCGCGTGCCCGCCGCCGGCACCCTCGGTGTGATACGAGTGGATGGCCCGGCCCGCGATCGCGGCGAGGGTGTCCTCGACGAATCCGGCCTCGTTCAGGGTGTCCGAATGCAGCGCCACCTGCACGCCCGCGGCATCGGCCACCGTCAGGCAGGCATCGATCGCCGCCGGCGTGGTACCCCAGTCCTCGTGCAGCTTGAATCCGCCCGCGCCGCCGCGCAATTGCTCCCACATGGCCTCGTGGCGCACGGTGTTGCCCTTGCCGAGCAGCAGGATGTTCACCGGCCAGCCGTCGGTGGCCTCGAGCATTCGGCCCAGGTGCCAGGCGCCGGGACTGACCGTGGTCGCCTTGCTGCCCTCGGCCGGGCCGGTGCCGCCGCCGATCATCGTGGTGATGCCGCCGCCCATGGCCTCCTCGAGCAGCTGCGGGCAGATGAAGTGCACGTGGCAGTCGATCGCGCCCGGGGTGACGATGCGGCCGTTGCCCGCGATGATCTCCGTCGACGCCCCGATCACCAGATCCGGATGCACGCCGTTCATGGTGTCCGGATTGCCGGCCTTGCCGATCGCGCAGATGCGGCCGTCGCGAATGCCGATGTCGGCCTTGATGATTCCCCAGTGATCCACGATCACCACGCCGGTGATGACGGTGTCGGGAGCGCCCTCGGCGCGGGTCGCGCGGGCCTGGCCCATCGACTCGCGCAGCACCTTGCCGCCGCCGAAGACGGCCTCGTCACCGGCCGATCCCGGCCCGCCGCTGCGGTCCTCGGTGATCTCGATCAGCAGATCGGTGTCCGCCAGGCGAATTCGATCGCCCACGGTGGGCCCGAACAGTTCGGCGTAGCGGGCGCGGCTGAGTCTGCTCATAGTGTTCCGTCCACAATTCGGCGTTCGGTGGAGGCCGACAGGGCGTCCAGGGGCCCGGGGGCCTGCAGGCTGATCCCGTACACTTCGCGGGTCCCACCCAGGGGCACCAGCGAGACTCGTTGCCCCAGACCGGGTTCGAAGCGCACGGCGGTGCCGGCGGGAATGTCCAGGCGGCGGCCGTGCGCCGCGGCCCGATCGAAGTCCAGCGCGGCGTTGGCCTGCGGGAAATGCACGTGCGAGCCGACCTGGACCGGCCGGTCACCGGTATTGACCACATCGAGTTCGATCCGGTCCGCACCGGCGTTGATCTCGACGGGATCCTCGGCGTACAGAAATTCGCCGGGGACCAGCGAGCTGCGGGTATTCGGGGCGGTCGCGCCCGGATGATCGTGACCCATAACGCGTTTCAGCCGATCGGGTGGTGGACGGTGACGAGCTTGGTGCCGTCGGGGAAGGTCGCCTCGACCTGCACGTCGGCGATCATCTCCGGGATGCCGTCCATGACGTCGTCGCGGGTCAGGACCGTGCGGCCGGAGGCCATCAGCTCGGCGACGGTGCGGCCGTCGCGGGCGCCTTCGAGCACGTGATCGGTGATGATCGCCACGGCCTCGGGGTGATTGAGCCGCAGCCCGCGGGCCCGGCGACGACGGGCCAGCTCGGCCGCGTAGCTGAGCATCAGTCGTTCCTGCTCATGCGGCGACAATCGCATGCTGGCTCTCCTCGGGCGGATCAATCAGGTACATCAATAAGTGTCGGCAATTCTGGCACGGCGGGCGCGCCCCCGCGAGCCGACTCCTCACCCGGGTCGTCGGCGCAACCCGCCTCGACCTGCGGCGTCGCCCGGGCCGGGGCGGCATCACGCGGCGGCGGGCAGATTCTGCAGGCGCACCTGGCCGCGCGCGACGACGCGATCGGTTTCGTCGGTGATCACGACCTGCCACAGCTGCTGCAGGCGGCCGCGGTGCAGCGGCGTGGCGACCGCGTGCAGCACGCCCTCGCGGACCGCGCGCAGGAAATCGGTGTTGTTGTTCACGCCGACGACCGTGCCGCGATCGCCGTACCAGACCCCGCCGCCGATGCTGGCCAGCGTCTCGATCACGGTGCAGTACACGCCGCCGTTGACGATGCCCGCGGGCTGGTGCTGCTGGGGTGACACCACCCATTCCCCGACGACGCGCTCGGGTGAGATCTCCGTGTACTTCAGGCCGATCAGATCGGTGAAGAATCCCTCGCTCAACTGGGCCATGGCCTCGGGCGTCAGATCCGCCAGCGAACGGATCTCGGGCCGATCGTGCTGTGTCATGAGAAAAACAGTCGCACAGGTCCCGGACCATCCGGTTCGCGGGGTGGTAACGGGTTCTACAGCCCGGCCAGGAAGCGTGTCAGCGCCTCGTTGACCTCCGCCGGGCGCTCCTGCTGAACCCAGTGTCCGCAGCCGGGCAGCACCACCAGCAGGCCGCTGCCCGCCTCCGTGAGATGCATTCGGATACCGTTGGATTCGACGAATCGATGCGAAATGCTCACGCGGGCAGACGATATCGGCGATGCATCCGTAGGGTAAGAACGTACCCTCGGGTGCGGTGGTAACGCGCGGGTATGCGTCCAGGAGCAGGGCCGTGCCACATCACGAAGGGGTGAGGCAGACCACGCGGGCGCCGGGTTACCCGACGAGAGCGGCGGGTCCCGCCCGAAGGACGGGACCCGCCGCGGCAGTGGATCGGGGAGTCGACCGCAGCCCTCGGGACTCGCTCGCGATCCGTGCGCCGCGCTCGACTATAGGCCAGGCTTACCTAACCAGGCAAGAGCGCCGCACCGGCAGTCCCAGCTCCTGCATCGCCGCCAGCAGGGCCTGCCCCCGCTCGGCACCCCGCGTCGACGAGGTGCCCGCCAGATCCGGCACATAGGTCGACGCGCCGACCACGGTCTCGGCCACCAGCACCCAGAACCGGCGCGGGCTCAGCCCCGCACATCGCCATATGTTCTGCTGCAACAGCGTCAGCGCGGCCACACACCGATGCGCCAGCCACACCAGTAGCGCCCGCTCGCACGGCAACACGACCACGCCCGGCTCCCCCGCCAGCCGATCCCCCTCCACGACGCGAATCGTGGTATCCGACAGGCCCGCCCAGTCGACGCCACCGTCGTTGTCGGTGTGCACCCACAGGTTCTCGAGCCCGGGGTCCCACGCCCGCCCCTCGGCCACCAGCAGCGCGACCACCCGGCCGACCACGGCATGGACGAGCGCCGTGGCGACAACCTCCGCGGCGACGTCGGCACTGCTCATCTCGGCCGCGTGCCGCCTGTACATCAGCTCGATGCGGCCCTCGCGCAGCCCGTCGGACAGCCGCCACCAGCGGCGCCTGCCGTGGTCGGCCATTGCGGCCACGGCGTAGACGCGCGGATGCTCCGGCTGCAGCGCGCGCAGCCGCTCACAGACACGCCCGAAGGCCTGTTCGCAACGACGGGTCGGGCAGGCGGTGATCGGTTCGAACATTCGAACCTCCTCCTCGGTTGGCAGTGCGGACCGAAACGGAACATAGGTTAGGCTTACCAAGCTTTCTGAGCAATGCTTCGATTCGCGTCAGCAGTTATTCGTCGCCGCGACCGGGCTGGTCGCCTACGATCGACATCCGGTCGACACCGCTCACGGTCCGCCGAACGCCACGCCGCCCGGGCCGGCGCCCGAACCACCCGTGAAAAATCCCACACAGCTACCGACGGGTTACGACGACCCGTAGTACGCGTTTGTGTCGTTGACTCCGTAAGCTTGTGGGATGGCAGGTCTTGGTGAACTCGAGAAAGCGGTCATGGACCAGTTGTGGTCCGCCGATCAACCGCAGACGGTCCGGCAGGTCCACGAGGCCCTCGCAGCGCATCGCGAACTCGCGTACACCACCGTGATGACCGTTCTGCAGCGTCTGGCGAAGAAGGATCTGGTGGTTCAGCAGCGCGACGATCGCGCGCATCGCTACGCACCGGTGCACACCCGCGACGAACTGGTCGCCAGCCTGATGGTCGACGCGCTACAACAGGCGGACGAGGTGGGCAGCCGCCGCGCGGCCCTGGTGCACTTCGTCGAACAGGTCGGCAACGACGGGGCTGCGGCGCTTCGCGAGGCACTCGCTAAGCTCGAAGCCACCGAGGCCGCGCGCACGTCCGACAGGACGCGCACAGCATCCGACGACAAGGGGGGCGCCCTGCAGCAGTAGGTTTGGCTGCGGCGGCCGAATCCACTGGCCGCCGCAGCATGCGTCGCAATCTCGGGCCCTGGCCCCACAACGCAGTGAGCTGAGCATGAACGCAACCGCGCCGGTATTCGCCGGTCTCGCTTTGCTTCTCGCGGGACCGGTCCCAGCCCTGCTCAGCCGAGCCTCGTGGCCGTACCGGACCCCGCGGGCGGCACTGGTGCTGTGGCAGGCGGTCGCCCTCGCCGCGGTGCTCAGCGCGTTCGGTTCCGGCCTGGCCATCGCGAGCCTGCTGCTGGTGCCCGGCCCGGACGGGCGGCCCACCACCTCCCCTACTCGGGAGATCCATGCGCTCGGCCTGCCGCTGTGGCTGGCGTACGTCATCGTCTTCGCACTCACCCTGATCGTCGGCGCCCGGCTGATCTATATGGTGGTCCGGGTCGGCATCCACACCCGCCGTCGCCGCACCCGCCACCGGATCCTGGTCGATCTGCTGGATCAGGGCGGCGAGCTCAGCGGCCACCGGGCCGCCGACATCCGGGTGCTGGCCGCGGCCGAGCCGATCGCGTACTGTCTGCCGGGCCTGCGCCGGCGGGTCGTGCTCAGCCAGGGCACTTTCACCAATTTGTCGGAACCCGAGCTCACCGCCATCGTCAGCCACGAGCGCTCGCATCTGCGGGCCCGCCACGACCTGGTGCTCGAGGCGTTCACGGCCGCGCACGAGGCCTACCCCCGGTTCGTGCGCAGCAAGTCGGCGCTGGACTCGGTGAAGCTGCTGATCGAGCTGCTCGCCGACGATTCCGCGATCAAGGTCACCGGCCCGACGCCGCTGGCCCGCGCGCTGGTGGCCTGCTCGAACTCCACCGCGCCGCAGGGCGCGATGGCCGTGGGCGGCCCGACCACGCTGATCCGGATTCAGCGCCTGTCCGGCCCGCTCGGGGATCTGCGCATCGCGTCGGCGGCCTATCTCGCCGCCGCGGCCATCCTGATCGTGCCGACCCTCGCGGTCGCGATTCCCTGGCTGGTCGAGCTGGACCGATTGTTCAGTGTCTGAGCCGGGCGGGGCCGCGACCGCGCTCGCCGGACTGGGCCTGCCGGTGCCCCTGGTGCAGGCGCTGCGCCGGGCGGGCCTGAACAGTGCCTTCCCGATTCAGGCCGCGGCGATTCCCGATATTCTCGCCGGGCGCGACGTGCTCGGACGCGCGGCCACCGGCTCCGGCAAGACGCTGGCCTTCGGGCTGCCGATGCTGGTGCGGCTCACCCGGGCCGCCTCGGCGCCGCGCCGTCCGCGCGGAGTGATCCTCGCACCTACCCGCGAGCTGGCCCTGCAGATCGAGCGGGCTCTCGACGAACCCGCGCTGGCCTTGGGCCTGCGGCTGGGCACGGCCGTCGGCGGCGTCCCGATCAAGCGTCAGGCCGAGCGCCTGACCCGCGGCGTGGACGTGCTCATCGGCACCCCGGGCCGTCTCGCCGACCTGATCGCCCAGGGCGCCGCCGCGCTGGACGACGTTCGGGTGGTCGCCGTCGACGAGGCCGACCACATGGCCCAGCTCGGCTTCCTCGACCAGGTCACCGCGCTGCTGGACCGGCTGCCCGCCGACGCCCAGCACCTGCTGTTCTCGGCCACGCTCGACGACGCCGTCGACACGCTGGTACGGCGATACCTCACCGATCCGGTGACCCACGCGGTCGACACCGCGGTCCCGGCCGCACCGCAGGCCGCGCGAGAATCCGGTTCTGCCACAGGCGCTTCCGGCGCGAGCCCGGCGGCCGATGCCCCGGCCGCGACCGGACCGGCCATCGCGCACCACCTGCTGCACATCCGCAAGGCCGACAAGCGCGCCGTGGTCACCGAGATCGCCGCCCGCGAGGGCCGGACGTTGCTGTTCGTGCGCACCCAGTACGGCGCGGACAAGCTTGCCCGCCGGTTGCGGGAGTCGGGCATCGGTGCGGTCGTCCTGCACGGCGGCAAGGCCCAGAATCAGCGCACCCGGACCCTGGCCTCCTTCGCCGACGGGACGGCCCCGGTGCTCGTGGCGACCGACGTCGCGGCGCGCGGCATCCACGTCGACGACATCTCCCTGGTCGTGCACGTGGATCCGCCCGCCGACCCCAAGGACTACCTGCACCGCGCGGGCCGCACCGCCCGCGCGGGCGACACCGGCACCGTCGTCACCCTGGTCACCGACGACGAACGCGCCGAATTCGATGCCCTCGTCCGCCGCACCGGGGTCACCATGACCGAATCCCGCATCCGCCCGGGCACTCGCGAGCTGACAACCCTGACCGGCGCCCGCCAGCCCTCCGGCCGGCCGATCCCGGACCCCGCGGCTCCCCCGCCCGCCCCGGCGAACACCACCCGCCGAACCCAGCCCCAGCGTTCATTCTCCCGCCGGAGCAATCGGCCGTCGCGCTGACCTCGAGTTCCCCGGCCCGGCACGCATCACGCGCCTCGACCTGGTGCCCAGGCAGCAACTCTTTGGGCGCACGTCCCACCTCGATTCCGTTTGCGCGCAGCCGTTTCGGTCAGGACCGCCACCACGCTTCGGCCGCCACCGCCACCGCCGCGGCGCCGGATCGCCCAGCGCCCATTCACATTCCGATGGCGGCGTCGGCTCTCCCGAATGGCGCGCTGGGGTGAGGGCTACGTGGGCGGGTCGCTGCCGCCCGCGATGGTGGGTCCATCGTTCGACGCGGCCCGCGAGGCCTGGCGACGCGGTGGACGCGAGGGCTCGCCGCAAATCGTCGCGCTGGCGTACTACGCCCTGGGCGACGGCGACGCGGGCCGCGACAACGTCTACGACTACTACAGCGTCACACCGGATTTCGCGAAGATCACCTCCGGCGCGGTCTGCACGACGCCCGAGGCGGTCCGGGAGGCGGTCGCGGGCTTCACCGATCTGGGCGCCGACGAGATCCTGTTCAACCCGGGCACCGACGACCCGGACGACGTCGCGCGCCTGGCCGAGATCGTCTTCTGACGACCCCGATCCGTGACGGGTGCGGCCGGTCCGCCGGGCCGGCCGCACATCCGGGCACGCGCCGTTCCCGCCGCGCCTGCCCGGACACTCCCGCCGGTCCCCTACAATCGCGGGAGTGCAGTTCCTTCCCGGCCACCAGCCCCCCTACGACCTGACCTACGACGACATCTTCCTCGTCCCGAATCGGACGGATGTGGCGTCCCGATTCGACGTGGACCTGTCGACCAGCGACGGGACCGGCACGACCATCCCGATCGTGGTGGCGAACATGACCGCCGTCGCCGGCCGCCGGATGGCCGAGACGGTCGCCCGCCGCGGCGGCATCGTGGTGCTCCCGCAGGATCTGCCGCTCGGCGCGGCCGCCGACACCATCTCCTTCGTCAAGGGCCGGTCCCTGGTCGCCGACACCCCCGTGGTGCTCGGCCCGGACCACTCGGTCTCCGAGGCCCTGGCCCTGATGCACAAGCGCGCACACGGCGCGGTCGTGGTCGTGGAGAACGACCGTCCGATCGGCGTCGTCACCGAGGCCGCCTGCGCCGATGTCGACCGGTTCGCGCGGCTGCGCGCGGTCGCGGACGCCTCGTTCGTCACCGCCCCCGCCGACGCGTCGCCGCGCGAGATCTTCGAGCTGCTGGAATCCCGGCACGCCGCCCTCGCCGTACTGCTCGCGGCGGACGGCACGCTCGCGGGAATGCTCACCCGCACCGGCGCGATCCGCACGGGCATCTACGATCCGGCGGTCGACGCGGCGGGCAAGCTGCGCATCGCCGCCGCGGTCGGCATCAACGGCGACATCCCGGCCAAGGCCAAGGCACTGGTCGACGCGGGTGCGGACGTGCTGGTGATGGACACCGCGCACGGTCATCAGGTCAAGATGCTCGAGGCGCTGCGCTCGGTCGCCGACCTGCGCCTGGGCGTGCCGCTGGTGGCCGGCAACGTCGTCTCCGCCGAGGGCACCCGCGATCTGGCCGAGGCCGGGGCCGACATCATCAAGGTCGGCGTCGGGCCCGGCGCCATGTGCACCACCCGCATGATGACCGGCGTGGGCCGCCCGCAGTTCTCCGCGGTGGCCGAATGTTCCGCCGCGGCGCGTGAGATCGGCGTGCACGTGTGGGCCGACGGCGGCGTGCGCCACCCGCGCGACGTGGCCCTGGCCATCGCCGCGGGCGCGTCCAACGTGATGATCGGCTCCTGGTTCGCCGGCACCTACGAATCCCCCGGCGACCTGCGCACCGACCGCAACGGCAACATGTACAAGGAGAGCTTCGGCATGGCGTCCAAGCGCGCGGTCGCCGCGCGCACCGTCACCGACGGCGCCTTCGACCGGGCCCGCAAGGCGCTGTTCGAGGAAGGCATCTCGTCCTCGCGGATGCGCCTGGACCCGGAGCGTCCGGGCGTCGAGGACCTCATCGACCACATCTGCTCGGGCGTGCGCAGCGCGTGCACCTACGCCGGGGCCCGCTCGCTGGCCGAACTGCACGACAAGGCGGTGCTCGGCGTGCAGTCCGCCGCCGGATTCGCCGAGGGCCGCCCGCTGCCGTCGGGCTGGTAGCAGCCGAAGTCTGTGCGATGCCCGTGGCCACACGCCGCGGGCATCGCCTCGTAGTGGGCACATCGCGACCGCGTGCGGATGTGACCGTCACCGCGCGGCGCGGCCGGGATTTCGCGGGTGAGTGCCGGTAACATGATGATTGCCGGACCCGGTAACACAATTCCCGCGGACGGCGTTTATCTTGATAATCCGCTACCACCTGCGAAAGGAACCAGTTGTCACCCGCGTCCGAGGGCGCCACTACGGAGGGCTCCTCTACCGAGCCGGGTGACCAACCCGGCGCCCCCGTCATCGCAGCAATTAGAGGTCATTCGGTCCGAACCGGACATGGGGGACGGTGCTGACCGTGTCAGTCGTGCTCACAGTGCTCAGCCTGGTGGGTTTCATCGCGCTCACCGCGGGCACCGCCCTGTTCGTCGCCGCCGAATTCTCCCTCACCGCGCTAGAGCGCAGCACCGTCGAGGCGCACGCCCGCGAGGGCGACCGCCGCGCTCGCCGGGTCCGCAAGGCCCATCGCACGCTGTCGTTCCAGCTGTCCGGAGCTCAGCTCGGCATCACCCTCACCACCCTGGTCACCGGCTATATCGCCGAACCGGTCCTGGCCCGGCTGTTCGAACCGCTGTGCACCGCACTCGGCGCGAGCCCCGGTGCGGCACAGGGCATTTCCCTGGCGATCTCGCTGATCCTGGCGACCTCGCTGTCGATGATCTACGGCGAGCTGGTGCCCAAGAACATCGCCATCTCCGCCCCGCTGGCCACCGCCCGCATGACCGCCATCCCGATGATCGCGTTCTCCGGGGTCTTCGCCTGGCTGATCAAACTGCTCAACGGCACCGCCAACTGGGTGGTGCGGCATCTGGGCATCGAACCGGCCGAGGAGCTGCGTTCCGCGCGCTCCCCGGAGGAGCTGGGCTCGCTGGTGCGCACGTCCGCGCGGCGCGGCGTGCTGGATCAGCGGACCGCGCAGGTGGTGGATCGGTCGCTGGAGTTCGGCGAGCGCAGCGCGGAGGAACTCATGACCCCGCGGGTGAAGATCGAGGCTCTGGACCGGAACGACACCATCGCCGACCTGATCGCCGCCGCGAGCCGCACCGGATTCTCCCGGTTCCCGGTGATCGATGGGGATCTGGACAACACCCTGGGCATCGTGCACGTCAAGCAGACGTTCCTGCATCCGGTGCGGGAGCGCCGCACCATCCGCCTGCGTTCGATCGCGCGCCCGGTGCCGATCGTGCCGGCCAGCCTCGACGGCGACGAGGTGCTCGAGCGGGTGCGCGCCGACGGCATGCAGGTCGCGCTGGTTGTCGACGAATACGGCGGCACCGCGGGCATCGTGACGATGGAGGACATCATCGAGGAGATCCTCGGCGATGTGCGCGACGAACACGACGAGGAAGAGGTCGAGGTGCGCCGCACCGCGTCCGGATGGAACTGTTCAGGCCTGCTGCGCATCGACGAGGTCGCCCGCACCACCGGATACGACGCCCCGGAGGGCGAATACGAAACCCTCGGCGGCCTGGTGCTGACCCGGCTCGGCCGCATCCCGGAACCCGGCGACGAGGTGACGCTGCCCAATCCCGGCTCCGGGCAGCGCAATTCGATGGAGCCACACACCCGCGGCGGCTGGGTCGCCCGCGTGGAGCGCATGGACGGCCGCCGGATCGACCGGGTGCTGCTGGTGCCGGTCGACGCCGACACGATGGCCGGATGGGAGCTCAGCCATGGATAACCGATCCGGATTCACGCTCGCACCTGCACGTCGCGCCGCACCCGGGGTAGTCGACGCGCGGAGTCCATGGGCCGGATGGGAGCTCAGCCATGGGTGATCTGTTCGGGATCGTGCTGACGCTGGCGCTGCTGGGCTGCAACGCCTTCTTCGTCGGCGCCGAGTTCGCACTCATCTCCGCGCGCCGCGACCGCCTCGAGGCCCTGGCCGCACAGGGGAAACGCGGCGCACACACCGTGATCCGCGCCGGTGAGCACCTGTCGATGATGCTGGCCGCCGCGCAGCTGGGCATCACCATCTGCTCGCTGCTGCTGGGCCGCATCGGCGAACCCGCGATCGCCCACCTGCTGCACGGGCCGTTCCGCCTGGCGCACATGCCGGACCAGCTGCTGCATCCGATCGCGTTCGCGCTGTCGCTGGGCCTGGTGGTCATGCTGCACATGCTGCTGGGCGAGATGATTCCGAAGAACATCGCCCTGGCTGGACCGGAACGCGTTGCGCTGCTGCTGGTTCCGATGTTGCTCCGCTGGCTGCGCCTGGCGCGGCCGCTGATCATGCTCTACAACCTGGCGGCGAATCTGTCGCTGCGGGCGTTGCGCATTCAGCCGAAGGACGAGCTCGACACCACGGTGTCTTCGGTGGAGCTCGCCGAGATGCTGGGCGAATCCCGTTCGGAGGGGCTGATCGACGAGGAGGAGCACCGCCGGCTCACCCAGGCCCTGGGCACCACCGACCGCATCGTCGCCGATGTGATGGTGCCCCTGGCCACGACCCGATGCGTGCCGCTGCGCGGGGACGGCACCACGCTGGGCGATATCGAATCCGCCGTGGCCGAGACCGGTTTCTCCCGCTATCCGGTCCGCACCGACGACGGCTCGCTGGTCGGCTACCTGCACGTGAAGGATGTGCTGGACAAGGTCGCCGACGACGACGCGGGCCCGGCCACCCCCATCCCGCGCACCGATATCCGCCCGCTGCCCACGGTCAGCATGGGCACGACGCTGTACGAGGCCCTGGCCCGGCTGCGCCGCACCAGCAGTCACCTCGGGCGCGTGGTCGACAGCCGCGGGAACACGGTGGGTATCGTGGCCCTCGAGGATCTGGTGGAAGAGTTCGTCGGCACGGTCCGCGACGCGACGCATCGTATCGCCGAATGAGCGGAGCGTGCGCCGCGCATGCTGGAGGCGAGCGCCAGCGAGGCGCAGGCATGAGTAGTGTGAGCATTCTCGTACTGCCCGAGCGCGATTGGCGCGCTCGGGCGGCGGCCCATCGCGACCGGGTCGACGCCCTGGTCGGCCCGTACCTGCAGCGACGGGCCGCGGGCTCGAAGCATCCGGTGATCGATTTCCTGTTCACCTACTACGGCCACAAGCCGGCGCAATTACGCCGCTGGCATCCCGGTTACGGTGTGGCACTCGAAAATGCGGCGGAGTACGACGGTGCGCGGGGATACCACCGCGCACCGGACGCAACGACGGACGCCGCCGCGTGGACCGCCGATCCCGATTATCTCGCCCGCCGTCACGACACCCTCGAGTTCGTGGCAAATCTCCTGCGCGCCACCGCGTCCCGGCCCGCGCACCTGTCCTGTTTCGGCCTGCACGAGTGGGCGATGGTCTATCGCAGCGACGAGGTCCGCCATCAGCAAGTCCCCCTGCGCCTGGGCCATGCGGGCACCGACGCGGTCGTGGAGTCGATGCCCCTGCGCTGCACCCACTTCGACGCCTTCCGCTTCTTCACCCCAGAGGCCGTACCCCGCAACACCGAGCCACTCACCCGCGAATCCCAGATCCCGCGCGAACAGCCCGGCTGCCTGCACGCCAACATGGATCTCTACAAGTGGACCTTCAAGCTGGTCCCGCTGGCCGACTCGGCACTGCTGCTGGACTGCTTCGAATTTGCCTGCGCCGCGCGGGAATTGGATATGCGCGCCAGCCCCTACGAGCTGTCCGAGTACGGTTACACGCCCGTCCGCATCGAAACGCCCGCGGGCCGTGCGGAATACGTGCGAGGCCAGTCCGATCTCACCGAGCGCGCCGGCCGGTTACGCACTCGCCTGCTCGACGAGTGCACCCGCCTGCTGGCCGCCGCGCGCGCACAGCCGCCGAACGGCGCAGGTGTTCGAGACCACGAGAGCGGGTAAGGATCGATGACCGGAAATATCGGTCAGGCCCTACACTCGACGCACACGCAACGCTCTCGACGGAGGTGATCAGCGGTTGAATCCCAGGGATCCACGCGATCAGTACACCGCACGTTACGAACCCGGCTACCAGCCGGAGAACTATAGCGAATCCGCATACGGCCGGGATCCCGGACACGATCGGCGTCCCGACTATGGTCGAGACCCAGGTTACGACCGGCGTCCGGACTACGGTCGAGACCCGGGATACGATCGGCGTCCCGACTATGGCCGAGACCCCGGATACGACGCGTATCAGCAATCCGATTATCCGGAACGCAGGCCCCGGCGGTCGGGGCCCGAGGTCGACATCGGCAAGTTCGCCGGAGGCGTCTTCGCCGCGGCGGTGGTCTCGGCGCTCGCGGCCTGGCTGTGCGCATGGGTCATCGAGGTCATCGGCACGCGAATGACCCAGAACGGCAGGTTCGGGGTGTGGAACCCGATGGCGCAGGACGCGTACTGGTTCGCGGTGGCCGCCGGCCTGTGTGCCGTGCTGGCCGGGGTGCTCTACTACGCGTTACGCCTGGCAACGCCCTCGCCGGAGGTGTTCTTCACCTGGATCGTCGGCATGCTGACGGCCGCGGCGGTGATCACTCCCCTGTTGTTCTCCAACGACATCTGGGTAGGCGTCACCACCGCCATCGAGCACCTGGTTATCGGGCTCCCGATTCTCAGCATGGTCCGCATGGTCGGCATCAGGAGCGTCATCTACCGGTGAGGCCCGCCACGGCGGTCGATCTCCTCGATCCGGCGGCGGAGCTCGGCCATCCGGGCCTCGGCGTGACGACCGTCGAGCCGCGCCTCGATGGCGTGGCGGGCCGCCCGCACCGGGTCGTCGGGGACTGCACCGCGCAGGCCCAGGATCAGGTGGACGCGGCATCTGCGGTGACTGCGGAGCGACCAGCCAACCTGCCTCGCCAGCTGGCCACCTTCGGCTTCGACATCGGTGCACCGATCGCCGCCTACTATCTGCTGCACGGTCTCGGGGTGAGCAACCTGGTCGCGCTCGGCGCCGGCGCCGTCTTTCCCGCGCTCGGTGCGGGCTACAGCTTGGCCGTCAAGCGCCGCTTCTGGCCAGCGTATGGGCCCGCAGGCCGGCCGCGTTCCTGTTCGCCCGCCCGTTCATGGAGGACAGACGGGCATTCGCCGTCCGCGACTGGGACGCACTGTGGCAGGGCGAACCCCGCTTCCGGCGGCTCTGGCGGGTGTCGAGCGTGATCTGGGGCCTCGGCATCCTCGGCGACGCGGCAGTTCGGGTTGTCATGGCGTACACCCTGCCGATCCACGTCGTTCCCGGGCTCAGCGGAGCGCTCTGGCCGGTGACCTTCATCGTCCTTCAAGTCGTGACCAACATCTACTACATGGTCGCCGGCCTGAACCGGATGCTCGGCGCCCGTTGGCTGGGCCGACGGGCCAACGCGCCCGGCGACGTCCGGGCCGCGCCCCCTCAGGTAAGCACCGATTCCTCATCAGATCCGAGCGATCTCCAAGCCAACTCGACCGATCGACCCCGATAAATCCTCGAAAATCACTGTCCCAAAACGAACTTACCGGCGGGTCATGTGAGCTACTGTTCCGGACTGTCGGCGTTGCTTGCAGCACAGGCGATCGCGCGACGGGGATTACCGGCCAGGCAGTTTGGGGTTCGCGATGGGGCGATTCACGGGCATTCGGCGTTCGAAACCGGTGCTGGTGGTGTTGGCGGCGCTACTCGCAGCGGTGACGCTGCCGCTCGGCGGTGCGTCGGCGGACCTGCAGTCCGATATCGCCACCCAGGTGCAGCAATTCCTCGATGTGGGAACGGCTTCCGTGCCGCGCGCGGACTGCGGTCCCGGATCGATGCCGGAAACCGGTCTGCAGGGCGATGTTCCGGCCGCCGACCGCGACAACGGCCGCAGCACACGGGGTTACACCTGCAACATGTCGTTGGTCGGCGGATACGAGGGGCGCGGCGGCGGCATCACCTCCACCACTTACGACCACTGCTCGTACACCGGCTCGTTCTTCCCAGGCAACCTGCTGGGCCCGGCGCAGGGCGTGCAGGTGCTCGACGTGTCCGATCCGGCACATCCGGTGCTCACCGCGACGCTCACCGAACCGGCGATGCTGGCCGGGACCTGGGAGAGCCTGAAGGTCAATGTCGCGCGAAAGCTGCTCGTGGGCACCGGCGTTCCCATCGGCGAGGGCGCGGGGTACATGTCGGTCTACGACGTCTCCGACTGCGCGCATCCGCGGCTGCTCAATCCCGGGCCGGGATCCAATCTCCTGATGCCGCTGCCGATCACCACGCACGAGGGCGGCTTCTCCCCGGACGGGCGGACCTATTGGGCCTCGGGGATCGCACCGGGCTTCGTCAGCGCGATCGACCTGACGAATCCGGCCGACCCGCACGTGATCTGGCAGGGCCTGACCGGAATCGAGGCGCACGGCTTCGGGGTCAGCCCCGACGGCAACCGGATGTACCTCTCGGCGCTGGCCGGTTTCACCGTGCTCGATATCGGCGCGGTGCAGCGCCGCGACCCGAATCCCCAGGTCCAGCACATCGGCCGGGTCTTCTGGACGGACGGCTGGGCCACTCAGCACAGCATTCCGGTCAGCTACGGCGGCAGGCCGTATCTGTTCACCGTCGACGAGGCCGGGGCCGGTGGCGTCAAGCTCGTCGACATCTCCGACGAACGCAATCCGCGCGTGGTCGACAAGATCAAGCTGGAGATCGACCTGCCCAATCACCTGGACAGCAATCTGGCCTCCTCGATGGGCGGCTCGGTGTTCTCCTACGACGCGCACTACTGCGCGGCCGATCGCCCCGACAATCCGACTGCCATGGCCTGCGGCTGGGAATCCTCCGGCATCCGGGTATTCGACGTGCGGGATCCGTTCCACGCCCGCGAGATCGCGTATTATAACCCGCCCGCGCGTACCGGGCAGAACCTGCAGCTGTGGGATTCCCCGCACGCGCTGGGCTCGCTGATCGGACCGCCCGCACTGGAGGGCTTCTCGATGGCGCGGGCGGTCCTGGACGGGAAATTCGATCCGGCCAAGGCACTCTCGCCGCGCTCGGGAATGCTCGCCTTCGGCGATGTCTCCAGCGACTGGTGTTTCGCCCCGCCGGAGTGGCACGGCAGCCAGCTGTGGACCACCTGCAACGACAACGGATTCATGGTGCTGCAGCTGGGTAACGGCGTGTATTCCCCACCGGCGGATCAGCATTCGATCGTGGGCTCGTAGATGGACCGCTGGTACCGCCTGGGATCGTACCTCGCCTCCGCGCTGATCCTGCTGGTGATCGGCGCCGCGCTGCGGCCACTGATAGTGCCTGGACATCCCGCCGCCGCACCGATTCTCACCGCCACCGAGATCGGTTTCGCGCAGGACATGACCGCGCACCACGAGCAGGCACTGCTCATGGTGCAACGCCTGGACCCCGGGGCCGACCCGACGGTGCTGCGGCTGTCGCAGCAGATCGATCAGACGCAGCGCACGGAGATCGGCATACTGCTCGGCTGGCTGCGTCTGGCGAACGCCTCGCCCACCGACGACCATCCGATGGCCTGGATGCATTCCATGCCCACACAGCCGCATTCCATGGGACCCACGACGCTCGCCACATCGCCGAACACCATGCCCGGCATGGCTTCCCAGGCGGAGCTCGACAACCTCGCCGCCGCCCGCGGCCACGACGCATCCGTGCTGTTCCTGCAGCTGATGTACCGCCACCACGTGGGCGGCGTCGCGATGGCCCGGGCCGCGGACCGGCAGCTGACCTCCGGCGCGGTGAAGGAGCAGGCGCGGGCGATGATCACCGAGCAGAGCGAGGAGGTCGGGCTCATTCTCGCACTGCTGGACCGGATGGGCGCCGCACCGCTGCCGTAACACCGGACCGCGGCGATTCCGAATGACTCGGTCCCGGAAAAGAAACCGCGCCCGCCGGAATTGCGGCGGGCGCGGCTTTTTGTCCGATATGACGTCCTTTTACAGCGGCGGAAAGCCGGACGACCCCGTGGACAACCAGGTCCAGAATGCATCCACATGTGCCACGAGCACATTGAGGATGTCGATGGCGGTGCTGCTCATCACTAATCCTTACATCAGGTTATCGGTGTGCGGCACCAATGGTACTGATGTATCACAGATTTCCGACGGTGTGCTCGAGCCTGCGCGCCACCAGTTCCCGCGCCTGTTCGCGCAGCGCGGGCCGGTATCCGCTGGGGTACACCGGATCCGCGGGGGTGTACTGCTTCAGTACCTCGCGGGCGAGGGTGATCTTGTGGACCTCCGTGGGCCCGTCCGCGATGGCCATCACCTGGGCGTAGGTCATCATGTCGGTGAACGGCAGATCGGTGCTGACGCCGATCGCGCCGTGCAGATGCATGGCGCGCTGGGCGATATCGTGCATCACCTTCGGCATCGCCACCTTGATCGCGGCGATGTCGTGCCGGACCTTCAGGTAGTCCTGTTCCTTATCGATGCGCCAGGCCGTGCGCAGCACCAGCAGACGGAACTGCTCCATCTCGATCCAGGATTCGGCGATCTTCTCCTGCGTCAGCTGCAGCCCGCCGAGCACGCCCTTGCGCATCGGCCGCGACACCGCGCGCTCGCACATCATGTCGAATGCCTTGCGCACCAGGGCAACCGTGCGCATCGCATGGTGCACCCGGCCGCCGCCGAGCCGGGTCTGGGCGACGATGAAACCCAGCCCCTCGGTACCGAGCAGGGCATCTGCGGGCACTCGGACGTCGGTGAAGCGCAGATGCCCCTCGTGCTCGCTGAAGCCGGGCACCGTGAAGTTCCGGACGATCTCCAGCCCGGGCGCGTCGGCCGGGACGATGAACATCGACAGGCGCTGGTGCGGTGGGGCCTCCGGGTCGGTGACCACCATGACGATGTGGAAGGCGGCGAATTCGGCGGCGGAGTTGAACCACTTCTCGCCGTTGATGACCCACTCGTCACCCTCGCGCACCGCGCGGGTCCGGAACGCCGTCGGATCGGAGCCGCCGGTCGGCTCGGTCATCACGTAGCAGGAGCCGATCTCGCCGTCGAGCAGGGGCTGCAGATACTTCGCCTTCTGCTCGGGGGTGCCGTAGTGAGCCAGGATCTCGGCATTGCCGGAATCGGGCGCCTGACAACCGAAGACGAGCGGCGCCCACAGCGAGGTGCCGATCGTCTCGTTCAGCAGCGCCAGTTTCAGCTGCCCGTAGCCGGGACCGCCGAGTTCGGGGCCCAGGTGACACGCCCACAGTCCCTGCTGTT
Organism: Nocardia sp. GP40; assembly: GCF_050434125.1. Lineage (NCBI taxonomy): Bacteria > Bacillati > Actinomycetota > Actinomycetes > Mycobacteriales > Nocardiaceae > Nocardia > Nocardia sp. GP40. The sequence continues at coordinate 186,172 of NZ_JBNPVW010000012.1, read as the reverse complement.
TCACCTGCTCCTGCAGCGGTTTCATCAGCGCCCGGATCTCGGGGTCGGTGCGGTCGTAGGGGTTCGGGTACAGCAGGTCCAGCGGTTCCACCTCGGTGCGGACGAACTCCGCGACCCAGTCCAGTTTCCACTGGTAGTCCGGATCGGTCTCGAAATCCCAAGCCATGATCAGCCTTTCGTGGGTGTGGAGGAGTGGTTGAGGACCCCGTCCAGGACGGTGGCCGTGAGTATGTCGGCGATCTCGGCCGGCGAGCGCTCCCCGTGCGGGCGATACCAGAGGGTCACCGTGTTCAGCATGCCCAGCAGGCTGTTGGTGACGACGTGATCGGCGGTACGCAGCGCGCCCGCGGCGCACCCCGCGTCGATCACCCGCTGCCAGCACCGCTGCACCCGATCGCGCAGCTCCTGCAACTCGTTCGCGCGCTCGCCGGTCAGCGCGGAACCGTCCCGCAGCTGGATCGCGACCTCGCGCCGATGCTCGACGATCAGTTCGACATAACCCTGAATCAGGTTGCGCAGCTGGGTGATCGGGTCGTCGCCGGAATCCGCGACGCGCTCCCCGTCGTCGAGAATGAGCTGAATATAGTCCCGCAGGATCTCCCACAGCAGCTCCTCCTTGGAGCCGATGTGGTAGTACAGCGCGCCCCGCTGCACCCCCGCCCGATCGCCGATCTCGGCGACGCCGGTGCCGTGAAACCCCTTCTCCGCGAACAGTTCCACCGCCGCGCTTACGATCCGCGCCCGGGTCGCGCCCGGCGTCGACTGCGCGGCGGGCGGACGGCCCCGGCGTCGCGGCGCGGCGGCCTGCGTCATCGCCAGCCGCCGTCGAGCGCAAGCGTGGACCCGGTACAGAATGCCGAGGCATCGGTCGCGAAATACAGTGCCGCGCCGACGATATCGCCCGGCTGCCCGACCCGGCCCAGGGCATTGTGCCGGACCAGCTCCGCGCGCAGCGCATCCGGCCACGCCTTGGCGATATCGGTCTCGAACGGACCGCACTGAATCGTATTGACCCGCACCGCCGGTCCGTAGGTCTGCGCGAGACCCGCTGTCAGCGCGTTCAATCCGGCCTTCGCCGCGGCATAGGGCACCGCGAGCGGCTCGGGGCGCGCCGCCTCGATCGAGGAGACGTTGATGATCGAACCGCCGCCGGCCGCGGCCAGCCGCGCCCCGATCGCGGCGGCCAGCCGGAACGGCCCCTTGAGGTTCACGGCCATCACCTTGTCGAACATCTGCTCGGTGACCTGGTCCAGGCTCGGATACAGCAGCGACATCCCCGCGTTGTTGACCAGCACGTCGACCTTGCCGAATTCGCCGTAGGCGGTCTCGATAAGCCGATCGCACTGCGTCCAGTCGCCGACGTTGCACGCCACCGGCAGCGCCCGGCGCCCGTGCTTGCGCCGCACCTCCTCGGCCAGCGCGATGCACCCGTCGACCTTGCGGCTCGCGATCACCACATCCGCACCCGCCGCGGCGAAGGCCAGCACCATCTCGCGCCCTAGCCCCCGGCTACCGCCGGTCACCAACACGACACGGCCCGCCAGCGCCTGCTCCATCCGGCCACTCCCCTCGCACAGAAATGTTCCAGTCAGTACATTAAGTCGTGCGCGACCGGAACACAAGACCCCCTCGGCGATATCCGGAACTAAAACCGCCACGACCACGTCTAATAGGAATCAGGCATAGCAACATCGACTCGAGGCGAGACGACGACGATCGCTATTTCCAGGAGTGCAACCGGGAGGGCTGGCTCGAATGACGGCCGCCTTCCATCGGGGCCGAAGCGGGCCGCGGACTACCCCCGAGTAACATGACAACCGTACTTTTTGCATCCGACTTTCTCGAAGTGAGGCAGGTAGATGACGGAGCGGATTCAGGTCGGCGGGCTTCAGGTTGCAAGTGTTCTCCACGCGTTCGTTGAGAACGAGGCGCTGCCGGGCACCGGCGTAGATTCCGCCGCGTTCTGGTCCGGCGCCGAGGCCATCATCAACGACCTGGCCCCGCGCAACCGCGCCCTGCTGGACGAGCGCGACGCGATCCAGGGCAAGCTCGACGCCTGGCACGCCGAGAACCCGGGCACCGGCTACGACAAGGCCGCCTACAAGGCCTTCCTCACCAAGATCGGGTACCTGCGTCCCGAGCCCGCCGGCTTCGCCATCGGCACCGAGAACGTCGACGACGAGATCGCCACCACCGCCGGCCCGCAGCTGGTGGTTCCGGTGATGAACGCCCGTTTCGCGATCAACGCCGCGAACGCGCGCTGGGGTTCGCTGTACGACGCGCTGTACGGCACCGACGCCATCCCCGAGACGGGCGGCGCGGAGAAGGGCAGCGGCTACAACAAGGTCCGCGGCGACAAGGTCATCGAGTGGGCGCGCAACTTCCTCGACGACGCCGTGCCGCTGATCACCGGCTCGCACATCGGCTCGCAGGCCTACAAGATCGTCGACGGCGAGCTCGAGGTCACCCTCGAGGACGGCACCGACATCGGCCTTGCCGACGCCTCGACCCTGGTCGGCTACCTCGGCACGCCCGAATCCCCGACCTCGGTGCTGTTGCGGCACAACGGCCTGCACATCGAGATCCAGATCGACCCCTCCTCGCCCATCGGCAGCACCGATACCGCCGGGGTCAAGGACGTGGTGCTGGAGTCCGCGGTCACCACGATCATGGACTTCGAGGATTCGGTCGCCGCGGTCGACGCCGAGGACAAGGTCCTGGGCTACACCAACTGGCTCGGCCTGATGAAGGGCGATCTGGCCGAGGCGGTCACCAAGGGCGGCAAGACCTTCACCCGCACCATGAACCCGGACCGGGTCTACACCGGCCTGGACGGGAAAGAGGTTGTGCTGCACGGCCGTTCGCTGCTGTTCGTGCGCAACGTCGGCCACCTGATGACCAGCGACGCGATCCTGGACGCCCAGGGCAACGAGGTGCCCGAGGGCATCCTGGACGGCCTGTTCACCTCGCTCATCGCGGTGCACAGCCTGCGCGGCCAGGCCCGGGTCGCCAACTCGCGCACCGGTTCGGTCTACATCGTCAAGCCCAAGATGCACGGCCCCGACGAGGTCGCTTTCGCCAACGAGCTGTTCGGCCGCGTCGAGGGCGTGCTGGGCCTGCCCGCCAACACGCTCAAGGTCGGCATCATGGACGAGGAGCGCCGCACCACGGTCAACCTGAAGGCCTGCATCGAGGCCGCGCGCGACCGCGTGGTGTTCATCAACACCGGCTTCCTGGACCGCACCGGCGACGAGATCCACACGTCCATGGAGGCCGGGCCGATGGTCCGCAAGGCCGACATGAAGAAGCAGCAGTGGATCGCCTCCTACGAGGACTGGAACGTCGACGCGGGCCTGTTCGCCGCGCTGCCGCACAAGGCGCAGATCGGCAAGGGCATGTGGGCGATGCCGGACCTGATGCACGACATGCTCGAGCAGAAGATCGGCCACCCGCGCGCGGGCGCGACCACCGCGTGGGTGCCCTCCCCCACCGCCGCCACCCTGCACGCCACGCACTACCACCTGGTGGACGTGTTCAAGCGGCAGGCCGAGATCGCCCGGGGCGGCGCGCGAGCCACCGTCGATCAGATCCTGGAGATCCCGCTGGCCGCGAACCCCGACTGGTCCGCCGACGAGATCGCCAACGAGCTGGACAACAACTCCCAGTCCATCCTCGGCTACGTGGTGCGCTGGATCGACCAGGGCGTGGGCTGCTCCAAGGTGCCCGACATCAACGATGTCGCGCTCATGGAAGACCGTGCGACCCTGCGCATTTCGAGCCAGCTGATGGCGAACTGGCTGCGCCACGGCATCGTCACCGCCGACCAGGTGGTCGCGAGCCTCGAGCGCATGGCGCCGGTGGTCGACCGGCAGAACGCGGGCGACGCGGCCTACCGGCCGATGGCCCCGGACTTCGCCGGCAGCGTCGCGTTCCAGGCGGCCAAGGAGCTCGTCCTCGAGGGCGGCACCCAGCCCAACGGCTACACCGAGCCGATCCTGCACCGGCGTCGCCGCGAGGCCAAGGCGCTGGCCGCCAAGGGCTGAGCCGCGCGCCCAGCCGCCACACCTCACGAGTCCCCCGGTCGAACACGACCGGGGGACTCGTCGTCTACCACCCTCGGTGACAGCTCACGACCACATCGCGCTGACGCCCGGCTCCGCCTCCCGAATCGCCGAACCCGCACGGGGAAGTGGCCGCACCCTGCTCAGCGCCGCCTACGACGCAGCGAGCGCCTCACCTTCCCGCCCAATCGTCGTCCACCGGCCACCCGTTGGCGACCAAATGCGTTCGCACACGGTGCATGTCGGATTCGTGCGGCATATCGTGGGTGAGCTTCGTGATCGCCACCCCGACATCGGCACGGTCGGCCGGCAGCGCACCGTGCTCGATGAGGGCGTCGGTCACCGTGATCACCTCGTCCTCGGTGAGGCGGCGGGTGAGCAGGGCCAGCAGCGGGACGTAGTCGTGCTCGGGCACGCCCTGCGGGTATCCCGCCCGCAACCACTCGACGATTTTCGCTAGAACCTCGGATAACGCCATGTTTTACCAGTTCTGTCGGTCCGGGTACGGACTGGTCCACGGACGGTCATATTCGGCCGTCGAGCAACACGCCCGGGGCGGCAACTTGGCTGTAATCGTCATGCCCCGAAGGGATTTACGCAAGCGCGGCGGACATTCAATTCTGTACCCGCGGCGAGGGAAATTCGTAAAAAAACACGCCGAGGGGCCGCACCGCGTCGGCGGTGCGGCCCCTCGGCCCGAATTGTGTTGTGAGATCAGCTTTTCCGGGCGAGAAACCGTCCGGGCAAGGCTCAACTCTTCTTCGCTCCGAACAGCTGAACATCGAATGTATGGCTGATGAAATCCTTGGCGATGTACAGGATTCCGAGCAGCACCGCGACAATCACGATCCCGAAGCACAGGTACGCGATCGCCTGGGCGGCCGTATTGCGCCCGCTCGGTGCGCCGTTCGCGGTCGTGGTCTCCATCGACCAGAACCGCACCCCGACGGCGAAGATCAGCGGCAGCCCGGCGCCGAGGATCAGCGCGACCAGCGCCACCTCGCCGAGCGACTTCACGATGGCATCGAGTGTATGCATTCCCGCGCTCCCCTCAGGCCGCCGTCATGGATTTCTCGGCGAGGTCGGACGGCGGAGTGAGCCCGCCCTCCCATTCCTCGTTGACATTGCTGGTGTCGACCGGGTTGCTGCGCGAGCGCAGATAGATGTAGCTCGACACCGCGATCAGGATCACCAGATCGATGAGCACACCGCCGAGGCCGCCCACCAGGTCGGTGATCCCCCAGCACAGCGCGCCGACGAGGCCGGCCAGCGGCAGGGTGATCACCCACGCGACGCACATCCGGCCGAACACGCCCCAGCGCACCTCCGCACCCGGCTTGCCCAGGCCCGTACCGAGAATCGAGCCGGTGGCCGCGTGCGTGGTCGACAGCGGCAGGCCGAACTGCGCCGAGGTGAGAATGATCGCCGCCGAGGACGCCTCGGCCGCGAAGCCCTGCGGCGCGTCGATCTCCACCAGGCCCTTGCCGAGGGTGCGGATGATCCGCCAGCCGCCGAGATAGGTGCCCAGGGCGATGGCCAGCGCGCAGCAGACCTTCACCCACATCGGGATGGAGTCGTGGTTGGTGTAGGTGCCGTACGCGACCAGGGCCATGAAGATGACGCCCATTGTCTTCTGCGCGTCGTTGGTGCCGTGCGCCAGCGACACCAGTGCCGCGGAACCGATCTGGCCGATCCGGAAGCTCTTGCGCACCTTGGTCTCGTCCGAGGCGCGAGTGAGCCGGTAGACCAGGAAGGTGCCCAGCCCCGCGACCACGCCCGCGACGACGGGCGCCAGCACGGCCGGGATGATGATCTTGTTGATCAGGCCGGTGCTCTGGTTACCGGTCCAGATCACCCCGCTGGCCCCGAGCGCCGCCATCGCGGCGCCGATCAGCCCGCCGAACAGCGCGTGCGTGGAGCTGGACGGAATACCGAACAGCCAGGTGAGCAGGTTCCACAGGATCCCGCCGACCAAACCCGCGAACACGATCTCGAGCAGCGCCATGTGATGCACGTTGTTGATGTTCAGCAGCCCACCGGAAACGGTCTTGGCGACCTCCACCGACAGGAACGCGCCGACGAGGTTCAGCGCCCCCGACATCGCCACGGCGGTGCGCGGCCCCAGGGCTCCGGTGGCGATCGAGGTCGCCATCGCGTTCGCGGTGTCGTGGAAGCCGTTGGTGAAGTCGAAAGCCAGGGCCGTGACTATGACTATTACTAGGACAATGAGTTCTGCGCTCACGACTCCACCTCGCTGGCGCTCGGCTCCGTCGTGCGCGCAGCGCACCCTGTATCTGGTTCGCTCGCAAGCTCGCTCACGCTTGAAGTTTCATGCCAACCCGCACAGCCCACTACCGCACGCGCGGGTATTCATACGACGTTCAGCAGATCATCCACCAACGGACATCCAACAGTGTCCGTACGGAAATACTACCCGCGCGTATCGGCCACGGCGGCCACCCCGCGGCGATGCGATCACGAAATTCGATGGGCGCCGGCACCTTCGCGCCAACCGCGGGCATCGGGCTCCCCGTCCGATGAGCGTGCCGCCCGGACTGCCGGTCGAAATAGCCTGGCACGCAGCCGAATCCCTGGGCTCAGCATTCGTCGGGTGCGGGCTTGCCCTGCAGGCGCTCGTCGAGCCAGGCGACCAGCTCTCCCCACGCGGTATCCCCGGCGATGAAGTGCTCGCCCGGCACGTCCCGATAGATGCCGGGCACGCCCAGCGCGCACTGCTGGCGATACAGCTCGCGCGCGCCGGCCGCCGGGATCCAGAAGTCCTGCGCGCCGTTGTAGACCATCAGCGGCATCGCGGACTTCAGTGCCGACAGGTCGGTCTCCCGGAATGTCCGCCGCGCCACGGCGCTGTGCAGCGGATCGGCGATGTCGGCGGCGATATCGATCGAGGGCTGCACCAGGCCCGGCAGCCCGAGCACGGTCATGCAGGAGTCCTTCAGCGGCGAGGTGGCGACCTGCTGCGCCAGGTTGTTCATGGTGGCCAGGATCTCGGGATGCTCACGCCCGATGCCGAATACGGCCCCCATGAATACCCCGGAGGCCAGATTGCCGTTCATCGTGGTCGAGAGCATCCGGTAGTCCGCGGGCACCCCGCCCATCGCGGCCCCCGCGGCCGAACCAGCCAATTCCGGTGCGTAGGAGCGCAACAGCACCGCCGCCGCGCGCGTGGCGATCGCCCCGCCGGAATATCCCGTCATAGCGAACCGGCTCGCACCGAGCTCGGCGGGCATCAGATTACGCACGGCGCGAATGGAATCCAGCACGGCATGTGCGGCCACGTACGGCTCGGCGTACGCCATGTCCGGGCCCTCGTGATCGGGGATCAGGACCGCGTAGCCGCGCAGCGCGGCGAGCTGGGTCAAGGGCGGGAAGAAGTCCGCGGAATTGGTGTTGGCCGAATATCCGTGGGCCAGGGTATATCCCGGGTTGCACTGGCGTCCGAGACCGTCGATGGCGAGGTTGTTCACCAGCAGCGGCCGGTCGCCCGGGCCCGTCCACGGGGTGGCGGGCAGCACCAATGAGGAGGTGGCGTAGGAGGGTTCGCCGTGTGCGCCGGTGGTACGAAACTTCAGCTGCAGCACCCGCTGCAGCGGCACGGTGAGCAACGGGCCCGCGGTCGCGGTCACATCACGGGTGGTGACGACCCGGCCCGGCGTCAGTTGCGCCAGATTCGCCGGAGGGTTGTCGAACAGCGGATCACCCACGTTGTCGGGCAGCACCGCCAGCCGCAGCGCCTCGACATCCGTTGCCGCACCGGACGATTGCGGTGCATCATTTCCGGACCGCGGTGCGGTGTCGCCGGGGTGCGGCACCGCCGGGGGCTCCGGCAGCGCCGGGCGCGGTACCACGGTGTCGATCCACTGCTGCAGATCGGGCACGCTGAGGCTGTGTGGGAGCGGAATCACCGGTGGCGCAGGCGGATTCGACACCGGCGGTTGAGCGTTCGCGGTAGCTGCCAGCGAACAGCACGAGACCACGACCGTCAGCGCCACGACACACCGAGCCCACACGGGCCACCCCACAATCCACACGAAGCCGGCATCGCGGCAAGGGCTCCAGCTCCAACCCCGAGCCTTCGTCACGATCATGTAATTCGATCGTATCGCCCACCAGCCTGAGAAATGCCACTCGTTTTCCACACTGTGACCGAGTGGCCGGGAATAAATCCGACCGCCCGCATGCTGCACCTGTCGCACGGTCGCGGGTGGAGCAAAAAATAGCCCGACAACGCGGTAACGCTGTGCCACCATGAAGACGATGAATCAACGACCCCGCCGGCGCGGGGCCGTGCACTGTTCGGCGAGCACCGGAAGGAGGTGGCTGATGTCCCCGGAGACCAATCCCCCGTCGATGAGTACCCCTGTCCCGCAGCGGCTTTACGCGGCGTGCGATGAGCGCGGAGCCCGGAAGCTCGGCCACCTCGCATTGTCAGCCTGATTCCAGGCCCCCCTTCCCGCTCCGCCTCTTCACGAAACATGGTGACACCCATGACCTTCCGTCGTGCCGCCGACGCGGCCCCCACCCCCGACAACTGGATAAACGCCGGCGTGCTGGTGCTCAACGCCTCCTACGAGGCGCTCACCGAGATCGCCGCCGACCGGGCCGTGGTGCTGCTCATCACCGGCGCCGCGGAGACAGTCGCCGAGCGCGAGCCGCGGTTCCCGATCCGCTCCAAGCACGTGGAAGTCGTGCTCCCCGAGACGATTCGGCTGCGGCGCTACGTCTACCTGGAGCACCGCGTCCTGGCGCACGACGACGAGAGCCGCGCCACCCTCGCCGCGATTCTGCGCCGCGACGACCACCGGTGCGGATACTGCGCCGGCTGGGCCCGCACGGTGGACCACATTCGACCCCGCAGCCGTGGCGGGCCGAACACCTGGTCCAACCTCATCGCCGCCTGCTCGCCCTGCAACACCCGCAAGGCGGACCGCACGCCCGAGGAGGCCGGGATGCGGTTGCTGTGGGAGCCCAAGGCACCCGACGAGATGGCCCGAACCCAACGGCGGATCTGGAAGGACCTGGCCGCCACGTAACCCCGGGAAAGGAGGGGATCCGATATGACAATCGCAGTGCAGGAGCCGACCCTGGTGGATCTGTTCCCGCTCTCGGACGCGAAGGACTGGCAGGCCGCGGCCTGCCGGGGTGACCCGAATCACGATGCGTGGTTCCCGTACCCGTCGCAGGATTTCGAGTACGCCCGCGGCATCTGCGCCGGCTGCCCCATCCGGCGCCAGTGCGGCGAGTTCGCCTCGCGCACCGGCCAGTCCGGCGTCTGGGGCGGCCACGAGTACGACCGCGGGCGCCTGATCCGCGAATGAGAGCCGAACCGTCCCGGCGCCCCGGTGGCGCCGGGACGGTGGCCGTCCGGCGCGACCATTTTCGCATGACCATACACTGACGCGGTGGGTACACATCGCAGCGCAGGCGGATCACGAGGCGTCAGCAAAGGGCTAGTTATCATCGTGGTCGCGGTGCTGTTACTGGTGGTGGCGGTTGTCGGCTGGTTCTGGCTGGGGCGGCACTCGGCCGCGCAGAGCCGCGACGCGGCCGGTGAATGTGTCGAGGGCCCCTCGACCGTGAATGTCACCGTGGATCCGGATATCGCCACCCAGGTGCGCGCGGCCGCCGATCGGTACAACGCTGCGAAACCGCACGTCCGCGACCACTGCATCACCGTCGCGGTGAACCCGCAGGCGTCGGCGGCCATGGTGGCGGGGTTCGCCGGCAAGTCCTGGGACACCAAACTGGGCGCGCCCCCGGCCCTCTGGATCCCGGACTCCTCGCGGTCGGTCCAGGCCATGCGGATCCCCGGCGTCATCGAGGGGACCCCGGCGGCGGTGGCGGTGAGCCCGATCGTGCTCGCCGTGCCGGACCAGCTGCGCCAGGCCCTGACGAGCAACAAGATCGGCTGGTCGGACCTGCCCAAGCTGCAGCAGGGGTCGCTGAGCCAGGTCGGCCTGAGCGGCTGGGGCGGGCTGCGCATGGCGATGCCCACGGGGGACGACACCGTGGCCGCGGCCGCCGCCGTCGGGGCCGCGGTCTCGGGCTCGGACCCGCTGAACGACGAGTCCGCCAAGTCCGGACAGGTGGTCTCCGCAATCTCCCGGCTGGCCCAGGGCGCACCGCAGGTCGGCGACACACTCACCGCGCTGACCACGGTGGGCACCGCTTCACCCCCCTCGAACGCAGCCATCCACGCGGTCGCAGTTAGTGAACAGCAACTGAAATCGCGGGGCGATCTGGCCGAATACCGGCCCACCGGATCCGATCCGGTCGCCGACCACCCGGCCGCCCTGCTCACCGGTACCTGGGTCGATCAGACCCAGCAGGTCGTCGCGGGCATGTTCGCCGACTATCTGCGCGCGCCCGCGCAGCAGCAGCTGTTCGCCGCCGCCGGATTCTCCGCCGCGCCACCGCAGCCCGTGCCGGTCCCGGCCAAATCGGTTCTCGACCAGGTTCATTCGGTACTCGCGAACCCGGTGCTCGGCGTGCAGTCCACCGTGCTCATCGACACGTCCGCGGCGATGGGGGCCAACGACGGCTCGATGACTCGGCTGAACAACACGGTCGGCGCGATCAGCTCCACTCTGGACACCATGCCCGGCGATTTCGGGCTCGGTGCGTGGACCTATGCCGAGGACATCGACGGTGAGCCGTACCGCGTCGTGTCCAAGACCGCCCCGCTCACCCAGCAGCATCGCTCGGATCTGGCCCAGGCCCTCGGCCAGGTCACGGCCACCGAGTCGCGCTCGGACCACACCTATCCGGCCCTCGAGGCGGCGTACAAGGCCGCGGTGAGCAACTTCGGCGCCGGCCGGACCAACAAGGTGCTACTGGTCACAGCCGGCCCGAACGACGACTCCTCGATCACCGGCACCCAGCTGATCTCCGACATCACCGCCGCGATGGATCCGGCCCACCCGGTCCGCATCGACGTCATCGTGATCGGCGGCCAGGGCGCGGCGACCCTGCAGACACTGACGCAGAAGACCGGCGGCACCTACACCAAGGTCGCCACCTCGGACAACCTGGCCTTCGGCACCGCGATCAACAACGCGCTCACCGCCCCCTGAGTCCGGCGCCCGCCCGGTCGCGGGCGCCGGTCGGGCGGCTCAGTCGGCGTACGCCTCGAGCGGCGGGCAGCTGCAGACCAGGTTGCGGTCGCCGTACGCACCGTCGATGCGGCGCACCGAGGGCCAGACCTTCGCGCGGGCCGAGCCCAGGCCCTGCGGGTAGACCGCCGTTTCGCGACTGTAGGGGTGCGTCCACTCCCCGACCAGGCACGCCGCGGTGTGCGGGGCGCCGCGCAGGGGGCTCTCCTCGACCGGCCAGACCCCGGCCTCGACCTGGTCGATCTCGGCCTTGATGGCGATCATGGCGTCGATGAACGCGTCGATCTCGTGCAGATCCTCGCTCTCGGTGGGCTCCACCATCAGGGTGCCCGCGACCGGGAAGCTCATGGTCGGCGCGTGGAATCCGTAGTCCGCCAGGCGCTTGGCCACATCGTCGACCGTGACGCCCGTGCGCTTGGTGATCTCGCGCAGGTCCAGGATGCATTCGTGAGCGACCGCTCCCCCAGCGCCCGTGTACAGCACCGGGAAGTGCGGATCCAGCCGCCGCGCAATGTAATTGGCCGAGGCGATCGCGGTCAGGGTGGCCCGGCGCAGGCCGTCCGCGCCCATCATGCGAATGTAGGCCCAGGTGATCGGCAGGATCGACGCGGAACCATAGCGTGCCGCCGACACCGCGTGCGAACCCGGCTCGAGCGGATCACCGGGCAGGTACGACGCCAGGTGCTCGCGCACGGCCACGGGGCCGACGCCCGGACCGCCGCCGCCGTGCGGAATGCAGAAGGTCTTGTGCAGGTTCAGATGCGACACGTCACCGCCGAACCGGCCCGGACGGGCAAGTCCGACAAGGGCATTCAGATTCGCGCCGTCCACGTACACCTGGCCGCCGGCGTCGTGCACCAGCGCGCACAGCTCGGCGACCTCCTGCTCGTAGACGCCATGTGTGGACGGGTAGGTGATCATGATGCAGGCCAGCCGGTCCGCGTGGTCGGCGATCTTCGCGCGCAGATCGTCGAGGTCGACATCGCCGTTCGCACGGCACTTCACGACCTCCACGCGCAGTCCGGCCATCGCCGCCGACGCGGCGTTGGTGCCGTGCGCGCTGGACGGGATCAGACAGGTATCCCGATGCGTGTCACCGCGATCCACGTGGTAGCGGCGGATCGCCAGCAGACCCGCGTACTCGCCCTGGCTCCCGGCGTTGGGCTGCAGGCTGACGCGGTCATAGCCGGTGATCGCGCACAGCCAGGCCTCGAGATCCTCGATCACCCGCAGGATGCCGGGCGCGTCGTGTTCCGGCGCATAGGGATGCAGGCGGGCGAATCCCGGCCAGGTGATCGGCTCCATCTCCGCGGCCGCGTTCAGCTTCATGGTGCAGGAGCCGAGCGGAATCATGCTGCGGTCCAGCGCGATATCCTTGTCCGAGAGCCGTCGCAGATACCGCAGCATCGCGGTCTCGGTGTGGTACAGGGTGAACGCCGGATGGGTCAGGAATTCCGACGTGCGGTCCTCGATCGCGGACGCCCCCACCACCTCGGACTCCGCCTCCGCACCGGAATCGGGTGTGGCGCCGAAGGATTCGAGCACCACCGCCACATGGGCAGCCGTGGTCGCCTCGTCGCAGGCGACCGACACGTGGTCGTGGTCCACCAGGCGCAGATTGATCCCCCGGCCCTGTGCCTTGGCCACCACGGCCTCCGCGCCGCCGGGCACCCGCACCAGCACGGTGTCGAAGAACCGTTCGTGCACAACGGCTTCGGAGTCCGCGGCGGTCAGCCCCGCGGCGAGCGAGCGGGCGTGCCCGTGCACCCGCCGCGCGATCGCACGCAGCCCGTCGGCGCCGTGGTACGAGGCGTACATCGCGGCCACGATCGCCAGCAACACCTGCGCGGTGCAAATGTTCGAGGTCGCCTTCTCGCGGCGGATGTGCTGTTCGCGGGTCTGCAGCGCCAGGCGATAGGCGGTGTTGCCGTCGGCGTCGACCGACACACCCACCAGGCGCCCGGGCAGCTGACGCGCATGCGCGGTGCGCACCGCGAGATATCCGGCGTGCGGGCCACCGAAGCCCATCGGCACGCCGAAACGCTGTGTGGTGCCGAAACATACGTCCGCGCCCTGCTCGCCCGGCGGCGTGATCAGGGTCAGCGCGAGCAGGTCGGCGCCCGTGGCCACCAGCGCACCCCGCTCGTGCGCCGCGGCGATCAGCGCCGTCCAGTCGACGATGCGGCCCGAGGCGCCGGGCGCCTGCAGCAGCACGCCGAAGAACTCGCCCTCGGGCAGTACGCCCGCGCTCAGATCGGCCTCGACGATCTCGATCCCCAGGGGCTCCGCGCGGGTGTACAGCACGGTGCGGGTCTGCGGGAACAGGTCCGCATCGATCAGCAGCCGCAGGGATTTACTCCCCCGATTCGCGCGGTGCAGCAGCGTCATCGCCTCCGCGGCCGCGGTCGCCTCGTCGAGCATGGACGCGTTCGCGACGTCCATCCCGGTCAGATCCGAGACCATGGTCTGGAAGTTGAGCAGCGCCTCGAGCCTGCCCTGGCTGATCTCCGGCTGGTACGGCGTGTAGGCGGTGTACCAGGCCGGATTCTCCAGCAGATTGCGCACCAGCACCGGCGGGGTGAGCGTGTCGTAGTAGCCCAGGCCGATCATCGAGGTGGCCACGGCGTTCGAGTGGGCCAGCGCCGCGAGTTCGGCCAGCACCTCGTGCTCGGACGCGGCGGGCGGCAGCGCGGCCAGTCCGGTCGCGGCCGGATCGTCGAGAATGTTCGCGGGCAGGGCCCGCTCGGCCAGCTCGTCGAGCGCGCGCACGCCGACAACGTCGAGAATGCGGTCCAGGCCCGCGGAGTCGGGGCCGATGTGGCGGTCGGCGAAGGGTCGGGTCACGGCAGGCTCCCAGGGGCTCGGGCGGGTGTCGACCGGGGTCGACTATCGGGCCCTCCCCCTCTGTCGTGGCGCCTGAGAGATTCGGGATGCGCGCATCCCTTTCCCCATGGGCGGATGGTCCGCATTGTGTGCGGCCATCGCTTTCCAGAGGCGTCGAAAGTCCGCACGGTCCCTTGTGCCTGAGAGATTGACGGGGAGGTGCTGCTCCTTCGGCGCCCGGGCGAACCCGGGACTCTCCCGCACGGCGTCGACGCACTGCCAGTCTAAGCCGGTTCACATGTCGAACGTATTACCGACCCCGACAACCACCGGTCTCGGACTCGAGCCCCGGCGCACTGCGCGGTGCGGCGCCAACGAGCCAACTGATCTCGTTGGCACATGGGTAACTCCATGTACTCGCATCGAAATAGCTTGCGATTGGTGTCGTTGTCAAGGGTGGACGTCTGGCCAGCAACCGCCCGCGTGGCATGACTGACCGACCACCACTGGTTGCGTCTGTGGCCGTCGTGGAGCCGTACGTCTTCCGAACGCGCGGTCTTGGGTCTAGAGGGGCTCGGCTGCGACGTCGTCGGTCATTGCCCGGCTCGGGGCCCGTCCCTTTCGTCCGTACCGCCCGCGCGACCGGGCACCCGGTGCGTGTCCTTCGAGGCCGACGGTCGGCTCACGTCCATCGCGCTGGCCGATGCCAAAGGAACGACTGCTCAGTAACCCGGGCCCAGTCAACCGACCTGTACCAGGAGCGCTTGACCATACCGTTACGGCATGCTCCACAATGTCGGTCGAGTCGACACCGCCTGTGTCAACCCTCGACCGGCCACGACAACCGGAACGACCGCGAGGAAATCTCCACCACCTCCGGCGAGGCATCGAGCACCGTCAACCAATCCCGCTCCAGCCACGACTCGTAACCCACGTGCGTACCAGTCATCGCCGACGACCATAGGCCCGGGAAAATTCCGCTGGCCCGATACGACGGGAACCCCCGCACCGGCGAGCAATCCTCGAACCGCACCGTCACACACGACAGCAACGGCAGACAGACTCGGTCCCCGTCGGCGGCCAGGAACTCGGCCCAACACTCACCGGCGGTATCCGAAGCTGAACCCGTAACGGCACCAGCCAGAACAGCGCTCCGAACAACGAGCGAAGTGAACTACCGCCCAGAACTCATCAGAAATCAAATCCAACCGCGTCACCAGCCAATCTTCGCCCGTCAAGACCCGAATATTCGCGAGACACGCCCTACACCTGGCGCGTGTGTGGGCTCTCAGATCGAACGGAATGGCGTTATATCGTGCCCGTCGGCTCGCTCGCCTTACGATACCGGCCCGCGCCGCTCGGGACGGTCGAGTCTGCCGCACGGCGTCCGGGTCCGTCTGAGCGAGCCGGTCAATGGCACCGACCGCTGCTACCGCCTCCCACTCCGAACTCGAGTCCTTGTGCGAGTTGGTCTTCGGTGGCCTCATTCCCGGCGAGAATGGCGAGGCGGAGGACTTTCAGCCTTCGATGATGCCCTGACGTGGGTGAACCGGGACATCAAAGTAGGCGCCATCGCGCGTCATCCGTAGCGGCGCGAACAACGACACCTGGAACGATCGAATGGCGACAGGGGACGTCGAGTCGGCTTGGAAGATCAGCTGTACCGATCGTGCCAATATTCCGCCCGGTGAGGAAAAATGCCACTCGCGGTTCCCCTGCGAAGAACCGTTGTGGTAGACCCACGGCGGTTCGCCTGTCCAGGTATATACCCGCAATGCAGGCGGTAAATATCTGCCGGCCAGGTCGCCGAAATATATGTCGATACTATAGATCGGCCGCACGGTGTCGTAGTCCAACCGCACCCAATAGAGTTTCAGAGCTCTGCCTTTGCTCTGGAAGTAGGTTTCGAGATCGTCATCTAATATGTTCTCCAACGGATGTCCATCGTCGACACCGAGCTCTGGTTTCACGCTGAGGACCGGCGGAGGTGACGGCATGATGATTTCTCCGAGGACCCTGAGGTTGGCGACTTCGAGGTCCGGTGTGCGGACGGTGACGGTAGTGGACAATATGCGTTCGACTGTGTTGGTGCCGACTTGGACTGTCGCGCGCAGGTAGAACACGGTGGTGTGGGTGACATTGTTGACCGGGTAGGTGTCCAGGTTCAGGACGTTGATGTCGGCGGCGTCGTAGAGCAGTCGCAGCGAGGAGGCTCCGCTGGCTTCCCAGTTGAGTTTGACCGCGCCGTTGTTGTCGATGATCAGCGGTTCGGCCATGAAGTTGGCCAAATGGAAGTCCGCGGGGAACTTCCCGATGTCGAATACGACGGTGCCGGTGTCCCATACGTCGCCGGAACCCGCTTCTCGCCATTCGAGGTCGATGCGCAGTGGCGCGCTACCGACCACGGTGTTGATACGCATGCCCATCAACTGCACGGTGACGCCTTGGTCGCGGCCGATCTCGGCGTGGCCGGAAGCGGGGGTGAAGGTGATGGTCTTGGTGGCGGTGTTGGTGACCGGTGTCCAGCCCGGCAGGCTGATTTGGGCGGTAGCGCTGTTGAGGTCTGGCGTGAGGTCGGGTGAGGTGCTGCCAGCGGGAACGGTGAGGGTGATCTTGCGGCATTCGATGGCTGAGGCGCTGCGCCGGCTGCCGACCAGGACGAAGTCCGCGGTTCGCATGTCGTTGCTGGAGGGTGAGATCCGTACCGGATCGGGGTCGGTGTTGAGGTCGAAATGCAGCGGGGAGGTGTTGTTCACCCCGCCGTCGGTGGTCGTGACGGTGGCGGCCGTGTATTGCGGAATGCTGCTCATCAGCGGGCTCCTCTCTCGTTGTGCTGCTGGGTATTTCGGCCTGCTTGCGCGCC
Source organism: Nocardia sp. GP40 (assembly GCF_050434125.1). Classification (NCBI taxonomy): domain Bacteria; kingdom Bacillati; phylum Actinomycetota; class Actinomycetes; order Mycobacteriales; family Nocardiaceae; genus Nocardia; species Nocardia sp. GP40. The sequence goes on along the minus strand of NZ_JBNPVW010000012.1, from coordinate 169,295 downwards.
GGTCGGCCCGGTCCACGACCAGCTGCCGGTGGCGGTGGCGGGCTGGGGCAATGTGACTCGGGAAGCCGCATCCGGCTATCCCAGCCGAGCCCGGCCGCGACGCCGGTCAACCCGAGCGCCGGGATGCCGCTGCCCGGATCGGCGCCAATGCCCACGTAGCCGAAAAACGAAGGCTCGGCCGTGGATTGAGGTACGACATAGGGTCCGGGGTCGCCATGGCACGCGCCAGGGTCACCGTGCCCCCGGCACGCGTGGCGCCGGTGGTCTCGTCGAGTAACACACTCACTACCCCGGGCGCCGGACACGGCAACACTGGCAGTTCGAAACCCTCGGCCGCCGCGTCCGGCGCAGGAAATTCCACATCGAGCCTCGCCGCGGTGCCGTCCCGATCGATGGTCAAGTTCACCGACGCGGCAGCTTCGGCCGACGATATCCAGACCGAACCAGTCGCCGAGCAAACCGATACGGACGGTCACAGTGCCCCTCTGCTGCGTCCTGCCCCGTCCGCACTCCGGACGAGAACGGTCTGCGACAACGGTAAACCGACGACAGTCGTTCGCTACGACATTTCGACATCATGCCTGCTCAGCAGCACATCACACACAAAGCGGGTTGACCACGAAGATCCATGCTTTGACCGATCAGCGCCAAGCACCGGTCGCGGTCCAGTTGACCGCCGGCCAGGCCGAGGACAACCCGCGAACCCGTAGAGGTCGTCGCAGACGCAGCACGAGGCGTGGGCTCGACCGATGAATCGGTCGAGTACGATGCGGACTTCCTGGTCGACAGCGAGCCACTCGGCGAGTTCGGCGGTGTCGAAGTTGTTGTCGGGCACCGGACGACGAAGTCATGGATCCGCTGCCCGGTCAACTGGCTCCGGTGGACTTTGGCCCGGTCTGGCGGTCGTCGGTGGGTGGTGTCCATCCGAGTGTCGTTGGGACGTAGACGGTTTTGTGGCCGCGCCAGGCGACTGTCGAGCTACTATCGAATCCGGTGGGTGCTGGCATCCACGGTCATGTCAGGGTCGTAGGTGGGGAAATTGGCCGAAAATATCAGGCGCGCAGGGATAGTCGGCGGCGGAATTGGCGGGCTCACTGCGGCGATCGCGTTGCGAGCGGCTGGTTGGGAGGTGGCGGTCTACGAGCGAGCCGCCGAGTTCGCCGAGGTCGGAGCCGGGGTCGTGCTGACCTCGAACGCGCTAGCCGCCCTCGATCTGATCGGGGTGGGCGAACCCATCCGGGCTCACGCCATAGCGGACCACATCGGCGGGTTCCGTAGTCGGCGCGGGCGCGAACTGGTGCTCGGCCGGGTGAGTGACGCGGTCGGCGGCGACGATGTCGTCGCGATCCATCGCGCCGAACTCATCGCTGTCCTGGTCGACGCGCTCCCGTCGCAGTGCCTGCGACCCGGTTCCAGGGTTATCCGCGTCGACGCGTCCGGAGACATCGAAACCGCCGAGGGCACTACCCAATTCGACCTCGTGGTCGCGGCCGACGGAATCCACAGTCTCACCCGCCGCCAAGTCTGGCCGGAGGCGGGCGCAGTCCGGCACACGGGGATCACCGGCTGGCGATGGATCGTCGACGCTCCACCACCGGAGTGGGTGGGTTTTGTGTTCGGGTATCGGGCCGAGTTCTGCATCCTGCCGATGGCGGGCAACCGGATCTGCGCCTACGCGGGCACTCACCCCGGTATCGAGAGTCTCGACCATTTCAAGGACTGGCCCGACCCCGTGCCCGCCATAGTGGCGGCAGCGGACCCGCAGCGGGTTCTCGAGAACGAGCTCCTCGAGATCCGCGTCCCCAAGTCGCTGGCTCGTGGCCGGGTGGCGCTCATCGGCGACGCCGCGCACGGGATGCATCCCACGCTCGCGCAAGGTGCCGCGATGGCGATCGAGGACGCCGTCACCCTCGCCGCCTATGCACCTGATCTGGCCGCCTATTCCAAGGCCCGGCGGCGCCGGGTCGCCCTCATCAGCTGGCTGTCGGGACGCGCGACCCTGGTCACCCGACCCACGTCCAGGTTCGTGGACGCCGCCAGGGACGCTACAGCCGCTCTGGTGCCGAACCGACTGGCCATCCAGGCCGGCAAACTGGGCATTAAGCTGCTGATCACCCGCTGGTCGCCACCCACGATTGCCGGCCGGAAATCACCCCGGGCGCGCGCCGCGGTTGCCTTGACTGCCGCTGTCGCCTCCATCCGACACTTCCCACTCTGACTGTCCGTGAGCCTTCAAGGCTTGCTCGACAGGTTGCCCGGAAAACGGGCACGGCCGGTTCTCAGAGGGCGGGGGCGCGGCAACGCGCTCCCGCTACCCCCCGCCGGTGGCAACGATTGTCCGGTTCGGTTTAGATGTGTTGGCTGAGCACACTTTTCGACGAACGTGTCCTACTTGCCGGATCTTGAAGCCTATCTGCCGGATCTTCTGCGCAGTCGCGAACGACTGCGCAGCGCGGTTCACGGCGGCCGACGATCCCCGCACCAATTCCCAACGGGTGGCCTCGGTTGCCGTCGGCGCGGTCTTCTTTGGTTGTCTGGCCTTCTTCACTACGAATCATGCATTCGCACAACAGATTTAAGGTGTGGAACACTATTTCGGCGACCATCGGGTAGATCATTTCGGGAGGACGTTCTCCCTGGCTGATCGGTTTGCCCCGGCAACGTCGATCGGGGAGGTACTCGCTCCCGACGGCACTCACCAACCGACATCACCCAAGGTACGGAGGAATCAAAATTGGCTGATACCAACATCTTCTGCGTCAGTGTGGTGTCAAATTTCTCTGATGGTGTTGTAGATGATCGATGTAATCAGTCAGGAGTTCCTGCGTGCCACGTGAAATCGATTCGGCTGTCTTCCCGCATCTGGATGCGGACTTGGACCGCGTCCGTGAGGTTCTCGGACCCGTGCAGTTCCGGGGCAGGCCAGAGCTGACCGCGCTCACCGACGAAGGGCCCGACAGCTCTCGCCGCCTGGTGCGCCCCACTTTGACGTTGCTGTCGTACTACCTGCTCACCGATCCCGCGGCCCCGGCCGACGACCGGGCGGTGCGCGCCGCCGCTGCCGTGGAATTGATGCATCTGGGCTCGCTCTACCACGACGACGTCATCGATCACGCCTACCAACGCCGAGGCCGCCCCAACGCCAACGCGGTGTGGGGCTCGCACATGGCCGTATTGGGTGGGGACTGCGTGACGTCCTCAGGCGGGCGCATACTGATCGAACTCGGCCAGCGCGAAGGGCTCGCGGGGGCGATCGCGAGTGAGCAGATGTGCGCGGGCATGGTGATCGAGGCCGCCGACCAGTACGTGGCCTCCCGCAGCGAGCAGTCCTACCTGGACACGATCGACGGCAAAACGGCGGCGGTGCTGTCGCTGGCATGCCGGGTGGGCGCGATGCAGGCCGGCCGCCCCGAGGATGAGGAAGAGGCGCTGGCCGAGTTCGGTCGCCACTTCGGACTGGCCTACCAGCTGTATGACGACATCCTCGATCTGACCTCGACCGCCAAGGAAATGGGCAAGCCCGTCAACGCGGATCTGCCCGAGGGCATCTACACACTTCCCGTGATCCGCGCCGCCGCCCGCGACCAGAATCTTGCCGGCCTGCTGCGCAGCAGAATGACACATGAGCAAGCCGCCCGTGCCCGCGAGCTCGTCATTGCCTCCGGCGCCCTGGATGAAGCACAGGCGATGGCCGAGGAATTCATGGACCAGGCCGCCGGTCGACTCGCCGCCGTACCCGTTGCCCCGAGCGCTCGCCACGCGATGATCGCCTACGCCCGGTCCATACTCGACCGGCGAACTCCCGCTCCCGCGGTCCCCCCGCAGTCGACACAGCCACCCGGAGTTCACAATGATGGGCTCCCGCCGCGGCTCACGCAATGGCTGAGGAGCTGGCTGGTGGACACCGGCCTTGTCCTCACCCCTGCCGAGGCCGACTACCACCGGTGGATAGGAGCGTTCTGGGGCCGGGCACAGATCCTGGCGCCAGCAGCGGACACAGCCCATGAACAGACCGCCTACGCCATGGCCGTGCTGACCCTTATATGGGACGACCTCTTCGAGGATCCGCAGCTGAGGGACCCGCAAGCCGTGACCGCGCTGAGGCGTGGCATGGTGGCAACACTGCGCCAGGACCCGGACAAACCGTGGAGGTCCGGCGCGCTCCCAACGGCGTGGGCGAGTTTGTGGCCGCGCCTGCGCGAGGGCCGGAGCACCCGCTGGCAGGAGCGGTTCCTCGACGGCATCGAGGAATGGTTCGAAGCGGCCGAACGCGAAGCGCACCACCGCATCAACGGCTACATCCCCTCCACGGCCGACTACCTGCCGCTGCGGACGTCGACCAGTGGGTTCGAATCCGCCCTCGCCGTCGTAGAGGTGTACCAGGACCGGGAAGTGCCCTCGAAGCTGCGCAACCACCCCGTGATCCGCCGTCTCGAGGAACTCGCCTTCTGGGTGACCTTGGTGGAGAACGACCTGGTGGGGTTGGAGCAGGACGAGGCAGACCACGTCCCCTACAACCTGGTGCGGGCGGTCTGTCACGAGACCGGCTGCACCCGCCGCGAGGCCGTCGAGCAGGTGCAGCGCCAGGTGGCCGAGCAACGCGCCCAACTCGAGGCGCTGACCCGCTACGTCCCCGCGCTCTTCCGCGTGCTTCCCGGCCTGTCGGGCCGGGGGAAGTACTACGCGGAGATCTACGTGAACATGGCGAACGTGGGGCTCTGGGGGCGTGAGAGCGGTCGGTACGAGCAAACCTCTGCTTCCGCAGCGCCGGACTTGGAACGCTTGCGCCGTGAGATCTACTACCCGGCCGACGACCTGACTCCTACCGCGCCGTAAGCCCCGCAGCTGGCAAAGTAGGGTGCGTCCCCCGCGCGGTCCACCGTGGTGGTCGCGCAGGACACACCCTCAGTGCTTCGCTGGCTGTCTGGACCTCGTCGGTCCGGGGATGCGAGGTCCGGGAATGCGGCCCTGGTATGGCCGTGGAGCAGCAGAACCTGCGGGTCGTGCATCACCGCCACCGTCAGGTTGAGCTTGTGCCGCGTGCCGCCGCTCAGCGCCGCGACCCGCTCACGGGCATACTCGGAGAAACGCAAGATCTCCATGGTCTCCTCGGCCCGCCGCAAATCCATGCCGCGGTCGACATTCCGGTTGTTGTACGACTGGGCCATCCGACGACGTCCGGACAATTCTTGACGAATCCCGACCGCCGGCCCGACACCCAGTTCTCCCTGCACCTGACGACACGCAGAAATCGCGGGGAGGCGGGGGAGCCGCATCCTCAGTCCTGCAGGGGCAGGTCGAGCCGTCCGGCGGTGAGGGTGATGGCGGCACCGGGGGCAGTGACACCGGCGTAGCGGCTGTCGTGGGTACCGACGATCAGGGTGAGCCGGTGCCCGGCCGCGACCACCCAGTCGACCGGTTGCAATTCGACTGTGACGGAACCGGTTCCGGTCACCGTGACGGGGGCGTGGCTGAGCAACACACCGCTGCCGTCGGGGCCCTCGTCGTACAGGTAGGCGACGACGGTAGCGGGGTGTGCCATGCCGACAGTCACGGTGAGGTCGGGCAGACCGACGAGCCGGCGCGGCGCGGCGAACACGGCGGTACGCCACGCCGGGGTGACAGCGCCCAATGGAGCGGGTTGCACGGTCCCCAGGTATTGCAGTGCACCGGTGAGATACACCGGGCCGCTGTCGACGCCGGCGGCGCCGCCGACGAGGGTGGTGGCGGTGGACGCCGCCGCCGGATCGAGCACGCCGGCACCGAGCGCGAGCCCGGTAGTGGCGCGTAGGTCCGCGATCGCCATGGGCGCCGAATACTGCTGGCCGCCGAGCATTTCGGCGGGCGAGCTGGTCATCGGGGCCAGGTGCAGGGGCGGTTCGCCGAGCAGGCCGGGGTCGGTGCCGCGCAGCGCGGCATCGAGCCAGCGGTAGGCGGTATCCCAATCGTGGTTGGGCAGGCCCAGATATCCGCCGGGGGCGTCGGATACCGAATGGTCGCCGGCGGACAGCTCCAGCCGCAGCGGGCCGCGATAGCCGGCGAAGGCATCCACAAGCTGCCGGGGCGGATACAGCGAGTCGCCCCACGCCTGGCCGACGAACACCGCGGGCCTGTTGGCCGCCAGTGCCCGCATGTCGACATCGCGGGCGGCGGTGAACCGCTGCGGGTCCGCCGCGTCGAGGATATGGCGGGCGTCGGCGCCGAACCGGCTGGTGGCGCCGCCCAGCAGGCGCTGGGTGCCGATGGCCTCGACATCGGCGGTACCGCCGGGGAACCACGCCCGGGTAAGGTCGGCCCAGCCGCCGAGACTGACCACCGCCCGGATTCGCCGATCGTGTGCGGCAGCCAGCAGACCGGTGCCGCCACCGTTGCCCATGCCCGCCACCGCTGCCGCGCCGGTACCGAATCGGCCACCGGCCCAGTCGATCAGTTCGGAGACGTCCTGGATCTCGCGCGGGCCGGCGAAGTCGAACTCGCCCGTGGAGCCGAAGGTGCCACGCGGGTCGTAGACGATGACCGTGTAGCCACGCGAGTGCAGCGCCTGCAGCGGGGCCTGGTACATCAGCCGCGGCACGCCGACCTCACCGGGGATCAGCACCAGCGGGCTGCCGGGCACGGCGGGTAACACCGTCGCCTCGATTCGCACACCGTCGGACATGACGACATCGACCTGCTCCGGTCCGGCAGCGGCGGCAGGACCGATCCCCAGGGTCGACAGCACCACCACCGACATCGCGACAAAGGTTTTCACCGGTCGGGCTCTCACTGGTACACCGCCGCAAGGATCTCGTCGAACAGGGGATTGGCGAAGCGTTCCCGCAGCTGCGCCGGATCCACGCCGCCGGCCGCGGCGATCCGGCGGACATGTGCGGCGAACCGGGGAATCTGCTCGGCGTAGGCGACCTCGCGCAGGTATTCGGCAGGGCGACGGCCCTCGATGCTGCCCGGCCACTGCTTGGCCCAGTGCGGGCGCACATTGAGCCGCGCGCCGTCCGCGCCGGTGATCCCGGCCCAGCGATCGTAGAGCTGCTGGATGAAGGTGTTCCAATCCGACTGCGGCACCAGCTGACTGGTGAGTACCTCGATGGAGCAGGTGCCGAACGTGTTGCCGTAGGTCGGGGACATATCCACCGACGATCCACCCATCACCCGCATCTCCAGGGCCACCCGCATCGGCGCATCAGGCCGGGAATAGACCAGGTTGATGGCCTCCCACCACGCGCGCGCCGGCACCGTCCAGTCGGGCTTGCCGTCCGCGGCGGCGGGAATCGGAATCTCGACCTCCATGTCCAGCACGCGCCAATTGCGCACCCCGCGCCGGAAATGGATGGCATCGATCAGCGGCGTCGCCACCGGTGGATCGTCCGGGCCGCAGTGCAGCAGCCCGACCGCGGTGACCGCTCCCAGCACCTCCGCCTGCGTGCGGCCGGGGGCGGCGCGCCACGCCGGCACCTGCTCGAGCATGGTGGACAGCCATTCCTCCAGGTAGTGCACGACGTTGTCGAGATAGTCGGGAGTCGACGGGGCGGGCGGGCCGTCGTTGCTCCAGGTATTGACATAGACGTCGGGACGGTAGGGGAACCAGAACCATTCGGCGTAGTAGTCCTGTTCCGCGCGGCGGGTGAACTCGCGCCAGGCGGCGTCGCGTTGCGCGTCGGTGACCGAGATCGCCAGCTCCGGCGGCACCTGTTGGCCGGGCGCGGGCGGGACCGCCAGCAGCGCCGGCACCATAATCGGCTTCATGTTCGCGTACGTCATCGGGTCGAGCCGGAAGGTGATCGCGGTGAGGATGCCGAGGATGCCGAAGGCACCGGCCGCGGCGGTGATCAGCTCCGGATCCGACACCGTCTGCAGTTCGCCGCGCGCGTTGACGAATTCGACCGCGGCGACCAGATCGCTGATCGTCTGGTTGCGTAACCCTGCCCCGTGACAAATCATCGAAATGCTGCCACCCAGGGTGATTTCGGAGAGGACCACGTTCAAGGGCAGGGTCCAGCGGCGGTTTCCACCGGAGGAACTGAGCATCCAGTCGCGAAACTGCTGATTGGTGGTGGACGCCCCAACCCGCACGAGCCCCTTGCCCTCGACGACGCCGACGAACGTGCAGCCCTGCAGCTGGTTGTCCCGGTCGACCGGCGCGAGGTCGGCGGGCAGATTGTCAACCTGCTCGAGTTGCAGCATGGAGATCAACACCCCGCCGTCGGCGCCGAAGACGTCGTTCCAGGAATGCCGGTACCCAGCCGCCCGCACCACCCGGCGCTGCCCTGCCGCCCATGCAACGACGTTGCACACCCCGGCCTTCGTGGTCGGCACGAAGGTGTATTCGGGAACGTTGTCCACGGTCAGGCCCCAATTGCGGAAGCGGTAGCCGGGCACGTACCGCACCGGGTGACCGGTGCTCTCCAGGATGCCCGAAAATTCCAGCGCCTGCGCGTCGATGAACGCCCGCAATTCGGCGACCTCGTCGGACAGCTCGAACGGTGACCCCCCGATGCCGGTGAGGCTACTCGCACCTTCCACGGCCGCGATGACATCGCGCACCGGCCGTGGCAGCGACCGCGACAGGTTCCTCACCGTCGGATCGGTTTTCAGGAATTCCAGCACCAGCCGGTCGGCCGTGGTCCGGTCGACGCCCGGGCGGCGCAGCGCCGCCAGCAGGTGCGCGACCGCATCGTCGCGCGGCGCGGGCGGCGGGTCGGCGACCGCGGCCGGGGTGAGCCGGGCCGGCGGCAGCGCCGAAAGACCCAGCAGCAGTGCGGGCAACGATTTCAGCAGCATGCGGCGTTGGGTGCGCATGGGGGTCAGCCGACCAGCGGTGCAACGAACTCGCACGGGACGGGGTGTGGATGCTCCGGATCGAGCGCGTTGAGGACATACATCGCCGCGCGCCGGCTGGCGGCAATGGACAGGTGGTCGGAATAGTCGATATCGCACCCGTCCTGCACGACGATGGTGGTTGCGTTCGGTGCATCGCCGGCGCCGGCGGTATAGGGCACGACGAACTCGTCGTATCGGGTCAGGATGTTGGTATAGACAACCCCTGGCGCGTAGAGCCCGTCGCTGTTCAGTTCTGTCAGCAGCGGCGAGCCGGCGAGCACCTGCATGCACGACTCGCACACGGCATCCATCGAGCCTTCGAAGTCCGGCCCGAAGCCGTTGCGCCGCGCGTAGTCTCGCGCGGTCACCGCACCGAACGCCGCCGATCCGGTGTGGTTGGCGCCGAGCGAGACGATCCGGTGCACCACCGCCGCCCCGCCGCGGCGCTTGACGTAGTAGTTGGCCGCCACGGTGCCCTCGGAGTGCGCCACGATGTCGACCCGATGGGCCCCGGTCGCCGCCAGTACCCGGTCCACGAATGCCGCGATCTCCGCAGTGCTGCTTGCGATGTCGCGCAATCCGGCGAACGCGGGCACCGGCCACGGCTGCTGCGGGTAGCCACCGTAGGTGACCGCGAACACGCAGTAGCCCTCGTTCGCCAGCAGCGGTACGTAGGTGCCCCAGTCGGTTTGGGCATTGGAGGCGAAGCCGTGCACCAGCACCACCGGATCGGGATGCGCCGCGCCCGGAACGCAGTGCCAGTCGTTGCTTCCCGGCAACGACCCACCGGGGTTGCGCACCTCGTTCACGATCCCGGCCCCGAACACGTAGGGCACCGGCAGCTCGGCCCGTGCCACACCTCCGCTCAACCCCGAGGCCAATACCACCCCAGCGATCACTCCCACAGCAGCCCAGTGCCGCACAGTCCCCTACCTCATGATCTAGAACGTGTTGCAGCAATATAACGTGCGGCGCAGATTAACTCCAGTACAACTCCTATTTAATGGGGAAGAGACTGCATAGAACACGTTCTGGCTGTAACGCTGTTTCACATTAACCGCAGGCCGCCTCCATGCCGAGAATTTGATGGTCCCGCAGGCCCCGCGATAGCCCGCGGATTGCAAGCGCAGCGCCTCCCGGCCACGAACCGGCCGACACCGGTATGCGCGCCCGCTACGCGCGGACACCACTGCAGGTCGCGGGTCGGTCCATCACGCCGCCCTACCGCGCGGGGTTTTTCAGGTCGAAGTAGCTAATGGAGCGTCGGGCACTCGTTCGGCGCGGGCTCTGCGCGCAGCCTGGCGTCGATCCAGCTGGCGGCGCCGTCGGCACCGCCGACCATCGCGACCACATGCTCGCCCGGTACGGTGCGGAATTCGGCCGGGACACCGAGGCTGCACTGCTGCCGGTACATCTGCTGGGCCCCCGCGATGGGAATCCAGAAGTCGCTCCCCCCGTGGTAGACGTACAGCGGGGCGGCCGACTTGCGGTCCGTCAGGTTCGTCAGCCGCTCGATGTCCTCGGCGATACCGCTCTCGAGCGGATGGTCGATATTCGCGGCGACATCGATCGGAATTCCCACCGCGCCGAGCGGTCCGTCGGCATCACCGCATATGTCCTTCAGCGGTGAAGTCGCCACCCACTGCGCGAGATGGTTCATGTACTGCAGCATCTCGGGATGTACGCGCGCCATCGCCAACGACACCGACAACAGGATTCCGGACGCGCTGCGGCCATTGAACACGTGCGCTACCGCGCCGTAGTCGGTCACCAGCCCACCTACGGCCGCACCCACCAGCACACCCCCCAGCTCCGGTGCATACTCGTGCAGGAGCATCGTCGTCGCATACGACGCGATCGCCCCACCCGAATAGCCGCTGACCGCGAAACGACTGTCACCGAACTCTTTCGGAAGTTGCGACCGGATGGCACGAATCGAATCGAGGGTCACGTGCCCCGCGACCGTGGGCTCGGCATACGCCATCCGCGGGCCTTCGTGGTCGGGTACGAGGACCGCATGACCTTTGCTCAGCGCCGCACCGACTCCCGGTAGGAAGGCGTTGATGTCGTTGTTGTCGTGGACTCCGTGCGCGAAGGTATAGCCCGGGGTGCAGCGCAGCCCGAGCGCGTTGATCGGCATGGTGGTCACTTCCACCGGCCGGGCGCCGGGTCCGGTCCATGCCGCGGCGGGAACGAGGAAGGTCGCCGTGCCGTACGACGGTGCACCTGACGCCCCACTGGTTCGGAACTTCAACAGCAGTGCCCGCGCGATCGGCGCGTTGACGAGTGCGGCAGCCGGCGCCGTCACGTCACGTGATTCGATCAGCTGACCCGGACGCAATCCGTCGAGGCCGGCGGGCCACGCGTCGAACGCCGGGTCTCCGGTCGGCGACGGCAATATCGATTTCCACAGGGCCAACTGGTCGCCGGTCGTCTGCGCCGGTGTCCGGGACAGCGGCGGCCTAGGGATGGTGTGGTCGATCCACGCCTGCAGCGGGGACGGCGCCGGATCGGCCGCGGTCGGCGGCGGCCCAGATGTGCCGGGCGGCCCCTCGTCGGCTCGTGCGGGCTGCGCGGTGACCGCCATACACCCGGCCAGCAATGTGATTACAAGCATCGAAAGTGATCTCACCGATTTTCCTCATTCCGAACGACGTTGTCATATAACTTGTTTCATCAAGCTGTCTGCCGGCAGGGCGCCGAAGATCGTCCGCACCATCGTCTTGGTGCAGAGATTCGGCCGAGCCCGGCGGTCGAACCGGTCCGAAATGTCCCCGGCGTAGTGGCCGGAACGGCAGGTCCGCACCGATCCCGCCAGCGGCCGGACGTGGCTCGTACCGGTCCGGCCGAACCCGGCGAACCTCTACCGGGCGCGCGGCCTCATCGCGTTCCGGCGGCCGACCGGCCGCCGGAACGCGCTCCTATAACGATCATCCGGCCGCGAGTTCGGGTCGGACCGGGGTTAGCGCGGCACGGTACATTCGCTCGGTGCCGGCCCACCGCGCAACCGTGCGGTGATCCAGTCGTCGAGCCCCGGCGAGCCGGTGACATAACCGATCAAATGCTCGCCTGGTACGACGCGGAAGACGGCCGGCACACCACGGCTGCACTGTTGCTGGTACACACGCCGGGCGTCCTCGAGGGGAATCCAGGGATCGAGTGCGCCATGGTAGATGTACAGCGGCACAGCCGATTTACGGTCGGCCAAATTGAATTGGCCGTACAGCTTTTCGGCGATCGGGCTGTCGAGCGGGTCGCCGATGTTCGCCGCGACATCCATCGGGAATCCGACCACACCGAGCGGCCCGTCGACGTCGCCGCAGATGTCTCGCACCGGAGAGGTCGCGACCCACTGTGCGAGATGGTTCATGTACTGCAACATCTCGGGATGTTCACGCGCTATCGCCAACGTCACCGACAGCAGGATCCCGGAGGAGATGTTGCCGTTGAACCGGTGAGCCACGTCGGCATAGTCGGTGACCAGCCCACCCGAGGCCGCTCCCACCAGCACACCGGAAAGCTCTGGAGCGTACTCGTCGAGCAGCATCGCGGCTGCATAGGAGGCAATCGCCCCACCCGAGTAACCGATGGCCACATAGCGGCTCTGACCGAACTCGCCAGGCAGGTAGGCCCGCACGGCGCGGATCGAATCGAGCATCACGTGTCCGGCGACATTCGGCTCGGCGTAGGCCATCAGCGGGCCCTCGTGGTCGGGCACGAGGACCGCATGCCCCTGGCCGAGCGCCCACCAGATGGACGGCATAAACGTGGTGAGATCGGTGTTGGGGCGGTCGAGTACACCGTGCGACAGCTGGAAGCCCGGGGTGCAGTGCGTGCCGAGCGAGTTGATCGGCAGCGCGTTCACCTCCACCGGTCGGGTCCCGGGCCCGGTCCACTGGGCCGCCGGAACGATCAACGTCGCGGTACCGAAGGAGGGCGCCCCCGACGCCGAGGTGGAGCGGAACTTCAGCAGCACCGCGCGCTGAATCGGTATCGTCATTCGCGGGGCCGTGGTCGCCGTCACATCGCGCGACTCGATGATCTGGCCCGGACTCAGGGAACCGAGGCCTGCGGGCCAGGAATCGAAGGTCGGATCCTCCGTCTGCGGTGACAACACCGCACGCCACAATGCCGACTGCGAATCACCGACGGAATGCTGCGGCCCCGGAGCCAGCTGCGGTGCCGGTACGGTGCTGTTGATCCATTCCTGCAATGGCGATGGAGCGGGATTCGCCGCCGTCGACGGCGCGGGGCCGCCACCTGGCCCGTCGTCCGCCCGTGCGGGCTGCCCGCTCGACAACACGCAGCCGACCATTATCGAAACCGCAACTACCAGAAGCGCTCGCACAACCACATCCTTCATCCCCGGACGAACCCCACCGCGAGCGTACCTACTGTCGGTCCCGCCTACAAAAGATTTATGACCGGGCTGCGATCGATCGCGATTCTAATTTGCGGCAGTAAGAGCTGAGCACCAAACCCCTTCCCTCACCTGGCCGTTCACGGAGCCGGCCGACCTCGGTGGCGATGTCGTCGGTGGCCAGCCGCGCGTCGAGTAGCCTGACCGACATCCCCACCGACTACCTATAGGTGTTGCTGCGCAGAACCTTTCAAACGTAGACCCGTACACCGACACACTCGACGCTGTCGCGCGAGACCGCGGATCCCTTCTACGGGGAAGTCAACGCTGATCGGGGAGGTTTGCGTCCCAAAGGCACTCACCCACCATCATCACCCCTATTGGGGAGACGTCAAAATTGGCCGTTACCAACATCTTCTGCGTCAGTGTGGTGTCAAGTTCTCCCACGCGGCGCGCGACCTCAGCCCATCGCTGAACCGACTGCGGTGTCGCTGATCTCGACCAGCCGACGGCGTGCCTTCGGATCGTCGGCCTGCGCGTGGGGACGGCTCTGGCTGGTGCCATTGAAATACCGGCCCGTTGTCTGCGCCAGCCCCGGATCGCAGATCAGCCGAAGTGTGGCATTCGCGCCCTGGCCGACCGTGCTGATCGGCGTGATGCCGGATTCCAGCACCATGGTCGTCGCCATGAGTGTGGCCGGGTGCAGGGCGTTCACGGTGACGCCGGTCCCGTCGAGTTCCTCGGCGTACTCGATGGTAGCCATGATCATCGCCAGCTTGGCGCGGCAGTAGGCGGTGTACACGTCGTGGCCGTTCTCGGGGGTCGGATCGCCGAGGTTGATCTCGTGCTGCCCGGCGGAGGCTACGTTCACCACCCGCGCCGGAGCCGAGGCCCGCAGCAGCGGAAGCAAGCGCCGCGTCAGTCGATACGGGGCCAGATGGTTGACTGCCCACAGCAATTCGTTGCCGTCGGCGCTGAGTTCACGTTTCCCGTCCGGGGGGCCGCCGGTTCCGGCGTTGTTCACCAGCACATCCAATCGTGAAGTGCTGGCGATGATCTCGTCGGCCAGCTGGTCCACCTGCTCGAGTCGTGACAGGTCGGCCAGGATGATCCGCGGCGTGTGTCCGCCCGCGGCCGTTACCTCAGCCGCGACCGCATCGGCCCGATCGGGGTTGCGACCGTGCAGGATCAGCCGCGCGTCCGCTGCGCCGAGACGCACGGCGAGTTCGCGGCCGAGTCCGTCCGTGGCGCCCGTGATGAGCACGGTGCGATCGGTCATGCGGTCGATGTTGGTGTCGCTCATAACTTTTGCCGAGCGGTGTGTGCACGACGCGCGGATCGCCGGTGGCCGGCATCTTCGACTCAGCCACAGGAAGCCGTGTATCCAGGCAGCACGGCGTGAGCCTGGCTGTGGTGCGGGAAGCGCTCGTGCGACTGGTCGGTGAGGGCCTGGCCGAACGACTCACCAATCGCGGCTTCGCCGTCCCGGCTTTTTCCGATCACCGTTGGCAGCAGATCGGCGAGGCCCGCCGGACCATCGAGCCGGTCCTGCTACGCATGTCGATCGAACGTGGTGACGTCGACTGGGAGGGCGATGTCCGAGCTGCCCACCACCGCTTGGCGCGCACACCGGTATTCACCCCGGAGGACGGCGAGTACTACAGCGAGGCCTGGGCCGAGGCCCATCGGGTGTTCCATCGCACCCTTTTGGAAGGGAGCGGCAACCCGGTGTTGCTGGAGACCTTCGACCGGATGTGGGTCGCGAGCGAGCTGGCTCGCCGCTGGTCGGCGTACCGTGACCCCGACCGCGACGGCATCGACGAGCATCGCCGATTGGAGGAGGCGACACTGGCCCGCGACCCCGACACCGCCGCCGACCTACTGACCCGACACCTCACCCTCACGACGGCCGCACTGGCAGAACAAGAAAGCCGCCACCGACCTGACGTAGGTCGCCCTCCGACCGGCCGGAGCGTCGTCAGGTAGTGGCGGTTGGGACTGCGGCCACGGCGGCGTGGGGATCGGGAGCCGAACGGGGCACGGTCGCTTACTGATCCGATCCCCGCGTGGGGCGGACGAGCGGCAGGAAGATCATGTCAACGATCTGCTCGATGCCTTCCTCGGGCATCGGTTCGAGTGTCATGAGGACGTGATGGCGGAGCAGGTCCATGGGCAGGGCTCGGATCCGCGGAATCAACCGGTCGGGGTCGATTTCGCCGCGCTCGACGCCGGCCGCCAGAACGTCATCCAACGCGTGGTCGTGTCCGCCGATCAGGGCTTCGCGCATGTCGGCCAGGGTTCTGCCGGTCTCCTGATAGTAGCCACCAAGCTGCACGCCCAGCATGGTCGCGAGGTCGAGGCGGGCGTTGTTGGCCCTGCGTAGCAGTGTGATCAGATCGCCGCGCAGGCTGCCGGTGTCGGGCGTCGGGTTGCCACGCTGCGCGCCGACGTGGGCGATGGTCGCGTCCAGCAGTTCCTGCCGGGTGGCCCATCGGCGGGCGATGACCGGACGGCTGGTGCCGGCCCGATTGGCCACGGCCTCGAGGGTGAATCCGGCGTAGCCGTTCTCACGCAGCACCGCCCAGGCGGCGCTCAGCAGGGCCTCCTGCAGCGCCGACCCGCGGCGGCGGTGGACCCCTCGATCACTCTTTGGATGCACTTGCGCATCTTATCAACTACTCGTATTCCGAGGAGCATAAGATGCAGTTATGCATCTAATTAGCTGTCACGGGAGGAAGTGATGAGCGACCACGACATGATCCAGACCGACGTCCTTGTCATCGGTGCTGGTCCGGTAGGACTCACGCTGGCCTGCGATCTCGCCCGCCGGGGCATCACCTGCCGCGTGATCGAGCGGGACACCGCACCGAACCGCGCGTCCAAGGCCAAGACAATCCAGTCCCGCTCGCTGGAGGTACTGGACGACCTCGGCGCCGTCGACCACGTCGTGCGCACCGGCGTCGCCGATCTGCCGGTGCGATTCCACGATCGGTCCGGAGATGTTGTCGATCGGCCCTCGATCGTGGTGCGCGCCAGGGATACCTTTCACACTCCCTACCCCGACGCGCTGTGGATCGGGCAGTTCGATGTCGAGCACGCGCTGCGCGAACGACTGCGCGAACTGGGTGGCATGGTCGAATACGGCGTGGCAGCAGTCGACCTCACCCAGGACACCGAGGGGGTCGCGGTGACCCTGCGGACGGCGCAGGGCGACAGCACGATCCGGGCGCGCTACGTCGTGGGAACCGACGGCGGCAAGAGCACGACCCGCAAGCTGATCGACTTGCACTTGGAGGGACAGACCTACGAGTCGCAGCGCTGGTACATCGGCGATGTCACCGTCGCTGACCTGGACCACAGCCACATGCACATCTGGCCGTCCGACAAGGGAATGCTCGTGCTCACGCCGCTGCCCAACAGCGACCTGTTTCAACTCCAGACCCCCATCCCGGCGCAGGCGCAGCCGGCGGAACCGAGCCTCGAGCTGTACCAGCAACTGCTCGACGAACGAGCCGCCGACGTCAAGCTGACCAGCGCGAACTGGCTTTCGATCTATCGCGTCAACGTCCGCATGGTGACCGACTACCGCCGGGGCCGCGTACTGCTAGCGGGCGACGCCGCGCACGTGCACTCGCCGGCCGGCGGTCAGGGCATGAACACCGGGATCCAGGACGCCTACAACTTGGGCTGGAAACTGGGTGCGGTCGTCGAAGGAGCAGACCCCGGCCTGCTGGACACCTATGGCGCCGAGCGGATTCCCGTTGCCCGCAGGGTCCTCGCGTTGAGCACGGACAAGATCGACCGCACGACCGAGCGGATGGGCGGCGATATCGACGAGCTGAGTTCGGCCCTGGGCGAGATCGCCGATGACGCCGTCACCACCGGCCTCGGCATCCACTACCACCCCAAACAAGCTGCGGCCAACTCCGCGGCACCGGTTGCCGGCGACCGGGCACCGAACGTCACCGGCCTGGCGGGCCCCGAGTTCAGCGGCGATCTGTTCGACCTCACCCGCGGCCCGCACTGGAACCTGATCGCCTTCGACAACGACGATCCCACCATCGCCGATAACCTCGACCCGATCCACATGCGCGTGCACCGGATCAGTTCCACGACAGCACGCGGGATTCTCGATGGCCGTGGCGAATTCCAGGAAATCTACGCACCCCGCCCGGGCGAGCTCATCCTGATCCGCCCAGACGGCCACATCGCCGCGCGTGGCACCGAAATCCAGCCGCCCCTGCTTTGGCAATAGCAGCCACCGCAACCGGGCTCCCGGTCCCACCGCGCAGGTCGGTGGCGGCTACTTCGACGCAACACGCCCAAAGCGGCCCCGATTGGACCACAATGGGGTGAGGGGGCATCGAACACATAGGCGATCGGATGGAGGTGGATACGACTCAGACCAGGTATCGGCTAGACGATGAGTCCCCTGCGCCGGCCGCGGTCGCCTTCGTGCACAAGCGCCTGGATGCGACCGATCTGCACGCGTTCATCCGGTCCTCACCGGCCAAGCTGATCGCCCTCGGGTTGCTGCTGGTGGCATTGTGCCTGCTGGCGGGTGCGGTGACGGCCACGGCGGTGAGCAGCCGCCAGCACTCCCTGGACTATCTGCTGAACACGGCCGAACCGGATGCCAATTTGGCGCAGAGCCTGTACACCTCGCTGTCGATGACCGACGCCGCCGCCGGCACCGCGTTCCTGTCCAGCGGACTGGAACCCACATCGGTGCGCGACCGCTACAACCAGGCACTCGGCGAGGCCTCGGCCGACCTGGTCGCGCAGTCGAACAGCGCCGACGACGCTCCGGACTCTCAGCTGCGCACCCGCATCGCGACCGGATTGCCCGTCTACGCCGGCCTGGTCGAAACCGCCCGCGCCAACAACCGAGACGACCATTCCGTGGGCGCCGCCTACCTGAGCGAGGCGTCGCACCTGATGCGGACCACGATGCTGCCGGCGGCGGCAGAACTGCAGCAGCACCGGTCCGACGCGATCATCGCCACCCAGCGCCATCACGTGCGGCCGCCATGGTCGGCGATCCTGCTGCCGCCGGTGGCGCTGGCCGCGTTGGTCGCCGTCCAGCTGTATCTGGCGCGACGCTGGCGCCGGGTGTTCAACCTGGGCCTGCTGCTGACCTCCGTCACAGTGGTCAGCCTGCTGACCTGGACCGTGCTCGCCGGGTCGATCTCGGCAGTCTCGACCACCGAGGCCCGCGACAACGGCATGGTGCCGGCCACCGAGCTGACCCAGAGCCGCATCCAGGTGGAGCGGGCCCGTGCCGCCGAAACCCTGAAACTTGTGCGCCGCCAAGTCGGTGGCGACTACGACCGCAACTACGACGACGCCACCACCAAAGTGGCCCAGTTGCTCAACCAATACCCGCGCCGCGCAACAGATTTCAGCGACGTCAGCACTGCCCGCGCCGCCCTGGTCCGCTGGCGCGAAGCGCACCAGCGGATGAACGACGCGCTGGCCCGCGGCGACTTCCCGGGCGCCGACGCGATCGCGGTCGGCCCCGACCCGACCGGAGCTGCCGTGAACGTGGACACGCTCGACCACGCGCTCGGTAACGGCATCGCTGAGACCCGAAACACGTTGCGCGCCGGAATCTTCGACGCGGCCCGCGCACTGGATCTGCTCGCACCGGGCGCGCTGGCGCTGTCGGTGCTGGCCGCGGCGTTCGTGGTGCTGGGTCTGTGGCCGAGACTGCGGGAGTACCGATGACTGCGCGGCGAACCTTGACCATCCTGCTGGCGGCGACCGCTCTGCTGGTGCCGGGCTGCGGCCAGGAGTTGCACTCGCCCCCCGATCGCACGGTCGGCTACAACGAACCGCCGCCGCTGCCCGTGAACGCCGCTCCGGCGGCGACCAATTCGCCACCCCCGCCGGATATCGGGCAGCACTGCGGGGATCCGACGGCCAGCCTGCGCCCGGTCGATGTCGGCCGCGGCCCCAACCTCGACGCCATTCGCGCCCGCGGCCGGCTAGTAGTCGGAACGGACGCGAGCACCAGTCTGTTCAGCTTCCGAGATCCGGTCAGCGGCACCACCCTCGCCGGTTTCGACATCGACATCGCCAAGGAGATCGCCCGCGATCTGTTCGGCGACCCCGAACGGGTGGAATACCGGATGCTCGGCTCCGACGAACGCGAGCGCGTCCTGCAAGAGCACACCGTCGATGTGGTGGTGAAGACCATGACCGTCACCTGCGACCGGCGGCAGGACGCCGCATTCTCCAGCGTGTACCTGATGGCGCATCAGCGGGTATTGGCGGCGAAGAACTCCGGCATCACCGGACTGGCCGACCTGGCCGGCAAGCGCGTGTGCGTGGTCCCCGGCACCACCTCGCTGGACCGGATCCGGCGCGAGCAGCCCGCCGCCTCCATTCTGACCGTACCGACCTGGGACGACTGCCTGGTCGTGCTGCAGCAGCGCGAAGTGGACGCAGTGAGCACCGACGACATGGTGCTCGCCGGCCTGGCTGTCCAGGACCCGAACATCGAGGTGGTCGGCGGCAATATCGCCGACGAGCCGTACGCTGTCGGCATCCCCAAGGGCAACGACGACGTCGTGCGGTTCGTCGATGCCACCCTGGAACGCATCCGCGCCGACGGCACCTGGGATCGCCTCTATCAGCATTGGCTGTCGCCGCTGCTCGGCCCCTCCCCCGGTCCGCCACAGCCGCACTATGCGGACTGATACCGACGTCCGAGCGGGGAGCTACCCGGTTTTACGATTCTCTCGTACCTTGCGGCGGAAGGCGAGTTCGTCCTCGGGGCGCTCGGTATGGCTCTCCGCCCGCTCGGCCGGAAAGGCGGCGATCGCGCCGGTCAGCTCGCGCATGGCGCCGCTGACGGCGATGCCGAAGACGCCCTGCCCACCCTGCAGTAAATCGACGACCTCCTCGGGCGAGGCGCACTCGTAGACCGTTGCGCCGTCGGAGAACAGGGTGATGCCGGCCAGATCCTCGACCCCGCGGCTGCGCAGGTGATCGACCGCGATGCGAATGTTCTGCAGCGAGATACCGGCATCCAGTAGCCGCTTGACGATCTTCAGGACCAGGATGTCCTTGAACGAGTACAGCCGCTGGCTGCCCGACCCGGTGGCGCTGCGGATCGACGGGACGACCAGGCCGGTGCGGGCCCAGTAGTCGAGCTGCCGGTAGGTGATCCCGGCCACCTGGCATGCGCTGGGCACCCGGTAGCCCACCAGTTCGTCGGGCACGGTGTCATCGGGGAACAGCCCTGGCTGCACCACCGCGGCGGGCCGCGTCTCAGATGGTGTCTGCGGTTGGTCTCCCACTGACTACTCCCTCACTGCATTGCCGAAGCAGAACAACGGCCTAACTGTCGAGGCTACCCTTCCGATTGTCTCGGCAGCACGGGCATCGAACCAAACTCCGCTCGGAGCGTGTTTCTCGACCTCTACGTGAGAGTTATTGCTACTGGCAAACTCCCGGTCATCGGCACGTTGGAGCGTGCCGAGGTGACGACCCGCTCGAGCAAGCCGAGATGCCGTCGGGCCCGCCTCAGCTGTCCGTCGCCTTGAAGTCGTCCGGGGAGACCGATTCCAGGAATTCCTTGAACTTCTCCACCTCGTCCTCGCGCTCGTCGGGCATTACCAGCCCCGCCTCCTCGAGCACCGGCTCCTCCGCGTAGATCGGGCAACCCACCCGCAAGGCGATGGCTACCGAATCCGACGGACGCGCCGAGATCCGCAGATCGTTCTCGAACACCAGGTCCGCGTAGAAGGTGCCCTCCTGCAGATCCACGATCCGGACCTCTTTGAGGGTATGCCCCAAATCGTGGATCAGGATCTTGATCAGGTCGTGAGTGAGCGGGCGGATAGGCGTGACGCCCTCCTGCTCGAGCACGATCGCCGTCGCCTCGGCCTGGCCGATCCAGATCGGTAGGTACCGATCGCCGGACACCTCACGGAGCAACAGCACGGGCTGATTCTGGGGTTGCTCGACACGGATGCCGATCACACGCATTTCAGTCATGACTCGCCACTGCCTCCCAATACTCGCGGCCGTCCAGCATGCCACCACGAGGGCCGACCGTAACACCGAGTCTAGGCGAAGATTTCAGCCTCCGAGGGTGCCCCGCACCGACGTCTTCACAAGGCTGGTATGCAGCGTCAGCGACAATGCCGCGAGTTCGCGCACGGTCTCCTCCGCGCGTGCTCGCGCATCGGCGTCGCGGCTCTTGGCGATCGGCGCCACGATCTGCGCGATCATCGCCGCCTCGCGATCCGCGGCGAGCTTGAACGCGCGCAGATGCCGCGCCTCCAAACCGAATTCACTCATCGCCTTGGCCGTGCGCGCCAGCGTCACCGCCTCGGCGTCGAAATACCCGGCCGCGCCCGGGGTAATCAGATTGGCGCGGATCAGCTCGGCCAGGAACTTCTCCTCGATCCCGGCCTGTTCGAGCAGATCCGTACGGGCGATACGGATTTCGGCGTCGAACCGGAGCTCGTCCGGGGTCACCTCACTCGGGACCACGCCCAGCCTCCGCGGCGGGGCGAGAGCCGGGCCGGGCCGGGCGGGCTCGGGCATACGCCCCGAACCGCCGGACCCGTTCGTGGCGCCGTCCGCCCGAGCGCGCGCCTCGCGCACCCCGAGCGTCGCGGCACCGCTGTCGATCGCCTCCAGCTGCTCCTTGATCACCTTCAACGGCAGGTACTGGTCACGCTGCGCGGTCAGCACGAACTTGAGCCGTTCCACATCCGCGACCGAAAACCTGCGGTAACCCGAGGGCGTACGCTCCGGGCTGATCAGCCCCTCCGACTCGAGGAAGCGGATCTTGGAGATGGTGATGTCCGGAAAATCCGGACGCAGTAGATCCAGCACGGAGCCGATCGACATCCCTCCGCGGGTCCACTGCGCAGCGCCTGTCATCTCGTGCCGAGTCCTACAGCCCGGCCGTCTCGCCGGCGGGTCGCGGGCCGGTCAGGAACACCAGGCGGAACTTGCCGATCTGCACCTCGTCACCGTTCTGCAGCTCCGAGGAATCCACCGGTTCGCGGTTGACGTACGTGCCGTTCAGGCTGCCCACATCGACCACCTGGAAGGTGTCCTCGTCCTGCCGGAACTCCGCGTGACGACGGCTCACCGTGACATCGTCGAGAAAGATGTCGCTGTCGGGGTGGCGCCCCGCCGAGGTGGTCGGCTGATCCAGCAGGAATCGCGAGCCCGCATTCGGTCCGCGCTTGACCACCAGCAGCGCCGCGCCCGCGGGCAGCCCCTCGACACCCTGCACCGGCTGCTCGCCGGTCTGCTCCCCGGAGCGCGACGCGTCGACCTCGTTGAGGAAATCAGCGCGGAATACCGATGTCGTCTCGGCCGCGCTCTCCCCGTAACCCGGGTCTTTGTTCTCGCTCACCCTTGCTCTCCTCCTCGAACCGATTATCCGTACAAGCTTCCGATTCCGACACTGCCGTCACCCAGCGCGACCGGCTGTCGCGCCCTTCGACATTCCGGACCGGCCGCCCGCACATCTGTTGGCATTGACCGTACCCTGCCAGGGCGATCCCGTGCAGGTAGAACTGTGAAGGCCGCTTCAGCCTGCGGTAACTCCTTGATAACCCGCGGCGTCGAGCAGTTCGGCGAGCGCGGAATCCAGCGTTGCCGCGTCCTGCACCTCGAGCTCGAACAGCCAGCCGTCGCCGTACGGGTCGGTGTTGAGGTTCTCGGGCGAGGCATCCAGATCGTCGTTCACCGCAACGACTTTCGCGGCGAACGGGGCGTAGATGTCCGAGACGCTCTTGGTGGATTCGACCTCGGCGATGCCCTCGCCGGACTTGGCGTCGGTCTCCACCGCGGGCAGCTGCACGAACACGATGTCACCGAGCTGTGACTGGGCGAAATCGGTGATGCCCACCCGCACGCGTGTCGGGCCCAGTCGACGCACCCATTCGTGCTCCTCGGTATAGCGCAAATCCTCGGGAAGGTCGGTCACAGCAGAAGTTCCTTTCGCGGGGCGTGCCTGTGGCGAACACTTTAATCACTGCGGCGAATTGCGCGGTATGGCCGGTATCGCGCGGCCCACCGCCAGGGCCTTGCCGAGATAGAGCACTCCGGTCCACACGTAGACCGCCGTGCCCCAGATCAGAAATGCCCACCCGAAGGCCCGCCCGAAACCTGCCAGCGGCCAATCCATCTGACCGGCCAGCAGCCACGGCAGCGCGGCCATCAGCGCGAACGTCGCGGCCTTGCCGAGATAGATCACCTCCGGCGGATCCAGGGCGCGGCGGCGATAGATCGACAGCGTCGCGGTCAGCACCAGATCCCGGCCGATCAGCACGACCACGAACGGCCACGGCAGGATCCCGCGCACCAGCAGCCCGAGCAGCGTGGCAACCAGGTAGAGCCGGTCGACGAGCGGATCCAGCAGCGCGCCCAGGCGCGAATACTGATCCAGCAGCCGGGCGAGCTTGCCGTCCAGGTAGTCGGTGACGCCGCTGGCCACCAGCAACGCGAACGCCCAGCCGTCGGCCTTGACGGCGAGCACCAGCCACAGGAACACCGGCACCCCGATCAGCCGCAGCACGCTGAGCGCATTGGGCACGGTCAGGATGCGATCCGGGGTCGCCGCCGCGCGCTCGCGCTCGGGCACCGGCTCGGTGTCCGGTGCCGGCGGCTCGGCGCCGGGTTCGCTCGTCACAGCCTGTTGCTTACCCCAATCCGGCGCAAACCGCCATTCTCCCTAGCGGTGCGCCGCGCCGACGCGGGTCGGTCACGGGGTAGGCGACGCGGCACGCCACGATGACACGGCGGTCGGTCACGGGGTAGGCGACGCGGCACGCCACGCTGACACGGCCGTCCGCGCCAGGGCTCTTTACCACGCGCGAACCCGCCCGCGGCCGCCGCACACCGCCCGGCGCGGTCGGTCAGGGGGTGGGCGGCGCGGCCAGCCGTGATGACAGAATGAGCCGGAAAGTGTTCCACGCGGCGCGCGCGTCCGGCGTGCTTGTGCGAGAGGAAGACCATGTCCGACTTCGACTACGACGTGATCGTGATCGGCTCCGGCTTCGGCGGTAGCGTCAGCGCGCTGCGGCTGACCGAGAAGGGCTACCGCGTCGCCGTGCTCGAATCCGGCCGCCGGTGGCCGGCCGAGTCCATTCCGAAGTCGAATTGGAATGTGCGCAAGTCGATCTGGGCGCCCCGGCTGGGCCTGACCGGTCCGCAGCGGATCAGCCTGCTCGGCAAGTGCGCGGTGTTCTCCGCGTCCGGGGTCGGCGGTGGCTCGCTGATCTACGGCAACACTCTCTACGAGCCGCTGCCCAACTTCTACCGCGACCGGCAGTGGGCCCACATCACCGACTGGCGCGACGAGCTCGCCCCGTACTACGACCAGGCCAAGCGCATGCTCGGCGTGGCGCCCAATCCGCGCGTCACCGCCGCGGACGACGTGATCCGCGAGATCGCGGAGGATCTCGGCGTCGCGGACACCTACCACCCCACCAACGTGGGCGTCTTCTTCAACGAGGACGATCCGGGCACGGAGGTGGACGACCCGTACTTCGGCGGCGCGGGCCCGCGCCGCAACGGCTGCATCCACTGCGCGCGCTGCTTCACCGGCTGCCCGCACAACGCCAAGAACACCACCCCCACCAACTACCTCTACCTGGCCGAGCAGGCCGGGGCGCACGTGGTCGAGCTGACCACCGCGACCAAGGTGCGCCCGATGGTCGGGGGCGGGTACGCCATCGAGACCGCCCGCTCGGATCGCTGGATTCGCAAGCAGCGCAGAACCTTCACCGCCGAGCAGGTGGTGTTCGCCGCGGCCGCCCTGGGCACCCAGAAGCTGCTGCACAAGATGCGGGAGGAGAAGGTGCTGCCGCGGCTGTCGCCGCGGCTGGGCGAACTCACCCGCAGCAACTCCGAGGCCATCCTGAACGTGGTGAGCCGCGAGCGGAGCGATTTCGCCGAGGGCGTGGCCATCACCTCCTCCATCCACCCCGAGCCGGACACCCACATCGAGGTGTGCCACTACGGCAAGGGACAGAACGCGCTGTTTCCGATGTCCGTGCCGATCGTGGACGGCGGCGCGTTCCGCTTCCTGCGGTTCCTGCTGGCGACGGTCGTGCATCCGATGGTGTTCCTGCGCAGCCTCAATTCCAGGCACGCGTCGGAGAAGTCGGTGATCCTGCTGGTCATGCAGTCCCTGGACAACTCGCTGACCTCCTACCGGCGGTGGGGGCAGCTGCGCACCAAGCAGGGCACCGGCACCCCGAATCCGACCTGGATCCCGGTGGCCCACGACATCGGCCGCCGCTTCGGGGAGAAGGTGGGCGGCGACGTGCACGGCCTGGCCATGGACGTGTTCAACATCCCCGCGACAGCGCACTACATCGGTGGCTGTGTGATCGGCGAGGGACCCGAGAGCGGCGTGGTCGACCCCTATCAGCGCGTATTCGGCCATCCGGGCCTGCACATCGCCGACGGCTCGGCGGTGACCGCGAATCTGGGCGTCAACCCGTCACTGACCATCACCGCGCAGGCCGAGCGCGCAATGGCGTTCTGGCCCAACAAGGGTGCGGCCGATCCGCGCCCGGAGCTGGGCGAGTCGTACCGGCGGATCGAGCCGGTCGCACCGATCCAGCCGTCGGTGCCCGTGTGGGCGCCGGGCGCGCTGCGGCTGCCGATCACCCCCGTCGATCCGGTCTTCCGGTAAACACTTACGGGCCAGATCCGTCTGGATTCCCGTTCGACCACTTAAGCTGTGCGATAACGAGTGTCGAGGGGAAAGGGCGGGCCGCCAATGCTCGTGCGCGTACAGAATGCCGCTGGCACCCTGGCCGAGCGGGTGCTCATCGATTGGTTGCGCACCTGGAAGGGCCCGGGCGATCCGCACGGGGTGGCCACGGTGAACTGCAGCCTGTTCCACGAGGATCGATTACATCAATTCGATGCGATCGTGTGGACCCCGTCCAGCTGCGTGGTCATCGAGGCCGAGGCGCTGGTGGAGCAGGTGTCCGGCGAGCTGGAGGTGCCGCTGGACGGTCCGTGGCGGGTGGGCAACCAGGTCGTCACCCTCGAGGGGGGCGAACGGCACACACCCCTGGACTCCTCGCGCGATCACACCTACGCGCTGCAGAGCTGGCTGGCCCAGCGCGGCCTAGGGCAGCGGGTCGTGCAGGGCGCGGTGCTGGTGGTGCCGCCGCAGGGGTCGGAACTGCGGGTGCGGCAGTTCTGGAGCGATCCCGGACTCCAGGTGGTGCTCGGCGACAACCCCCGGAATCTGTCCGACTACCTCAACGCGCAGGCCTCGCAGGGGCGCGCGCAATGGACGATCAACGACGTGGCGATGTCGTTCCGCGGGATGAGCATCCTGCCGTATCTGCCCGCGCCGCAGGACCTGGTCGCGGAGGGCTTCGGCGGCCCGGTGGACACCACGCTGTGGCACGGCGGACCGCAGCAGGCCCAGGCCGAGGCGTTCCGGGAGGAGCAGGCGCAGGCCGCACTGACCCCCTCGTCCCGGATGGCCATCGAGATGCCCTGGTACAGCCCGTGGGAGCTCTACCCGAAGCAGGAGGGCGGCATCAATCTGGGCCGGGGGTTCATGCGGGTGGCGCTGCTGCTCGGCATGCTCATCGCGGTCGCGTGGCTGCTGTGGTTCGTGGCCTCGGCGTTCGTGCAGTTCGGCCCGGGCTGAACGCCGCGTACAGCGCGGTCGTCAGGGCGACCGCGATGGCCGCGCCACTCACGATGTCCGTCGGATAGTGGTATCCGAATCCGATCATGCCGATCGCGATCGCCACCAGCAGCACCGCCGCCACGGCGAACTCGGCGGCCCGCACGCGCGCGGTCGGGGCGACGAGCACGAAACCCGTGGCGATCGCGACGAATTGAACGGTGTGGCCGCTGGGATAGGCCAGGTAGTGGTGAAGATGCCGGTGCCACACGTACTTCAGCGCGAACGTGTTGAGCGCGACCACGAGTTCCGGTGCGACGAGCAGGAATCCGGCCCGCCACCAGTCCCGCCGCCACGCGTACCACAGCGCGCCCAGCAGCATGACCGGCACGATGACGTAGGCGTCGCTGGGCGTCACCAGGATCCGGAGCACGGCGGGGTGTGCGTCGAAGGTGGTGTGCACCCAGGAGTCCACGGCCCGGTCGAATCCGGTGGGGCCGGCGCCCGGCGGAAAGGTCAGCGGCAGCAGGACGGTGATCAGCACACCGAGCAGGACGATCGTGGCGAGCAGCGCGGTGCTGCGGATTGCCGGGGTGGACGGTCGGTTCACGCCTCGACCCTAATGGGGCGTGGGGCCGAGGCGACGTCCCACTGATCTCCTACTCCCCTGGTGCGAGCTCGGATCGTCCAGCATCGCCGCGCGCAGGGTGCCGGCGGGGACGCCCATCGCCGCGACGAGGGTGGCCGCGTGCGGGCGCAGCCGGTCCACCAGCTCGTTCACCCCGCGGCGCACCAGCTTTGCCCGGTCCACCGACATGAATCGGTGCATGATGTACCAGGCCTGGTTCTGCTCCAGCGAGGAGTAGACGAACAGGTCGCAGACCGTTTCGGCCAGCGCCCGGGCCTGTGGATCCTCGATCTCGGCGATTCCCTCGATGAACGCCTCCAGCACCAGCCGCTCCATGTGCGCCTCGCCGGCCAGCAGGATGTGGTCCTGGGCGTTGTTGAACGCCTCGAAGGGCCCGGTCTCCCTGGCGCGGGCCCGCAGCCGGTGCGCGGCGGTCCGCACCAGGTAGTCCTCGCGGTCGGCCAGCAGCTGCAACTGCACCGCGCGACGGGACAGGTCACCGTCGTCGACCGAATCGCCGCCGCGGTCGCGCAGCCGCTGAATCAGCTGGCGCACACCGGAACTCTCGCGCACGACGTCGCGGGCCATCGTCGAGGCGAATCGCACCCAGCCCAGCGCGTCCAGATCCCGCACCTCGTCGGAGTAGGCCGTCAGCAGTTCCTTGGCCACCAGCTGGGTGAGCACCACGTTGTCGCCCTCGAAGGTGGTGAACACGTCGGTGTCGGCCTTCAGGGTGACCAGGCGATTCTCGGTCAGATAGCCCGCGCCGCCGCACGCCTCGCGGCACTCCTGGATGCTGCGGGTGGCGTGGCGGGTCTGGGCGACCTTGAGGCCGGCCGCACGTTTTTCCAGGGCCCGCTGCGCGCCCGGATCCAGATCCTGTCCGGTCTGCACCAGATGCATGCGGCGCACCAGATCGTTCTGCGCGAACGCCAGCGCGAAGGCACGCGCCATGTGCGGCAACAGGCGCCGCTGGTGATTGCGGTAGTCCAGCAGCAGCACCTCCTGCCCGGTGTCGGGATCGTCGAACTGGCGGCGCTTCTCGGCGTAGTCGACCGCGATGGTCAGCGCGACCCGCGCGGCCGCGGCGGCCGCGCCGCCAACGCTGACCCGCCCGCGCACCAGGGCGCCCAGGGTGGTGAAGAAGCGGCGGCCGGGATTCTCGATCTCCGAGGAATAGGTTCCGTCCGGGTCGACGTCGGCGTAGCGGTTGAGCAGATTCTCGCGCGGGATGCGGACGTGATCGAACAGGATGCGGCCGTTGTCCACACCGGGCAGCCCGCCCTTGAGCCCGCAGTCGCCCGTGGTGACGCCGGGCAGATCGTTGCCGCCCGCGTCGCGGATCGGCACCAGGAAGCAGTGCACGCCGCGGCCCTCGCCGCCGGTGATCAGCTGCGCGAACACCGCGGCCATGCGGGCGTGTTCGGCGGCGCCGCCGATGTAGTCCTTGCGCGCGGACTCGGTCGGGCTGTGCACCACGAATTCCTCGGTCACCGGATCGTACGTGGCGGTGGTCTCCAGGCTCGCCACGTCGCTGCCGTGCCCGGATTCGGTCATCGCGAAGCAGCCCAGCAGGTCCAGCGTCAGCAGCCGCTTCACCACTTCGGCGTGGCGGTCGGTGCCCAGGTTCTCGACCGCGCCGCCGAACAGGCCCCACTGCACACCGCTCTTCACCCACAGCGACAGATCCGTGTAGGCGAGCATCTCGAGCCCGGTGACCGCGCCGCCGGGATCGCCGGTGCCGCCGTGCTCGACGCGGAAACCCCGTTCGGCCACACCGAATCCCGCGACCAGGCGCATCTGGTCCAGGACCCGCGAGCGCGCCGCCCGGTAGTCCAGATACGGATCGCCGTAGAGGCCCTCGTCGTCCAGCCAGCCGCGGGCCTGCTCGCGCACGTCCCGCCACGGGCCGTCCAGGGCCGCGCGCAGGTGGTCCGCCGTCCGGGTGTCGCTCTCGGATGCCATGATCCGAGCCTATCTTCGGCAGGCCGGGTGCTCCCGCGGGCGAGGGCGCACGTCGGCGCGTCGGTGTATCGCGCGGAGAACCGTCGTCATCGGGACCGTGTGACCGCGACACCGGCGATGAGGTAGATCACTCTGCCCCGGTCGGCCGTGGCTCATATGCGTGCCGGGGCTGACACATTCTTTGCGCACCCCTAACGTTGCTTCATGTGAGTGACGAGGTGGATGCAGTCGAGATCGGAGAGGCGGCGGTCCCGCGTCGGCGGTCCCGCTGGCGACGCGCGATCGACAGGGTGATCGACAGGTTGGTGGCCGAGCGCATCGCCACCGTGGACGCGGTCGTGGAGGCGCCGGCCCCGCTGCGGCCGATCGACCTGTCCGACGACGCCGCCGTCACGCAGGTGATGGAGCTGGCCGAGCGGGTCGGCGAGGTGGTGCTGGCCTCGGGCACCGCGGTCACCGACACCACCACCCAGGTCGAATTCATCGCCGCCACCTACGGTTTGGACCGCTGCGATATCGACGTCACCTACAACTCGATTCGTATCTCCGCCGACCGCGGGCCCAAGCTGCCGCCCGCCTCGACCATGCGGGTGGTGCAGTACCGCACGCTCGACTTCACCCGGCTGGCCGCGGTCGACCGGCTCACCCGCCGCATCCGGCGCGAGGTGGTCCCGCCCGAGGAGGCCCATGCGGCCCTGGACGAGATCACCTCCGCGCCGCATCCCTACAACCGCTGGGTTGCCACCGCCGGCTGGGCGGTGCTGGCGGCCTCGATCGCCTTGCTGCTGGGCGGCGGCATCCTGGTCGCGGCGACCAGCTGCGTGGCCACCGCCGCAATCGACCGCACCAACCGGGCGCTGAACTACCGCGACCTGCCCTCGTTCTTCCAGGCGATGGTCGGCGGCGCGATCGCCACCATCCCCGCGATCCTGCTCGCCACCTTCGCCCTGCACATCGAGGCGAATCCCTCGATCATCGTCGCGGCCGGAATCACCGTGCTGCTCAGTGGATTACAGCTGGTCGGTGCCGTCGAGGACGCGATAACCGGCGCGCCGATCACCGCCTCCGCCCGCATGCTCGAGGTCATGATGATGACCGGCGGAATCATCGCCGGGGTCGCGCTGGCGCTGAAGGCGGCCGATCTGCTGCATGCGGTCGCGCCGCCGATCGACATCTCGTCCTCGACGCAGAGCATCAACAACCTTCCGATGAAGGTGCTCGCCGGTGCGGTGGCCTCGCTGACCTTCGCGTTGGCCTGCTACGCCGAGCGCCGGGCCCTGGCCGCCGCCGGGATGAGCGGTGCGTCCGCCACGGTCTGCTATCTGCTGGTGCAGCAGTCCGGCTTCGGCCCGGTGGTCTCCTCCGGTGTGGCCGCGTGCGTCGTGGGCCTGGCCGGTGGTCTCATGGCCCGCCGGGCGCTGACCCCGCCACTGGTAGTCGCGGTGGCCGGAATCACCCCGCTGCTACCAGGTTTGACGGTGTACCGGGGCCTGTCGGCGCTGCTCAACGGCCACCAGCTGGTCGGATTGAACCAGCTGCTGGCCGCGTTCGGCGTGGGCTGTGCCCTCGCCGCCGGGGTCACCCTGGGCGAATGGTTCGCCCGATTCCTGCGGCGCCCGCGAATCCTGCAGCGATTCCAGGGAATTCGACGGCCGACGTTCCACACCGGCGAGTACCCGATCGTCCCGCCGTCGTAGGCCGCCCGCCCGGTCAGATCCCGATGGTGCGGGCCAGATCCTCGAGGGTGGCGTCGAACAGCGCGTCCGGATCCTCCACGGCCATCGGGTAATTGCCGAACACCTCGAGGGTGACGTGACCGTAGATCCGGGCCCAGAACATGATCATCAGGTATGTCACGCCCAGATCGAGCTTCTCGGCCGGGAAGTCCTGTCCCGATTCGGCAAGCACGGCAAGCAATTCGGTCTGAAACCGCTTCAGATCCGCGCACAGCGCCTCGGGGATCGCGTCCGTCGGCGGGGTCGCGATGTCGTAGGCGGTCAGCAGCCGCCCGGCCGCCTGCAGGAAGATGCGGCCGAACGGCTCGTCGAATTGCCGCATGGCACTGGTGTTCCCGCCCGCCGGGGAGGCGAAGACCAGCGTGAATTCGGGCCCGTGGTCCAGCGCCCAGCGCCGGAAGCCGCGGCAGATGGCCAGCAGCTGCACCATGCCGTCGTCCGGTAGCTCCGCGACCTGCGCGGCCAGCTGAGCCGCCAGCTCCGCGCAGATGTCCAGGCGTAGCGCGGTGACCAGATCCTCGCGCGAGGAGTAGTAGCGATACAGGGCGGGCGCGGTGATGCCGAGGGCGCGCGCGATCGCGCGCAGCGTTACCGCCTCCGGGCCCTGCTCTGCCAGTAGGGTTCTGGCCTCTCGCCGGATGTCCGCGTCGCTCACCGCGGGCACCCGGCCCCGCCTAGCGGGCTCACTCATAAGCAACCTGCCAGCTCTTGATTCCGTTCAACCAACCCGAGCGTAGCCGCACGGGCTCGGAAACCTGACGCAGGTTGGGCATTACGTCGGCAATCGCATTGAAGATGAGATCGAGCTGCAGGCGGGCCAGGTTGGCCCCGACGCAATAGTGCGTGCCGGTGCCGCCGAATCCCACATGCGGGTTGGGGTTGCGCAGGATATCGAACTCGAACGGCTTGTCGAACCGCTCCTCGTCGAAGTTGGCCGAGGCGTAGAACAGCCCGACCCGGTCGCCCTTGTTGATGTGCTGGCCGCCGATCTCGGTGTCGGACAGGGCGGTTCGCTGGAACGCGATCACCGGCGTAGCCCACCGGACGATCTCGTCCGGCGCGGTGCGCGGCCGCTGCTGCTTGTACAGCTCCCACTGCTCGGGGAAGTCGACGAACGCCTTCATGCCGTGGGTCGTGGCGTTACGCGTGGTTTCGTTGCCCGCGACCGCGAGAAGGATGACGAACCAGGCGAATTCGTCCGAGCCGAGCGATTCGCCGTCCATGTCGGCGGTGACCAGCTGGCTGACGATGTCGTCGGCCGGGCACCCGCGCCGCTCCTCGGCCAGATTCCAGGAGTAGCCCATGATCTCGGCCGTGGCCATCTTGTGGTCGCCGCCGAAGTCCGGATCGTCGTAGCCCATCATGGTGTTGGACCACTCGAACAGCTTGCCGCGATCGGACTGCGGGACGCCCAGCAGCTCCGCGATCGCCTGCAGCGGCAGCTCCGAGGCGACCTGGGTGACGAAGTCGCCGCCGCCGGACTTCTTGGCCTCGTGCACGATTCGCTCGGCGCGATCGCGCAGGGCGTTGCGCAGGCTCTCCACCGCGCGCGGGGTGAAGCCCTTGGAGATGATGCGGCGCAGCTTGTCGTGCGAGGGCGGGTCCTGGTTGACCAGCATCCCGCGCTGGATGTCGATCTCCTCGCGGGCGATGTCGTCGTAGAAGCGGATCACCGCCGTGTTCTCGAAGTTCGAGAACACCTCGGGGTTCTTCGAGATCTCCTTGATGTCGTCCAGCCGGCTGACGACCCAGTAGCCGTCGTCGCCGAAGCCGGCGATGTTGTGCGGCTGCTCGACCCACCAGACCGGGGCGGTCTTGCGCAGCTCGGCCCACTCGGCGACAGGCAAACGCTTGGCAAGCAGATCGGGGTCGGTGAAATCGAAGCCGTGAGAGATGGACGGTGCGGACACGGGTGGCCTCCTCTGGAACGAGTTCAGACGAGTGAACCACACCACACCTATTTTGTGAACACCTATTATTAAACTCCGTAAACTTTCGCAGGAGTGGTCGGCGATGTTCTCGCGGACATCGCCCTCGCGCCTTGACCGTCCAACGGCGCCGACGTCGCCCTCGGTATCCAGGAGGGCCGGATTCCCCAGCGCCGGTGCATTATTCGGGAGCCGCCGGACGCCCGACTCATATCGGCGACGCGGAATCCCCGGCCAGCACCAGCTGCGGCATACGTACACCACATCGAAGCGGTCCCCGGGCCACGTCGCGGGCGGCGCGGGCGTCACCGCGCCCAGGTGCTCGATGATGGCCCCGATGTTCCGTACCCACCGGTCTGCGCGGCGGGCGGGCGATATCGGCGGCCCCCAGGGCCTACTCCGGGCCCACGACCACGTCGACCTCCGGTTCCACCGGACTCACGAGCGCCGCCAGGGCAGCGGCCGTCTCCGGGGACAGCATCGTCGCATGCGTGGCGGGCAGGGTGCGCTCGA
The DNA here is from genome assembly GCF_050434125.1 of Nocardia sp. GP40. Taxonomy (NCBI): domain Bacteria; kingdom Bacillati; phylum Actinomycetota; class Actinomycetes; order Mycobacteriales; family Nocardiaceae; genus Nocardia; species Nocardia sp. GP40. Next base: position 135,709 of record NZ_JBNPVW010000012.1, on the reverse strand, counting down.
TGACGCGGCCGGTGACGAACTCGCGCCACTCCGCCGGATCGCCGTCCGGATCGGGCTCCAATTCCGGTGTGACATAGACGATATCGCCGTCGAACCGGTCGGGGACGTGGCCCGATTCGATCGGTGTCACCGCCGCGGTGTACATCCGGCGGACCTGCGCGGGCGTCAGCGCCGTCAGTTCGGCCGGAATCGCCGCCATCAGCAGCGCCAGCCGGTCGTCGGGCAGTGCGGCCAGATCCTCCTGCGTGCCGATCTCGATGCCGATCTCCCGCACGGCCGCGGTGAATTCGGCGCGGAACCGGGCCGGATCGGTATGGCAGGTACTGTCCAGCATGGTCAGACCCGCGACCTGCTCGCCCGCGGCCTGCAGTCGCGTCGCGATCGCGTGCGCGATCACCCCGCCGCGCGACCAGCCGAGCAGATGATACGGCCCCTCGGGCTGCACCGATCGGATCGCCGCGACGTAGCGCGTCGCCAGGTCGGCGATCGATCCCACCGGGGTCTGAGGCTCGCCGATCGCCGGCGTCTGCAGCCCGTACAGCGGCTGCCCCGGCAACGATTCGGCCAGCACCGCATAACTCCACGCCAGCCCGAGCATCGGATGCACACAGAACAGCGGGACGCCGCGCCCCTCGGCGCGGATCGGCAGCAGCACGCCCAGGCCGTCGTCGACGCCGGCGCCGGCCGCCGCGGCGGCCACCGTCGCGGCCAGCGCCTCCACCGTCGCCGCGGTGAACAGCCACTGCACCTGCGGACGGATCCCGAACCGCTCGCCCAGCAGGGCCACCACCCGGGTGGCGAGCAGGCTGTTGCCGCCGAGCTCGAAGAAGTTGTCGTCCAGCCCGATCCGCTCGTGATCCAGCGCCTCGGTCAGCACCTCGGCGACGAGCAGTTCGGCCTCGCTCACCGGCGCCCGATAGGCGGTCGCCTCGAACTCCGGCGCGGGCAGGGCCTTGCGGTCGACCTTCCCCGACGCGTTCACCGGCAACGCGTCCAGCGCGACAATGATGTTCGGCACCATGTAATCGGGAACATGTTCCGCCAGAGCCGCTTTCGCGGCCCGGGTGTCGAAATCGGCGGCCGCGGCCACGAAGGCGACGAGCCGGTCGCCGCGCCGGTCATCGGTCACCACGCGCGCCGCGGCCTGCCGCACGCCCTCGAGCCCCATCAGCGCCGCCTCGATCTCGCCCAGTTCGATCCGCAGGCCGCGCAGCTTCACCTGGAAATCGGTGCGGCCCAGATATTCCAGCGCGCCGGCCCGTGTGCGGCGAACCAGATCGCCGGTGCGGTACATGCGCCCGCCCGCGGGATCGTGCGGGTCGGCGACGAAGCGTTCCGCGGTCAGGTCCACCCGGCCCCGATATCCCCGCGCCAGCTGGACGCCGGTCAGATACAGCTCACCGGCCACGCCCGGGGGCACCGGGCGCAGGCGCGAATCCAAGACGTAGACACCGGTATTCATCGCCGGCCAGCCCAGCGGCACCCGCCCGGTCGCCGCGAGAACGTCGGGTGTGCACCGCTGCATCAGGGAGGTCACCGTGGCCTCGGTCGGGCCGTAGTGGTTGTCGACCGAGACGTCCGGGTATCGCCGCCGCATCCGCGTCAGCACGCTGCGCGGCAGCTCCTCGCCACCGGCCAGCACGTGCCGCAGCGACCCGGGCAGCTCGGCGTCCGCACCGAGCAACGACCCGAGTAGCGAAGGCGCACCATTCATCTGCGTGACCGAGTACCGATGCAACAGGCCCAGCAGATAGTCCAGATCCCGCTCGCCGTCGTGCCGGGCCACCACGATCCGCGCCCCGAACAGCAACGGGCCGAACAGTTCCACCACCGAGGCGTCGAAGGTGACCGGAGTCTTGTGCAGCACAACGTCTCCCGGACACAGGACGTAGTGCTCCCGCTCCCACAGCACGTAGTTGACGAGCGCTCCGTGCGGGATCATCACCCCCTTGGGCCGACCGGTCGAACCGGAGGTGAAGATGACGTAGGCGGTATTGGAGGCACGCAGCGGCGCACGGCGTTCGGCATCGCTCACCTGATCGGTACTGTACGCACTCAGCTCCGCCGGGGCGATGCGCAGTTGCCGCCAGCGATCCTCGCCCACCTCCGGCACGCCCGCGCCGAGCAGCACGCAGTGCGGGCGGGCCGTATCCAGGATGTAGCGATTGCGTTCGGCCGGGTGATCCGGATTGAGCGGCACGTAGGCCCCGCCCGCGGCGAGCACCGCGTGAATGGTCACCACCATGTCCAGCGATCGCCGCATGGCCAGGGCCACCATCGATTCCGGGCCGACGCCGTCGGCGATCAGCCGTCGCGCCAGCCGGTTCACCCGGGCCGCGAACTCGGCGTAGGTGAGCGTGGCGTCCTCGGCGACGACCGCGGGCGCGTCCGGCGTACAGGCCGCCTGAGCGGCCAGCATTGCCGGCACCAGGGCAATCGGACGCGGGAGGTGTGTACCGGCGTGCACGAGCGCGGCCTGGCGCTCCGCGGGGCTGAGCAGGTCGATGTCACCGACCGCCAGGGTCGGATCGGCCACCGCTCCCGACAGCAGCCGCTCGAAGCGGCCGGCAAAACCGGCAATGGTCTCGGCATCGAAAAGATCCGTGGCATAGGTCAATTCGGCAATGATCCCGGCGGGCGCGCCATCGGTGTCGAACCGCTCACTCAGGGTGAGGTTCAGATCGAATTGGGATATGCCCGTCTCCGCGGGCAGCAGCCCGATCGACACCTCCCCCAGGTCCAGGCTCGGGGTCTGCTGGTTCTGCAACACCAGCATCGTCTGGAACAGTGGGTTGCGGGCCTGCGACCGTGGCGGATCCAGCACCTCGACCAATCGCTCGAACGGCACGTCCGCATGGTCGAAGGCGGCCAGGTCGCCCGCGGTCACCGCGGCCAGCAGGCTCTCGAAGGAGGCGGCCGGGTCGACCCGGGTGCGCAGCGCCAGGGTATTGACGAACATGCCCACCAGATCGTCGAGTTCGGCCGCGCCGCGGCCCGCGATCGGAGTGCCCACGACGATGTCGTCGATGCCCGAGAGCCGGGCCAGCAGCGCCGCGTACGCGGTGTGTACGACGCCGAACAACGTCGCATGACGTTGCGCGGCAAGCACACCCGCCGCGCGATGCAGGTCGGCAGGCAGCACGAAACGGTGTGTCGCCCCGCGCCCCGAGGCCACCGCGGGCCGGGGCCGGTCCGACGGCAGATCCAGCTGATCGGGAATGCCGCGCAGCGCCGCGGTCCAGTAGGCGAGCTGACGCGCCGCGAGGCTGTCCGGGTCGGTCTCGTCGCCGAGCAGATGCTGTTGCCAGAGTGCGTAATCCGCGTACTGCACCGGCAGGGGGCGCCACTGCGGAGCGCTACCGGCCGCGCGGGCCGCGTAGGCGAGGGCCACGTCGCGGGCCAGCGGCCCCATCGAGAACCCGTCGGCGTTGATGTGGTGGACGACCAGCACCAGCACGTAGTCGCCGGCCTCCGGATCGGCCGACGGAGCGCTCGCGGCGTCGGGTTCCGTGCCGGGGTTCACCCGGAGCAGCGCGGCCCGGAAGGGCGGGGCCGCGGTGACATCGAATCCCGCCCCGACGATCTCGATGAGCCGCGCGGCTACCTGCTCGCCGTCGACATCCTCCGGCGTCAGCGGCGGAACGACCGCGTCCGCGGGCAGGATGTCCTGATACGCCCCCTCGACATCGGAGGGGTAGCGCGTGCGCAGCGCCTCGTGCCTGCCGAGCACATCGCCGGCCGCCGCGGCCAGGGCGGCCACGTCGAGCCGTCCGGTCAGCCGGACCGCGAGCGGGATGTTGTACGCCGGGGAGTCCGGCGCCAGGCGGTTCAGGAACCACATCCGGCGCTGTGCGAACGACAGCGGAATCCGTTGCGGCCGTGCACCGGCCACGAGTGCGGGGCGCGGCGCGGCGGCACCCGCGCCGGAGCGGGCGGCCAGCCGCGCGACGGTCGGCGCATCGAACAGATCCCGCACTCCGAGGCCCGTGCCGAGCGCCGCATTGATCCGGGCCATCGCCCGCATCCCGATCAGCGAGTTGCCGCCGAGGTCGAAGAAGTTGTCGTCCAGCCCGATTCGCGGCGTTCCGAGCAGCTCGGCGAAGACCCCGGCCACGGCGCGCTCGGCAGCGGTGGCCGGTTCCCGGATCTCCGGCCCGGCCGCCGCGTGCACCGGCGGCAGCGCGCGGCGATCGAGTTTGCCGCTCGGCGTGAGCGGCAATCGGTCGAGCACGACCAGGTGATGCGGAACCATGTAGGCGGGCAACCGCTTTCCGGCCGAGTCGCTCACCGCGGCGGTGTCGATGGTCCGTCCGGGCGCCGGCGCCAGGTAGGCGGCCAGGAACTCGCCCACCCGCTCCTGCCGCGCCACCACGACCACCGCCCGCTCGACCCCGGGGGCCTGCGCCAGTGCGGCCTCGATCTCACCCAGTTCGATGCGCAGCCCGCGCAGCTTCACCTGGAAATCGGTGCGGCCCAGGAACTCCAGCTCGCCACCGGCGCCCATTCGGACCCGATCGCCGGTGCGGTACATGCGGGTCCCCGCGCCGCCGAACGGATCGGCGACGAACCGGCCCGCGCTCTGCCCGGCGGCCGCCTCGTATCCGCGAGCCAGCTGCACGCCAGCCAGATACAGCTCGCCGGGAACCCCGGGCGGCACCCGGTGCAGCCGCGAATCCAGCACGTACGCGGTGGTATTGCGGATCGGCCGGCCGATCGGCACCCGGGAGCCCGGCCGCACCGGGCCCGCACACCGGTGCACGGTGGAGGTCACGGTCGCCTCGGTCGGGCCGTAGGTGTTGTCCACGATCGCGCCGTGCCGCTCGTGCGCCCGCGTCAGCAGCGCGGGCGGCAGCTCCTCGCCGCCGAGCGAGAAGTACCGCAGCGAGGCTGGTAGCTCCGCGGAGTCGTCGGCGAGCAGCAGCGCCAGCAGCGACGGTACGAACTCGAGGATCGCCACGTCGTATCGTCGCGCTGTCGCCAGGAGGTAGTCCGGGTCCAGATGGCCGTCGTGGCGGGCGATCACCAGCCGCGCGCCGATCTGCAACGGCAGGAACAACTCCCAGACCGAGGCGTCGAACGTGAAGGGCGTCTTGTGCAGCACCGTGTCGCCGGGGCCGAGGTCGTATTGCTCACGCATCCACCGCATCTGGTTGACCACCGCGCGATGGGTGATGACCACGCCCTTGGGCCGGCCGGTGGATCCCGAGGTGAACAGCACATAGGCGGCATTCGAATCGCGCAGCGGCGCACGCCGGTCCGCGTCGGTCACCGGATCGGGCGAGTACGGTGACAGGTCCAGTTGATCGATCCGCACGCCCAGATCCGGATCCGCGCCCGCGGTCAGCACGCAGACCGGCCGGGTGGTGTCCAGGATGTAGCGAATCCGTTCGATCGGATGATCCGGATCGATCGGCACGTAGGCCCCACCGGCGGCGAGCACGGCGTAGACCGCGGCCAGCATGTCGGCCGACCGGCGCATCGCCACCGCGACCCGGCTCTCCGGCCGCACTCCCGCCGAGATCAGCTGGCGGGCAAGGCGATTCACCCGCGCCGCGAATTCGGCGTAGGTCCACTCCCGCTCGTCGAAGACGACCGCGACGGCGTCGGGGGTCCGGGCGGCCTGCGCGGAGAAACCGTCCCACAGGGTGCCGGGCGTGGCGCCGGGGCCGCTGACCGACGCCAGCAGCGCCCGCTCGGAGGCCGACAGCAGCTGGATGTCCCCGACGGCGACCTTCTCGTCGTGGCTCACCTCGGTCAGGATCGCCACGTAGCGCCGCGCGATGGATTCGGCGGTGGCGTGGTCGAACAGGTCGGTGGCGTAGTCGATCGCACCGGCCACGGCGCCGCCGGGCTCCTCGGTCAGCGTGACGCTCAGATCCAGCTTGGCGACCGTGATGTCGAGCCCGACCGGCTCGATCTCCAAGGCGGACAACGCGATCCGCGGCTGCTCGAAGTTCTGCAGCATCAGCAGCACCTGGAACAGCGGCGCGTAGGCCAGCGCGTGGCCGGGCCGGACCAGCTCCACCACCCGGTCGATGCCCAGGTCCCAGTTGTCGAAGGCGGCCAGGTCGGTCTCCCGCACCGACTCGATGAGCTCGGAGAACGACTGCCCGGGCGGGACTTCGGTGCGCAGCGCCAGGGAGTTGCCGAACATGCCGACCAGATCGTCCAGCTCCGGCTCCCCGCGCCCGGAGATCTGGGTGCCGATGGTGATGTCGGCGGTGCCCGACAGCCGCGCCAGCAGCACGGCCAGGGCGGCGTGCGCGACCATGAACAGCGAGGCATTGTGCGCGTCGGCGATGCGCCGCAGCCCGGTGACGACGTCCGCGTCGACGGCGAACGCGACCATGCCGCCGCGGCCCGAGGGCAGCGCGGGGCGCGGGCGGTCTGCGGGCAGCTCGAGCAGTTCGGGCGATCCCTCCAGCCGTTCGCGCCAGTAGCGGGCCTGGGTGGCCGCCAGGGATTCGGGGTCGGTCTCGTCGCCGAGCAGATCCCGCTGCCACAGCACGTAATCGGCGTACTCCACCGCCAGCGGGGCCCACGCGGGGGCCGATCCGACGCTGCGCGAGTGATAGGCGCTGACCATGTCCCGCGCCAGCGGCGCGAGCGAGGTGCCGTCGCAGGCGATGTGGTGCGCGACCACGGCCAGCACGTGCTCGCGGGCGCCGATCCGGAACAGCCTGGCCCGCAGGGGAAGATCGGTGCGTAGGTCGAAGCCGGCCGCGGCGCCCAGCAGCAGGCGCCCGGAGAGCTCCTGCGCGGCTACGGGTTCGGGTGTCAGCTCGGGGACGGCCTCGCCGACCGGCAACACCCGCTGCACCGGCTGTCCCTCGTGGGCGGGGTAGATCGTGCGCAGCGGCGCGTGCCGGGCGATCACGTCGGCCAGCGCCGCGCGCAGGGCACCCAGGTCGAGGTCGCCGGTCAGCCGCATCGCGAACGGAATGTTGTACGACGGTGAGGCCGTGTCGAACTGGTTGGTGAGCCACAGCCGCTGCTGGGCCGCGGACACCGGCAGCGGATCGGGCCGCTCGCGGCGCACCAGCGGCGGGCGCCGTCGCTCGGACTGGGTACCCACCGCGGCGGCCAGCTCGGCGATGGTGTCGGCGGTGAAGAACAGCCGCGGCGGCACCCGCAGGCCGAGCTCGGCCCCGATCCGCGCGGCCGCGCGCACCGCCAGCAGCGAATTGCCGCCCAGGGCGAAGAAATCGTCGTCGAGCCCGACCCGCTCCACGCCCAGGACCTCCGCGATGGCGGCGGCGACGGCGCGCTCGTGATCGGTTGCGGGCGCGCGGTATTCGCGCATCGACAGCGGCGGATCCGGCAGCGCGGCCCGGTCCAGCTTGCCGACCGGGGTCAGCGGAATCCGGTCCAGCACCAGCACGACGGGCGGGACCATGTGGGCGGGCAGGGTGGCCGCGACGAAGTCGCGCACCCGCTGCGGATCCGGCGCGGTGCCGGGCGTGGCCACCACGTATCCGACCAGGATCGTTTCCCCCGAGGGTGTTTCGCGCCCCAGGGTGACCGCGAAATCGACCTCCGGATGCGCGGTCAGGGCCGCGTCGATCTCCCCCAGCTCGATCCGGAAGCCGCGGATCTTCACCTGGAAGTCGTTGCGCCCCAGGTATTCCACGTTCTCGCGCGCCCCGGTGCGGGCCAGATCGCCGGTGCGGTACATCCGCCCGCCCGGCAGCCCCGCCGGATCGGCCACGAACCGCGCCGCGGTCAACCCCGGGCGACGGTGATATCCGCGCGCCAGGCCCGGCCCGGCCAGATACAGCTCGCCCGCCTCCCCGCCCGGCGCCGCACCGAGGCGGGTATCGAGGATCTGCGAGGTCATCCCCCGGATCGCGCGGCCGATGGTGACCGGTTCTCCCGGCACCAGCGGATCGCTGATATTGGTCATGATGGTGGTCTCGGTCGGCCCGTAACCGTTGTGGAATCGGCGCATACCCCCGCTCGCGAGCGGTATCGCCCAGCGCTGCACCAGCTCCGGCGGGCAGGCCTCGCCCCCGGCCACGACGACGGCCAGCTCGTCGAGCCCGGCCGGATCCACAGACGCCAGCGCCGCGGGGGTCACGAAGGCATGCGTGACGCGTTCGCGCCGCAACAGCTCGGCCAGCTCGGCGCCGCCGTAGATCTCCGCGGGCGCGATCACCATGCTCGCACCCGCGCCGATGGCCAGCAGCAGCTCCAGCACCGAGGCGTCGAAGCTGGGCGAGGCGAAGTGCAGGGTCCGCGACCGCGCGGTCACCGCGTACCGTTCCCGTTGCTCGGCACAGAAATTCGCAAGCCCAGCATGGGTGACGACCACGCCCTTGGGCAGCCCCGTCGAGCCGGAGGTGTAGATCACGTACGCCGGATGCGCGCCCAGCAACGGGCGCACCCGATCCTCGTGCGTAACCGGTTCGGAACCCACGGCGTCCAATCGGCCGCCGAATTCGGGATCGTCGAGGACCAGCCAGGAGTCCCCGGGCAGCCGGTCCACCGTCGCGCGGATCGAAAGACCCAGCACCGCACCCGAATCGGAGACCAGATGTGCCACCCGATCGGGCGGGTAGTTCGGATCCACCGGCACGAACGCCGCGCCCGCCTTGGCCACCGCCCACACGGCCGCGACCGACCACACCGAGCGCTCGATGCCCACGGCGACCAGATCCTCGGGCCCGATGCCGCGGGCGATCAGCACTCGCGCCAATCGCGTTGACCAAGCATCCAGTTCGCGATAGGTGAGCGACCGGTGCACATCGCGCACCGCGACGCCGCCCGGATTTGCTTCGACCGCCAGGCTCAGCAGGGTGGGCAGCGTGCGAACCGCGGGCACCCGGCGCGGGCGCGGGCGGGGGCGGCCTGCCGCGCGCCGGGCCGTCCCGGGAGATTCATTCGACGACATTCGATCCCCCGGCTTGCGCGCGAATACTCGGTACCGCCTTTCGGAAATCGCCACCCCGAAGGGTGGCGGCGCATAAACAGTCGGTCCCGAGCATCCTTCTTTTCCCTATTCGGCGGCCCCGTCCGGGCCCATCTCAAGCGTATCGGCGCGTGATCGCGCCGAGTTACGCCCGGGCGGGCTCTTTTCCGGGGCTCGGCGGCCCGGAATCGTGGGCAAACGCCGGATCCGGGGCGATCGACCCGGCGAAATAGAGGTGGCGAATGCGCGCGATGTGGGTACCGTCACAAACCGCCCCCGTCCGTACCGGCCGAATTCCCCGGTCGGCGACCGACGGACGAGGGCGAACCGTCCGAAAGTTCGATTCGCCGCGCACGCTCCGGACGGTATCGTCGGGGCAGAACTTAGGTAACCCAAAGTAGCGCCGGACCGAAGCGAGGACTGCCCGACCATGCCCGAGACCAGCACGCCGCCCGAGATCGCGCCGTTCTCCACGCGCATCCGCACCGCTACCGAGCGGCAACACGCGGACGCGGAGAACTCCACGTTCATGAGCGACATGCTCGGCGGCGGCCTGGGCGTGGCGGCCTTCTACCGCTACACCGGGCAGCTGTGGCACATCTACCGGGCGCTCGAGGAGCACGCGGACACCCTCGCGCAGGATCCGGTGGCGGGCCCGTTCGTCCGGCCCGAACTCGCGCGGGTGGCCCACCTCGAGGACGATCTGGCGCACCTCGGCGGCGAGAACTGGCGCGCGGACCTCGAACCGCTGCCCTCGACCGCGGCCTACGCCACGCGGGTGCTCGAGTGCGCGCAGACGTGGCCGGCCGGATATGTCGCGCACCATTACACCCGCTATCTGGGCGATCTGTCGGGCGGCCAGGTCATCCGCGGCACCGCCGAGAAGCTGTGGCAGCTGCCCAAGCGCGGCGACGGCGTGCGGTTCTACGTCTTCGATCAGATCCCGAACCCGGCCGCCTTCAAGCGCGAGTACCGCGACCTGCTCGACGGCCTGGCCGTGGACGAGCTGGAGCGCCAGCGGGTCCTGGGCGAATGCCAGGGCGCTTTCGATTTCAATACGGCGATGTTCCACGAGCTGGCCGCGGAATTCCCGCTCCGGCACCAGGGTTGAGCTCGCCCCATTCCGGTCGGCAACGGATGCCGACGAGTAGCCGAGCGCTACCGCCGGTTATATGAAAACCGTTGACACGGATACCAATAGGCGCTCCCACGTGGTGACACGTCCCACACCACGGGGAGCGCCTTTGGGTTTGCAGACAATTGCGCGCGCCGGTAAAGTTACTCACCAGTTAGGCACGAAGGGGTTCCTATCCGATCCCCGAGTTTGCTAGCGGGGATCGCTCGCGTCCGCATCCACCGGAGAATGCCGGACGAACTGTGTCATGACGCACCTGAAAGTTGTTGCGTCGCACCATGTTCGACATTCAGGAGGGACGATGGTCTCCTATATCGTGACCGGCGGCACCGGATTTCTGGGGCGCCGGGTCGTCACCGAGCTGCTCGCCCGCGACGCGGGGGCGGTGGTCCACGTGCTCGTGCGCGAGGCCTCGGTCGCCAAGCTCGCCGAGCTCACCGACGGCTGGGGCGCGAGCGACCGCGTCTTCCCGCTCATCGGCGATCTGACCATGGAAGACCTAGGGCTGCACGATGATCCGCCGAGCGCCGAGCACGTGATCCACCTCGGCGCGGTTTACGACATGACCGCCGACGAGGAAGCCGCCTACGCGGCCAACGTCACCGGCACCCGCGCGGTGATCGCCCTGGCGACCGGCCTGGGCGCGATGCTGCACCACGTGTCGTCCGTGGCCGTGGCCGGGGATCACCGCGGGCACTTCTTCGAGGACGATTTCGACCTGGGCCAGAATCTCGAATCCCCGTACCACCGAACCAAATTCGCCGCCGAGAAGCTGGTGCGCGAGGCGCCGGGGCTGCGCTGGCGGGTATATCGCCCCGCGATCATCGCCGGGGATTCCCGCACCGGGGAGATGGACAAGGTCGACGGCCCCTACTACTTCTTCCCCGCCATCGCTCGCCTGGCGGGGCTGCCGTCCGAGCTGCCGATGATGCTGCCCGATCTGGGCGCCACCAATATCGTCCCGGTCGACTACGTGGCTACGGCGATGGTGCAACTGATCCGGCGTCCAGGTCGCAATCGCCGCACGTACCACCTGGTCAATCCCGAACCGCAGCCGTTCGCCGAGATCTACGCCGCGCTGGCCCGGGCCGCGGGCGCACCCTCGGCGCTGGGCACGCTGCCGGGCAGCGGGGCCGCGCTGCGCGCCCTGGCGCAGCTGCCGGGCGTGCCCCGGCTGCGCGACTATCTGCTGGACCAGTCGGGAATTCCGCCCGAGGTCGCCCCGCACGTCTCGTTCGCCTCGCACTTCGTCTCCGATTCCACCCGCGCCCAGCTGCGCGGCCTGACCCCGCCGCGCTTCGAGGACTACGCGCCGGTGCTGTGGGAGTTCTGGCGCACCTCGATGGATCCGGATCGCGCGCGGCCCGCCGACGACGGCGATCGGCTGCGCGGCCGGACGGTCCTGATCACCGGGGCGTCGTCGGGTATCGGCCTGGCCACCGCGCGCGAGGTCGCCCGGCGCGGGGCGACGGTGCTGATGGTGGCGCGCGGGACCGAGGAGCTCGAGGCCGCGGCGTCCGAGATTCGGGCGAACGGCGGTGCGGCCCAGGCGTACACGTGCGACATCACCAGCGAGAAGGAGGTCGAGCTGCTGGTCAAGCAGGTGCTCGCCGACTACCACCACGTCGATTACGTGGTGAACAACGCGGGCCGCTCGATCCGCCGCTCGGTCGCCAACTCCACCGACCGGATGCACGATTTCGAGCGGACGATGGCGGTGAACTACTTCGGCGCGGTGCGATTGATCCTGGCGCTGCTGCCGTCGATGCGCGAGCGCCGCGCCGGTCACTTCGTCAACATCTCCTCGATCGCGGTCCAGACCAAGATGCCGAGGTTCGGGGCGTACGCGGCGAGCAAATCGGCGCTGGATGCCTTCAGCGAGGTCGCGGCGACGGAGAACGCCGACGCCGGAATCACCTTCACCTCGGTGCGGATGCCGCTGGTGCGCACCCCGATGATCGCCCCGACCGACGCGTACCGTTCCTTCCCCGCGCACAGCCCCGAGCAGGCCGCGGCCATCGTGGTGCGGGCGCTGACCGATCGCCCCGCCCGCATCGACACCCCGATCGGGACCGTCGCGCAGGTGCTGGACACCGTGATGCCGTCAGTGAAGAAGGCGATCCTGAACCGGAGTTTCCGGATGGATCGGGATTCCGCTGCCGCCCGGGGCATTTCCGGGGACAGCGAGCGCGACCGACCGCAGGCGGACTCCGAGAAGCGGTCCGGCGAGGGTGGATTGCTGCTCACCCTCGCGCCCGTCATCCAGCCCATGATGGGCATGCCCGGCCCGCTCACCCGCATCACGAACCGAATCCCCGGCCTGCACTGGTGATTTCCGGTTCGCCGGAGGCACCCGATCGCTGCCCGCAGGGATGACGATCGGGTGCCCGCCGGGCCGGTAACGCGCGAAATTCACCGGCGCGCAGCGCGGATGCAGCCTCGGTCTGTCACAGTCGAGGACTATGAATCTGCGTCAGCGCGCGGTCGAGGCGACGATCGCCGTGCTCTTCGTGGTGCTCGTGGTCAGCTGCGGCGGCAACGGCTCGAAGCCCGTGACGCCGGCAACGTCGGGCATTCCGCTGGTTACCACGGACAATCTGCCACCCGCGCAACCGGGCGAGGTGCACCTGTTCGCGATCAACGATCTGCACGGCAATCTGGAACCGCCGCAGGGCAGCAACGGGCACGTCGGCGCGTACACCGCGGGCGGGGCGGCCTACCTCGCCGCCCACCTGGCGCGCCTGCACGCGGCGTATCCGGCCAGCGCGATCGTGTCCGCCGGGGACAACGTCAGCGCCAGCCCGCTGATCTCGGCGCTGTTCCACGACGAGCCGACCGTCGACTACATGAACGACCTCGGCGTCGCCGCCTCCTCGGTCGGCAATCACTAATTCGACCACGGCATACCGGAATTGCGACGGCTGCGGCAGGGCGGATGCGCCGCCACCGGCTGTTCGCCCGGTTCGCCCTTCACGGGCGCGGTGTTCCCGTATCTGGCGGCGAATGTCACCGACACCAACGGCCAACTTCCCCCGGGGCTGCAGCCGTGGACGATGCTGCGGGTCGGCGGCCACAGGATCGGGGTCGTCGGCGTCGTGACCCCGGCGACCGCGGGCATCGTCATGCCCACGGCCATCGCGGGCTACACCTTCGGCGACGAGGCCGAGGCCATCGACAAGTATGTGCCGCAACTGAAGTCCGCGGGCGCGGAAACGATCGTCGCGCTGATCCACGACGGCGGCGCGCAGCAGACCCACGGGGCTCCCTCCGATTACAACGGCTGTGCGAGCATCACCCCGAACGTCACCGCTCTGGCACAGCACGTCGATCCGGCCGTGCGTGTGCTGCTCACCGGCCACACCCACCTGGCCTACAACTGCGTCATCGACGGCAAGGTGGTCACCCAGGGCGCCTCGTACGGCCGGCTGATCACCGATGTCACGCTGCGCTTCCACGACGGCAGGGTCGATGCCGCGGCCGTCAACCGGGTGGTCACCCGCACCGTCACCCCCGATCCGGCCACACAGAAGCTGGTCGACTTCTACGCGGCCCAGTCCGCGCCGCTGGCCGCCCGGGTCATCGGCTCCACCGCCGGGCCACTGCCGAACGAACCGGCGCCGGGCGGGGATTCGCCGCTGGGCGACGTCATCGCCGACTCCATGCTCGCGGCCATGGCTCCCGCCCAGGCGTCGGTCGCGGTGATGAATCCCGGTGGCGTGCGGGCGGATCTGTCGCCCTGACCGGTGCGCAACTTCTCGCGCTACTCGAGCAGCAGTGGGACAACCGCGTCGCCCCGGGCGTGCTGTCCGCGGCGGGCATCACCTACGCGTACTCCGATGCCGCGCCCAAGGGACACAAAGTGATCGCCGACACGGTCCGTGTCGGCGATCAACCCCTCGATCCCGCGGCGGTGTACCAGGTTTCGACCAACAACTACCTCGCCTCGGGCGGCGACGGCTTCAGCGTCTTCACCCAGGGCCGGCCCAGCGGCGTCGGACCGTCGGATCTGGATGCCCTCGAGTCCTACCTCGCGGCTCACCCGAATCTGGTACCGCCACCGAGCCGAATCCAGCGCCGCTGAGTTCACCCACCCCGCCGGCTCCGCAAGCTCCGCCGACTTACCATCCCCGAGGTCCGACTTCACAACCGATTGGCCGTGAAGTCCGCGGCCGCAACGAAATCGCCGCCGTAGGCCACGTGCGCGGCCGGGTTGAGCCCGCCCGCGCAGACGGGATCGCCCGGGGCGCAATAGTTCGCGGTGCGGGCGGCGTACTCCCCCGGCACGCCGGTTCCGGCCAGCCGCAGCGGATCGCCGAACAGCAGCACCGCCGCCACCCGCGAGCCCAGGGCGCCGTCCAGCCGGACCGCACCGGGAATCGGGGCGGTGATGCCGGTGCCCAGCGCCGTGTGCACAACCACGGCGCCCTGCGAATAACCGACCAGGACGAACCGCTGACCGGGACAGGCCGCGGCCTGACCCGCCACGTGCGCGACGAGGTCGCCACTGCCGTCGCCGACGGACAGGACATTGGTCAGATCGGCCGGGTAGTTCACCCGATATCCGCTGGTACTCAGGGGCAATCGGCGTTGCAGCTGGGCGTACAGGGGATCACCGACCGCGCTGCCGAGATAGCCCGGCTCCCCGGTCCCCCTGGCCACCACCACGTCCACGGCCGCGCATCCCTGTGCGACGGCCCGCGGCGCCGGGCACAGCACGCCCGCCAGCACCAGCCAGACGGCGAATATCCCTGCGATGCGCCATTTTCCGAACAGCAAACCCTTCCGGTCGCCCATGATTCCCACCTACTCACGCCGTTGTGAGAGGCCGAGTGACACTTGTCAGTGACTATTTTCTCAGCCCTATAGGGCCCAAGGTAGGAGGTGCGCCGAGGGGCGGCAACAAACTCTGCCGGAGAGATACCCAATCGGCACGCAACCGTATCCACCCGAATCTCGTTACCGGAGGGCGACTCTCACTACCACATTGAACTGAATGACCGACCGGTTTGTGACGGATCTCCCGTCCCACTGAGCGGGAAGAATAGAACACGTTCTCATACGCTATACGCATGGAACGAATGACCGGGCTGGACGCCAGCTTCCTCTACCTCGAAACCGACACTCAGCTACTGCACGTGTGCGCCCTACTGGTCCTGGATCCCGTCGCCGCGGGCACGAACTACGAATTCGCAGAGCTGAAGGCCGAACTCGGCCGCCGCCTGCATCTGGTGCCGTCCATGCGGCGCCGGCCCCATCGGGTGCCGTTCGACCTCGATCACCCGGTGTGGGTGGAGGACAAGAACTTCGACCTCGACTACCACATCCGGCGGATCGGGGTTCCGGCACCGGGCGGGCAGCGCGAACTGGACGAGCTCACCGCCGATATCGCCGGACGGTCCATGGATCACGACCGCCCGCTGTGGGAGATGTGGGTCGTCGAGGGCCTCGCGGACGGCCGGATCGCGATCATCTCCAAGTACCATCACGCCGCGGTGGACGGCATTACCGGCACGAACATGATGATGCACCTGTGCGATCTGGAGCCCGGCGTGCGCTATCCGGAGCCCGAGCGACGGGAGATCGGCGAATCGGCGCCGAACGACGTGATGCTCGCCGCCGGGGGCCTGCTTCGCCTGCCCGCCAAGCTCGGCGTCTTCGGCATGGTGCCGAAAACCGTTGGCATGGTTGGCGGTTTCATCGAGCGGCGGCGAAACGACAAGAAGGGCATGGCGATTCCGTTCACCGCGCCACGCACGCCGTTCAACCGGACCATCACCCCGCACCGCACGATCGCGTGCACCAAGGCGAGCCTGTCGGACATCAAGGACATCCGGGCGGCCTTCGGGGTCAAGGTGAACGACGTGGTGCTGGCCGTCGTGGCCGGGGCGCTGCGGGACTATCTGCGCTCACACGGCGAACTGCCCGACACCTCGCTGATCGCCTCGGTCCCGGTGTCCACGCACGGCGCCTCCCGGCACGAGCAGGGCATCAACAAGGTCTCCTCGCTGTTCGCCCGGCTCTACACCGATATCGAGGACCCGGTCGAGCGGCTCGGGCTGATCGCCGAATTCAATCGTGGCGCCAAGCAGGAGCACGACCTGATCGGCGCGGACTTCCTGCAGGACTGGGCGCAGTACGCGCCGCCGAATCTGTTCCAGCTCGCCGCGCGCGCGTATTCGGAATTCGAGCTGGCCGACCGGCATCCGGTCGTGCACAATCTGGTCGTATCGAACGTGCCGGGACCGCAGGTGCCGCTGTACTTCCTGGGCCACCGCATCGAGGCGATGCATCCGTTCGGGCCCGTCTTCCACGGCGCCGGGTTGAACATCACGGTGCTGTCCTGCGGCGGCGACCTGAACTTCGGCTTCATCGCCTGCCGTGAGCTGGTCCCTGGCATCGAGGAGATGGCCGAGGCCGTGCACTACAGCATCGCCGAACTGCTCAAGGCCGCTCGCGCCGAGAACTAGCGGCGCCCCTACTGCCGGGCGGCCACCGCCGCACAGGCCTCGAGGAGCACCGGGACAAAGGCGTCCGCCTCGAGTACACAGGCCGCGTGCCCGGCCTTGGCCAGGAAGATCTCCGCGCCCGGGATCATCTTCGCCATCTCCAGCTGCCGATAGACCGGCAGCGCCCGATCCTGCGTCGTGATGACCACCGCCGCGGGCACTTTCAGGCCCGCCAGCCACGGCGTGGAGTCGAATCGGCCGAGCTGGGCGATCGCCTCCGCCATCGCCAGGCCGTTCACACTGCGCATCTCCGACAGCGCCCACCGATCCATTCGCCCCGTGTCCCAGGAGATCTGCGGCAGTTCGGGCAGCCGCTCCCCCGTGCGCTCCACGCGCCGTGCCACCGTGTCGGACATCATCCGCCCGAGCGCGCCCATGCCCCGGTGGAACGCTCGCTCGCGCCACTTCTCCTGGAATCGGTAGGTGGTGGCGCACAACACGATTCCACCGACGCGATCGGGATGCCGGTGCGCGGCGAGCTGTGCGACGATGCCGCCCATCGAGTACCCGGCCAGGATCGGGCGCCGCACGCCGATCAGATCGGCGATCGCGATCACGTCGTCGGCAAGATCATCCAGATCGAAACGGGGAGAACGGATTCCATGGCCGTGCCAGCGCTGGTCGAACAGCACCACCCGAAAGTGCTGCGACAGCTCCTCGAGGGCCGGGAACCAGTTCAGCATGGCGGTGGTGACCAGCCCGTGCAGCAGGATCACGGTGGGCGCGCCGTCGGGACCCGGAATATCCACCAGATAGGTCCGGCCGCGTCCCGGCAGCTCCACCATCGTTCCGGCCGGCACCCGGTTCATCCGGGTGACGCGCCGCCCGAGCCGACGGCCCGGACCGCGCCGGCGGCCGGGACGAGACGCGCTGGATAGCGGGTCCTGGTGCGCCGCCCGGTCTGCCATGTCCCGACTGCCTCCTGCCGCCCGCGTAAAATTAGAACGCGTTTCAATCGATGATGACACATCGACTGCTCGGCGGCGCGCGGGGGCGCTCACGAACAGGGCACAGGACCGGGAGTCATCGCGATCGGAGACGCCACCGGGGGCGCAGCGTCCGCCGAGGGCGCGGGCAGCGCGTAGAGGCTGTGGCCGGTGTGCTGCAGCCGCCCCGGGTCGACCGTGATGCCCGGCACCTCCGCCTGATGGCCGTCGTCGTCGGTCACCAGCACGGTGAACGGCCCCGGCCCGAGCCCGGAGATCGACCAGGAATCGTCCATGCCGCGCGTGAGGGTATATCCCGGGCCGCCGGAATCGGCGCGAATCTCTACCCGGCTCAACGGATTTCCGGTATCGGTGAACTGTATTCCCAGCCAGGCCGATGACGAGCCGTCGGCGACCTGGTACACCAGATCCGGTGGGGGCGAGGGGTTGTGCACGCGGCTGATGCCGATCCGGGCGACGCCGGCCGCGGGGTCGGCGATCCGGGCGAAGGCCACGGCGCTCAGATCGTATTGGTGCGGGCCGCATCCCGAGCAGCGGTCCACGATCTGGGCGCGCACGGTGCCCAGGGGACCGTTCAGGTCGACGTACGTCCCGCACGCGGCGCTGTCGGCGTATTCGTCGGGTGGCACCGCGACGTAGTAGCCGTCCGGCGGCAGGTCCGGGAACGAGCAGGCCACCCGCGGGCTGAAGGTGTAGTAGCGGGCCTGGCCGGCCATCGGCGGATCGACCCGCTCGTCGTCCGAGACCTGTTCGAGGGCAGGAGTGTTCGTGGTCGTCACGACGCGGACCGGCGTCGGGACGACCGGCGTCGGGACGACCGCGGAGCGGCAGGCCGCCGGATGCGGCCGTACCGCCCACACCGCCGCGGCCACCACCGCCGCGATCACCGGTGCCGTCCACAGCCACGGCGGCACCGCCTGGGTACTCTCCCGCTGCGTCACCCGATGCATCGACCCTCCTGCGCCGCGTCACCACCCTGCACCTCTCAGCAAAGCAGCAGAGACCGGGCAATCGGACACGAATCGTGATCTCTACCTGCAATACTCGGCGTGTCTTCGGCGTGTCAGGACCGATAGACACTGCACTGGCAAACTTTCCGTACGCGAGCTCTCCGCCGTCCGGGCCGACGGTGACAACCGGTGCACCGCGTACCTTCGGTTCGCGGGCGAGGCGTGTTACTTGACTTGGAGCGCACTCCAGCTCGTACCGTTCTCACCATGCGCTTTGCCTTCAAAACATCGCCGCAGGAAACCACCTGGGCCGACATGCTCGCGGTCTGGAAGGCCGCCGACGAGATCGACGTCTACGAGTCCGGATGGACCTTCGATCACTTCTACCCGATCTTCTCCGATTCGACCGGCCCGTGCCTCGAGGGCTGGACCACGCTGACCGCGCTCGCGCAGGCCACCACCCGCCTGCGGCTGGGCACGATGGTCACCGGCGTGCACTATCGGCATCCCGCGGTGCTTGCCAATATGGCCGCGGCGCTGGACATCATCTCCGGCGGACGGCTCGAACTGGGCATCGGCGCGGGCTGGAACGAGGAGGAGTCCGGCGCCTACGGCATCGAATTGGGCACCCTCACCGAGCGATTCGACCGCTTCGAAGAGGCGTGCCAGGTGCTGATCGGCCTGTTGTCCCAGGAGACAACCGATTTCGACGGCAAGTACTACCAGTTGAAGGCCGCGCGCAACGAGCCCAAGGGCCCGCAGCGCCCGCATCCGCCCATCGTGATCGGTGGCGGCGGCGAAAAGCGCACCCTGCGCATCACCGCCCGCTACGCCCAGCACTGGAACTTCCCCGGCGGCACCCCCGAGGAGTTCGCCCGCAAGCGTGACGTGCTGGCCGCCCACTGCGCAGACATCGGCCGCGACCCCGCCGAGATCACCCACTCGGTGCAGGGCCGGCTCGACCTGAGCAAGGGGTACGACGCGGTGGTCGAATGGGCCGCGTCCTTCGCCGAGCAGGGCGCGGACCTGGCGGTCGTCTACATCCCCACCCCGCACGACCCCGCCGTGCTGGAGCCGCTGGCCGAGGCGATCCGGGACTCGGGGCTGCTCTCGTCCTAGCGCACCGCCTGGTCCGAGCGGTTCCGATCACCGGGAATGGCTGTCGTCGCGGCGCCGGAATGCGCTTACCGTCGGAATGTCCCCACTACGGGGTGGGGACTACCGACAGCATTTCGGAGGTCCGTGGATGTCGCACGAGGTTGTTCGCCGAGTCGAGGAGGTCGCCCCGCAGCTGGCCGCGGCCTCCGAGGAGACCGAGCGCGGAGGCAAGCTCTCCGACGAGAGCGTCAAACTGGTGCGCCAGGCGGGGGTCATGCGGATGCTGCAGCCCGCCGACTTCGGCGGCTATGCGGCACATCCGCGCGATTTCGCCGAGGCGGTCATGGCGGTGTCGAAGCACTGCGGATCCACGGGCTGGGTCTGCGGTGTGGGCGGCGTGCATCCGTGGGAGATGGCGCTGATGGACCGCAAGCTGCAGGCCGAACTGTGGAGTGAGAACCCGGATTCCTGGATGGCGTCCCCGTACGCCGCCCAGGGCCTCGCCGTGCCGACGGACGGCGGCTACATCGTCAAGGGGCACTGGAACTTCTCCTCCGGCACCGACCACTGCGACTGGGTCGTGCTCGGCGCGATGGTCGCCGACGCCGAGGGCAAGCCCGCGGATCCGCGCAAGGTGATCCACGTGGTGATCCCGCGCAAGGACTACACGATCGTGGACGACTCGTGGGACGTGATCGGCCTGTGCGGCACCGGCAGTAAGGACGTCATCGTCGACGGTGCGTTCATCCCCGAGTACCGCACCATTGATTCCGACGAGGTCGCGCAGGGCGAGCTCGCCGCCGAGCGCGCGGGCCGCACCGAGACGGTGTACCGGCTGCCGTTCTGGGCGATGTTCCCGCTGGGCATCACCTCGGCGGTCATCGGCATCTGCGAGGGCGCGCTCGCCGCGCACCTGGACTACCAGCGCGAGCGGGTCACCGCGATGGGCACCCGGATCAAGGACGATCCCTATGTGCTGTCGGCGATCTCGGAGGCCGCGGCCGATATCGCCGCCTCGCGCACCCAGCTGCTCGACGGCATCAGCCGCGTCTACGACAAGGCCGACGCCGGTCAGGCCATCAGCTTCGAGGACCGCTCGCTGGTGCGCCGCAACCAGGTTCGCTCCGCCTGGCGCGCGGTGAGCGCCGTCGACGAGATCTTCGCCCGCTCCGGCGGCAACGCCGCCCGCAGA
Organism: Nocardia sp. GP40; assembly: GCF_050434125.1. Taxonomy (NCBI): domain Bacteria; kingdom Bacillati; phylum Actinomycetota; class Actinomycetes; order Mycobacteriales; family Nocardiaceae; genus Nocardia; species Nocardia sp. GP40. The sequence goes on along the minus strand of NZ_JBNPVW010000012.1, from coordinate 114,973 downwards.
ACCAATGTGCTGCAGCGCTTCTGGCGCGATGCCCACGTCGGCCTGCAGCATGCCATCCACACCCCCGGCTCGCTGTACCATTCGGTCGCCCTGACCTCCATGGGCGTGGAGCCGGAGGGCGCGCTGCGCGCGATGATCTGATTTCCGTACCGAAAGTGCCGGTCCCCTTCGGAAGTCCGTGGGCGACCGGCACTTTCGCGTTGTCAGTCCGCCGGGTGCGCGCAGCAGTCGTGCGGTGCCTGCTTCGCCTGGTTTCCGGCCTCGCCCTCGTCGATGGCATTCGCGACCCTGCCCAGCCACTCCGAGGCGGTCTCGTCGACCGCGGAGGCGTACTCGTCGTTCCAGTTCCACCACTCGTATGGCGCGGTCTGCGGGTAGCCCTCGGGCGAATCCTCCCAATTCTCCTGGCGGCCCAGGGCCGTCGAATCCAGGTAGCTCCAGGTGTTTCCAAAGTACTCGTCGCCGCGGCGGTTGATGAAGTAGGTGCGGTACACCCGGTCGCCCTCGCGGATGAAGACGTTGGTGCCGTGCCATTCGTCGACGCCGAAGTCCACGTCGAAGTCGTCGGTGATGGTGTACCACGGGATCCTGGACCAGCCCATCCGCGCCTTCACCTTCGCGATCTCGGGTTGCGGTGCGCGCGAGGCGAATACGAGCGTGGTGTCGCGGGCGTTCAGATGCGCGGGATTGCCCACGTGGTCGGCGATCATGGAGCAGCCGCGGCAGGCGTGCTCGGGCCAGCCGACCACGCCGGGCTCGAAGAATGCACGGTAGACGATCAGCTGACGGCGGCCCTGGAACAGCTCCAGCAGGCTCGCCGGGCCCTTGGGACCGTCGAATACGTACTGCTTACCGATCTCCACCCACGGCATCCGGCGGCGCCGGGCGGCCAGCTCGTCGTGGGCCCGCATCACCTCCTTCTCCCGCACCAGCAGCTCGAGGCGCGCGGCCTCCCACTCGTCCTGCGAAACGATCGGTGGTGTCTTCATTCCAGCTCCCTGTCGAGGATGTTCCGCAGCGCATCGAGCGGGCCGTCCCAGTCCCGCGCCAGCGCGGCGAGAAATTGTTGCGCCACTTGCATTGGCGCGGAACACAATCGGTAACGCACCCGGCGCCGCTCCCCCGGTTCCGCGGTCACCAGACCGGCCTCGGACAGTAGCGTCAGATGTTTGGCGATCGCCTGGCGGGTGATCGGCAGCCGGGCCGCCAGGTCGGTCGCCGTGGCGGGCCCGGCGGACGCCAGCGCCGCGAGGATCGCGCGCCGGCTCGGATCCGCCAGGGCCACGAAGACCTGCTCGGCAATCGCCTCCTGGTCAGGCCGCATCGAGGTAGTCGACCAGCTCGCCGAGCTCGCTGGCCCAGCCGCGGGTGTTGCCGTCGAACGCCGTCTTGTGGGCGTCATCGGTGAGTTGCGCGAAGCCGGACTCGACCACGGTCAGGCGCGTGCCCGCCGCCACCGGCTCCAGCGTGAACTCCACGTAGGTGCGGCGCGGATCCCCCTCGGGCAGCCCGTATATATGCCAGGTGAACCCGAACACCCGCGGTTCCTCCACCCGCTCGACCCGCATGTCGGCAGAGAACTCGTTCTCCTTCCACCGCATCCACGCCGTACCACCCGGCCTCAGCTCGATGCCCGCCTCGTTACCGAACCAGCTGCCCAACCCCTCGGCCGTGGTCAGCGCCGCCCACACCCTCGCGGGCGGGTGCGCAAGCTCGATAGTCCGCTCGATCCGATCAGGAAATCCCATCAGCACACCTCCGTAGTAGCAACCTATGGGTTGCAATAGTATTGCAACCCATAGGTTGCGTCAACCCTCGCGGCTACCGCACTACGCCCTGCCGACACTCGCGAGGGTTTCGGCCAGCACCAGCGGGTTCAGGTAGTCGCGATACGAGACGACCAGGCCGTCCCGGACGCGAATGACGGCGATGATCGTCTGATGAAACGGTGCGCCCGTAGGGATTACGGTGCCGTGTGCGTCGTATTCGACGATCACCACCTCCGGGTCGGCGGTCTCGTGGACCACGGTGTTGCGGTACTCCTCGAACCTGACCAGACCCGAGGCCTGGCCGGTCATGAACTCCCGGACGCCTTCCCGGCCCTCTACGCGACCCGGGATGCCCTCCGGCCGATACGGCCATTCGATGTAGCCGTCCGGGGCGAAAAGACTCACAAAGGTTTCGGTGTCCATCTCGCGGCCCGCGCGCAGGATCTGCTCGACGACTTCCCGTGACGTGGCGGTCATGGCCACTCCTCTTTCGTTGAACGAGTGTTGATTGAACAACCGTAGAACGAAATGGCAAGCCGGTCAACGGCCGTAGAATCAATACATGACCGAATCGAGCGGCCGGCCCACCCGGGCGCAGCAGCGCCGGCAGACCGAGCAGCGCATACTCGCCGCGGCGCGGCAGATCTTCGCCGAACGCGGCTACGACCGCACCACGATCCGCGCCGTGGCCTCGGCCGCGGGCGTGGACGCCGGCCTGGTCATGCACTATTTCGGCAGCAAGGACCTGCTCTTCGCGCGCGCTGCCGAGGCGCCCGCCGACGAACTGCCCGGCGGCACCTCAGACCAGGTCGCCGAGGCGCTGCTCACCTCGCTAGGCAGACGCCTGACCGACGAGCCGGCCGGCTCCCTCGCGGTCCTGCGCTCCATGCTCACCAATGCCGACGCCGCCGACCGCTTCCGGGCCGCCGCGGAACCCCAGCTCAACCAGCTCTCCGCAGCGATCCCGACCCCCGACGCCGACCTGCGCGCGAGCCTGCTCAGCGCCATAGTCCACGGCGTGATCGCCGAGCGCTACCTGCTGCGCCTCACCCACCTCGCCGACGCCTCCCCCGAGGCGATCATCGACCTGCTGCGCCCGTGCTTCCAGAGCCTGGCCACACCCCCGGACGGCAGGGAGACCGCCCCCACCCCCGCTCCGTGAGATGCCGGGCCACAACTACGCGGCCACACGTTGCGGCACGCAGAAACGAATATGCCGATCGCCCTTCGGAATCCGCTGGGCGACCGGCACATTCGGTAATTGTGCTCAGTTGACCTGACGACCCTCGCCCCAGTACTTCGCCCGCAGCGCCTTCTTGTCCGGCTTGCCCAGCGGGCTCACCGGGATGGACTCGGCGAACTCCACCGTCTTGGGCGAGTACACCGCCCCCTTACGCTCCTTCACCAGCGCCTGCAGTTCCTCGGCGGGCACGGTCTTGCCGGGACGCAGGACGACGATCGCGGTCACCGATTCGCCCCACTTGTCGTCCGGCACACCGATGACCGCGGCCGCGGCCACCGCCGGATGCGCGGACAGCACGTCCTCCACCTCGCGGGGGAAGACGTTGAAACCGCCCGAGACGATCATGTCCTTCTTGCGGTCCACGATGTACAGGAAGCCCTCGTCGTCCTTGCGGGCCACGTCACCGGTGTGCAGCCAGCCGAATTTCGTTGCCTCCTCGGTCTGTTCGGGCTTGTTCAGGTAGCCCCGCATGACCAGCGGGCCGCGCACGCAGATCTCGCCGGGCTCGCCGTCGGCGACCTCGTTGCCCTCGTCGTCCAGCAGCGCCACGTGTAGCCACGGAACGGGACGGCCGCAGCTGGCCAGCCGCTCGGGCTTGGACAGGTCGTGATCCGCGCGGCGCAGCAGCGAGATCGTCATCGGGCATTCGGCCTGACCGTAGAACTGCACGAAGATCGGCCCGAACCGCTCGATCGCCTCGGCCAGGCGTGCCGGGGAGATGGCCGAGGCGCCGTAGTAGACCGTCTCCAGACTCGACAGGTCGTACTTGTCCAGATCCGGGAAGTCGAGCAGCGCATACAGCATGGTCGGGACCAGCATCGTGGCGGTGATCTTGTACTTTTCGATTGCCGCGCACAACTTTTCGGGGTTGAAGCCGGGCAGCACCACGATCGAGCCGCCCATCATGCTGGTCGGATTCCAGAACGCGCCGCCCGCGTGGCTCAGCGGGGTGCACACGAGAAACCTTGTCTCGCTGGGCCATTCCCATTCGGTCATCTGGATGCGCAGCATCGTGGAGGTGCCGCAGTTGGTCATCTGCACGCCCTTGGGCTTGCCGGTGGTGCCACCGGTGTAGGCGAGGCTGAACACGTCGTCCGGGCCCACCGCGGGCCCCCGCAGGCGCTGGGGTTCGAAGCCCGCCGCGGTGGCCAGCAGATCGGTGCCGGCCTCGGTGGGCCCGAAGGCGACCAGATTCTTCAGGCCCGGCACCCGCGCGGCGAGATCGGCGGCGCGCTGCTCGAAGGTGGCCGGGTCGTAGACGAGGGTGTCGATGCCCGCGTCCTCGAGCACGTAGGCGTGGTCGTCCAGCGAGCCCATCGGATGCAGCGCCATCGACCGGATCCCGGACAGCGCGTTGGCGCCCTGCGCGATCAGCACCTCGGGGCGGTTGGCGGACAGGACCGCGATCGCGTTGCCCCTGCCGATCCCCAGCGACGCGTACGCCTGGGCGAAGCGGCTGATCTGATCGCGCACCTGCGCGTAGGTGAGCTCGGCGTCGCCGACGTACATCGCGGTGCGGTCGGCGTGGCGGTCGAGCGAGCGGATCAGGATGTCCACCGGCAGCGGATCACGGTGCAGGAAATCGTCGTGCTGCGGGATGACAGAGGCCATCGGTCATGAGCCTTTCGCTGAGTAACGAATCACCCTCCAAGTTAGAACACGTTACAAAAATCCGATACCCCACCCGCCGCGGCGGGTGGGAAACGCCGCGCCTACCGGGGCGAAGCGGTCAGCCCAGCCGCACCGGAAGGGCCGCCAGATCGTTCTGAGTCAGCACCGGCAGGTTGTGCAGTTCCGCCGGCGCGACGGCCAGGCTCAGGTCCGGGAAGCGCTCGAACAGCGCGGGCAGCGCGATCGCGGCCTCGAGCCGGGCCAGCGCCGCGCCCGGGCAGATGTGCGGGCCGTAGCCGAAGGTGATGTTGCGGTGCGCGGTCGGCCGGGTGATGTCGAAATCGTCGGCGTCCTCGCCGTGCACGGCGGTGTCGCGGCCGATCGCCCGGTAGGACATCACCACGCCCTCCCCCTTCTCGATCACCATGTCGCCGACCGTGATGTCCTCGGTGGCGAACCGCATCAGCAGATGCACTACCGGGCCGTCCCAGCGCAGCGTCTCCTCGATCACCTGCTTCCACTCGACCTCGCCGGCGCGTACCCGCTTCAGCTGCTCGGGGTGGGTCAGCAGCGCCCGCACCGCGCAGACGATCAGGCTGACTGTGGTCTCGTGCCCGGCCGCGACCAGCGCGCGCAGATTGCCCTCGACCTCCTCCTCGGTCAGCGGCTCGCCGCCCTCGTCGGCCTGGATAAGCGCGGAGGTCAGATCGTCGGTGGGGTTCGCGGTCCTCTCGCGCACCATCGCCGAGAAGTACGCGATCATGTTCTCGATGATGCCCAGGCGCTGCTCCTGCGGGGTCAGCAGCGAGAAGAACGCCTTCCACTGCTCGAGCAGTGTCGGATGGTCCGCGCGATCCACCCCCATCAGCTCGCTGACCACCCGCATCGGCAGCGGATAGGCGAAGACGGACTTCAGGTCCACCACCTCGCCGCCGCTGCCCGCGTCGGCCAGGTCGTCGAGCAGCTCCTTGGTGAACCGTTCGATCATGGGCCGCAACGCTTCCAGGCGCCGCGGCGTCAGCGCCTGGGTGGTCTTGATGCGCAGCCGGCGGTGCTCGGCGCCGTCGACGGTGAACATCGACCGGCCCGCGTCGACCATGCCGATCAGCGGCCACTCCCGGGTGACAGTGCCCGAGGCGTAGAGCGACCACGCGTTGATGTCCTTGACCAGCCGCGGATCCACCAGCAGTTGCCGGGCGATCTGATGGTCGGTGATGGACCAGGCGGGCACGCCGAGCAGGTCGATGCGCGCCACCGGGCCCTCGGCGCGCACGCGGGAGGTCTCCCCGGCCAGATCGCTCATCATCGGATCGATGGCAATGGGACATTTACTGGTCATGGGAACCTCCGACTGCACGAACTGGTGTGAAATGAACCGGGAGAGAGGTCATTCCGCGCAGGAACGGTGAGGGGCGGCGCACCAGGTTCTGCGGCGGCACCGCCAGGTCGATGTCGGGCAGCCGGTCCAGCAGCACCTCGATACCGGTCCGGGCGATGATTTCGGCGATCTGCTGCGCCGGGAACGGGCAACGGTATTCGCCGTGACTGAACGCGAAGTGCGCGCTGTTGCCCGTGTGCGCCGGTTCGGTGTCGTCGACCAGATGCGCACGCACGTGCGGATCCAGATTCGCCGCGCCCAGGCCGAGCAGGAGCATGTCGCCCTCGCGAATCACCTTGTCCGCCAAGCGCGTATCGCGCGTGGCCCACCGCCCGGCCAGGATCTGCGTCGGGCCGTCCTCCCACAGCGCCTCGTTCATCGCCTGCCCGACACTGCGCCGCCCGCCGCCGAACGCCGCGGCGAAACGGTCGTCGGTGAGCATCAGGTGCAGCGAATTGACCAGCCAGTCGGCGGTCGTCAGGTGCCCCGCGGCCAGGATGGCCTGCACGTCGTAGCCGTACTCCTCGTCGCTGAACGGCTCGGGGAACCCGAGCATCGCGCCGATCAGAGTGTCCCCCGGTTCGCCGCGCGCGATCCGCTCCCGCTCGAGCTGCACCTGGGTGTGGCTCAGCTCCACGAACCGCAGATACCCCGCCTGCGCCTCGGCACCGCCGTCGGCGAGGGTCTTCATCGTCCACGCGAGCTCGGGTGTCACCTCGTCCGAGAATCCCATGACCCGCGCCAGGGCCAGCACCGGCAGCGCCACCGCGAATTCCGAAACCAGTTCGGCCTCACCACGACCGCAGAACGCGTCGATCAGGTCGTCGGCCAGATCCTCACAGGTGCGCCGCAATTCGAACGGGTCGACCGCCTCCAGCGCGGGCTCGACCATGTCGACATGGCGCCGGTGCTCCGCGCCCGCGGTGAAGTAGATCGAGGGCATGGGCTGGCCGACCATCGGCAGCAGCGGCCAGTCCGGCGGAATATTGGGCCACTGATTCCACAGGGCCACATTGCGCGGGAACAGATTCGGGTCGCTGGTCACCTGGTGCAGCTCGCGGTAGCCGATCACCAGCCAGGCCGGGATCCCGCCGGGCAACTCGACCGCGACCACGGGCCCGTGGTCGCGGCGCATCTCGTTGTAGAGGTGGTGCGGATCGGTGTGGAACCGCGGACCGCTCAGCGGCACCACCGCGGACTCCCGGTGCACCGGACAGGCGCCGGTGTGCTCGAAGGCGAGGTGGTCGAATCCGGCTTCGGGGCTGGTCATGTCGCGGACTCCTGGCTCGGGACGGCACCGGTGTAGAGGTGCTCGACGAGGGTGATCAGGACCTGCTTGCCGGACGCGCGGGAGCGGGCATCGCAATCCAGCAGCGGCACATGGGGATCCAGATCCAGCGCCGAGCGTACCTCGGCGAGATCGGCGGTATGCCCGAAGTCGTTGCAGGCCACCACGAACGGGGTGTGCTGATATTCCAGGCGATCAATGGCGTACCAGCAGTCGGCGATCCGGTGCGGGTCGACCAGCACGATCGCCCCGAGGGCGCCGGTGAACAGCCGGTCCCACAGGAACCAGAACCGCTCCTGGCCCGGCGCGCCGAACAGGTACAGCACGTGTTCGGCGTCGATGGTGATGCGTCCGAAGTCGAAGGCCACCGTGGTGGTCGACTTGCCCGGGACTCGGCTCGAATCATCCACGCCCACACCGGCATCGGTCATCGTCGCCTCGGTGTCCAGCGGGCGGATCTCGCTCACCGAGCGGACCAGGGTGGTCTTGCCGACCCCGAACCCGCCGACGATGACGATCTTGAGGCCCTGCTGAACGGTGTCCCCCAGCGGTGCGTTCGCGCGGGTGGGCGGTTCAGAGATTACGAAGTCCAACGAGCACCTTCTCGAGGGTGGAGGCATCGGCCGTCCCCGGCCAGCGCGCGCCGGGCGCGGCCTGGCCGAAGGTGGGATGCCGCACGGTGATCCGACCTGCGAGCAGCAGGTCCGACAGCAGGATCGTGGTGATGCCGACCGGCAGCCGCAACTCGGCCGCGATCTCGACTACCGCGGTCGGCGCGCGGCACATGCCCAGGATCGCAACGTGTTCGGACTGCATGCCCGGCACGGGAGCGCATTCGCTGACGACGAGGGTGACCAGGTCGAAGGCGTCCGAATCCGGCCTGCTGCGCCCGCCGGTGAGCGTGTACAGCCGATCGGGCCCCTCGTCCCGGACCGATCTGCTCATCTCCGTATCCACGTGCGGGGCGCGTGAATACGCTCCGCCGACGAGCCGTGCTGCGGATACCTCATGAGATCCCCCCGTTCCGCGGCGCCACCGCCAGGTGGTGCCCGAGCTGCTCGACCAGCTCGGCCATGTTGTGCCCCACCAGACCGGCGTCGGCCTCCTCGGCCGCGACCAGCGCGAGATGGGTGCCCTGCCCGGCCTGGACGATGAACAGAATCCCGCCGTGGAACTCCGTCATCGACTGGCGCACACCGCCTCTGCCGTCGCCGAACTCGACCGAGGCGCCGTGCGAGAGGCTTTGGATGCCCGCGGCGATCGCGGCCAGCTGATCGGCCTTGTCTACGGTCAGCTCGGGCGTGTGCGACATCTTGAGCCCGTCGCTGGACAACAGCAGTGCGTGGCGGGACTGCGGGGTGCGGGCCAGCAGCTGCTCGAGGAGCCAGCCCAGCTGAGCGGGCGCGGATGTCGTCATAGTTCGTTCTCCACGGGTGGGGGCGGGGTGGTGGGCGTGTTCCCGGCCACGGCGTCCAGCCCCGCGACCGCGCGCTGAAAGGCCGCCAGCGCGGAGGGCCGCGAGGGCGCCGCCGGCGTGACGTGCGGGACCACGGGCGGTTCGCCCAGGCCTTCCGGATGGACCGCGGCCAGGGTGCTGCCCCGCCGCCGCCGGGGCAGCGGAGCCTCCGAGGGCTCGTCGCGCGCGACCAGCGCGTGCGAAGACGTGTCGGACCGCGCCGCGGGCAGCTGCCGGAAGTCGTTGTGGGAGGCGGTAATCGACGCGGGGGCAGCCGCCGAGCCGGCGCGCTCGGCCCGCGCGGTCAGATCACGCGGCACCACCACGACCACCGCGGTGCCGCCGATGGCCGAGGGCCGGTACGACACCGTCAGGCCGTGCTTGCGAGCAAGGTGCCCGACCACGGCCAGGCCGAGGCGGGTACCGGTCAGGGAGGATAGATCCGAGCCGCCACGCTCGCCCGCGCCCCGGCCCGACACAGCCTGTTCGGCACGGCGCAGCGCGGATTCGCTCATCACCAGCCCGCTGTCCTCGATGGTGATCACTACACCCGCGGGCACCTCGGCGGCGTAGACGTGCACCTCGGTGGTCGGCGGGGAGAAGTTGCAGGCATTGTCGAGCAGTTCGGCGAGCGCATGCATCACGCCCTCGGCGGCATGCCCCGCGACACCGATATCGGTGATGGCACGCAACCGAATTCGCTGATATCCCGCTACGCGGCCCATCGCCCCGCGCAGGATCGATTCCATCGCAATGGGTTTGGCCCAGCGCCGCCCGGTCCGGGCGCCGCTCAGCACGGCGACGCTGTCGGCGAGGCGCCCGGCCTGGGCCGTGCGGTGATCCAGCGCCAGCAGGTCCGCCAGGACCCTCGGATCGCCGTGCCTGTGCTCCATCTCGCGAAGTTCGGCGAGCATGCTGGTGGTCATCGCCTGCATCCGGCCCGCCGCGCCGGCGAATGCGGCCAGCGCGGAGGAGCGGCGGCCGTCGCTCTGCCGGGCCCGCACCGCCTGCTCGCTCACCGCCTGCTCGGCCACGGCGATGCGCATCGCGGCATCGTCGCCGACCGCGACGAGCCGGGACGTGAGCTCCTCGTGCACCGCGGCCAGCCGGGCCGAGGCCTCCCGATGCACCGCCTCGAGGGTCTGTTCGGCCTGTTCGGCAGCGGTGCGGTAGCGACGCGCCTGCGCGGCGTAATACGCACCCGCGGCGGCGATCACGCACACGACCAGCCCCGCGGCCGAACAGCCGAGCGTCAGCGGCGCGCGCACATCGACCGGCGCGCTGAACACCGCGCCCATCACGGCCACGGCCATCACGACCGCGCATGCCCCGAAGACCGCATAGGCCGAGCGGAGCTCACGCCGGGGCGAATGGGCGGGAAGACCGTCGGGCGGATTCACTGACACGGCCAATTTCTGCACTTCCACCCTAGTAACCGAAAAATCGCGGAAACCGATGCGGCGCGCGCAGCGCGAACTCACCCCGATTACGCAGGCCGACAGCTGGTTTCAACCCGGGCAGAGCATAACCCCATGGACACAGTTGTGCCACCCGAGATGGAGGGATCACATCGGGCTACGACCGAGCATTACTTCCGTTGAATGGAATCATTAACGAAGGCATACCTATTGAAATGTGAACGAGATGTACCCGGGATAGGCGCGCAACAAACTCCGGCGTCCCGGTCATCGGCGTGTCGTCCAGGCGACACGCCGATGCCGCAGCGTCAGGTAGCGACGGTCCGGACAACGCGGCGCCGGCCGCCGGCGATGCCGCGCCGGATTGCCATGGGGCATTCAGGAATTCGCCCGCAAACGAACCGTGCCGACCGGACCGTACGGCGCGCCGGTAGGTCGCGGCGCTCAGCGCGCACCCAGCAGGTGTTCCAGCGCAAGCTGGTCGAGCCGTTCGAAGGCCATGCCACGGCGGCCCGCCTCCTCCGGATCGAACTCCTCGAAGCTGGAGCGGTCCGCCAGCAGCGCGGCCAGGCCGTCGGCGGCGGTGGGAACGGCGAGCTCGTCCAGGCGCGCGGCGCGCAGCGCCTCGCGCACCTCCGGGTCCTCGCGGAACGCGCGCGCCCGCGCGGCCAGGATCAGGTAGTTCCGCATGCAGGCCGCGGCGGCGGTCCACACCCCGTCGAAATCCTCGGTGCGCGCGGGCTTGAAGTCGAAATGCCGCGGGCCCCGGTAGTCGCTGCGCTCGAGCAGGTCGACGAGCCAGAATGCCTGGCGCAGATCGCCCGCGCCGAAACGGAAGTCCTGATCGTATTTCGGGCCGGTCTGACCATTGAGGTCGATATGGAACAGTTTCCCGTGCCACAGCGCCTGCGCGATGCCGTGCGGAAAGTTCAGCCCGGCCATCTGTTCGTGTCCCACTTCGGGATTGAGCCCGAAGCGCTCGGAATTTTCCAGTTCCTCGATGAACGCCAGCGCATGCCCGATGGTGGGCAGCAGAATGTCCCCGCGCGGCTCGTTCGGCTTGGGCTCGATGGCGAAGCGGATGTCGTAGCCCTGCTGCTCGACGTAGGCGGCGAGCAGATCGAACGCCTCCTTCAGCCGATCCAGCGCGACCCGGACATCCTTGGCCGCACCGGATTCCGCGCCCTCGCGCCCACCCCAGGCGACATAGGTGCTCGCGCCCAGCTCCACGGCCAGGTCGATGTTGCGAATGGTCTTGCGCAGTGCGTAGCGGCGCACGTCGCGGTCGTTGGCGGTGAACGCCCCGTCCTTGAACACCGGATGGGTGAACAGATTCGTGGTGGCCATCGGCACCGCCAGGCCGAATTTATCCAGTGCCGCACGGAATCTCGCTATCGTCGCGGCGCGCTGGGCCTCTGTTGCGTCGAACGGGACGAGGTCGTTGTCGTGGAAGGTGATGCCGTACGCGCCCAGCTCGGCCAGGCGCTCGATCGACTCCACCGGGTCCAGCGGCGGGCGGGTCGGGTCGCCGAACGGATCGCGCCCCTGCCAGCCGACGGTCCACAGACCGAAGGTGAACCGATCGGCGGGGGTGGGGGTGAACGGGTCGGTGGTGGCCATGGGCAGCTCCGAACTCTGCGCGGGAATCCCTATTTGTAAACTCGAAAAACAAATATACTGTGCTGGGAGCGGGATGGGAAGGCCGTCCGGGAATCAGGAGCGGAACATGGCTGCGCAGCGGGTCGTCATCGGGGTCGACAGCTCGACCCAGGCCACCAAGGCCGTGGCCGTGGACGCCGAGAGCGGGCAGGTGCTGGGCGAGGGACGCGCGCCGCACACCGTCAGTACCGGCGCGGGCCGCGAGAGCGCCCCCGGGCAGTGGTGGTCGGCGCTGTGCGCGGCGATCGAGCAGACCGGGTATGCCGCACGGGCCGAGGCGCTGTCGATCGGCGGGCAGCAGCACGGCCTGGTCACGCTCGATGCCGCGGGCGATCCGGTCCGCCCGGCGCTGCTGTGGAACGACGTGCGGTCCGCGCCGCAGGCCGCCGCGCTGGTCGACCGGTTCGGGGCGGGGTGGTGGGCCACGCGGATCGGGTCGGTACCCAACGCCTCGTTCACCGCCGCCAAGTGGGCGTGGCTGCGCGAACACGAGCCCCACCATGCCGATCATGTTGCGGCCGTTCGTCTTCCGCACGACTATCTCATCGAGCGACTGACCGGCGAGAGTGTGACCGACCGCGGCGACGTGTCGGGCACGGCGTGGTGGACGCCGTCCGGTTACGACGCCGAGGTGCTCGCGGCCATCGGTCTCGATTCGGCAGCCCTGCCGATCGTCGCGTCGCCGGACCGGGCCGCGGGCCACACGCGCGCCGATATTCCGGTGCGGCAGGGCATTCCGGTCGGCGTCGGCACCGGCGACAATATGGCGGCCGCGCTGGGCCTGGGCCTCGCGCCCGGCACGCCGGTGCTCAGCCTGGGCACCTCCGGCACGGTCTATGCCCGCACCCGCGCCCGGCCGCATGACCCCACGGGCGTCGTCGCCGGATTCGCCGATGCGGGCGCGGACTGGCTGCCCCTGGCCTGCACGCTCAACTGCACTCAGGCGATCGACCGCATCGCCGCATTGCTGAGCCTGGACCGGAACGCTGTCGAGCCGGGCGGCTCGGCCGTGGTACTCCCCTATCTCGACGGGGAACGCACGCCGCAGCTTCCGTTCGCCAGCGGCCTGATGCACGGCCTGCGCCACGACACCACCCCGGGGCAGCTACTCCAGGCCGCGTACGACGGGGCCGTCTATTCTCTGCTCGCCGCACTGGATCTCGTACTCAGCCCTTCGAGCGCAATCGGACTCGCCGCCGCACCATCGGCCGGAGGCGAGGCGCACCGGAGCGCCGGCCCGCCTCGGGCCGATTCGTCGGGGTATCAGTCGAGTCCCGCTTCGCCACAATCGAACCCGGAGACGTCGCCCGATCGCAACACTGCCCGATCGGATGGCGATGTGCCCGCGCACGATCCGGCGACGCCCCTGCTGCTGATCGGCGGCGGCGCGCGCGGAACGGCCTGGCAGCAGACCGTGCTTCGCCTGTCAGGGCGAGCGGTGCAGATCCCGCCCGCGGGGGAACTGGTCGCGCTCGGCGCGGCCGCCCAGGCGGCCGGACTGCTCACCGGCGAGGACCCCTACGCTGTCGCGCGCCGCTGGCGCACGGCCGAAGGCCCACTGCTGGAACCGGTCCCCCGCGACACCGAGGCGCTGGAGCGGATCGCCGCGACACTGCGGGCCGCCCAGCCGCTGCTCGCCGCCGGGGGCGCAGCGTGATCTCGTGGGACCCAGCGCCACCGGGCACGGCGGTACCGCTCGTCGGCGGGGCGCCACCCACCAGCGGAGCGTCGGTCGTCGACGGGGCGCCAGTCGTCGACGATGTCTCACATGTCGATGAGGCGCCGCGGTGACCGAAGCCCCGCCCCGGGCGGCCGCATCCCAGTCCGGTATGCGGCGGCAGAATCTGGCGCTCGTATTGCGCACCGTCGCAACGGATTCGGACCTCTCGCGCGCCGACGTCGCGGGCAAGACCGGGCTCACCCGCGCTGCCGTCTCGAGTCTCGTCGACGAGCTCATCGCCTCGAACCTGCTGCGGGAGGGCCCGATCGCCGCTTCCGGCAGGGCGGGCCGACCGGGGCGGACCCTGGCGCTCAGCGATACCGGGCCCGCCGGGTTCGGGCTGGAGATCGGCGTCGGGCACCTCGGCGCCTGCGTGGTGGACCTGCGCGGCGAGGTGCGCGCGCGGCGTCGCACCGAGGTGCACAACGCGCACCGCGCGCCGGTCGCGGTGGTGCGAGAGCTGGCCGCGCTCGCCGCGGCGGTCCGGACGGACGCCGAGGGCCTGGGCCTGCGTCCGCTGCCGCCCGTCTTGTCGATCCCCGGTCTGCCCGGCCAGCGACCCGGAATCGTCACGCACGCACCGCATCTCGGCTGGCACGAGGTCGCGCTCGGCGAACTCTGGCCGGAACCGGATCTCCCGCGACTGGAGAACGAGGCCAATCTCGGTGCGCTGGCCGAACTCTGGAGCGCGGGAGCGCCGGAGAACTTCCTGCACGTCTCCGCCGAGGCCGGCATCGGCGCGGCCCTGGTCATCGACGGCCGCCTCTACGGCGGCGCCCGCGGCTACGCCGGGGAGCTCGGCCACATGACGGTCCATCCGGACGGCCCCCACTGCCCCTGCGGTTCCCGCGGCTGCCTGGAGCTGTACGCCAATCAGGACGCCGTCCTGCGCGCGGCCGGGCTGCGCGAGGAGCCGGGCAAAGACCCGGTCACGGTGCTCACCGCCAGCGCCCGGGCCGGGCACCGAGACACCACGCGGGCGATCGAACAGGCCGGGGACGCACTCGGTATCGCGCTGGCCGGCGCAATCGGCCTGATCGACCCCGCCGCGGTCGTGCTCGGCGGGGCCTACGCCGACCTGGGGTCCTGGCTGCTGCCCCGCATCCGCCACCAGCTCGAAACCCGCCTCACCGTACGACCTTTCGATGTTCGCACGGTCACCGCCTCTCCCCTGGGCCGCAGCGGGCCGATTCTCGGCGCGGCCCTGCGCGCGGTCCAGGAGGTCCTGCGCGATCCGGGCACCCTCTCCACGAGCTCTCGCAACTCGGCGTAATGCCTTGGCCGCGTGGGGCGGGACCCGGCCTCCCGCGGCCGAGCCCACCAATATCCGCCAGCTTGCGGATAATCGCGGCATCTTGCGCCGGATACGCTGCTGCTCGAACCGAGATCGCTTCCGACTCGCACAAAGACTCCGGAGTTCTGCATGAATTCGATCAGAGCCATTGCCGCCGCCGCCCTGAGCCTCACCGCCTTCGCCGGCGGCGAGGTAGCGCTGGGTTCCGGCACCGCATCGGCCGCCTCGTACAACGGCGCATGCGGTGCGGGTTACGCGGTGATCGATCATCAAGACCTGCTCGGCGGCACCACCTTCCTGACCTACAACAACGGTAACGGGACCAATTGCGTTGTCACCGTGCGGGACCAGCCCGGCGCGCCGATCAACGTGATGGCCGGCATCGGCCTCGACATGAACCATATGCAGGAAGACAACGGCAACTACACCACGTACGCGGGCCCGAAGTACCAGTACGCACCGCACACCTGCATCGAGTGGGAGGGGCGTATCCAGCCGCCCCCGCCGTACCAGGGCGGGAACTTCTTCATCAAGGGCGGCCACTGCCAATAGTGCGGCACCCGGGCCGGCCGCACCGACGCCCCGGGCACCGGCCGGAATGTGGTCCGGTGTGGCGCTCAGCGTAATGCGCTGGCGTGTCTCCCGCCCTCGCCGAGCAGAGCTGGTACATCTTCATCGCCTCGCTCGTCAGCTGGCTTGCCGCACAAGAGAATCCACTCCACCTCGGCGAGGCCGCGCCCCGCTTCGACCTGTTCCTCGACGTCCTGCTGCGCGGCCTGCCCGCCCGGGAGCCGGAGTAGAACACGACCTCACGCTGCCGTCATCGCACCCGCACCTCCCCGGGCGGGGAGCCTGTGGCGCGGCCCACCCGCCGAAGCCATAACGGACCGGGGCCGGAGCGGACAGCACCGCACCGACCCGTCCACGGCCCACCTCCGCAAACCGATGCGATCGACGCGGAACGGCGCGTCGGCCGGACGCGGGGCTGCGGGCCGTTCATGCTGGGCCGAGCCGGTGAATTCTCTCCAGAAAGGCGCGCCCATGCGCATCGTCGCCGATATCCTCGTCGGACTGCTCGCGGCCCTGCACGTCTACATCCTCGTGCTGGAAATGTTCCTGTGGACCACGCCGCGCGGGCGCGCCGCGTTCGGCAGCACCCCGGAATTCGCGGAGCAGACCAAGGTGCTGGCCGCGAATCAGGGCCTGTACAACGGTTTTCTGGCCGCGGGCCTGATCTGGGGACTCATCGCCTCGGATCCGGTCGGGTCCGCCGCGAAGATCTTCTTCGCCGCCTGCGTCGTGGTCGCCGGGTTGTACGGGGGCTTCACCGCCAGTCGCCGCATCCTGCTCGTTCAGGCGCTGCCGGGTGCGATCACACTCATCGCGGCGGCGCTGGCCGCGTAGGCGCGGCGGCTAGTCGATCACCAGGACGAGCTTGCCGCGCACCCCACCGGCCTCGCCGACGCGGTGCGCCTGGGCGACATCGGCCAGCGGGAAGGTTTGTGCGACAGGAAGAACGAAGCGGCCCGACTCGATCAGCTCGCCGATCTCGCCGAGCACATGGGTCGCGCGACCCGAATCCCCGCGACTGAACCGCACCCCGTGTTCCTGGGCGCCCGCGACATCGGCGATCGTCACCACGTGCCCCTTCCCACCGGCGAGCTCGATGAGCTCGGGCAGCACCCCGCTTCCGGCGACGTCCAGCGCGAGATCCACACCCGCGGGCGCAAGTTCCCGAACCCGCGCGGCCATGCCCTCGCCGTAGGCGACGGGCTCCGCACCCAGCGAACGAACAACCTCGTGATTGGCCGGACCGGCGGTGCCGATCACGCGCACGCCGCGGGCCACCGCGAATTGCACCGCGGCACTGCCCACACTGCCGGATGCCCCGTTGACGAGCAGCGTGCCGCCGGCCACGAGGCCGAGCTGATCCAGCGCGCGCATTGCCGTCTCGATGGCCGCTGGAAGCGCTGCGGCGCCGGCGAAGTCGAGCGACGGCGGGATCGGCGCATAGTGCGACAGCACCCCCAGCTCGGCCTGCGCCGACCCATCGGCGGCGAATCCGAATACGCGATCGCCCAGGGCCACATCCCGCACGCCCGCACCGAGCTCGTCGACCACGCCCGCCGCCTCGTACCCGAGGGTCTGCGGGAGTTCCTCGTCCATCAGGCCGCGGCGTTTCTTCCAGTCGCTCGCGTTCACACCGGCCGCGCGCACCGCAATCCGGACCTGCCCGGGGCCCGGATGCGGATCGGGCAGCTCGACGATCTCGAGCACCTCCGGACCCCCGAACCGGCTGAAACGGGCTGCCTGCATTGTCGATTCCCCTCTCGAGCCGCATTCCCGGACGCCGACAGCCTACGGACTGAACGGGTCAGGCTCGGCCCGGGCCGCCTTCCCGAGACGCCCGTTCAGCGCAAGACCGGCCGAAGCGCGTCACGGGTCAGGTCCTCCAGCGCAGGATATCCGTCCACGGCCATGATCAGATCCGCCTCGGCGAGCAGCGAGCGCAGCACGTGCACGATGCCCGCCTCGCCCCCCAGGGCCAGGCCGTAGGCGTAGGGGCGGCCGATGCCGACCGCCGTTGCCCCCAGCGCCAGGGCCTTGATGATGTCGGCGCCGCTGCGGATTCCGGAGTCGAACAACACCGGCAGGCCGTCGGCGGCCTCCACGACGCCCGGCAGTGCGTCCAGGGCGGGCAGGCCGCCATTGGCCTGGCGCCCACCGTGATTCGAGCAGTAGACGCCGTCGACGCCGCCGTCCTTGGCACGGCGCACATCGTCGGGATGGCAGAGGCCCTTCACGATCAGCGGCAGCTTCGTCAGCGAGCGCAGCCATGGCAGGTCCTCCCAGGTGAGCGGGTTGCCGAAGACCTGGATCCAGCGCAGGATGGCCGCCTGCGGATCCTGCTCGGGCGGCGCGGCCAGGCTCGCCCGGAAGACCGGATCGGTGAAGTAGTTGGCGAGGCAGTGCCCGCGCAGCTGCGGGAAATTCCCGGTCGACAGGTCCCGTGGCCGCCAGCCGGTCACCCAGGTGTCGAGCGTGACCACGATGCCCTTGAATCCGGCCTGCTCGGCGCGCTGCACCAGGCTGGCCGCGAGGTCGCGATCGGTCGGGGTGTACAGCTGGAAAAGCCCCGGCGTCGAACCGAATTCGGCCGCAACCTGCTCGAGCGGATCGACCGTCAGCGTGGAGGCCACCATCGGCACTCCGGTGCGGGCCGCGGCGCGGGCGGTGGCCAGATCGCCGTGGCCGTCCTGCGCGCACAGCCCGATCACGCCGACCGGCGCCATGAAGACCGGAGCCGGGAGCGTCGTGCCGAACACCTCGACCGACAGATCGCGCTCCTTGGCCCCGACGAACATCCGCGGAACCAGCCCCCACCG
Organism: Nocardia sp. GP40; assembly: GCF_050434125.1. Lineage (NCBI taxonomy): Bacteria > Bacillati > Actinomycetota > Actinomycetes > Mycobacteriales > Nocardiaceae > Nocardia > Nocardia sp. GP40. The sequence continues at coordinate 96,751 of NZ_JBNPVW010000012.1, read as the reverse complement.
CTCGAAGGCGGTGGCATTCGCGCGCTGGGTGTACTCGTCCCCCGCCCCGCCCGCGACATACGACCACACCGACGGCGGCAGGGCCGCGCGCGCCCGTTCCTCGAGCTCGGCGAACTTCATCGGCAGATCCGGCAAGACCCCGCGCAGGCCGTTGAAATAGATCTCGTTCTGAAAGTCCCCGAAGCTCATGCCGCGCTCTCCTGTTCGCCGGGCCGTCAGGTCCACCGCCCGCTCCGGAGCGCGCGTCTACCGGCACCGCCGAAGCGGACGGCGGAGTGTCACGCATGAGCCTAGCCGCCCAGGCGGCAGACCGATACAAGAATGTATCGACAGTGGCCCGTGCGGGGCCGCCGACCGCTCAGGCGCGGGCGCTTTCGGCTCAGCCGAAGGTCTGCCCCGCGGTCAACCCGCCGTCGACGACGAATTCCGAGCCCGTGCAATAGCTGGATTCCTGACTAGCCAGGAACACGACGAGGTCGCTGACCTCCTCGGGAACACCAAGCCGGCCAACGGTATTCGCGGTGCGATCAATATCCGGCACCTGGCCCGCCATGGCCCCGATCATCGGGGTCGCGATGCCGCCGGGGTGCACCGAGTTCACCCGGACGCCATGCGGGGCCAGTTCCAGCGCGGCGGACTTGGTCAGCCCGCGCACGCCGAACTTGGAGGCGGTGTAGGCGTGCATTCCGGACACGCCCTGCATGCCCGCGGCGGAGGAGATGTTGACGACCGCGGCCGGGCGCGCGGCGACCAGCGCGTCCCGGGCGGCGCTCAGGCCCAGGAAAGGGCCGGTCAGATTCACCGAAAGCACTCGGTCCCACTGCTTTTCGGTGTACGTGCCCAGCGGGCCGCCGTCGAGCAGGCCCGCGTTGTTGACCAGCACGTTGAGCAGGCCGAACCGTTCGACGGTCGCCGACACCGCCGCCGCCCACTCCTCGGCGCTGGTCACGTCGAGGTGCACGTACGCGGCGCGCTCGCCCAGCTCGTCCGCGAGCAGTTTGCCCGCATCGTCGGCGATATCGGCGAGCATCACCGACGCCCCCTCGGCCACGAACGCCCGGGCGTGCGATGCGCCCATTCCCGAGGCCGCGCCGGTGATCAGCGCCACCCGCCCCGCCAAACGTCCTGTCACAGTGCGTTACTCCTGTTGATCATTGATGAATCCATTTCTGCCCGTTGATGTTCCAGACGCCCAGGGACCCGGTCACTCGGTTGTGGTCGGCGCCGCGACCGGCCGTGCCAACCGCAGCACGCAATGGGTCCCGGTATAGATCGTGGGCATGCATTCGTTGCAGTGAATGCACGCCGACCGGGTCGCCGGATCGGACTGAATGCGGCGCAACAGGTCCGGCTCCCGCAGCAGCGCCCGGCCCATGGCCATGAAGTCGAACCCCTCGGCCCGTGCGGTCCGCATGGTGTCCAGATTCGTGATGCCGCCCAACAGGATCAGCGGCATCGACAGCTCGCGCCGGAACTGCCGGGCCCGGTCGAGCAGATAGGCCTCGTGATAGGGATATTCGCGCAGGAATTTCTTGCCCACAACCCGAAATCCCCAGCGCGCCGGAATCGGCAGCGTCTTGGCGAACGAACTACGCGGCGCGTCACCATGAAACAGCAGCATCGGATTGAGCAGTGAACTGCCCGCGGTCAATTCGAGCGCGTCGAGGGCGCCGTCCGCTTCGAGCCAGGCCGCCACCTGCAGCGAGCTCTCCATGGACAGGCCTCCGGGCACGCCGTCGGCCATGTTCAGCTTGGCGGTTACCGCCAGCCGCCCGCCCACCGCCTCGCGCACCGCCCGCGCGATCTCGCGAGTCAGCCGGGCCCGCTTCTCGTCCGAGCCGCCGTACCCGTCGGTGCGCCGGTTCAGCTTCGGGCTCAGGAACGAGCTCGCCAGATAGTTGTGCCCGAAATGGATCTCGACCGCATCGAACCCGGCCCGCTCGGCCAGGCGCGCCGCATCGGCATGGGCGGCAACGAGTTCGGCGAGCTCGGGTTCGCTTGGAACCTTCATCATCCGCATGCCGAGCGGACTGAACATTCGGCTGGGCGCGAGCGCGGGCGCGCGATTCGAGGCGGCATTGGCCACCGGCCCGGCGTGGCCGAGCTGCGCGCTCACCGCCGCCCCCTCGGCATGCACCGCGTCGGTGAGCTCGCGCAGTCCCGGCAGCGCCTCGGGGCGCATCCAGAGCTGATGCCGATCGGTGCGGCCACCCGGCGCCACCGCGCAATACGCCACGGTGGTCATCCCGACGCCGCCCGCGGCGACCTCCCGGTGGAAGGCGATCAGGTCGTCCGTCACCAGGGCGTCCGGTGTGCGGCCCTCGAAGGTGGCGGCCTTGATCACCCTGTTGCGCAGCGTGATCGGCCCCAACGTGGCCGGTGCGAAAATATCGTCGTTCATCTGTCTTCTCCTGTACTGCCGATCAATCCGGCAATCACGAAATCGCGCAGCGTCGCAACGGAATTCGCGGAAAGTTCCGAACCTCGCGCTTCGACCGCGCCGAACCGCATGATGATCAGGTTGAAGGCGAGCAGCAGGCGGCGCCGGCCCTCCTCCGCGTCCGGGCCGGGCAGCAGCCCGTCCCAGGTATCGATCCGGAACCACGGGCGGGTCCAGACCAGCGGGGGCCGCCCCAGCACGAATTGCGCGAGCAGCCGCAGATGCAGCCTGCCCACCGGATCCGCGGCCAGCTCGACGAACGGCTCGATCACCGCGTCGACCACCTCGGGCACCGACGCGCCGCGCGCGGCCAGCACATCGGGCACCGACGCGCCGCGCGCGGCCAGCGCCGTGAGCCGCGCATCCCACAGCTCGCCGAGCCGGTCCTCGAGCAGCGCCGCGACCAGCGCCTCCTTGGAGCCGAAATGGTAGTGCACCGCAGCGGGATTCGCGCCCGCCGCCGCGCAGATGCCACGCACGGACACCTCGTCGTACCGCTCGGTCAGCAGCAGGCGCTCGGCCGCGGCCAACAGCCGCTCCCGCGTGCCCGCCGGGCTCTGAAGCTTCTCGCTGCCACTCGCCATGCGCCCAGTGAAACACACTTCAAACGTTGATTCAATCGTTGATTGAATACCGGCTACCGCGATCTCGGTGGCCGGAACGCGCCCTTACCGCGGACCGACCTCATGCCCTAACGTCCGCAGGGAACGACAATGCCCAGCGAGAAAGGCGGATCCACCACGATGGCCGAACTGACGTACGAGAACACGCTGCGGGAATTGCACACGGACGCGGGAGTGCTGCGGTACCACGAGGCCGGGGACGGGCCGCCGCTGTTGATGCTGCACGGTTCGGGTCCCGGGGTGAGCGGCTGGCGCAACTACCGCGGCAATCTCGCGTTCTTCGCCCAGCGTTTCCGCTGCCTGGTGCTGGAATTCCCCGGATTCGGCGTCAGCGATCCGACCGACGAGCATCCGATGGTGGCCGCACCGGCGGCGGTGCTGCGCTTCCTGAAGGGGCTGGGTCTCGACCAGGTCGACGTGATCGGCAACTCGATGGGCGGGATCGTCGCGGCGAATCTGGCCATCGCGCAGCCGAACCTGTTCCGCCGCATCGTGACCATCGGCGGCGTGGGCCGCAACATCTTCAGCCCCGGCCCCGGCGAGGGCATCAACCTGCTGATGGATTTCACCGACAATCCCTCGCGTGAGGCGCTGGTCAGCTGGCTACACTCGATGGTGTACGACCGCAAGATCGTCACCGAGGAGATGATCGAGGAGCGCTGGGCGCTGGCCACCGAGCCCAAGACGCTGGAATCGGCGCGGCGCATGTACAGCCGCGCGGCCATGACCGCGACCGCAGCGGCCGCCGCGGCCTCGGATCAGCCCCCGTACTGGGCGATGCTGCACAAGATCACCGCGCCGACGCTCGTCACCTGGGGCCGCGACGATCGGGTCAGCCCGGTCGACATGGCGCTGCTGCCGCTGCGCACGCTGCCGCGCGGCGAGATCCACATCTTCCCGAACTGCGGGCACTGGGTGATGATCGAGCAGAAGGCCGCCTGGGAAAGCGCGGTCATGGCGTTCCTCACCCGTCCCGACACCGAATAACGCTGGGACACGGTACTTCTCGTAGGTGACGGCCCGGCCCCGAAATCCGGGGCCGGGCCGTCATCGATGCGGAGCCGTGTTGCCGCGCCGCATCCAGATCCACATCGGGAAGGGTGGTTATTTCGCAGTGAGCGCGATCTTGGCGTTGCGACCGGGGCGCTCGCTCGCGGCCGCGGCCTCGGCGGCCGACTCCAGCGGATACGCGCTCTCGACCTCGAGCCGCAGCACGCCCCGCGCGGCCGCGTCGACGAGCTCGCCGATCAGCCTCCGGCGCTGTTCGGGGCCGATCTCCTCGGCGCGCTTGGATCCCCAGAAGCCCTTCACCACAGCCTGTTTGAAGATCATCGCGCCCGGATTGATCGACATCGGCTGCCCGGACAGCGCACCGAAGGAAATCAGCTCGCCGCGCGGGCCCAGCAGCGTCAGCAGATCGTTCGAGGCCGGGCCGCCGACCTGATCCACCGCGCGCGCCACGCCCTCCCCGCCGACCGACTCGGTGGCACGCGCCACCCAGTCGGCGGACTCGGTGTCCACGACTGGCTCGAAGCCCAGCTCCCCCAGCGCCCGCACCGACGCCGGTCCGCGCACCAGGTTCAGCACGTGGACTCCGCGTTGGCGCGCAAGCACATTCAGCAGGCGGCCGACCGCGCCGTTCGCGGCGTTCACCGCAATCCACTGGCCGGGTCGCACATCGAGATCCTCGAGCAGCATCAGCGCGCTCAGCGGCATCGCCAGCAGCTGGGCCGCCGTCTCGTCACTCACCGCCTCGGGCACCGGCACCACCTGTGCCGCGTCGGCCAGGAAGTACTCCGCCCACGCCCCCTGGATACCCGAAACACTCACGCGCTGACCGACTTCCACGCCCGTGACCTCAGGCCCCACCGCATCGACGCGGCCCACGGCCTCGGTCCCGGGAATCGCGGGCAGCGGTGGCCGGTAGCCGTACACGCCGCGCACGATCGCCAGATCGTGATTGTGAATGGGCGCGAGAATCATGGCGACGCGCACCTGCCCCGGGCCCGGCTCCGGCAGTGGGCGCTCCGCGGCCGCGAGAACGCCTGTGGGCTCGCCGAATTCCTCGATTACTACTGCACGCATGCTTTCGCTCCTTCTGTTCGGTTCGTCCTGTCGCGCCCGATCGATCGCCCACGCGTCAGCGCAGGCAGCCTCGGGCAGTCCTGCCCCCTGAGGTCGATATGGTTGGCGCCGAGGGGATTACCAGCTCACGTAATCACCCTCGGCAATGCTGTTCCTCGATTGCTGTCGCCCCGCACCGGATGAGCCTGCGCGGTGAGGCAGGTCCGCCGACACTCGGCTCAGCGTTGCCGATACGAAAGGGGCCGTGCACACGCCCGACCCCAACGTGTCCTCAGTCCTCGGCGATCAGCACCTGGACAGGGATGTTGCCGCGGGTGGCGTTGGAGTACGGGCACACCTGGTGCGCGGCGTCGGCCAGCTCTTGCGCCTCTTCGCGGGACAGGTGCGGCAGCGACACCTCGAGGGTGACCTCCAGCCCGAACCCGCCGGCGTCGTTCGAGCCGATGCCGACCTTCGCGCCGACCGCCGAGTCGTCGATGTTCGCCTTGGCCCGCGCGCCGACCAGCCGCAGCGCGGAATGGAAGCAGGCCGCGTACCCGGCCGCGAACAGCTGCTCGGGATTGGTGCCCTCGCCGTTGCCGCCCATCTCCTTCGGAATCGAGAGTGAGACGTCAACCTTGCCGTCGGTGGTGCGGGCGTGCCCGTTGCGGCCGTCGCCGGTCGCCAGCGCCTCGGCCGTGTACAGAATTGCCATCTCAAATCTCCTTCGCGGTATGGGCGCTCAGCGCCCCATTCAGGCGCTGCAGCAGGCCGCGCAGCGTCCCGAGTTCATCGGGTGACAGACCGGTGACACCAGCCATCTCCTCCGGGATGCCGCAGGCCGCCGCGCGCAGGTCGCGGCCGGTCGGGGTGAGGCGGATCTCGACGCGGCGCTCGTCGGCCGCCGAACGGCTGCGCGCGACGAAGCCTGCCGCCTCCAGCCGCTTGAGTAGCGGCGACAAAGTTCCGGAGTCCAGCGCCAGCGCCGTGCACAGCTCGCCGACACTGCGGCCGTCCCGCTCCCACAGCACCAGCATCACCAGGTACTGGGGGTAGGTCAGGCTCATCGCCTCCAGCTTCGGGCGGTACACCGCGGTCATCGCCCGCGACGCCGCGTACAGCGGGAAACACAGCTGCTGATCGAGTGCCAGTTGATCGGTCACAAGCAATACTGTAGACCACAACTATATTGCGCACAACCATTATGGGTGTGATTCGGCGAACTCCGCGCCGACGGCCCGCCCCGGATTATTCGTCCGCGGGCGGCAGATCCGACGGCGGGATGTTCGCGATGCGCTCGGCCTCCGCCTCGATCGCGGCGGCGTCCACATACGCCTCGGTGGTCAGCTCCAGCATGTTCGCCCAGCGGGCGATCCGCGGACGCCAGCGCAGGATGTAGGCGTGCGCGTGCGCGGCCTCGGCCATATCCCCGCTGGCCTCGGCCCTGCTCCTGGCGGCGGTCGCCGCGGCCACGGTGTTCTCGGCCAGGGCCAGCTGTTCCCGGCAGTGATCCGGGGTGAAGATCTCCTCGCGCACGGTGTCGGCCTCGACCCGCAGGGTGGCGACCAGGCTGCGCAGCCGCGGATCCAGCGGCTGCAGCGTCGGGCGCCCGCCCGCCGCCGCGGCCTTTGCGCGCCGGGCCCGCCGCTCGGCGTCCTTGCGCTCCCATTCGGCCAGTTCCTCGCGGTAGCCCTCGACGGCGTCAGCCGTCACCGTCCGATAGACCAATTCCGTTGTCAGGCTGAACTTCTCGGCGCCCTCGTGATCGAACACCAGCCCGCGCACGTCCCGCACGGGCCGATCCGGGTCGGGCCTGTCCTCCACCCGCGCATCGAGCACGTCGTGATAGTGCCCGTCGGTGACGTCGTCGCAGAGCGTGTCGAACAGCGCGGTCCCGACCTCCACATAGGTGCGGCACACCCGCCCGCTGATTTCCTCGGGCGACCCGAACAGTCCCTCGCCCGTCTCCACCCGGCTCGTGCCGTCGAAGCGGTTGTAGGTGAGCTCCCAGCGGTAGGTGTCCGACCCGTTCATCGTGTCCTTTCGTCGGCCCGGCCCGAGGGCCTAGGCGGGCAGCTCGACACCCTCCGCGGCCGCCTTCGCCGTCACCTCGTCCTGGAAGATGTTCCGGAACAGGTACAGATCCTGGCCCAGACGCCAGCCCGGCGCCAGCGCAACGGCGTAGCGCTCGAAATATCCCAGCTGCTTGCCCATCAGGATCAGCTGCTCGGGCCCGGACGCACCCCGGCGCTTGCCGAATTCGACCAACCGCGCGGCCACCTTGCCCATATCGAGCTTGGCGAGTTTGCCCGACAGCACCGGCGCCAACGCGGTGGCGAGCTGGCGGCCGATGGTGGCATCGTCGCCCGCATCGCCCTCGACGAGATCCAGCTCCCGCAGCGCCCGCGCCACCGGGCGGAAGTCCCCGTCGATCGCGCTGGCATGGAACAGCGCCCGCACGAAGTTGCGCCACTCGGGGCCCATCTTGCCGACGATGCCGAAATCGAGCATCGCCGCGCGACCGTCGTCCAGTAGCCACAGGTTGCCCGCGTGCACGTCGCCGTGGAAGAGCCCGTGCACCACCACGCTCTCCAGCCACGCCTTGACCAGCCGGCGGATCAGCAACTCCGGATCCGGGTGCGCGGCACGGATATCGTCGAACCGGTCCAGCGGCATTCCGCTCATCCGCTCCATGCACAGCACCCGCGGCCCGGAATACTCCCAGAACACCTCCGGCACCACGACACTGGCGTTGTCGCCGAAAGCCCGCAGGTTCGCGCGGGCGCGGGTCTGGTTGTCGGCCTCGTTGCGGAAGTCCAGTTCGGCCACGGTGGTCTCGTACAGATCGCGGACCACGCCCTCGGCGTTGGCCACGCGCGCGTTCTCCGAGCGGCGCTCCATCAGCCCGGCCAGCCGGAAGGCCGCGCGCAGGTCGACGATCATCTTCCGGCCGATATCGGGGCGCTGCACCTTCACCACCGCGGGGCGGCCGTCCGCGAGTACGCAGCCGTGCACCTGGGCCACGGACGCGGCGGACAGCGGTGTGTCGTCGAAATCCCGGAACAGCTCCGCGATCGGGCGGCCCAGATCCGCCTCGATGATGTTGCGCGCATCCACGGCCGGGAACGGCGGCACGTCGTCGAGGCAGCGCAGACACGCATCGGCCAGCTCGGCCGGGAAGGCGCCGGGCGAGGACGCGATCAGCTGGCCGAGTTTGACGAACATCGGGCCGAGCACCTCGAAGCCGTCGACGGTGCCGTCGGCCATCGAGCGGCGGCGGGCGGACTTGCGCAGCCCACCGCGCAGCACCCGGCGCACCACGCAACCGCCGAGCACCGAGCCGATGACGACGGTGCGCCTGAGCTCGGCGAAGCCGAATTTCTCCAGGGCCGGGCGCAGCGCCTCGCCCTCCGGCGGGGCCGCGGCGGTCATCGATCCGGCGGTCACAGCGCGGCTCCCGCGCCCGTCCGCCCGGACCGCACCGCACTGTCCGCTATGCCCGCACTGTCCGCCACCTCGACCAGAAGGCCGCCCGTCATACGCATCGCTCCCGACCGCCCTGTCCGTATCCGCAACGTCCATATCGCCACGAAACACCTGTTCGTGACGTCTACCCGAGCGGCGGCCGCCGTCGGCGAACACCGGCATCCAGGTCTACGGCACAGAGTCTACGACCCGACCACCGGGGTACCGGTGATCGGCGACACGCCGCGTCACACACCCACCGCCTCATCGACGAGCTCGCCGATGACCGGCAACCGTAGGTCGCGCGAGTTCATCCGGATCAAGGACGTTCGCACTTGCGCAATGCGGTCGCCAATGGGCCACGGTTTCACCGATTTTCACACCCATGCCCGCCAATCACGAACCAATCACGGAAGATCACGCTCAGCTCGGCCCGTAATCGAGCCTGATTGCCTTGCCGTGGAACGCCTGAGCGATCGCATTCCACGCCGCGGGCAGCTCCGCGGCGAAGTCGGGCCAGGAGTGGGTTCCGGCCGGCTCCAGGTTCACCGTGGCCGGAATGTGCAGCTGCGCAAGGCGTTGCGCGAAGCGCTCGGTGCACTCGAGCGCACCGGCCTCCAGCGCCGCGCCGCCACCCACCGCCCGCAGTGCCGCGGACACGTCCGGCGCATCGGCGACCGCCTCGAGATCGGGCACGCTGGGCACTCCGGTGGCGGCCGAGAGGTAGAGGGCGGTGCCGCGCAACGTCGCCGCGCCCAGGAAGCTGTCGTGGGCGACCCACTCCGGGGAATCCGGCGGCCCCCACAGGTTCTCGGGGTCGCCCCCGCGCGAGGCGACGGTGATCCGGGTCACGGCCTCCCCGACATCGCCCGCGGTGGAATAGCAGCCGCTGATTCCAGCCACCGCGTGGAAGAAGCCCGGATGCCGCTGGGCCAGCATCATCGCACCCTGTGCGCCCATCGACACGCCCGCGATCGCCCGGCGGCCGTCCGAGCCCAGATACCCCTCCACGATCGGCGGCAGCTCCTTGATCAGGAACGTCTCCCATCGATTCAGGCCGAGGGTGTGGTCGTAATGGTCCCAATCGCTGTACATGCTGCCCACGCCACCGCCGGTCAGCACCACGTCGACCGGCTTGTCCGCGAAGAATTCGGCCGCGCGGCCCTTGGCCAGCCAGTCCGAGGTCGGCTCGCCGTCGACGCCGTCGAGCAGGTACAACACGGGCCGGGGCCCGGATCCGGTCCCGTGCAGCACATCCACCGGGATGGCCCGCCGCATGGACGCGGATTCGACGTACAGCCGATCCCACTGCGGTCCGCGAGATTCGATGCGCAACAGGCCGGATCGGGTGATCGCCGAGTTCACCGGGGGTGGCCCGGGTTGCGGATCGGCCGCGGCGGGTGCGGCCAGCACCGCGCTGGCCGCCAGTGCCGCCAGCGCGGTGATCGTCGTCCGCGACATCGAGCACTCCTTACGACCGAGCATTAACGATTGGCAGGCTAAGGGACCGGGATTCAGTTGTCATGCGGAGGCCCCGCCGGACGCTGGGGTAAGGGTGACATCCGGCGGGGTTGTCCACCACGACGCACACGCACCGGGTGGCGGGAGGGGTTGGAAGTCCAGTTGCCCAGGTGCGAGGTGTGTTACCGGACGGATGATTTCGGAGCGCCGCCCGGCAGTGGATGGCGCGGCGACCGGACGGGCCCTCCTTCCTGTTCCGGGTGCGGTGCCGACACCTACCGCGGCACCGACCGCGCAAACACCGGCGCCGCGTTGCAGATCACGATACGGCCACGGAACCATCGAAGTCACGAAACCGTGATGATCCACTGACAATTCATCAACCATCGGCCACAAGCCTAGTTGCACAACACAAATCCGACTCGATCGATATCTCGAAATGCAATTTCATCGTCAATATCACCAGTTACGGACGGGCCCGAGCGAGCGAAATTCCTACGGGCACGTATCATTTGCTCGCCACCATGCCGAGCTCGCGCAGCGGCCGCCGCACGTGCGCCGGCGTGGCCGCCGAACCCGCTGGCAGAGCGCAAGTCGGTGAGCGTAATCTCGATATCGGGGAATATCGCCACCGGCGGTAGCGGCCGCGTTGCGATCACGACGCCCGGACCGAAGCTGGCGGTAACGACGGGTGCTCACAAACCGATTGGAATAGGGTGTCGGGCAGATCGGCTGCGCCGGCGTGGTTTTCGCTACGCCGGAGAAGCACAGCGGGCTCCCGGCGCAGGCGCACGGCGCCCGGCGGATCGAGGAGTACCCATGGCGCACGACGTCACCGCGTGCGCATCTTCGGTCGCGGCCGGCCTGCGGCCGTTCGAGTTCGTTTGCCTGGGTAGGGCATTCACGGTAGATGTTCGAGGGTGAACGTGGATCGGGTACAGACCTCGGCGCTGCGGCGCAGCTGGACCGAGTTACCGCAGGCCACGCGGGCCGAGGTCGACAAGGTGGCCGGTCCCGTAGTGCGCGCGGAATCCGTGGATGCCGGGTTCAGCTCCCACCTCGCCACCGTGATCGAGACCGCGGCGGGGCGCACGTTCGTCAAGGGCATTCGCGCCGACGACCCGGAGGTGTGGACCCAGCGGCGCGAGGCCGCGCTCGGACCGCACGTCGTGCCGATCGGCCCGGCGCTGCGCTGGCGGCTCACCGCGGGAGGCTGGGATCTGCTCGGCTTCGACTACATAGCCGGACATTCCGCCGATTACCGGCTCGACTCGGACCTGGCGGCGACGGCCGCGACGATGACCACGCTCGCGCGCCTGCGCCCCCCGCCCGACGTCGAACTCAACGATGCGGTAAAACGCTGGGGCCACTACGCCCCCGACTCCGCGGACCGGGCCCTGTTCGGCGGAACCGCACTCCTTCATACCGACTGGAACTACAGCAACGTCATCATCGAAGACTCCGGGACGGCACGGCTCGTGGACTGGCCGTGGGCCACGCGCGGCGCGGCATGGATCGATCCGGCGTGCTGGATCGTCTGGCTCATCTTCGCGGGCCGCGAACCCGTCGAGGCCGAACGCTGGGCCGCCCGGGTACCGGTTTGGCACACGGCGACACACGGTGCGTTACGGGCCTTCTCGGCGGCGCTGGCGGGCGAATGGAGTGCCACCGCGGACCGGCGGCCCAACGTCTGGACACAGGGCCTGCGCGATGCGGCACAGCAGTGGGCCGACCACCGCGCCACGCCGTGACGGATCGCGATCACACCGCGACACGCCCGAAGAGCGCGACACGACATGGGCTCCGCGACACACCGCGACACACCAGCGACACTCCGGACAATTTCTCAGGAAGTCGAACGCACCCCCGCTACCGTGCGACGATTGAACCGGCGTCCAGATAGCAACACCATAAACGCGGTAACGGTAGCCCCGAGACACACCGCAATCAGACAACAGCAACCGTTCAGCAGCCGAAATGCAGTCTGCGACTGCATATTCGATGTTGCAGATGTGCTTGCATCTGCTCGCTACACGGTCATAGACTCTGCATGCAAGGCAATACAGGGGACTACCAGACAGCCGTAGGGTGAACCCGAGACCAATTCAGGCCTTCGGTCAGCTCACGGCGTGGCGTCAGGGGCGTTCGAATGAACCAGCCATTGGACCTCAGCCGGCTCGGAATTATCGATAGAAACCGGACCGAGCATCAGATTTTTTCGCGGGAAACCGCAACGTGTTTCGTCATCGAGGCGGTCGAGTCCACTGGCGCGGCCACACGCGATGATTTCGATGTCGAGCGAATCGTCAGTACGGCCCACGCGATGGTGAACGATTGGAATCTCACCTCGCTCCAGCCGGAAGCATTCTGGCGCATCGCCTCAACTTGTATAAAGCAATAATATTTCACTAGAGAGTTGTGGATGGCGAAGGGGCCATCGGCGAAAGCCGATGGCCCCTTCGTGATCAACGAGTCGTCCCACGCGACGACGAAGGGATACCGCACTCCCCCGCCGTATCGGAATCAGCGCAGCTTGGCGGCCTCTTCGACCAGCATCCGGCGCGAGCGGTCCGGTGGCTCGGCCTGCACGCTCAGCCGGTCCATGACCTGCCGGTACATCTCCAAGTCCTGCTGCCGATCCAGATACAGCGCACTGGTGAGTTGCTCCAAATAGACAATATCGGGCAATTCCGGCTCGGCGAATCGCAGCATCGTGAACGAACTGCCCGCTGCCGCATTACCGCCCGCGGCGTACGGCAGCACCTGAATGGTCACGTTCGGCCAGGACGACGCCTCGACGAGATGCTCGAGCTGGGCCCGCAGCACATCGGGACCGCCGATCGGCCGGTGCAGCACGGACTCGTCGATGACCGCCCACAGCGTGGGACCGTCACGCCGCTCCAGGATGTCCTGCCGCTTGCGGCGCAGCTCGACACGGCGGCTGGTCTCGACGTTCTCATGGCCCAGCGCAACGACGGCGCGGGCATACTCCTCGGTCTGCAACAGACCGGGAACCAGTTGCCCTTCAAAGGTTCTGATCGCCTTGGCGGCGTGCTCGAGGCCCAGATAGGTCTCGAACCAGGGCGGCAGCAGATCGCTGTAGCGATGCCACCAGCCCGGCTGATTGGCCTTGCGGACCAGATCCAGCAGCGTCTCGCGCTCATCCGCATCGTCGATGCCGTACAGCGTCAACAGATCTCGGATGTCACGTTCCTTGAAACCCGTGCGCCCGAGCTCGAGCCGGCTGATCTTGGCGTGCGAACCTCGGATGTACTCGCCGGCCGCCTCGCGCGTGATCTGCGCCTGCTCCCGCAATTTGCGGAGCTGACCGCCGACCGCGATCCGAAGGGCCGTCGGACCGCGTTCGGCGACAAGCGATTCCACGCGGCCGATCCGAACGGGTTCTGCGATCATGAAATCTACTCCGATGCTCGACAATCACCGGCAGTGAAGGTCACAACCTCATACACGGCAGTTGCCGAATACATACCCGCTCGTCGCGAACCGACACCGCGCCGAGGCCAATGTTACCGTTCACCCTGCGAGATCGTCGAATTCCCCACTCTTTGCTCCGCGCAGGAATGCATCGATCTCCGGGCGCGTATAGACCAGTACCGCACCCTCGGGATCCCGGGAATTGCGGACGGCGACCAGACCGTTCGCCATGTGGGCGACCTCTACGCAGTTTCCACTGGGATTACTGAAGGTGCTCTTGCGCCAGGACAGGTCGGACATACGACCAACACCTGCTGCTGTCCTCTCGGTCATTTCTGCCTCCTCGCTTGACGTGTGATGAACCGCCGCCCGGTGCGGCACCGCCGGTTCTTGCAGATGTTCACGCAGATGTTCTTGCATTTGAACCGACAATCCGACGATAGCACGTCGGTTGCCAGAGATCGAGAGTTCGGCGCATCGAAACCGTAAGGGCGGCAACAATATCGATCTTGATATGTCAAGACGGGAGAGGTTGTGGATCCCGAGGCGAATAACAACCGGACAGTCGGTTTTAGGCCGAAAAAACGACCCATAGAGCGCCAACGCCCCCTGGACAAGTACATTCGTCTGTGCAGATGTTCTTGCATTTGCATGCGACATCGTCATAAAATCTTCAACAACGACACGACCGGACAACGCCGGACGGTTTAGGCCCCGCGCCACCATCACCACCGCAAATTCCCAGCGAACGGCTAGAGGCGTCCATGACCCATACGATTCGGCCCCCAGGTCTCCGCGAACCACACGGCGGCCCCGCATCATCCGGCGATTGCGGCAGTGAACCGTGGGATCTCACCTACGCTCGCGCCCGCACCATTCTGGGTGCGCACGACCGCCATGTCGGCTGCCGGCAGTGGATTGCGGCCGCGGCGTATCTGTCGGCCGGTCTCGACGACGAATAGCGCCGAACTCGACAGCCCCGCAGCACCGTACCCGTCGGTCAAGCCCGATCTACACGAAAGACATTCGGTAGCAACCGTTCCGACCGGGCGCCGCGAACGCAGTTGCGTCCTACCATGTATGTGACGCACCATTCGCCCCGCGGAACGAGCTCACCATGATGATGTTGGCCGTGCACGAGGTCATCCTCGCCCAGATTTCGAACCCGACGCCGGAGACCCCGCCGTTGGCGGACAAGATCATGCAGCTGGTGCATTACTTCACGTGGTTCATGCTGCTGTCCGGGACCACCGCGATCATCTATGCCGGCGGCCGGTTCGCCTGGGAGAAGTGGAGCGGGAGCAGCCTCGACTCGCCGAAGATGGTGGCGGGCGCGCTGATCGGCGGCACGGTCGCCACCAGCGCCGGTACGCTCATGCAGTCGATTATGGGACAACTCGGGCATTGAGGTAGGTGCGGGTGGCAGGGCGAAAGACCGACACCCGCGGCCGAATCCGTTCGGTGGCAATGGAGTTGTTCTCCGCGCAGGGGTACGACCAGACCTCGATCCGGCAGATAGCCGAGCGCCTCGGCATCACGAAAGCCGCGGTCTACTACCACTTCCCCGCAAAGGAGGACATCGTCGTCAGCCTTGCCGACGATCTGCGGGCCGGGGTCGACGAGATCCTCGTGTGGGCCGCGTCGGCGAATCTGCCACCGCGCGAGGCGGGCCGGGAGATCCTGCGGCGCTACGGCACGGTGATGCACGAGACCGGCCGCGACATGACGCGCTTCATGTACGAGAACCAGGCAGCCTTCCGCCGGCTGGGCGTCGGCGCCGCGCTGCGCTACCAGTTCCGCCAGATCGCCGACGCCATCACCGCGCCGGACCGTGATCCGCTGGCGATTTTCCATGCGCGCCAGGCACTCGCGGCGATCTCCTGGAGCGTCGGCATGATGGGCGATGTCGAGCTGACCGACGAGCAATGCCGTGACGCGGCCGTCAAGATCGCCCTGGACATCTACGAATCCGCCCAGGCAACCCCCGAAACCGATGCTGAGGACCCAATTTCGCCTCGATAGCAAACTGGTCGCGTGTCTAACGCGGGCGTTTCGCGACAAATGCCCCACAATGAGCACGCAAAGCTCGTCGGTTAGAGGGAAGTTCATGTATACGCGCAAGA
Source organism: Nocardia sp. GP40 (assembly GCF_050434125.1). NCBI lineage: Bacteria > Bacillati > Actinomycetota > Actinomycetes > Mycobacteriales > Nocardiaceae > Nocardia > Nocardia sp. GP40. The sequence goes on along the minus strand of NZ_JBNPVW010000012.1, from coordinate 81,140 downwards.
CCCTGATCTCGCTGTCCGCGTCCATACTCTGCGTTCCGATGCTCATCGCCGGGTGCTCGTCCGCCCATGCGACGAAATCCCCCGTCGCGGCCCACCAGCCCGGCCCCGGAGCCAAGACCGCCTCGTCCGTTCCGGTGGGTCCGGGCCCCTCGGGCACCTACACCGTGCATGCCCAACCGGCCCCCGGCTCATGCCATTACGGCAAGACCTCCGACGGCCAGCCGCTTCCCGACCCGAACTGCACTCCGGGCGCGACCAATCCGAAGGTCACCTCCGCCGATCAGGCCCAGACCATCTGCGCGAGCGGCTACACCTCCTCGATCCGCCCGCCCGCCAACATCACCAGCCGCGAGAAGGACGCCAACGCCAAGTCCTACGGCTTCACCGGCGCCATGCACGATGCCGAGTACGACCATCTGATCTCGCTCGAACTCGGCGGTGACCCCAACGATCCGCAAAACCTGTGGGTCGAACCGCCCTCGCCCGACCACACGCCCGGTGCGGGCCCGAACAACCCGAAGGACACCGTAGAGAATCAGCTGCACTCGCTGGTGTGTGCGGGCAAGGTCAATCTCACCGACGCCCAGAGCGCCATCGCGACCAACTGGACCACAGCGCTGGCCACCGTCGGCCACCCCGGCGGCAAGTAACTACTCGCGTATCCCCGTGACGAGGCTGACCCGCGCGGGCAACAGCCTCGCCTGCGGGCCGAGGCCGGCCGTCGAACGACCGTGTGTGCGAAGATAATCGCCCACATAGGTCCGTTCGGCGCGCCAGCCACGCTCGGCCAGCCAGGCCGCGACCTCCTGATGCGGGTCGTTGTAGATCAGCTTGGTCCACTCCCCGGCGCCGGTGTCGTTGCTCTCGGGCGACTCGTCGATCGCCGCGAGGTCCTGCGGTGTCAGGGGATCCATCTGCTCGACCGCCACGCGGCTGCCGGCGGCGCTGAGCGCATCGAGGGCGGTGAACAGTTCGTCCTGGGCGGCGGGCTGCAGGTAGATCAGCAGGCCCTCGACCAGCCAGGCGGTCGGCGATGCGGGGTCGAATCCCTGCTCGCGCAATGCCTTCGGCCAGTCTTCGCGCAGGTCGGCCGCGACCTCGCGACGATCGGCCCGGGGCTTGTCGCCCTTGGCGGACAGGGTTTCGCGCTTGAATTCCAGCACCTGCGGTCGGTCCAGCTCATAGACGACCGTGCCGTCCGGCCAGTCCAGGCGATAGGCGCGCGCGTCCAGGCCCGCGGCCAGGATCACCACCTGCCTGATGCCCGCGGCCATCGCCGCGGCGAAATAGTCGTCGAAGTAGCGGGTGCGGGCGATCTGGAATTGCCGGAAGACCCGAGCGAATTCGGAGTCGGTGACCGGATTGCCCGAGTGCGCGCCGTCGAGCATCGCCACCCACTCCGGCCCCGCGGCCCGCACGAACACCTCGGCGAACGGATCGACGGCCAGCGGATCGGGCTCGCGCCCGCCGATCGCGCGGGCCATCGCGACGTACAGCGCGGTGGATCCGACGCCCGTGGTGATGCTCCAGGAATCTCCCTCGGTACGCATATCACCACGGTACCGATCATGATCGATACGTGCGCGCCACCAGGGCCGATCGCAGGTACCACAGGCCCGAGGGCCGATTCGGATCGATGCCGGTCAGCTGCCCGACCCGTTTGAGCCGGTAGTCGATGGTGTTGGTGTGCACGTGCAGCCCGCGCGCGGTGCGCTGGCGGTTGAGGTTGTTGGCGATGTGATGCTGCAGCGTGGTCATCAGGTCGGGGTGGTCGTCGAGGGGGTCCAGCAGCGAGCCGAGATGTTCGCGGCCCGGGCCCGGCCGGGTGAGCTGATATTCCAGGGCCAGATCGTCGAACCGGTACAGCCCGTCCAGGCAGTCCAGCCGGTGCACGATGTCGAGCAGTTCGTGCGCGCGGTCGGCGGCGCCGGAGATCTCCTCGGCCCGTTCGTGCACCACCGCGGCCCGGATCGGTGCCTGGGCGGCGCGGCTGAGCCTGGCCAGCAGACCATCGAGCGCGTCGTCGTCGATGGTGGACACAGGAATCAGCACCGTGCCGCCGTCGACGCTCAGCAGCGACAGCGCCGACTCCCCACAGCACGTGGCCAATTCGGCCTGCACCCGCCGAAGCTTGCGGCGCGCCACCACCTTCCCGTCCAGCCGCGGGTCGCGCTCCTGTTGATGTGGCGAAATCGACAGCGCCAGCACGTGATAGGACGGTGCGATCTCCAGACCGCATTCCCGGGCCATCGTCGCGGTGGAATGCCCGCCCAGCAGTGCGGAGGTGAGGGTGTGCACCGCGGTGTGATGCTCGCTCACCACCGCCCGGTACTCCTTCACATACGCAACCGACACCGTCGAGGTCAGGATGCCCAGAATCTCCAGCATCCGGCGCGCGGTGGCCAGCACGGTCAAATAGTCCTCGGCGGTGGCCTGCGCGAACACCAGATCGAAGCCGATCTTGAAGCCCTCGTGGACCGCCAGGTGGATGGTGTCGATCGGAATGCCCTCGCGGGCCCATTCCGCCGCGGCCGCCTGCACCCGTTCGGTTTTCGCGGCGATGTCGCCGCCGTCGAGCATGCTGGTGGTGATCTCCACGCAGAGCCGGGTGATGGTGGCGACATCGCCGTGCAGCACGTCGTCCGGCAGCGTGCCGCAGGGCGCGACGTTGGCGATGAAGTGGTCGACCATCCGGCGCGAGAGGGCCCAGACATCCTGCAGCGGCTGGGAAGCCGGACGGCCGGAGACGATCAGATCGGGGGCCGGGGGCGTGACGGACATGGTGGCTCCTTCCGCGCTCGCCGTGGTAGCGCGCACCGATTACGGTATCCCGCAATGCTTCCCATATCCGGTGCCATCGGATTGCCTTGTGGCCGGGAAATATCCCCCGCCGCGGATGTTGTGACGGATCACAAGGCGCGGCGGGACGGCGGTAGGTCATCCCCGACGGTGGCCGACCCATACGGCCCCGCTGCGACGGCGGCATGCCTCGTTGCTGCGCCCCCGTGGGCGCAAGAGCCGTTCCACCGGGTAGCTCCCGCCCACAGGATCCAGACGGAACTCCCGGTCCGTAGGGCGGAACCGGGATGGTGCGCTCCCGGCGCCCCGGGCGAGCGGCTTCACTGCGTCGGCGGCAGCGGGCTCGGCGTGAAGAATTCTTCGAGTGGCGTGGGCCCGGTGTAGCGGCGGCAGTTGCAACCGACCCATTCCTTCATACCGTGACCATTCTTCCGAAAGATCTCGGCGTGGCAGGCGCCGCTGTCGCGATCGTGCAGCGCCAGGTCGTGTCCGCAGCCGCACGGCGCGGGCAGGGGCGCCGGCTTGGGGGCTCGGCGGCCCAGCCGGCCGCCGAGCCATCCGGCGCCGACGAGTGCGGCGCCGACGGTGAGGGTGATGGGATCGAACATGGCTCTAGTATATTTATACGTATACCGAAGTCGATAGGGGTTCGCCCTGATCCGTCCCCCGAGCGCAATCGACATCTCGAGCCCTGCGGGTATGTGGTGGAGGTGCACGCATGCGCCGCCTATTGCCCACTCTCGTAGCTGAGCATCGTCGCTGAGCTGGCTGTGACAGCCTGATTTGGCCCCGGTGTGACGGTCTGATGTGGCCCCGGTTGCGGCGCGCCGGGCTGGCTGTGACGGTTTGATTTGGCCCCACTTCAAGCTCGATTTCGACATGGTCGTTTTCGAGCTGGTGGAAGGGGTCCGGGATGGAGCCTCGGGTGGAGTTGTTTGCCGCCATTCGGCGTGATGCTCGTGTCGAGGGCCACCCTGCGGCGAGTCGAAGCCGCCGGGTTCCCGCGCCAGAAATGGCTCGGGGACTTCGACTTCGACGCAAACCCCAACATCAACGCCGCGACCATCCACACCCTCGCCGCAGCCGAAAAAGGCTACCGAGTCCGCTACACCCCGCCACGAAACTGGTCAACGAACTCGTCGAAGCCGCCGACGAGAAACAACTCGCCAAAACCATCAACCGCTACGGGCGAGTGGACCGGACGAAAACCTTCACCAACCCACGGCTCTGCGCCGCAATCGTCGACAGACTCACTTACGGCGGAACAATCATCAACACCGGCACCGACAGTTACCGACTCGCCCACTCCAAGACGCAATACATCAAGACACGGCCGGGTCAAAGCTCCTCTACCGCAACCCCTTCTACGCGATCACCGGCACACAACACGTCCGCGAGCCGATCCAAATCACCGCGTAAACCCTCGGGCGAATAGCCCGAGGCTTATTCAAAGTCGGCGTGCTGTAATCAATGCATACGAGAGAAGATGCCGTCGAAACGCTTGACCCACCAGTTTGGCTCCGAGAACGTTGTCATATGTGACGGATGGCCGTATGCGGAGTTTGGCGAGCATCCAGCCCAGTGGTTGCCACAGTGTCGCAGCCGAGGAGAGGCGTTGGATGGAGGGGTAAACATTCGACGAGATATCACGTTTTCCGACGTCGGAAAATCCAACTTCTTCTGATCGGCCCCCAGCTCTACGAGGCCCTCACCACCCTGCTCGAACCCCAAGTGCGCGTGGAGGTGCACGGCTACTACGGCCCCAACTTCGCGGGAGCGGTCCGCATGCACGCGGGCGTCGCCAACCACAGGGCCACCCTCGCTCTCCAATTACCCGGCCGCACACCGGAATACGGCGGCGACATCATCCTCATGCACGGCATCGCCAATTCCCTGCCCGCCCGGATCGCCGCCAGCCTCCCCAAATGCGCTCCGGGAGGCCACCCTTCGATCCGAGGCCGCCGCTCCGACCTGCAAACAGCCGAATACTCCCGCAACCCCCTGTACCTCTCCCACACCGAACAACTCAACCGCATAATCCGCCGCCCCCGCTCCTCGGTAGGCGAAATCGCCGTCCACCCCGGCCCCGCAACGGACTCCCGCCCCACCGACGACGGCCGCAGCGTCCACTGGATGGACTACCTCCCCGCCGACGGCCGCTACCTCCTCCACCACCACCGCGGCAACGAATTCACCCTCACCCCAGCTCAACCCGAAGAGCTCACCCGAACCATCCACAGTCTGATAGCCGCCACGCAACACACCCTCACCTCCCCCCGCTAACGGCCCCGCCCGCCCGAGTGAATGTGAATCCTGGGCGGGGCCGTATCGACACCCGCTTACCGCACTGTCAGTGGATAATACGAAGCGACTCTCGGCAGCGGTAGCCCCCGTTCGATGGGCTCGGTCTGCTCATCACCTCGAATGTGCATGCTGAGATGCCATGTGCCCGAGGCCATGTAGGTGGCCGGGATGTCGTCTGCTCCGCCACCAGCCCCATGAAGCACTCCGCCCGCGGGGTATAAACCCGCCCGCCGCGAACGATCGACAACGGGCCGAGCTTTTTACCTGCGGCCGAGGTCACGAACCAGATCCACCGCCAGAACCCGATCCAGATACGCGAACGTCTCGAACTTCGCGCCGGGCTCGATCCCGGCCGAATCCTCGAGCTCTTCCAGCACCGACCGCACCGCCGCCAGATCGAGATCATCATCCAACGCCGCGATCACCGCCGAGAGCCACGCCGGTGGGATCGGGCGGCTCGGGTATCGGCTCCACTCCGCCAGCCGGGTCCGCCACCGATCCAGGGTTGATTGTGCGTGCTCGAGCAACGTCGCGGTGAGCGTCAGCTCGTCGGCATACGGCGTAGTCGCCAGCACGAACCGGAGGGTGGACCGATCCCGCGGCTCCGGACCGCGCGTGCGGCGCACTACGCCGACCCGGATCGTCCGCGGCACCGGAAACCGCTGGGCGGGAACAGGGCTCGTGGCGGTGACTACCAGGCTCAGACGGTGCCCCAGTCCGGTGGCGGCCGAGTCGAGCGAGCCGAACGGACCGGACACCGGACGGATCAACAGCCCGTCGTCGACGCGCACGTCCGGCTCGCCGGTGACCAGCGCCGCGAGCACCTGCGCGCCGTGCACATCCTCGAGTACCCGGCGCAGCACGTCACCGACGACCAGCACCCGGGCCGCGCCGAACTCGTCGCCGGGCGGCGGCGCGTAGCCCACCCCGACCACCGCTCCGGCGAACGCCGCTACCGGCTGCGCCGACGCCCGATCCGCACCACGCAAGGTCAGCATCGTGACTATCATCTCGTGCTTTTCTGATCCCAGCAGCCCTTTGCGGTGGATGCGACGTCCCAGAGGCCGTCGGCGCAAATCCGGTCAGAGCAGACCGAGCAGCTTCAGGTCGGTGATGTACTTGACGATCACCGGCGCGGAGACGGGCGGGATGTCCTTTTCCGGCCCGATCTTGTTGTTGCGCACAGCCGCCCGGAAGTGATCCGCGGGCGCGAGGGACCCGTTGACCGGATGTTCGGGCTGCTGATAGTTGTGCAGCAGCGGCAGCAGCGACGCGTGACGCTGCCTGTCGGGCAGGCCGCGCAATTTTGTCTCGAACTGCGCCAACCAGGCCGCATATTCGGGTACCCGGGTGATGCCGTAGCCGGCGTCGGTCAGCCAGTCGACGTAGGTGTCCATGCTGATGCCGTCGTCGTAGGGGTTCATCACGTGGTAGGTCTCGAAGCCGCTGACCACGTCGGCGCCGAGGGTCGAGATGGCGTCGGCGATGAATTCCACGGGCAGCCCGTCGAAGTGCGCGCGTTGCCGGTTGCCGTCGGCGTCCAATTCGTAGAACGAGTACGGCGCGATCCCGGTGGCCACCAGCGAGAGCATCATCCGGGTGAACATGTCCGGCACGTTGAGCTGTCCGGCGTAGGTGGTGTCGGCCATGATCATGTCGCAGCGGAATACCGACACCGGCAGACCGCACAGGTCGTGCGCCTCGCGCAGGAGGACTTCGCCGCCCCACTTGCTGTTGCCGTATCCGTTGGCGTAATCGTCGCTGATCTTGCGGGCGGGGCTCATCTGCCGAATGTCGGCATCCTCGATGAACGTGCCCGGTTCGATGCCGTCACCGACACCGATCGTCGAGACATAAACGAATGGCTTGATCCGGGTCGTGATGGCGATTCGGATCAGCTCCGCCGTACCGACGACGTTCGGCCCGAACAGCTGGCTGTAGGGCAGAACGTGGTTGACCAGCGCGGCGGGGTCGACGATCAGGTCGACGGTATCGGCCAGCCGTTGCCAGGCGGCGTCGTCGAGTCCGAGGTTCGCCTCACCCTTGTCGCCGGCGAGCACTTCGAGATGATCGGCCGCCAGCGACCGATAGTGCTCCAGCAGTTTCGGATCGCCACTGTCGAACGTCGCGTCGAGGCGCTGCTGGGCAGCGGCGTCGTCCCTGGCGCGCACCAGGCAGATGACCTTGCCGTCGACCAGATCCATCCGTTCCAGCCAGTACAGCGCCAGATAGCGCCCGAGAAAGCCGGTCGCCCCGGTCAGCAGCACGGTACGTACCTCTGGGTTCGCCTTGGGCAGCGACGGCGCGGACGCAAGCGTAGCCTCGTCGAGGAACTTGTCCAACGTCAGATCGCGGGCATACACCTCGGTCGCGTCGCGACCATGCACCGTGTCGTACGTCGCCCGCTCGGCACCACCGGCACGCTGCGCGTCGATATAGCCCGCGATCGAGGCGAGGTCGCTGGCCGGGCTGACGATCACGCCCACGGGGACGTCGACGCCGAAGATCTCGTGAAGCAGATTGGCAAAGGTCAACGCCGACAGCGAATCCCCGCCGAGATCAGGGAACGCTGCGTCGGGAGCCACCTCGGCCGTGGCCGCACCGAGCAGCGCACCGGCGGCCCGGGTCACGGTGTCCACCGTCGGCCGGTGTGCACCGTCCTTGCGCAGCGAACGCAGCACCTCGGTCTGGCCGTCGGCCAGATCACTGTAGAGCCGTTCGAGGGCTGGGCCGTAGTGCTGCACGAGCTTGGGGCGGGCCAGTTTGCGGATGCCGGTCAGCAGGCCGTTTTCCAAGGTGAACGGTGTCGTCTCGACGAGGAAGTCACGAGGAATCTCGTAGGACTGCAAGCCTGCTTCCCGAGCGACACTCTGCAACGCATCGCGCAGCAGCGGCTTGACCGCGGCCACGTCGCCGCCGACGCTGTCGAGTGCATCGCCGGTCGGGACGATCACCGCGAGCAGGAACGACCGGGCGCTGTTGCCGTATACGAAGATCTGCCGCACCAGCGGGTGTCCACCATAGGCCGCCTCCAGCTTCGAGACGGTGACGAACTCGCCCTGCGAGAGCTTCAGCACGTTGTTGCGGCGGTCCACATAGGCCAGCTGATCGTGGCCGATCTCGGCCATCACATCGCCGGTGTGGTACCAGCCTTCGGCATCGAACAGTTCGGCGGTGACCTCGGGTCGCTTGTAGTAGCCGGGGATCAGATTCGGAGACCTGACCAGTAATTCGCCGCGTGGATGCGGCCTATCGGTAGCGAAGTAGCCGAGGTCGGGAACGTCGAGCAGCTTGTAGTCGAGCACCGGCGGGCGCTGGATCAGGCCGTCGACAAGGATCATGCCGTCCTCGGTCGAGCCGTAGCCCTCCGTCAAATGGATGTCGAGGAACTCCTCCACCCAGGATCGCAGATCGGGTGAAATGGGTGCGGAGCCCGTCATCGCCGAGAACTGGCGTCCGCCGATGAGCTTCTCGCGCTGCTCAACCATGACCTGCCGTTCGACGGCCTCCCGGTCGCCGCCGTTCCAACGACGGTCGACTTCGCTCTGCACCTCCTGGAACAACATCTCCCAGATACGCGGCACGAGATCCAGCTTCGTCGGACGGACCAGCGCGAGATCCTCGAGCAGGGTCGACAAGTCACTGCGGGCGGCGAAGTACGCCGTTCCGCCCGAGCCCAGCGTGGAATAGAGGATCACCCGACCCATCACGTGGCTGATCGGCATGAAGTTCAATGTGATCGCCGGCAGCTTGCGATCCAGGTCCGAGTCGAGGCTGAACCAGCCCCGCCAGCAGTTGGCCATCAGGCGGTCGGTGTACATCGCGCCCTTCGGCGCCCCCGTTGAGCCGGAGGTATAGATCAGCAGGCGCAGCGCGTCGTGGTCGCCGCCCGGAATCTGGGGCCCGTCGGTGTGCTGGGGGGCCTGTTCGATGACGTCGCCGAGCGCCTCGACCGTGACGTGCCGGTCCGCCAGGCGGGCGACGGCCGATGCCAGGGCCTCTCGGTGGTCGTCGACCTGAGGGTGGTAGTCGAAAACCACCAGGCGCTTCGGCGTGTCCGCGGTGAGTGCGAGTTCGACCGCGTCCGCGAGGTGGTCGACGCTGGAGAGCATCGCAACCGGTTCCGTCTCGACCAGGATCGGGTCCAGTTGCTGCACCGGCGCACTGGTCTGCAGCGGAACGGCGACGGCTCCGGCCAGCGATAGCGCCATGTCGACGATCGCGTAGTCCACGCTGGTGAAGCCGAGAGTCGCCACGCGGTCGCCCGGCTGGACGGGGTTGCCGGCCAGGGCATCGGCGAGGGCCCGGACGCGAGACCAGGTCTCGCGGTAGGTCAGGGTGTCGAAACGAGGCTGCAATTCGGCAACGGTGCGCCCGTTTGCGCCGGTCACGAATTCGACGGCGCGCTGGCCGAGAGCCGGCCGGTCGGCATAGCCGTTCAGCACTGTGCGTATCACGTCGGTGAGTAATACGTCCGGTTCGCCCGGTTCGGCGGTGATCGCTGGATCGGGCTGCGCGGAACCGAGTTGCGCGTCGCTCGAGATCAACTTCTCGAATCGATTTTGTCGCCGTGCTTCTCGAGCCTTGACAGAAGTCGACATATCGAAATCTCCTTCAATGTACAAGAATTGAATTCCGGAGAGGCCAACCGCTCTGGTCGATGCAACCACTTAGCATGAATAATTATTCCCGGGCGCTCGCTGTGCGCGCTCGGACTGGGCGTGAAATTGCTCACGTAGACCCGTACGGCGAGAACCGGGTCGCCGGCCACCGTCACCATCGACGGCTGCACCGACGCCGGGCGGCCCGGGGTCCTGTGCGTCATTTCCGAGGGACCCATCGCACGGCAGATCGGCCGCCTCGACGCAGCCGAACGCAGGACGGCGATACTACGCGAACTCATCACGCGATTCGGCGAAAAGGCCGGTACCCCAGTCGATTACGTCGAGCAGGACTGGAGCGCCGAGCGCTACTCCGGTGGTGGGCCGTATCCACTGGGCCGAAACCGAGCGCTCGGCCGTCATGTGCGGTTGGGTCGACGGAGCCATTCGCTCCGGTGAACGCGCCGCAAGCGAAGTGCTGCGCCACGAACTCGCCGCGGTATGACCAGACCCGCCACGACCACCACGAGGCCACGGTCTACATCGCCGCCATCCGAACCCCGCCCCGACGACCCGCCCGAACCCCGACAAAGGAAACAGTCCGCGCTCAATGCGCCAGGCAATGTGGCAATGTCGGACACATGGTCGAATTCCAGGTTGGTCACCGGGTCGTCATTACCGACGGAGCATTCACGACGCTCGAGCCAGCCGCCGCCATCGGGGATGCGACCCACTTTCTTGATGTCCACGTGAACCATGTGCCCTGGCCGGCGAGCGATGATGCGGCGTGGGGCCCGATTGGTTTCACCACCGGGGTCAAGGAACCGGCGCCGGTTCAGCCCGAGCCGGGCCAAATGCCGACTCACGGTGCGCACCGACACCAACTGGCCTTCGACGGCCAGTTCGGAGGCGATACGCCGTGCCGGCCATTTGCGGTCCCGCCGCAACTGCTCGATCCGCACGAGGACTTCCACGGGGGTCGCGGTGGGCTGCCGACCCGGCGCTGAGGACCGGTCGAGTAAACCGAGTTCCCCGAACCGGTGAAATCGGTTGACCCACTTGCTTGCACACTGGCGCGAGATCCCCATCTCGGCCGCGACGTGAGCGATCGGGCGGTCCTGGCATCGCTGGACCAGTCTTCGCCGACCTTCCACCGACAACGGAGCATTAGCGTGCATCGGCGCGCACCTGCCCGGCCGGGCTCGTGACACGCCAACGCTGGCCCATCACACCGTTGGCCGAGCGCTTGACCGATTTGATCCCACGGCACGGGCCGCCCAGGCTCGATCGTCCAGTCTCGTCGAAGCCGCTCGCGTCGCCGTGCCGAGACGATGTGGCGGTCGATCATGGAATCGACTGCGTTGGCGATGCTCGCCAACGCGTCGAGTGCCGCCAGGTCGGGATCGGCGATAGGGGGTTCGTCGAGGGCGCGTGGGGCGTGGTCGATGAGGCCGACGATCAGGGGCGCCCCTCCCACTCAGGGTCAGTCCTCGGTGATGGGATACATGTCGGCGTAGGGACTGGGTTCGCCGGCCTGCGGGTCCAGGCCGGCCAGGGCGACATCGGAGAGCTCCGACAAGCCACGTTAGTTGTGCTCGCTTCGGTGGTGCTTCTCATTGGTGATGAGGCGGCGCCGGGCTGGCGATGGTGTAGTCGCGGCCGGACGTCAGTCAGCACTTCCTCTCTGCCGGTGCCGGGAGTCGGAACGCGAGGCTATGCCCGCGTGGCCGACGACAAACACATCCATGCCCAATCTCGGCGGCCGCCATGCCTGCCGCACCGGCTGGTGCCCGGCTGCCTTACCTGGAGGAATGCGCGGTGGTTGGGAAAGGTCAGCAAGTCTCGCCGCGATCTCACCTGGTTCGATGATGAGATGTCGAATCCATTCGATCCAGAGATCGAGGCGCTCTTGGCTGGGCTTCCCGTTGAAGGTGCGGACGCCACGGCGCGGGAGAAGCTGCGAGACGTGCTGCTTCATCGGTACGACATCGATCTCCCCTTCTCGGTATTGCCCGAACTGGCTGCCATCGTCAGCGACGGCAGCCCGAGCGATCGAACCCAAGCCGTTCTGGTAGCAGGCGCACTCATCGCCGACGCCGACCCATACACCGCCGAGATTCGAGACCAATACGCCGACAGCATCGCGGTCTTACTCGCCGAGGTGCAGTCCGAGCTGGCCGAAAGCCGTCCCGGAGAGCAGGATCATGAGCCGGACACTTTCATCGCCCGGGTGGAGGCCATGCTGACCTTCGAGGACGCGACAGTGTGGTCGCGCAGGCTGGACGGGTTGATCGATGAGGAATTCGAGATCGAATGTCCCGTCTGCTGGGCCGCGATGATGGTGTACCTCGGCGGGCCGGGATTCTTCACCTGTACGAGTGGTTATCCGCTCGACAACGTCACCAAGCGACCGCTGATTCCGATAGACCCCGACCAGATGACCGATCTCGGTGCCCGTCTCCACCAACTCGCCCTTATCGGCCGGCAGCACACGATCGCTCGGCAACTCACCTTTCTCTTCGGTCGTGCCACATGCACCGAGAACGGCCATGAGTTCACACCTGCCGACGCCATCGAAAAGGCAGCAATGTCCTAGAGATGACAGTCACAGCACTGATTGATCTCGGCCAACTCCTGATGCCGCGCCACACGCACTGGAAGAGGTTGCGGTGAACTCCGGTTTCGGTTCCGGCGGCAACCGGAAACGAGGCACCGTGTCCGCGACTCCCCCGGCCCCGAGACGGCCCGAAGTAACCGGCCCGGTGCGGCCGAAACGGGTCTGCCCGGGCGGCCCCGCCGGCGCGGCCTAATTCCGCACGTTCAGCGGTGGGGTCGCCGGGAAAGTGACCGACAAGGCGGTCAACGCACGGTGGAACGGACCCGGTCGCCAGCTCGGCGTGTCCTTCGTGGTGTCGAGCTCCATTTCGGGCAGCGCGTCCAGCAGCTGGTCGATGGCATCCTGTGCGACCAGGTAGGCCAGCGACTGCGCGGGGCAGGCGTGCGGGCCGATCCCCCACGCCAGGTGGGAGCGATTGCCGGTGAGGTCGTCGGCCCGGATGGACGGATCGGTATTGCAGCCCGCCATGCTGATGACGACCGGCTGATGCGCCGGTAGCCACACGTCGTCGACGATGATCGGCTGGCGCGGATAGGTGATCAGCAGATTCGCCAGCGGCGGGTCGTTGAACAAGACCTCGTCCAGGGCATCGCGCGAGGACAGGTTCCCGCCCAGGACACTGCCGCCGAAGCGCTCGTCGGTGAGGATCAGCAGCAGGGTGTTGACGATCAGATTCAGTTCGAATTCGATGCCGGTGCCGTAGACCTGGGACACATGATGCGACACCTCGACATCGTCCAGCGCGGCCGAATGCTGTTGCAGGACAGTGACGATGTCGTTGCCCGGCTCGGATCGCTTGAGGGTCACCAGGTCCATCAGCGCCTGGCCGAGCATCTGATTGCCCTTCTCGGCGTCGACGCCCTCGAGTAACGCTGCCGTTCCCGCGGCGACCCGCTGTCCGATCTCCGGCGGGCAGCCGAGCATAACGTTGACGACCTCGAACGCCAGCGGATACACGTACTGGCTGATGAGTTCCGCGGAGCCGGTGCCGCAGAACCCGTTGATCAGCCGGGTCGCGATGCTCTCCACGATGTCGTGCATGGCATAGAGATCCACGGCCCCGATGCCGGCCGTGATGGCCTGCCGGTACCGCTCGAATTCCGCACCGGTACAACGGCTGGCCATGGGCCGCCACTCCAGCAGCGGCAGGATCGGGCAGTCTGCCGGGACCGTCTCCTGCCAGGTGCGCGGATCGGCCGGGAAATGTTCGGGATCGTTGAGGATTCGCACGGCGGCGCGGTAGCCGATCACCAGCGTCGCGGGCACGCCCGGAGCGAGTTCGACCGGAGCCAATGATCCGTACTGCCTTCGCATCTCACTGTAGAAGCGGTGCGGGTCGGCAGCGAACTCGGGCGAATACAGTGACACTCGCGGGTCGTCGGAATCGATCGGCGAGCCGTGAACGACCGGGCACGATCGGGCGCGGACCTCGGACTGCGGCGTAGTCAACAAGAAACTCCGGACTGTTCGTATGACACATCGGCTGTAGTTCTGCATCGTGGCGAATCGTTGCTCGGCAACGACCGGTCGATGGTACAGCGACAACCACCGCACCGTGTAACGTGACGAAAACCAGCCTGACGGAATATTTTTCGCATGTCATGACAGGGAGGGCGGCGGCGAGGAGATCGAGTGTGATCACCGCCGGTCAAGGACACGGCCCAACGGTCGCGCCGAAGACGGCGCAACCGTCGGGCCGTACATCTAGACGCCGAGCGCGTCCAGCGAATCGTGATCGTCGATCGCGGTGGTGATGCGCTTCAGCAGCGCCAGGCAGGTCTCGTTCGACTGCATCTTCGGCTGATATGCCGCCCGCCCGATCGTGAAAGCCCATGCGGCGTAGGCGAACATGGACTGCTGCCGATACAGCAGCCAGGCGTCGTCGAACGACGGCGCCTTACCGCCGGCCTGCGCAAGCTCGTCCAGATATGCCTGCAGCAGTTCACGATCCCAGGCCCTGCGGTCCTCGGGCTCACAACCGGAGTTGATCGTGTAGGCGAAATCGTGTGCCCAGCCGCCACGCATCACGACCTGCCAGTCCACATATCCCATGCGCCCGTCGCGCGTGCGATACGTCTGCCCGATGTGCGGGTCGCCGTGCAGCAGCGTCGCGGGCATGTCGTCGGTGGCTATCGCGATGGCCCGCTCGACCCCCGCCCACAACCGATCCGCTTGCCCCTGCAGAGCTTCCGGGACGACCTCGGCGGCCCGGCGCAGGCCGACCTCGCAGCGCTTCTTCATATCGATCGCCGCGAGGTACACCCCGAGCATGTAGGCCGGCGTGTTCAGGGCCTCGATCGCCGGGTCCTCCCAGAAGGTGCCGTGCAGGCGAGCGAGATTGCGGACCAGATCCTCCATCTGGTCGCGGGCGATCTGCGCGGTCGGTTCGCTGAACACCGCGTCGCGGGTGGCGGCGATGTCCTCCATCAGCGCGATCGATCGCCACGACGACGGGTCCGACGCGCCCCAGTAGCCGATCGGCGCCTCCATCGTCACGCGCGGCCGAAAGTCCTTGAAGAATTGGGTCTCTCCATTGATCATCTTGCCGCCGCCGAGCAGGATGCGCTGACTGAAGGCCGTGGTCGTCTTCGCGAACAGCTCGCGCGGCAGCCCGGCCGCGGCGCCCGCCTCGTTGTATTCGACCCGGATCGCGACGCGGGTGGAGGTGCCGCTACTGCCGTTGGAGGTCTCGAACGACAGCACCTGCGCGCCCGGAACATTGCGGCACAGTACGGCCGTGAGCCATTCGGGGGTAAGGCGCTCACCGGAGACCGGGACATCATCGAGTGAGCGTGCCTTCGGCCGGGTGATCATCTCCCCCGCCATGTGAGCACCGACCGTGGCCGATCGCCCGAGCAACCAGAGCTTGTGGTTCATAAGAAGCCTGCCTCGATTCCGAAGTACGACAACACGAACGCGCCACCGACCGACCGGCCGGCGCCCGCAGACAGTACCTCACAATCGCGTAACACGTTGTAAGACATAGTTATTGCCGCAGTATATGGTGCGTGCGATACACCGAATCCCGCACGCCGGAGTCCGATCCCGCGTCGTGTGTTGCCGAGTGGTCGACTTCGAAGACATCGACCGGCAGCAACTGTAGGCAGACCGAACCGGCTCAGCTGTGGGCAAGTTCGCGGTCGGTGAGTGCGCCGATGACCGGTCCGAGTGCCTGGGCGTAGCTGACGGTGAGGTGATTGTCGTCGCGGTACACCAGCGTGTTGCCGACAATGAGGGGACAGCGGATCGCGGTGCAGAACAGCGAGGTGAGATCGGCGAACTGCCCGCCGCCCGCCGTGGCTGCCGCCTGCTCGGCTGCGATGCCGGCGGCGTTCACCGCGACCGGGCGCGCCGGGCTGCAGGCCGACGCGTCGTCGATGTGTTCGGACAGGCATGCCGGCACGGTGGTGTGTGGATCGGGGACGGGGCCGAGCACGAGGACGGCCGAACCGATCGTGCGTAGCTGGGCAACCAAACGGGTCAGGGCATCGATCCAGGCGTGGTCGTAGGAGACGAAGCCGAAGTCGCCGCCGTAGCGTCGAGACATATCCACCACGATCAGTCGCGGGCGTTCGGTCCGTAGCCGGGACATCACTTGGCCCCGCCATTGTTCGCATTCGGTGTACTCGCGGTCCAGATAGGGGCTGGTGATGGGCAGGTCGAGCAGTGGGCAGGTGACTTTGGCCATGGTTTCCAGCCGCCAGTGCCGCGCCTGGGCGATCGGCTCGAACGCCGGGTTCCACATCCCCGCATGCGAGTCACCGACCAAGGCCACCGTGGTGGGCGAGGCCGGATCACCCGAGGCGCACTCGGGTTGGCCCACCTCGCGCCAGGAGCGGACACAGCCATTGGTGAATACGCTTGCCTTGTCACCGGACGCGGTGCCGAGCGAGGGGGTGAGATTCGATGGAACAGCTCCGAT
Organism: Nocardia sp. GP40; assembly: GCF_050434125.1. Classification (NCBI taxonomy): domain Bacteria; kingdom Bacillati; phylum Actinomycetota; class Actinomycetes; order Mycobacteriales; family Nocardiaceae; genus Nocardia; species Nocardia sp. GP40. The sequence goes on along the minus strand of NZ_JBNPVW010000012.1, from coordinate 64,897 downwards.
TTCGGCTGAGGCGGCGACTGTGGCCTGAGTTTGTGTCATCAACTGCCCGACCACCTCGTCGTGCGGGTCGACCACGGGAGGGGCCGGCGCGGGCGCCGTCACGAGTGCGAGGGGCCGCTCCGCCTTGCCGCGACCGACCGGGGCAGGCACGATCACGAGCAACGCCAGGGCCACGCAGAGGGCGACTGTGGTGCACACTCCGCCACAGGCCAGACTGAGGCCGGCCGAATTCCGCAACGGGGCGACGAAACGAACCGGGTTCTCCACCGACCACCGGGTCAGCATGGCGAGCCCGCCCGCCGTCACGACTGCGCCGAGCGCGCCGACCTGCCCGAGCGGGTGGCCGAGTACGTGCGGCGCCAGTAGCAGCACCGGCCAATGCCAGAGATACCAGGCGTAGGACACACCGCCGATCGCCCGCACCTGCGTTCGCACCAATACCCGACCGACACCGAATCGTGTTTCCGCACAGCCGGATACGATCACCAGGGCCGCGCCCAGGACAGGCAGCAGTGCCGCGACGCCCGGAAACGGTGTCCGGCCGTTCAGATGGGTGCAGGTGGCCACGATCAGGGCCAGACCGATCCATCCGGCGAGCCCGGCAACCGATTTCGGCAACCGAGACCACGCGGTGGCCGAGAGCGCCACTATGCCGCCGGCGGCCAACTCCCAGGCCCGGGAGGGCAGCGAGAAGAAGGCCCATGATGGCTGCGTGCCGGTCCAGATCAGCGAGATCGTGAACGAGATGGCGGCGACAAGCGCCAGGAGCATCAGGTACGGGCGCACCGTGGCCGCTCGGGATCGGCGCCATCGCACCAGCCAGACCGTGGCGATGATCATTACCGGCCACAGCACATAGAATTGCTCCTCCACACCGAGCGACCAGAAGTGCTGAAAGGGCGACGGCGGCGCGTCGGCGGCGAGGTAGTCGGTGCCGCGCAGGGCAAGCCGATAGTTCCCGGCATACAGCGCGCTGGCAATCCCGTCGCCGAGAACCTGGCGGGCCTGCAGTGGCGGCAGCAGCACCGCGGCGCCGATCGCGGTGGTGACCAGCACGATGGCCGCGGCGGGCAGCAACCGCCGGGCCCGTGCACCGTAGAACCGGGCCAGTGCGATAGTGCCGGTGTCCGTTGCCTCGCGGTAGAGGATGCCGGTGATGAGGAAGCCGGATATTACGAAAAAGACGTCCACGCCGACGAATCCACCACCGAACCCGGGCGTGCCCGCATGGAAAAACACGACGGCCAGCACGGCGACCGCTCGCAATCCCTCGATATCGGGCCGAAACCCCTTTCGGGGCGACGCAACATAGATCGGGTCTGCCTGCCGATCTATCAATCCGCTTTCGGCCGTGTCCGTCATGGGGCTGCATTTTCATCGATATTGTCGGCGGTGGCGCGAAGACTCTCCGCGTGTCGATCCTTCCGATCTCTATTCGTTGCGCAGGCGATGTGATCGCGGTCGAATGGGGAGGTTTGCACCGCATGTCGGACAGCGACTTAAACCCTTTCGAAGAAATGCGGAACGGCGCTGCTGCTCTTTTCGGCGAACCTTCCGCCATCGCCGCGGAGATCATCGTGCGCAGCCGCGGCGGCGGTGGTCGCCCGCTGACCGAGAGCGACGGGCGCATTCACCACGACCGCACGCCGGACGAATGCGGTCCGCGCTGAGCGACCGAGTCAGGCAGGTGTCATGGCAGCGGTTGCCCGCCGCTGTTGCGTGACCGGAAGAGTTTGTACACCGCGACGGCGTCGTCGCGGGGCAGATAGCGCATGGGCAGACGCCGCTGGTCCCACGGCTTGGCGAACTCGCCGTAGAAGGTGCTGGGTTCGAAGTATTTGTCCTTTCCGCCGGCCAGGTAGGGCGCGGTGGCCTCGCGGGTGGCCAGGAAGACGACCTCGTCGGGCGCACAGTGATACAGCGCCGCGAGGCACATCGGGCACGGATGGGCGATGGCATAGACCGTGCATCCGGTCAGGTATTCCGAGCCCAGCTTCCGGCACGCCTCGCGGATCGCGCGGATCTCGGCGTGGTCGGTCGGGTCGTGGGTCTGCGGGACGCAATTGCTGCCCTCGGCGAAGATCTCCCCGTCCTTGACGACGACGGTCCCGAACGGCAACCCGCCCTCGGCGACACTCCTGTGTGCGATCTCGATCGTGCGATGCACGAAATCCGTGGAAATCGTCGAGCCGGTCATCGGGCGACCGGTTCCGGGCGGACCGGGCAGTTCACCGGGACGTCCTCCAGCCGTGCCGGGCCACTTCCCTTGTTGGGGTTCGTCTTCCACGGCCAATCGTTGGAGTGGAACGGCGCCAGGGTGGGCAGCTTCGCTTCACGTCCGCGCTGGGCCATCTCGCGGGTGATGGCCGCGCGCCCGCCGCCACCGAGCAGCTCGACGTCCATGAGGAAGTAGTCCTGGAAGAAGACCATGCCCAGCGACCGATCGGCGACGATGCGGCCGAGCACGTCGAGCAGCGTCTCGGGCGTGGTCTCGAATTGCGGCGTCTCGATGAGCAGCAACCGGTCGCCCATCGTCTCGGTGCCCATGAACTGGACCAGGACGCTGTAGAGGATGTTGTTCTGCCGCGCGACGTACAGCGAGTTGCTGACCGCGTAGGCGTGTTCCCAGTCGTCGCCCAGTCGTTCCTTCCATTCCTCGACGACGCTCATCCAGTGCCCGACCTGGGCGCTGGAGCCGATGCCGATCGACTTCGCTGAATAGGGTTCGGTGTCGCGGATGAAACGCTCCACGTCGTCGTAGCTGTATCCGCCCTTGGCGAGGCATCCGTCCATGAAGGCCATGTTGCGTTGCAGGATCGAGCGCAGGATCGAGCGGTCGTCGTCCGACATGTCCAGATCGTCGAGGGATTCGAAGGCGGTCTGATGCTGCGCCCGGTACATCTCCATCGGCGGCCGCCACAGTTGGTTGGCATACGCATTGGACACGTACGGTGAAACGATCTCGTAGATCGCCATGGTGCTGTGGCCCACCGATTTCGCCAGCTGGTACACGATCGGCACCGGTGGCGCGTACTCGGGTTCGTGGCCGGGCCGGTACAGGATCATCTGCCCGCCGGCGCCGGAGAACAGCGCCAGGATGATGGGCACCTGGTCGCGCATGTTCTTCTTGAATTTCTCCAGGGAGGTCTCGTACAGCTGAATCATCGACGCGTTCAGTGCCAAGACCGCCTGTTCGGCGACGGTGCGCGCGCTGGCGGATGGTTCGTCGGCGACGACCGGGCGCATGAATTTCGGGACTGCGCTGCCGTTGGATTTGCTCATTGTGGTCACTTCTCCTTAATCGGTTGTGGCGGGAGCGCATACCCGTCTCATGGCAGGTGCCAGAACACGGCGGTCACCAGCCAGATCAGCACTCCCCAGAACGCCATGACCGCGGCGATCAACAGGTAACCGCGAACGTTGGTCGCCGTGGGCGGCGCATCGGGCGCCGGGTCCAGCCAGCGATCCAGCAGTGGATTCACATAGAACGGCATGACCACGAAGGTCATCACGAAGCTGGACAACAGATTTCCGATCAGCATGCCCAGCCACAGCGACAGCTTCGCCGGCGCCATCAACAAGGTGAGCAGCACGACCGTCGGATAGAGGCCGACCCACACCGCGATCGTCGTCTTGGTTCGCGACGGTGTGCGAGTGCGGCCACCGTCCTCGTCGAACGCGAACCAGCTGCCGAACGAGTTGTCGATCGTGCGCAACCGGAAGTCGCTGAACCGCTTGCCTTCGTCGAGCAGCCGGCGTCGCTCGCTCGAGGTCAGCCAGCGGTCCAGATCGGCGGCGCTGTCGTATCGGTAGAGCATGGTCCACTCGTCCTGCACACCCTCGATCGGGCGGAAGGTCTCCGAACCCCGGAATCCTGGAAACTTCTTCTCCGCCAATCGAAGCCGCTGCTGCCAGGACAGGAACTCGGGCATCTGATCGGGAGGAACCCGATGGGTGACCACGGCGGTGACGAGGGTATCGGCGGGCATGGCGGCGCCGGTCACGATCTGCTGCGTGGCGGGACTGTCGAGGTAGCGTTGGCCCTCGGCGAGTCGATCCTGGCGTGCGGCGCTGTTGATCCAGGCCCGCAGATTCGGGATCGAGTCGAATCGGTAGATCACCGACCACTGCGACTGCGTGGGTGTCGGCGGGTTGATCTCCGCGGCAATGAATCCCGGATAGTGTGCGGCCGTGTTGTTGAGCCCCTCCGCCCAGGACCGGAAGGCCTCTTCGCAGCCGGGGCGGACCGTTTCGCCGATGATGACGGTGGCGACGTCGACCGCAGGCTTCTCGCGGGTCATCGATCTGCTCCGGCGATCAGCCGGTCGGGGTCAGCCGGGCCGGCCGCAGGGCCGCGAAGATCCGGTCGGGGGTGAGCGGCAGCTCGCGGTATCGGACGCCGGTCGCGTCGTACACCGCGTTCGCCATGGCCGGCGCCACCGGATTGATGCAGGATTCGCCGATCCCCTTGGCCCGTACCGGGCCCACCGAATCGGTCGAGCCGACCACGATGACCTCGGTGCGCGGCGCATCGGCATAGGTCGGGATGCGGTAGTTGCGCAGCGTCGGGTTGACCACGACGCCGTTCTCCATGAGATGGTGTTCGGTCAGGACGGCGCCGAGGCCCTGGACCACGCCGCCCTCGATCTGACCGCGAACCTGTGCGGGATTGATGACGACCCCGGCATCGGCGGCCTGCACGCTGTAGAGGACGCGGATCTCACCGGTGATTCGGTGCACCGCAATCCGGAAGCCGTGCGCATTGCAGGACACGCTGCGCGGCGAGCCGTACGCCTTGCGTGATTCGGTCAGCCGCCCACCCCGGTCCCGGGCGGCCACCGCCAGTTCGGCCAGCGGAACGCGGGTGTCGCCGCAACGCACCGCGTCGTCGTCCATCGCGCACGACGTCAGCACGATTCCGGTGTAGGCGGAAGCGAAGCGCAGGATCCGGTCGCGCAGCGCGGCCGCACTCCGCTGGACCGCGTTGCCGGCGACGAACAGTCCGGCGCTGGCGAACGCGCCGGTGTCGAAACGGGTGCGGTCGGTGTCGGCCTGGATAAGCCGGATTCGCGCCGGCGTGGTGCCGAGCTCGTGCGCGGCTATCTGCACGTGCGCCGTCGAGGTGCCCTCGCCGAACTCCACCGTGCCCACGGCGATCTCGTAGATGCCGTCGTCGCCCAGCGTGGCGAGCCCGACCGAGATGTGCTCGGTCGGCGGCGCGGTCTCGTGCAACGAACTGGCCGTGCCGACGCCGATCAGCCAATCCTCGCCCAGCGCCTGCCCGTTCGGGTGGGCGCGCAGCGCGGCATCGACGCGGTCGATGCACGCGCCCAATCCGTCCTCGGTGAACGACACGTCGTCGGCCTCGTCGTGCATGGACAGCAGCGCGTCACCGGGCCGGACGATGTTGCGGCGGCGCAGTTCCAGCGGATCCATGCCGAGCGCGACGGCCAGCTCGTGCATGGCCGACTCCACCGCGAACACCGGCTGAGTCATGCCGTAGCCGCGCAGCCCGCCACTGGGCAGGGTATTGGTGTAGACGACATAGCCGTCGAATTTCTTGTTGGGACAGCGGTAGGCCGCGATCGCGGAGCCACCGGCGAACAATGTCTCGCCGCCGTGGTTGCCGTAGGCGCCGGTGTTGGAGATATTGCGGAACTGGAACGTGGTCAAGGTGCCGTCGGCCCGGGCGCCCAGTTTCACGGTGATCTTCATCGGATGTCTCGTGGGGGCGGTGGTGAATTCCTCCTCGCGGGTGTACTCCAGGCAGGTCGGGCGGCCGGTGTCCAGTGTTGCCAGCGCCACCAGGTCCTCGCTGATCACCTCCTGCTTGCCGCCGAAGCCGCCGCCGACCCGCTCACAGAACACCCGGATCTGATCGGGGCGCAGGTCGAACAGGTGCGCCAGCTTCCCCTTGGCCACCCACGGGGATTGCGAACTGGTCCGCACGTGCAGCCGGCCCGCTTCCATCCAGGCGATCGATCCGTGCGTTTCCAGGTGTACGTGTTGTATACGCGGTGAGAAGTAGGTGCCTTCGTGAATGACGTCGGCGTCGGCGAAACCTTGTGCGACATCACCGATTTCGCCGTGCATCTCGAGCAGGATGTTGTGCATCGGGTCGTGCACGAACGGGTCGTGCGAGCCGTGCAGTTGCGGCGCGTCGAATTCCATCGCCTCCTCGGGATCGAATACCGCGGGCAGCATCTCGTAGTCGACAACGACCCTGCGGCAGCCCTCCTCCGCGGCCCCGATCGATTCGGCGAGCACCGCGACCACGCGTTGGCCGGCGAAGCGCACGACGTTATCCAGGATGTACGTGTCGTCGGGGTCGACGAGATGATCGGTGTGGACCGCGGTGGTGAACAGCTTGCGGGGCACGTCTTCCCACGTGTACACGCGGTGCACACCGGGCACGGCGAGCGCCGCGGTCTTGTCGACGGAAACGATGCGCGCATGGGCATGAGGGGAGTGCAGCACCTTCAGATGCAGCATGCCCTCCGGCTCGATGTCCATCGTGTACTCGGCGCGTCCGGTGACCACTCCGGTCCCGGCGGGCGCGCTCACACTCGCGCCGATCACCCGACCCGCCGTTGCCTCTTCGATCTCGCCCACGCCGTTGATCGCGTCTTCGATCGCCCGGTAACCGGTGCAGCGGCACAGATTTCCCTTCAATGCGTGCGGCAGGTCCCGCTTTTGCTCATCGGTCAGCGCGGCTGCCGTCATGATCATGCCGGCGGTGCAGAAGCCGCACTGGAACCCCGGGGCATCGCGGAACTGCTGTTGCATCGGATGCATGTTCTCGGGTGAACCGAGCCCCTCGATCGTCGTCACCGCATGCCCGTCGGCGCGGAACGCGGGCGTGATGCAGCTGTGCACCGGACGGCCGTCGAGCCAGACCGTGCACGCGCCGCAATCGCCTGCGTCACAACCCTTTTTCACCCCGAACCAGCCGAGGTGGCGCAGATAGGTTCGCAGGCATTGACCGGGGCGCGGCTCCTGCGAGAACGTCTTGCCGTTGACGGTGTAGCTCATGTCGAGCCCCCGAGTTCAGTCCGGATTTCTTCGGCGTAGTGCTTGGCCAGGTGCCTGCGATGATCCGGTGTGCCGTTGGGGTCGGCGAACCAGACCCCGGGCGGGATGGCATCGATGCGGTCCTGCATGGTTTCGGCATCGGGCACGGAATCGAACTGCAGCACAACCGGATACGTCGTACCTGCGGTGATGGTGAGCAGCAGATCGCCGGCGTCCGGCGTCCGGGTCGCGATCATGAATATCGTGGAGCGGCCGAGCTTGGTGAGGGTGAATCTACGGTGCGTGTAGCGCTTGCGCAGCGCGTCGCCGGGGATGTGGACGCTCCGCAGGATTTCCCCGGGCTGCAGCACGTTCTGATGGTTTCCGATGACGAAATCCCTTGCCGCGACCGTCCTTTCGGTTCCGTCGACGGCCCACAGCCGGTAGGTCGCGGCGAGCGCCACGGTCATGGTGACCATCGGTCCGGCCGGCAGGGACATGCAGATGTTGCCGCCCACCGTGGCGGAATTCCCAATCTTGAACGACGCCAGAAACGCCTCGCAGCTGGTGCGCAACAAGCAGGCGGCCGGCCAGCCGCCGGGTGGCTCGAATTCGTGCAGCGTCCTGATCTTGCAGGTCGCGCCGATCTCGAGACCCTCGCCGTCGGGTGCCAGGGCGGGCCAGTCGAGTTCGGTGAGGTCGACCAGCCGGCGGACGGTGGGCTGCGGCTCGGAAAACAGCCACGTGCCCCCGGCCAGCCACGCGTCTCCGGTGTGCCAGTCCGCACCCGGCCGGGGAGCGGGCCGGCGGACGACGTCGACGACGGTATTCAGATCCATACCAGCCTCCACCGGCTCGCCCTCAGGCTCCGCTGGACCGACCGGCTGGAGGGTTCCGAGTCGATGCAGGAGTCGTTTCGGACATTTCGGATACGCGGATCGAATTGTTAGACAATTCAACTTGTCTGCGGCGTCGTTGCCGATCGCGGACGTCATCAACGCTGGAAAGCTTGATATGCCTCCAGTTTACAACCACACACGAAACGTCATCGCGGCTTTATCAGGTTGGCAGTCCGGCCGAGTGGGTGTCAATACCTGTTTTGCGCCCAGGGTTGTCGATCAGAATTGGCAGCTCTGGTGAAACGCGAACTTCCTGCCGAGCGCAGGAGGGTTACCGCCGGTCGAAAGATCGACGAGATATTCGGTTGCGCGACCTTCGGCGGGGTCGTCTCGGAAGCGCGTGCGGCAGCCTGGAGGTATCAGATATACGTGCTCGCCGCGTTCCTGTAGGCGGTCTCTGATCTCCGACAGGATATCCAGGGTATCGGCGATCTCGATCGGCGGACCCGACCGGTCCGGGTTCCGGAAGGTGGTGGTTAGGGAATTCGCGGGGGCAAAATTGCCGTAGATCGCGATCTCGGCTGCCTCGGTCTCGATGGCAGCCCCTCGAATGATCTGAGTGGCGATGCTCGCCAGCCCGGCATCCCCCTGTTCGATCCCGACGGTGGCGACGAGGCAGTCGAAAAACCTTCGGGTCCCATTGGCCGCCGACGGTTTGTCTGCCGATAGTTCGGCAGCTGTGGTCTGCGTGCCGGTGCTCGTTACGGTGTATTCGAACGAGCGGCAGCGGCGACAGTGCAACTTCATGTCATCTCCACTGGTGATCGAGTAGCGTCCGGACCGACGTCGTCGGGAATCGGTGGCGTAGGGCTCGATGGTCGCCGATGACGCTGATGAAACCTTAGCCAGATTAAAGCTGGATTCGCAGTGTCGCGCCCGACAGATCTGGCACTGTTCGCGACAGATGTCACGGACCTCTCGATATCTCGGATCGAGCGATGGTTCGGCTCCGTGCCAGTGCGAGGGTTGGTGGCAGCCGGCGGTCGCAACCGGGGTTGCGCCCTGTCGGAAACGATGCGAAACGTGTCGCATCCGACGCTACCCTCGAGGTGAGCTCGAGCTTATGGTTCAACCGAGGCGCGCCGGCGAGGGGCACGCCCGGTGCGGTTCTCAGGTCCGCCGTCGGTGTATCCACCGCACGCAACAACTACTACCTTCGGAGCTTGCATGCCTGTTCTTGCAACCATTGGGACCCATCACGTTCGTCTGACGGTGACCGACATCGAGCGATCCCGCGCCTTCTACCGGGATGTGCTCGGTTTCGACGTTGTCGCGGAATCGCCGGGAAGCGCGGACGATCCGGATGTCCGGGCGGACCCGTTCCAGCTATACGGCGGATGCGTATTTCAGGCCAACGGAATGTTGCTGGGGTTGCGTCCGGTCGCCGCGACCACCGATCGTTTCGACTCGGAAAGGGTGGGACTGGACCACATGAGTTTCTCGGTCGGATCGAAGGACGAGCTGTACCAGGCAGCGGCGCGCCTCGGTGCAGCAGGTGTCGAGCACGGCGAGGTCATCGACATGGAGCAGTTCGCCATCGCGATCCTGTCGTTCGACGATCCCGACGGAATTCACCTGGAACTCACAGCACCGCTGTGAGGTGACCGTGGCGCGCCGAACGGCCCGCCGACGCCGCGAGACGGGAGTTCCGGGAGGGACTCGGTCTCGCGGTGCCCGCGGTGGGGTGGATACCGCTCGGGCCCCGCGTTCACTTCAGGACTGGGAACATCTCGGGCCATATCTTGCCGTTGTGTAGCGGTACGTTATATAACGCACCGCCATATTGGGTTGTGGCGGTTGCTCACCACCTTGCCGACACAGCTTTGATGGAGGATTGCGTGCTGCCGAGTTTCTTTGTGGCCTGGTTGTACGGTATCGGCGTCCTGCCACCGAAGTTCGAGACTCCCAACCATGAGGGGTGGGCGTCGTCCTGAACGGGAGGACGCTGCGCTCCCGGCGTTCGAAGCCGCCGGTACACCTCACAGAATCTGGGCTGTAATGACATTGGGACGGCGGGCGCTGCTGCGCGGCGCGGGGGTTGTGGGGGCGTCGCTGCTGGTTCCGGCGTTGGAGGGGTGCGGTCACGACGATTCGCTCACCTTCTTCTTTCAGGCCAATCCCGAAGAGACCGACGGGCGTATGCGGGTCATTCGCGAGTTCGCGCGCCGGCATCCGGACATTCCCGTGCGGACGGTGCTGTCCGGCCCGGACCCGATGCAGCAGATGCTCACCTTCTGCGCGGGCGGCAAGTGCCCCGATGTGCTGATGGCGTGGGAGCAGACCTACGCCGGCCTGGCGGACCGGAAGGTGCTGCTGGATATGAACACGATGTTCGGGCAGGACCCCGGCTTCCGCGACACACTGAAGGCCGACAGCATTCCCGCCCTGTACGACACATTCGGTTTCAAGGGCGGCCAGTATGCGCTGCCGGAACAGTGGTCCGGGAATTTCCTGTTCTACAACAGAAAGCTGTTCGATCGGGCCGGGATCACGCCGCCCGATCGCTGGTCGACCGGTTGGAGCTTCGACGAATTCCTCCGTGCGGCACAGGCTCTCACCAAGCGCGACGCCTCGGGGAAGGTGACCCAGTGGGGGTTCGTGGACACCTGGGTGCCGTACTACTCGGCGGGGTTGTTCGGCATGAACAACGGGACCGAGTGGACGACTCCGCGGACCGACCCGTCGCGGTCCAACTTCGCCGACGACGCGTTCGTCGACGGTGTTCAGTTCTACGCCGACCTGGCCAACAAGCACCGGGTGGCGCCCACCGTCGCCGATCAGCAGTCGATGTCGACGATGGACCTGTTCACCCAGGGGAAAGCGGCAATGGCGATGGGCGGGCACTGGCGATGGAGCACGTTCTCGAGCGCCGATGACCTGGATTTCGATGTCACCGCCCTGCCCGGCGGTCCGCGCGGCCGGGGCGGGCGGTCGAATATCGGCACGACCGGTCTGGCCATCGCGGCCGGGAGCCCGCGCAAGCGGCAAGCCTGGGAATTCGTGAAATTCGCCTGCGGCCCCGAGGGACAGGCCGTGATCGCCGAATCCGGCCTGTTCGTTCCGGTGCTGAAGTCCGCGGTGCAGTCGGCCGGCTTTGCGAAATCACATTCCCGGATCCGCAATCTCGACATTCTCACCAACGGGCCGTCGTACTCGAGTCCACTTCCGGTCACTCCCGCGTGGGAACGGATCGACGCCCTGATGGACCGCGACTTCGGGCCCGTGCTCCGGGGGACCGCCGCGGCGAATTCGCTGCGGCACGGGCTCACCCACGACACCGACGAGGTGCTTCGCAACCAATGACACCGGCCGAACAATCCGACCCGAGTGCTCCCGCACCGGCGCTCTCCCCGCACCGCACGCACCGCTCCCCGCTCGCCGGCCGAAATGCGCGGGCCGGACGCCTGTTCGTCGCGCCGAACCTCCTCGCGGTCGCCGTATTTCTGCTCTTCCCAGTGGGATTCTCGCTGCATCTGAGCTTTCAGCACTGGGATATGTTCGGGCCCAGCACATTTGCCGGTCTCGCCAACTTCCGCCGACTGCTCACCGCCGATCCGCTGTTCTCGATCGCGTTGCGCAACACGGTCGTCTACACCCTCGGAACGCTGATACCGACCGTTGTCATCAGCCTGCTGTGCGCGCAACTGCTGAACCGGCACATCAAGGGCATCGGCGTATTCCGGACCGTGCTGTTCCTGCCGCTGGCCGTCTCGGGCGTGGTCATGGCCGTCGTATGGCGTTTCGTCTTCGACACCAACAACGGGCTGCTCAACATCATGCTCGGCTGGATCGGCCTCGGCCCGGTCCCCTGGCTGGTCGACCCGCACTGGGCGATGGTCTCGCTGTGCCTGGTCAGTATCTGGAAGAGCGTCCCGTTCGCCACCGTCGTGCTGCTCGCCGCCATGCAGGGCGTGCCCGAGAACCTTTACGAGGCAGCGAAAATCGACGGTGCCGGAGAACTGCGGCGGTTCTGGTCGATCACCCTGCCGCTGATCCGCGGGGCACTGTCGTTCGTGTTCGTCATCTCGATCATCAACGCGGTGCAGGCGTTCGACCAGGTCTACGTCCTGACCGGTGGTCACGGCGGCCCGGAGAGCGCGACCTACGTCTTCGGAATCATGATCTTCCAGAACGCCTTCGCGTTCGGTGACATCGGCTACGCCTCCGCCATCGCGTGGCTGGTTTTCGTGTTCTTGCTGGCACTCACCGTCATTCAACTGCGCATTGCTCGCAGGCACGCCACGGAGGACTGATGCCGATAATCTCCCAGAGGGCCGGCGCCCGGGGCATCATGCGGGCGTTCGCCGTCTATGCAGCGCTCATCGCCACGGCGTGGTGTGCGCTCTTCCCCATTCTGTGGGCGCTGTCCGGCTCGCTGAAAAAGGAATCCGAGGTCACCACGCCGAACCTGTTACCGCCCCACCCGCAGTGGTCCAACTATGCCCAGGTGTTTCACCTGATGCCGTTCGCACGGATGTTCCTGAATACCCTCGGCTATGCGGTGTGCATCACCGCGGGGCAGGTGTTCTTCTGCTCGCTGGCCGGATATGCCTTCGCCCGACTGACATTCACCGGCCGTGAGGTGCTGTTCGTGGCCTACCTGGCCACGCTCATGGTGCCGCTCACGGTCACCGTCATCCCTCAGTTCATCCTCATGCGGATCTTCGGCTGGACCGATACCCCGTGGGCCATGATCGTGCCCGGCCTGTTCGGCAGCGCCTTCGGCACCTACCTGATGCGTCAGTTCTTCCGTACTCTGCCAACCGAACTCGAAGAGGCCGCGGTACTGGACGGATGCACACCCTGGCAGATCTACTGGCGAATCCTGCTCCCCCATGCCAAGCCAGCGGTCATGGTCCTGGCCGTACTCACCTGGGTCAACGTCTGGAACGATTTCCTCTGGCCACTGATCATGATCCAGCGCAAGGACATCTCCACGGTCACCCTCGGCCTGGTCTGGATGCAGGGTCAGTACATTTCCCAATGGCCCGTGCTGATGGCCGCGTCCATGCTCATACTCCTTCCGCTGCTCGTCACCTACGCCATCGCCCAGCGGGCATTCATCAAGGGAATCGCGATGTCCGGGTTCGGTGGACGGTAGAACCGCCGCCGGCGACCGCGTTGACCGCCTCGATCAGATAGTGCTCGCTCGCGACTTCAGTCGGTTGGACAGCACGTGCGCGTGTTCCAGGAGCAATGCGCCCAGCTCGGCGTGACGGGAGGAACGGAACCGAGTTTCCACGCCCGTCAGGCTCAGCGCCCATGCGGGACGCCCGCCGGGATCGAACACGACCGCTCCCATCCCCCAGCTTCCTTCGACGATGAGCGCCGGATTGACCGCGTACCCCGTGTGCCGTGTCGACTCGATGCGAGCGCGCAGGGCTGCCTCACCGTGCGCCTCGCCCCACTCCGCTGCCAGGTCCGTCCCCGCAAGATAATCGTCGACCTCGCGGTCCGACAGGTGGCTCAGTATCACCAGGCCGGCCGAGGCGACCCCGAGCGGGAATCGCTTGCCCTCGTACAGAACGTGCGAGCGGACCGGGAAGCTGCCTTCCTCGCTGAGGACGCAGACGGTTTCGTCGCCGCGCCGGGCCGAGAGAAACGCGCTCTCCCCGGTGGCACGCGACAGACGGCCGAGGATGTCACGGGCCTGATCGGTGATGTCGTAGCGGCTTCCTGCCGCCGCGCCGAGCAGGTACAGCTCCGGTCCGAGCGACCAGCGACCGGTCTTCGAGTCCCGGTCGATCAGGCCCTCGGCGGCCAGCGAGGTGAGCAGCCGGTGCGCCGTGGGACGGGCCAGGTCCGCCTTCTTCGCGATCTCGGTGGTGGACGCGCCGGCCGGCTCGACCGAACCGACCACTCGAAGCAGGGTTGCCGCTCGGCGGACTACATGAGATCCATCGGGTGCCGCCATGTCCCGAGAGCGTACTCCGTTCACATATTGGACACATCGACGAGCCGCGACCGGTTGTTGAACAGTTTCGGCTGTAAGTGCGAGCGGCTCTTCCGGTGATCTCCCGGAACGTTGTTCACTGGCACCCGCAAAGTTCGACGTTTATTCAGTGAACGAAGAGGAGGGTCGGTGCGGAAGGTTCGCAATACTCCGGCCGAGGCCGTGGCGGACATCGCGGACGGGTCGTCGCTCGCGGTCGGCGGCTTCGGATTGTGCGGAGTACCCGATGCGTTGATCGCGGCGCTCGCCGATCGCGGTGTTACCGGGCTCGAGGTGTTTTCCAACAACTGTGGTGTCGACGACTGCGGTCTGGGAATCCTGTTGTCGGCCGGGCAGATTCGTCGCGTCACCGCGTCGTATGTCGGCGAGAACAAGGAGTTCGCCCGCCAGTATCTGTCCGGTGAGCTCGAGGTGGAGCTGACCCCGCAGGGCACGCTCGCGGAGCGGCTGCGCGCCGGGGGCGCCGGGATCCCGGCCTTCTACACGCCCGCCGGTGTCGGCACCCTGGTCTCCGACGGCGGCCTGCCGTGGCGCTACGACGCCGACGGCTCCGTGGCGATCGCGTCGCCGCCCAAGGAGACTCGTGACTTCGGCGGCAGGACGTATGTGCTCGAGGAGTCGATCGTGACCGACTTCGCGCTGGTGCACGCCGAAATCGGGGACACCGAGGGCAATCTCGTGTTCAACAAGTCCGCGATGAACTTCAATCCGTTGGCCGCGATGGCCGGCCGGACCACCATCGCGCAGGTCGAAAAGCTGGTCGCGCCGGGCGAACTCGATCCCACCCAGGTACATCTACCGGGCGTGTTCGTGCAGCGCGTGGTGCATGTGGGCGTGGTGGACAAGCGAATCGAGAAGCGGACGGTGTCGGCATGAGCTGGTCACGGGAGCAGATGGCCGCGCGCGCCGCGGCCGAGATGATCGACGGCGAGTACGTCAACCTGGGAATCGGGCTGCCGACCCTGATTCCGAACTACCTTCCCGAAGGTGTCGAGGTAGTTCTGCATTCGGAGAACGGCATTCTCGGTACCGGCCCCTACCCGGCCGAGAATGCGATCGACCCCGACCTCATCAACGCCGGCAAGGAGACCGTCACGGTGAACCCGGGCGCGGCATTCTTCGATTCGGCGTTGTCGTTCGGCATGATTCGCGGCGGGCACATCGACACCGCGGTTCTCGGCGGCATGCAGGTCTCGCAGGACGGCGACCTCGCCAACTGGATGGTGCCGGGCAAAATGGTCAAGGGCATGGGCGGCGCCATGGATCTGGTGCACGGCGCCCGCCGCGTCATCGTCGTCATGGAACACACCGATCGCGACGGCGGCGCCAAACTCGTCGAGCGGTGCACGCTGCCGCTGACCGGCAAGGGGGTGGTGCAGCGCGTCATCACCAACCTCGGCGTGATCGATGTGCGCGACGGTGCGCTGGTACTGCGCGAACTCGCACCCGACGTTACCGTCGATCAGATCGCGGCGGCGACCGAGGCCGAGTTGATCGTCGAGCTGATGATCGGCGAGGACGCCGAGGAGCGCGTCGCGCAGTAGGGCGTTCGCCGGCCGCGGTGGACCGCCGAAGGTAGCCCGGAGTTGATTTCAGCTGTGCTGCATCCATGGGCAGCAGCGAGGTATCCATCAAGGCCACCGCCTACAATCTGACGATGCTCCGGGACGACGCGGCGAGCCAGGCGTACAGGACCGTTCGTCTTCGCCAACCGCTGAACCAGTTCCTGGCCTCCGGCTACAACGCCGGCGGAACCACCGAACGATCCCTCGATGTTGCCAAAGACGGCAGACCATTCCAGCCCAACGAGATCGCCTACGGCCAGCGCGCGATGCAGTGCTATCAACTCGCGGACAAGATCCTGTGCGGCAGTGGTGCATACAAGTGCACGACGAACAGAATCGGCGATTCCGCTGGCGGCCATGGATGTCGCGATCTACGCCGGCCGCTATTCGAGGCCCTGAGCCTGCGCGACGAGGTCGAAAGAGACCCACACACCGCCCTTGTGATACGACTCGGGGTCCTCCGAGCCGCCCAGGAACGGGTAGGGAGTGGCGATGTACACCTCGTCCGGATCGAGCGGCCCGAGCCGGTTGCGAATCGCGTTGACGTGCGGCGGCCGCAGGATGTGGGTGATGACGTTCGGATCGAACAGCACCCGGTCGATGAATTCGGTGAGGTCGGCGCACGCCCCGTAGCTGTTGAAACCAGGACTGTACGGGTCGAGGATCGCATACTCGCCGGTGCGGGTGCTCATCAGAAAGGCGTGCCCGAGGTCCGAGTACCCGACCACGGTATCGAACCGCGCCAGGTGGTCGGTCCAGGCGGGCATGACCTCGTCGATTCGGTGCGGGCCGATGAAGCGATACGGGACGGTGGTCACCGGCACATCCAACCAGAGCGGACCTCAGTGGCCGGACCTCGCCGCCGATGTGTATATCGGACAGGGTGGAACTTCGATTCGGTATTCAGCTCGCACCCACTGCAGCAGACTTGACCCAGATTCGGGCTCTCGCTCGGCTGGCCGACCGGGAGGGGTTGGATCTTCTCGGCATTCAGGACCATCCGTATGCCGGGGCGCTGGCGGACACGATGTCGGTCATCGCGACGGTGCTCGCCGAGACCGAGCGGCTGCGGGTGTTCCCGGACGTCGCGAGCCTGCCCATGCGCGGGCCGGCGGTGCTCGCCAAACAGGCCGCGACCCTGGATCTGCTCAGTGGCGGCCGGTTCGAGCTGGCTCTGGGTGCGGGCGCCTTCTGGGCCGGGATCGCCGCGATGGGCGGGCCCACGCGGACGAATCCCGAAGCGCTGCAAGCGCTCGAGGAGGCAACTCGGATCATTCGTGCGCTGTGGCACGAGGGGACCAAGGCGCACGAGACCGGCACCTACTACGCGGTGCACGGCGTGCAGGCCGGTCCGGCGCCCGCACATCCGGTCGGGATCTGGTACGGCAGTGTGGGTCCCAAGGCGCATGCTCTGACCGGACGCCTGGCCGACGGCTGGGCCGCGCCCATCCCGCATTACCTGCCGTACGAGAAATGGCAAACGGCACAGGACATCATCTCGGCCGCGGCGGTCGACGCGGGCCGAAGCCCGGCAGCGATCACCCGGATGGCCCAGTTGGTCGGCCATATCACCGAGACGCCCGGCGCGGTGACCCTGCGCGGCGAGGAACCCATCCGCACCGACGCCGCGGGCTGGGCCCGCATCCTGGCGGACCTCGCCACCGAGACCGGCTTCGACACCTTCGTCTACTGGCCCGAATCGCAGGACGAAACCAGCTCCGCCGCTGGATCGGCGAGGTGGTCCCGCTGACCCGCCGGCTCCTGCACGCCGAGTAGCGACTCATCCGGCTCCGACACCCGGGCAGCAAGTCGGCTCGGGTGCCGGAGTCAGGCACAGATTGCGGCCGCGAACCCTCCGACCTCGATCTTCTCGGCATGTCACCTGGACCTGTCGCAGGTGGAAAGCGCGGTCCGCGCCCCGATCGGCCCGCCGGCCGGCAATCGCCGCGCCTTCCCGGTCCGCGGCCTCCCGGCTCCGGACGGCCGTGCTTCCCCACCTGCACCGCCTGGTTGAGCAGCTCGGCGAGCAGGCAAGTACTGGACCGGGCATGGTGACCGCGGCGCCCACCCACCTGTAGCCCGTATGTTGTCGCCGCCGTGCTCACGAAGGCAAGCCAACCTAGCGGTCCAGCTGGAAATCCGGTGCCGTCCCGACGAGGTCTATACGATCAAGAGGCAACTTTTACCGTTTTCCCTACGTCCCGCTTCCCATCAGCAACCGCACACGCTTAAGGCTGGCTCATCGTGGTTTCACCTATCGATGTCGCGAAGCGGCTGGTGCTGGGGCTTCCGTTTCGCAGCGATCGGCTCGGGGAGACACTGCTGTCGAAGCGGATTGCGCTGCCGATTTTCGCCAGTGATCCACTTTCCTCGGTCGCGTACGCGACGCAGGAGATTCTGCTGATTCTCACCCTGGCCGGGGTGGCGTATCTGCATCTGGCGTGGTGGGTTGCGGCGGGGGTGGTCGTGCTGCTGGCCGTGGTGGTGCTGTCGTATCGGCAGGTGGTGCAGGCCTATCCGTCGGGGGGTGGGTCCTTCGAGGTGGTCGCGGAGAACCTCGGGGCGGGGGCGGGCCTGGTGGTGGCCGCGGCGTTGCTGGTGGACTACATCATGACCGTGGCGGTGTCGGTCGCCTCGGGCGTGGACAACATCATCTCCGCGCTGCCGGGGCTGAATCCGTACCGGGTGGCGATCAACCTCGGGTTCGTGGTGTTCCTGACCGCCATGAATCTGCGCGGCGTGCGCGAATCCGGGCGGATGTTCGCGATACCCACCTACGGATTCGTCGTCGGGGTGCTGGCGATGACCGCGGTTGGACTGGGGCAGACCTTCTTCGGGCACACCCCGGTCGCCGAGAGCGCCCACTATCAAATCCACCCCCAGCAGATCGGGCTGTCGGGCGCGGCGGTGGCCTTCCTGCTGCTGCGCGCCTTCTCCTCCGGTTGCACGGCGCTGACCGGCGCCGAGGCGATCTCCAACGGCGTGCCCGCCTTCCGCAAACCCAAGGCGCTCAACGCCGCCCGCACCATGACGGCGATGGGCGTGCTGGCGATCACCATGTTCGTCGGCGTGACGGCGCTGGCGATGCTCACGCACACCAAGGTCACCGAGAACACCTGCGACATCACCAATTTCCCCGGCAACTGCAACACCGACGCGCAGAAGACGGTGATCGCACAGATCTCCGCGGCGGTATTCGGCGGGCACAGCATCGCCTTCTACTACCTGATGGTGACCACGGCGCTGATCCTGATCCTGGCGGCCAACACCGCCTACAACGGCTTCCCGCTGCTCAATTCGATTCTCGCCCAGCGCCGCTACATGCCGCGCCAACTGCACACCCGGGGCGATCGCCTGGCCTTCTCCAACGGCATCATTCTCCTAGCGGTGGTGGCGGCCGGACTGATCTACGCGTTCGGCGGATCGACCACACGACTGATCCAGCTCTACATCGTCGGGGTGTTCACCTCGTTCACGCTGTGCCAGGCCGGGATGGTGCGGCACTGGAACCGCGAACTACGCACCGCGACAACGGCCGCCGAGAAGGCGCGCATCCATCGGGCGCGCATCATCAACGCGTTCGGCTCGTGCTTCACCGGCGTGGTCCTGATCGTGGTCATGATCACCAAGTTCGCCCACGGCGCGTATCTGGTGGTGTTCGCGATTCCGGTGCTGGTGGCGGTCATGGCCGGGATTCACCGGCACTATTCGCAGGTGCGGTCCGAGCTCGAGATAGACCCCGGCGAGGTCGAGACCCTGCCCGGGCGGGTGCACGCGATCGTGCTGGTGTCGGGCTGGCACAAGGCGACTCGGCGCGCTGTGCTGTTCGCGCGGGCGACGCGCCCGGACACGCTCACCGCGCTGTCGGTGAACGTCGACGACTCCGACACCCGCGAGCTCACCCGGGACTGGGAGCGGGCCGGTATGGCGATTCCGCTGAAGGTCGTGGAATCGCCCTACCGCGAAATCACCAGGCCCGTCATCGAATACATCAAACGAGCGCGGCAGTCCCGCCCGCGCGACGTTGTCGCGGTGTACATTCCCGAGTACGTGGTGGGCCGCTGGTGGGAAAACCTGCTGCACAACCAGAGTTCACTGCGACTGAAGGCACGGCTGCTGTTCGTGCCGGGGGTGATGGTGACGAGCGTGCCGTACCAGCTGCGATCCTCGCGCACGCGGTCGCCGGAGCGAATCCAGCACAGCCCCGGGGAGATTCGCCGCGGCATCACCCGAACGCACTGAGATCGGCGAACCGGCCGACCCCACCATCCCGAGCCTCGATCGCCCCGCATGCTGAGCCCTCCGAGATGCGCTGCCGCCCTCAACGGATCAGGGTGGAACACAACCAATCCGCGCCGATACCGAGCAGCAGGTACAACGCCGAGCACACCCGCAACCAGCGGGTAATGGCATCCAGGCGGCGCGCCTGCGCGCACAGCATCACGTAGGCCTGTTCCCCCACGGCCGGTTCGCGATCGATCGTGCGCTCGGCCGGCTCGCGGTCGATCGTGCGCTCGGCCGGCATGATCGAACTCGGCGGCGGCAGTTCCCGCGACCAGGCCGCGCCCGGCCCGAGCCGCCGCGGTTCCGGTCCCACCGCGGGGCCCATCGACTCGGCGGCGTACCGGGCGTCCTGCGCCCACGTCTCGGTGAAGAAGGAGCTGAACAGTATCCCGGTCGCGAGGGCGATGACGAGTACCCCCCAAACCATATGTCCTTTAAAGCATGCCGCCCGCCTTCGATCAAGCCCGCCTTTCCACCCGCCACGGCGAACTTCCCGATCGCACCGCCCAGCCTGCGCGCCTGACCGCGAAAATCCTCGGCCCACTCGGGAATCGCGCGATTCGGGCACCAGACCGAACCCGCCCGGCAGCCGCCACGCCCGCACCGACGGCTGGTCACCGTCCGCAACGGCCATATTCAGCGCCTTCTGGGGCCCCGGCGCCCGCCTGTCCCAGCACACCAAGCAGCACCTCATCAGCCGAGGCGACACGCGCACGGCCGATCACCATCCGCAACAGCCACATTCAGCGCCTCCGGACCGTCGGCCGCCTGAATCAGCGCACCAAACGGCACGTCATCAGCCGGGGCGATACGCACGCGGCCGATCACCGTCTGTCACAGCGGCATTGAGCGCCTCCACCGCCGACACCAGCGGCGCGAGGCCGGGATCCGCGGCGGCCTGGCGCAGCGCGCCGGACAGCGCCTCGTCGTGCGTGGGCCGCGCGGCGTCGAGCAGCTCCAGGCCGGCCGGCGTGACGTCGGTGTAGATGCCGCGGCGGTCGTCGGGGCACAGGTAGCGCTGCAGCAGGCCGCGATCCTCGAGGCGGGTGACCAGGCGGGTCGTCGCGCTCTGACTCAATGCGACCGAATCGGCGACCTGATTCATGCGCAGGTGCCCGCCCGGCCCGTCGTGCTGGCGGCTCAGCACGACCAGCAGCGAGTACTCGCGCACGCTGAGCCCGTGACCGGCCTGTAGCGACCGCTCGATCTGCGCCTCGATGCGGTCGTGCAGCACCGACAGCGCGTACCAGCCGTCGGCAAGCCCGGTGAGGGCGGCGTCGGCGGTCATATCTGCACCTTTCTTCGTCGGTCGCGAGGCCCGTGGACCGGCTCGGTTCCAGGATAGCCGCTCTCCGAGATATCCGGCGCTTGCAAATATAGAGCGTTTGCAATTATTGTGTGGGCTTGCAATCATCTTGTGCACAAAACTTAGGAGGCTCGTCCCATGCCACTGGCACTCCTGGCCCTCGCGCTCGGGGCCTTCGCCATCGGCACTACCGAATTCGCCGTCGTCGGGCTGCTCCCCCACATCGCCGGTGGCTACGGGGTGTCCATTCCCACCGCGGGACTACTGGTCAGCGGCTATGCCATCGGCGTCCTGGCGGGTGCGCCGATCATGACCGGCCTCGGCACCCGCGTCTCCCGCAAGCGGATGCTGCTGATCAGCCTGGTCCTGCTCGTCGCGGGGAACGCACTGTCCGCCGTCGCACCGACATTCGGCCTGATGCTGACCGGCCGGATCGTGGCCTCGCTGGCCCACGGCGCGTTCTTCGGGATCGGCTCGGTGGTCGCCGGATCGCTTGTGCGCCCCGACCGGCGCGCCGGCGCGATCGCGCTCATGTTCACCGGCCTCACGGTCGCGACCGTGCTCGGCGTGCCCCTGGGCACGCTGCTCGGGCAGCATTTCGGCTGGCGAATCACGTTCTGGCTGATCGCGCTGGTGGGGGTGCTCGCCATGCTCGGCATCGCGGCGCTGGTGCCCGATACGCCCGCGCCGCGCGATGCCCGGCTGCGCCGCGAGCTCGCCGTGCTCGCCAACCCGCAGGTGCTGCTCGCGATGGCGATGACGGTGCTCGGATTCGGCGGCGTCTTCGCCGCGATCACCTACCTCGCGCCGATGATGACCCGGGTCAGCGGGTACGCCGACGGCTCGGTCACCTGGATCATGGCGCTGTTCGGCCTCGGCTTCCTGATCGGCAATCTGATCGGCGGCCGGTACGCCGACCGTCATCTCATGCCCATGCTGTACACGACTCTCGGCACGCTGACGGTGGTGCTGGGCCTGTTCACGGTCACCGCGCACAACAAGGTCGCCGCGGCCGTCACGGTGGTGCTGATCGGCGCGCTCGGCTTCGCGACCGTACCTCCGCTGCAGAAGCGCGTCCTGGACCAGGCGGCCGGCGCGCCGACTCTGGCCTCGGCATTGAACATCGGCGCCTTCAACCTCGGCAACGCCCTGGCGGCCTGGCTGGGCGGCCTGGTCATCGCGGCCGGATACGGTTACACCGCACCGAATTGGGTCGGCGTGGCGCTGTCCGGGAGCGCCGTGATGCTGGCGGTGGTGTCGGGAGTGCTGGAGCGCCGGGACTCCGCAGACGCCACCGAGCGACCGGAATCCCTTGTGACGGCGGCACACTGAGTCCCGCCCACAGCCGCCCGCCCTACCGATTCGGCGGCCGTAACGTTTGCCCCTCCTGGATCCGATCGGTGTGTGGGCGCGGCCCGACGCTACAGTGACGGAAATCGACGATCGACGGGGACACACGGATGCACGCAGCGCAGTTGGTGGCCAATGACGCCGTCTACTACTACCTGGCCAGGTCGGGGCGCAATACCGATTGGCCGATGTGGTGGGTGTTCGACAGCGCGGACGGCCCGGCGCCGACCGCCCAGGAGGTCGTCGCGCACTTCACCACGCGCGCAGCGGTATTCGAGCCGCTGCGGCGCCGAATCCACGAGGCGCCCGGCGGATTCGCGCATCCGTTCTGGGTCGCCGACGACAGTCCGGTCGAGGATCATCTGGTGGCCCATCCGGCCGGGATGACGTGGGCCGCGTGTCAGCACGCGATGGCCGAGCTGCTCATCGAGCAGCTGGATGCGCGGGAGTGCGCGTGGCGGCTGCACATCTTTCCCGATGTGTCGGGCATCGACACCCTCACCGGCGCCGGGACGGTCGTGCTGATGCACACCTCGCACGCGCTGATGGCGGGCCCGGCGATGACGTCGCTGTCCGAGGCGCTGTTCGCCGCGACGCCGGCGCCCGTGCACATCGACGGGCAACCTGCTGCCGCGCAACGGGTTCGGGCCTGGCCCGCGGCGGTCGCCGGTGCGCTGTCCACGCCCTGGCGGCTGGCACGCTTCATCGGCGCGGTCGGCCGCGAGAACCGGAACATCGCCCGCGACGGCGGGGAGGGCTGGCTGACGCAGCGGCCGCGGACGAAGACGGCGCTGAACCGGCGCGTCGGCCGCGGGCGCGCGATGCGCACTGTGCCGCTGGATGTTTCGGCCGTCCGGGTGCCGGGCGTGACCGTCACCGCGGTCGGGCTGACCGCCATATCCCTTGCCATGCAACGGTATTTCGGCAAGCACGATGCGCCCTGCCCGGACGATCTCGCGGCCTACGTCACGATCGCGGTGCCGGAGGCGACGGTGATGGGCGTCAACCGCGTCGGCGCGGACGTGATCGATCTGCATCCCGGCGAATCGGGACTCGCGGACCGCGCCCGTGCCGTGGACGCCACGCTGCGCGCCCGCCGCGGTTCGGCGTCGAGTCCCCGCGAGCTGATCCGGCTCGGCCTCGTCGACGGACTGCCCAGCCGCAGCTATCGCGCGCGGTTCGGCACCCTGCCGGCCGCCGATCCGAACGCGCCCGACCCCGCCCACACGATCCTGACCAGCATCCGCTGCGAGCTGTCGGCGGAATTGTCCTTGCCGGGCAGTAGATTCCGGTTCGCGGGCATGCTGCCGCCGGTCTATCCCGATATCGCCCTGGCGCATTCGTTCGTCGGCGCCGACAAGGCATTCGCGGTCTCGGTGGCGTGCGATCCGGACATCGTCCCGGATCTGGACACCTACTGCGATCTGCTGGTGGACGCGTTCGGCGAACTCGCTGTGGCGCTGGCCTGACACCGTCCGCGCGGCGCGTCGTTTTCGGCCGCGTCCCGAGGCCTGCCCGATGCGTGAACCTCGCGGCAGGTGAACCTCGGGACAGCGGCGATCCACATATCCTGCGGGTGAACTCAGTCGAGCCAGGCGCCGCTGCCGCTGACCTTCGTCAGCCGGACCCGCACCAGATGGCCCTCCCCCACCGAGGGATCGGACAGGAAGTCCACGTCGGGGCCGATGTAGGCCTTGGCCAGCTCGCGCAGCAGGGTCCGCGCACCGCCCTCGGTGATCTCGGCGCGGCCCTCGGCGACCAGGTATTCGGCGAGACCGTGATCGTCGATCCGGCCCGACTCGTACGAGATGCTGACGCGCGGATCCCGTTGCAGATTACGGACATAACGCTTGTCCAGGCCGATGGTGCCGATGGTCAGGGTCTCGGCCTCGGCCTTGGTCCACACGCACCGCACGTACGGCGCGCCGTCCTCATCGATGGTGACCAGGTGAGCCAGCAGGCCGCCGTTGATACCCGCGACGGCCTGGGCGGACAGAGTGGTTCGCATCAGCAGAGACTACCGCTCGTCGATCCGGTGACCGGCTTCTCGCAGGGTCGCGGTGGCCTCGGCGAGCCGGTGTTCGGGCACCAGGACCAGATCGGCGTGATAGGTGGAGGTGACGAATACCGGAATACCGGCCTCGGCCAGCGGCCCGACAATCGCGGCGGGCATCCCGGTCTCGCGCCCGTGCTTGGCCGGATCGCCGTACAGCCCGATCCAGCTCTCCCCCTCGGCCCATGATGGCGCGTCGCGCACCACGGTCAGCCCCTCCGGCGCCCGTACCAACGCGATCCACTCGTCGTCCTCGGGGAACGTGGCCTCGGGAAAATGCTCGACCGCGAACCGGGAGGGCACGATGTGCAGGCGTTGGGCACTCATGCGGGCAATCCTAGGTGGGCGCGGATGCCATCCGGACCCCGTGTCGGCAACCCGAGAACGACTGGGCCGCGCGGGAACAGGTGACGCCGCGTCGGATCGTCGGTGCCGCGGGGCAATCTGCCCGATGCCGCGGAGCGTCTACCCGGCGCTGTGCGGTGTCCAGCTAGCGTCGTGGGGCAACTACCCAGTGCTGAGCGTGAGGTGTCGGTGGTATGCGAGACACTGGCGGTGCGCAAGGATTCGCAGCGACATGGCGAGGAGGTGGGCGGTAGATGGCCGACGGTGACGGGCCCGACGACCCAGGGCCGGATGACATGGCGCGCGACGATGTCGAGAAGCGCTGGCACGATCCGGAGATGTACCGCCATGCGGCCGGTTACTGCGTCGGCGTGCTCGTCGTCGCGGCGCTGGTGTTCGCGGGGGTCGACGAGTGGGCCGGACGCCGGGAGCCCTGCCGACAGGTGGCACATACCTTCTGCGACACCACATCCCGCATCGCGATCCTGCTCGGGCCCGGGCTGATCCTGGTCGCCGGTACGGTCGGCGCGTTCATCGCCACCTATCGCGCCTGGCAGCGGCATCGGGCGTGGCCGATCTGGCAGGGCGCGGGCTGGTTCCTGATGACGCTGAGCCTGGGCTATCTGGCGATCGGCTCGGGCACGATCATGAGCTGACGCCCCTTACGGGGTGACCCCGAGCAGCGCCTCCTGCACCTGGCGCAGCCGGTCCACCTCGCCGCGGAATCCGGCGACCGCGTCGTTGTAGAGGAATGCCTCCACCAGCCGGACCAGCGCGTAGGCGAGGGTCTCCCGGTCGATCGGCGGCCGGTAGCCGTCCTGCTCCTGTGCGCGCTGGATCAGCTCGCCCAGCGCGCGGACCGTCGCCTGATGCACCGCCCCGTCGCTGCGCGTGATCAGCCGCAGCGCGGCGGTGGATTCGTTGTCGAAATACGTTCGCACCGAGGGGTCCTCGGCCAGCCAGCGCACCGTGCGGTCCAGCACCTGCGACACCCGATGGGCCCCGCGGGCCTGGCAGCGGCGGTCCGCGGCCACGACCATCCGTTCGAGCTGGCGGGCCAGCGCCGTGCCCAGCAGCCCGTCGCGGGAACCGAACCAGCGGTAGATGCTCGCGCGGCTCACACCGAGCCCGGCGGCAATCGCATTCACATCGACGCGCTCGCCGGCACGGAACGCGGCCAGGGTGACATCCAGTACCGCCTCGGGGCTGGCCGTCGCCGGACGCCCGCGCGTTCGCGCGGTCTCACCGCGTGCTGTGTCACCGGGCGTCATTCGCCCAGCATAGGTGCCGCAGCCCGGGAGAACGCACCTCGCATCGCAGCACCTCCCCACTCAATTTGATACACACCACTCTATGTGTACCATTTCCGGTGTACGGATGGTCCGCCGCCGAGTCGAGGTGACCGGTGCGACCACGATTTGGAGGTCTCATGCAACTGGCGCTCACCGACGACGAGCTCGCCTTCCGCGAGGAACTGCGCGCCTTCTTCCGCCGCGAAATCCCCGCCGACATCCGCAATGCCTACCGCCAGGGCCAGGAGATCGGCCGCGACGGATTCGTCACGACACAGCGGATCCTCAATGCCCACGGCTACGCCGTGCCGAACTGGCCGGTCGAGTGGGGCGGGCGGGACTGGACCCCGATTCAGCGCCACCTGTGGCACGACGAGATGCAGCTGGCCTCGGTGCCCGAGCCGCTGACCTTCAACGCCAACATGATCGGCCCGGTCATCGCGCACTTCGGGTCGCAGGAGCTCAAGGAACGCTTCCTGCCGGCCACCGCCAACCTCGACATCTGGTGGTGCCAGGGCTTTTCCGAGCCCGACGCCGGCTCGGACCTGGCCTCGCTGCGCACCACCGCGGTGCGCGACGGCGACTCCTACATCGTCAACGGCCAGAAGACCTGGACCACCCTGGCGCAGTACGCGGACTGGATGTTCTGCCTGGTCCGCACCGACCCGAACGCGCCGAAGAAGCAGGCCGGGATCTCGATGCTGCTGTTCCCGGTGGACACCCCCGGGGTGACGGTGCGCCCGATCAAGCTGATCGACGGCGGGTACGAGGTCAACGAGGTGTTCTTCGAGAACGTCCGCGTTCCGGCGGAAAACCTTGTCGGGCAGGAGAATCAGGGCTGGACCTACGCCAAGTTCCTGCTCGGCAACGAACGCACCGGCATCGCCGGGGTGGGCGCCACCAAGGTGCGGCTGTGGCTGGCCAAGGAATACGCGCGCGAGGCGGGACTGCTGAGCGACCCGCTGTACACCGCCCGCATCGCCGAGCTCGAAAACGAGCTGCTCGCACTGGAATTGGTGCAGCTGCGGGTCGCCGCCGGATCTTCCGACGGCAAACCGAATCCGGTGTCCTCGATCCTGAAGCTGCGCGGTACCGAACTGCAGCAGGCGGTCACCGAGCTACTCGTGGACATCGCGGGTCCGCAGGCCCTGCCGGTCGAGGGCGATACTCCGGACTGGGAGCGGCATTCCACCGCCACCTACCTGAACTATCGCAAGACCTCGATCTACGGCGGGTCCAACGAGGTGCAGCGCGGCATCATCTCCGGCACCATCCTCGGGCTGTAAGCCGCTACCACCCCCGACCCGCACACCCGAACCGGCTGAATGAAAGGGCCGTTCATGGATTTCGAACTCACCGATGAACAGCGCATGGTGCAGGACACCGTGCGCGATCTCCTCGCCCGCGGATACACCGCGGAGCGGCGCAACGCGGTCATCGCCACCGACCTCGGATACGACCCGGCCATCTGGCGCACCCTCGCCGAAATCGGCGTGCTGGGGCTCACTTTCGCCGAGGACGACGGCGGCATGGGCGCCGGACCGGTCGAGGCCATGCTGGTGGCCACCGAACTGGGCCGCCGGCTGGCGCCCGAGCCGGTGCTGACCGCCGCGCTGATTCCGGGCGGGCTGATCGCCGCGGCCGGAACCGAGCTGCAGCGCAAGGAGATTCTGCCGAAGGTCGCCGAGGGCGAGCTGCGGCTGGCCTTCGCCCACACCGAGCCGGGCCATCGATACCCCGCACCGGCCACCGCCACGACGGCCGTGCGCCGGGGCGATTCGTGGGAACTGAGCGGCCGCAAGCATCCGGTCGCCGCGGGCGACAGCGCGGATCTGCTGATCGTCAGCGCCGCTACCGAATCCGGCACCGGGCTGTTCCTGGTCGATCCGGCCGCTGCGGGCGTCACGCGTCGCCCGTACCGCGCTCACGACGGATCCCGCGGGGCGGATATCGAATTCGCGTCCGTGCCCGCGATTGCGCTGGGCGCGGTGGGCGATTCGGCGCCGGATGCGGCCGAGCACATCGACGCGGCCACCGTGCGCGCGCAGGCGCTGCTGTGCGCCGAGGCGGTCGGCGCGATGGAGGAGGCGCTGCGCCTCACCACCGAATATCTGAAGACGCGCAAGCAGTTCGGCGTGGCGCTGCGCACCTTCCAGACGCTGACCCAGCGCGCGGCCGACATGTACGTCTCGCTCGAGCTGGCCCGCAGCATGAGTTACTACGTGACCATGTCGCTGGCCGACGGCGCCGTCGATCCGATGATCGCCGCGCGCGCGAAGCTGCGCGTCGGGCGTTCGGGGCGGCACATCGGCCAGGAGGCGGTGCAGCTGCACGGCGGCATCGGCATGACCGCGGAGTATCCGGTCGGGCACTACCTGGCCCGCCTCACCGCGATCGAGCACACGCTGGGCGACTCCACCGATCACCTGCGCCGGCTGGCCGCCCACGTCGGCGACCATCAGCTGGCGGAGCTGTAGGGCCCGAATACGCAAGGGCCCCTCGGCATGACGTTCATGCCGAGGGGCCCTTTGCTGCGGCATAGATCGCCGTTCGGCGCGCGATCGGTGACAGTTGGAGCGCCGCCGGTTCGCCGCTACCCGCAGTGCTTGTTGTCGCCCGGGTGGTTGTTGATCCACATGTTGTCGGTACCGCCGATCAGCCCGCCCCAGTCGATGCACTGATGCTGCGCCTGCAGATAGACCGGGCCCGCGTACCAGGTGTACGGCTTCTGATCCTGCGCGAAATCGCGATGGTTCTTCGACAATTCCACGCCGGCGGCCATGTTGATCCGTCCGCCCTGCTGATCCCGGATCGTCACGACGCAATTCTTGTCGCCGTTGTAGGTGAGGTAGATGGTGCCGCCCCGCAGCGGGTGCGAGTCGATCACGTTGTAGCCGTTACCGCATTGATTGCCGTAGGCCGCCGCGGACGCGGTCGCCGGCACGAGAGCCGCTGTCGCGGCCACAATTCCGATCGCCCCCCGCGCACGCGGCCGCAATCCTTTTCACTTCGATCATGGAAAACTTCCTTCATCGGTTGTGGTTTCGTGCGAGCAGATCTTTACCACAACCACAAATGAAAGAAACCTCCCAGAAATGGGAACCATTGCGGCGCATCGCATTTCACGTGAATAGTTCAATTACGGTGAAAATAAAAGGTTACCCCGCAATTGAATTGTGTAAACATTGACCTGGTAGGTACCGTGATGGAATGCTCCACGCTCTGTTGTCGTTCGCCGCTGTCGCCGGTCTGCTCACCGTTGTTCCCGGACTCGATACCGCGCTCGTACTGCGCGCCGCGGTCGGACGAGATCGGCGCTACGCCTTCGCCACGGCGGTCGGGGTCGGCAGCGGCACCCTGATATGGGGAGTCGCCGCGGCCGCGGGCATTACGGTATTGCTCAGCGCGTCGGAGATGGCCTACACCGCGCTGCGGATCGTGGGCGCGATGTATCTGGTCTGGATGGGCCTGGGAATGGTACGCGGGGCACTGCGCAGGCGGGCCGCGGCGGTCGGGACCGAAGCCGTCGAGGTGTCCGGCGGTGTGGTCCGGGCCTGGGCGCGCGGCCTCGGCACGAATCTGCTCAATCCCAAGGTCGGCGTCTTCTATATGGCGATGCTGCCGCAGTTCATTCCGGCCGGGTCGTCCCATCTGCTCATGGGTACGGCGATGGCGACCGTGCACGACATCGAGGGTCTGATCTGGTTCACCGTCATCATCTGTGCGGCGGGTTTCGCCCGGACCTGGTTGAACCGGGACGGCGTGCGCCGGGCCATGGACGCGATCACCGGAACGGTGCTGGTGACCTTCGGCCTGGATCTCGCGTTCGGCCGCCGGTAGCGGCGGCCGAACGCGAGCGGTAATTCCCTAGGCGTTCACCGAATCCGGCCGCCGGACAAGACGACTCACGATCGGATATCCGGCGCACACCAGCGCCGTCCACACCACGCCCACGACGACGGCGGTGCGGCCGCTGTCGGTGAAGAACAGCAGCACCACCACCAGGCCCAGGAATCCCAGCGCCAGCACGCTGGACACCGGGGCGCCGGGCAGGCGGTAATCGCTGGCCGGGAGCTCGCCGCGGCGCACCTTGGCGCGATACACCATGTGGCACACCAGGATCATGCCCCAGACGACGATGATGCCGATCGTGCTGACCGAGGTGATGTAGTTGAACGCCTTGTCCGGGGAGATGACGTTCACGATCACGCCGATTACCATCGCCGCGGCCGAGACGATGATGCCCGTGTACGGCACCTGCCGGCGGCTCAGCGCGCCCAGCGCGGCCGGGGCCTCCCCGTGCAGCGCCAGGCTGCGCAGCATGCGCCCGGTGGAGTAGATCCCCGAATTGCAGGAGGACAGCGCGGCGGTCAGCAGCACGAAGTTGATGATCCCGGCCGCCCCGGGAATGCCGATCTGCTGGAACACCTCGACGAACGGGCTGGTTCCCGAGTGGAATTTGGTCCAGCTCACCACCGACATGATCACCAACAGCGCGCCGATGTAGAACAGTCCGATCCGCACCGGCAGCGTGTTGATCGCCTTGCGCAGCGTGGTACGCGGATCGCGGGCCTCACCGGCGGTCACGCCCACCAGTTCCACGCCGACATAGGCGAACACCACGATCTGCAACGCCAGCAGCGCCTGCCCGAACCCCTTGGGGAACACCCCGCCCTGATCCCACAGATTGCGCACCGACGGATTCGGCGCGTGCCCGAACCCGATGACGAGCACGCCGATGCCGATGACGATCATCGCGACGATCGCGGTCACCTTGATCGCGGAGAACCAGAACTCGCCCTCGCCGAACAGGCGCACCGAGATCAGATTCGCGGCGAACAGCACGCCGAGCACCACCAGGGCGGTGGCCCACTCCGGGACCGCGAACCAGTATTTGACGTACTTGCCGGCCACGGTGATCTCGGCCATGCAGGTGGACACCCACACCGCCCAGTACGTCCAGCCGGTGACGAAGCCGGCGAAGCGGCCGAGGAATTCGTGGGCGTACTCGGCGAAACTGCCCGAGACCGGGCGATAGGTCAGCAGCTCGCCCAGCGCCCGCATGATCACGAAGATCGCCACGCCCGCGGCCAGGTAGCACAGGATCAGCGCGGGCCCGGCCTGCTGTATGGCCCCGCCGGCGCCGTAGAACAGGCCGGTACCGATGGCCCCGCCGATCGCGATCATCTGAATCGTGCGGGGGCTGAGCCCTCGCTTGTAGCCCTCTTCCTCACCCGTGGGTTCGGTCGCCGGCGCGCTCGGCGCCCCGGCTCTGCGGTCCGTCGTCATGGCACGCACGGTACCGGGTGGGTCCGCCGGTCCGCCCGGCTACCGGAAAAATGGCCCGCCAATTAACGGCATGGTCTACATGGCCCGCCATACGGTGGCATGGTTCATAGTTTTCGTACTTGCATTCAAAACAGTTGTAGATTCACAATCCTTGTGTGTCCACAACGATTGCGGGGCTGAGCTCGCGCCGAAAGACCATCGTGCTGGTGACGTGCTGCCTGAGCCTGCTGATCTCGTCGATGGACGCCACGATCGTCAACGTCGCGATCCCGTCCATCCGGGCCGACCTGCACGCGCCGTTCTCGCGGCTGCAGTGGATCGTGGACATCTATACCCTCACCCTGGCCAGTCTGCTGATGCTGTCCGGGGCCACCGCGGACCGCTTCGGCCGCAAGCGGATATTCCGCATCGGCCTGTTGGTCTTCGCCGCCGGCTCACTGCTGTGCAGCCTCGCGCCCAGCATCGACGTGCTGATCGGGGCGCGGTTCGTGCAGGCGATCGGCGGATCGATGCTCAATCCGGTGGCGATGTCGATCATCACCACCGTCTTCACCGATCGGGTCGAACGCGCCCGCGCGGTCGGCATCTGGGGCGCGGTCACCGGCATCTCCACCGCACTCGGACCGATGGTCGGCGGCGTACTCATCGACGCGCTGGGCTGGCAGTCGGTGTTCTGGATCAACCTGCCGATCTGCGCGGCGGCCCTGGTTCTCACCACGATCTATGTGCCCGAATCCAAGTCGATCACCCGGCGCGGCATCGATCCGGCGGGCCAGGTGCTGGCGATCGCGGTGATGTTCAGCCTGGTCTTCGGGC
Organism: Nocardia sp. GP40; assembly: GCF_050434125.1. Taxonomy (NCBI): domain Bacteria; kingdom Bacillati; phylum Actinomycetota; class Actinomycetes; order Mycobacteriales; family Nocardiaceae; genus Nocardia; species Nocardia sp. GP40. The sequence continues at coordinate 32,734 of NZ_JBNPVW010000012.1, read as the reverse complement.
TCATCGAGCACCGCCCCGCGATCTTCGTAATCACGGCGATCGCGCTGGCCGCGTTCTGCTACGTCGAGTCCCGGCATCGCTCGCCCTTCATCGATCTGCGCTTCTTCCGGAGCTTCCCGTTCGCCTCGGCGACCGTGATCGCGGTGTTCGCCTTCGCCTGCCTGGGCGCGTTCATGTTCAGCGCCTCGCTGTATCTGCAAGGGACGCGGCACTATTCGGCCACGCACACCGGGCTGCTGTATCTGCCGATGGCCGTCGCGATGCTCGTCTGCTCGCCGCTGTCGGGCCGGCTGGTCGGCCGCTACGGCACCCGGCCCTCGCTGCTGATCGCGGGCACCCTGATGACCGTGGCCACGGTCGCGCTGACCACCCTGAGCGCCGGCACGCCCATCGGGGCGGTGGCGGTGATGTTCGCGGTCTTCGGCATCGGCTTCGGCATGGTGAACGCGCCGATCACGACGGCGGCCGTGAGCGGCATGCCGCTGGATCGAGCGGGCGCCGCCTCGGCGGTGGCGTCCACGAGCCGTCAGGTCGGAGTGAGCATCGGTGTCGCGCTGTGCGGCATCATGTCCGGCGCGAGCCTATGGTGGGTGCTGGCGGGCCTGGCGGTGGGCGTGGTCGGGCTCGGAGCGGCGGCCAACACCGCGTGGGCCGAACGGTCCCGCACCGGGATCTCCCACCTGCTCGAACAGAAGGTTCCCACCCATGCCGGATGACGGACCCACACCGGATGAGGTGTGGCAGTTGCTACTTCACGTCGTGGGCACCCGCGACAAGTGGAAGCGGGCGGTCACCGAGCGCACGGGCCTGCCCTTCAGCCGGATCAAGATCCTGCGGACGCTGCGATCGGGCTCGATGACGGTCAAGGAGCTCGCCGCCGCGGCGGCCATGGATTCCCCCGCGGCGACGGTGACAGTGAACGATCTCGAGGAACGCGGGCTGGTGCTGCGCACGGTCGATCCGGGCAACCGGCGCTGCAAGGTGGTGTCGATCACCGATCACGGGCGCGAGGTCGTCGCGGAGGCGCTGGCGACGCACGAGCCCGCGCCGGAATCGCTGGGGGTGCTGACGGATTCGGAGCTGCTCGCACTCCGAGACCTGCTGCGCAAGATCGATCGCTGACACCCGGAGTCCCGGACCGGCCCGTACCGAATCCCCGGCCCTCCGTGCCGGCGAGAGGCTCGAGCGCACCCCGGCGGCGACGCACACGCCGCCGCCCCGGGACGCGAACCCGGGGCGACAGCTATCGGACTTGCCCGTGTTATCGTGCCGCTATTCCTTGCGGGACAATCGCTCTCGCCACCTCGAGCGTGAAGGTGGTGCGCTGCTGCCATTTTCCGCAACCGCCGCTCTCGCGCCCGCCACACTCGCCACGCCCGCCCCGATCAGGCTCTCGTCGGGATAGGCCTCCTCGTCGTGGGCCGCGATATCGCCGCTCTCCAGGGCCGCGTCGTCCATGCGCAGTTTCATGAACAGCGACAGGAACTTCAGCAGCACGAACGTCACGAAGGCATCCCACACGATCACCGTCGCCGCGGCCCCGGCCTGCCACAACAGCAGCTTCGGGTGGTGCCCGTAGAGCCAGCCGCCGTAGGACACGTCCTGCACGTCCTTGCCATTACCCAGGTACACAATGATTTTCGGGTCGGCCAGCACGCCGACGAGCAGGCCGCCCGCGAGTCCTGCGACGCCGTGGGTGTGGAAGACGCCCAGTGCGTCGTCGACCTTCTTGAACAATCTGGTGCGGCCCAGCTTGTTCCACGACAGCCACACCAGCGTCGCGGCGACGACGCCGATCACCATGGCGCCGAAGCTGTTCACGAAACCGGCCGCCGGGGTGATCGCGACCAGGCCGGTGATCATGCCGTTCACCGCGCCCAGGAAGGTCGGCTTGCGCTGCGGGCCCGCGAACAGATCCCAGATCACCCACGTCAGCAGCGCCACCGCGGTGCAGAGGTTGGTATTGATCACGGCCTCGGAGGCATTCGCGCCCGAGAAGTACATGTCGCCGCCGTTGAAGCCGTTCCAGCCCAGCCACAGGATGCCCGCACCGGCCGCGGCCATCGGCAGATTGTTGGGTACCGCGCGTTCGCGGTCGCGGGCCAGCCTGGGGCCGATCACCGCCGCCGCCACGAAGCCGGAAGTGCCTGCGGCCAAATGGATCACGTACCCGCCGGAGTAGTCCAGTGCACCCATCTGCGACCACCAGCCGCCACCCCACAACAGAAAGGCGTTGACGCCGTAGGCGAACGTCGCCCACAGCGGCACGAACAGCAGCCACACCCGGAAGTTGATCCGGCCGATCACGCTGCCCAGGAACAGCAGCGGGGTGATGCCCGCGAACACGAATTGGAAATAGGCCAGCGTGGTTTCGCTGAACCGGAACTTCGGCATCGTCCCGTCGAGCAGTGGGATCAGTGCCTGATTCTGGTTGTCGCTGCCCAGGATCGTGTGCGGGACGCCGACGGCCGCGCGCAGGATGCCCGGCCCGAGCTTCATGGGTTCACCGAACCCCATCTTGAACACCCACAGCACCCACACGACCAGCACCAGGGCAAACCCGGTGAAGGCCATGAGCATGGTGTTGACGGCCCACTTCTTCTGTACGAGACCGCCGTACAGGATGGCGATGCCGGGGATACTCATCAGTCCGACGAGGGTGGCCGCGACCAGCTGCCACGCGTTGTCGCCGGGGTTGAGCCAATCATGATACGGAGTCATGTTCGGCGCCCTCTCTGCCGACACTGGGGCAGGCTCGCGAGGGGCCGCCCGGGACCTTGCCGCGCTCGGATGCCGCACGTGGGCCGCGTCACAAGCGGTGAGCTAAAGTCTGGCCAGATCAGGTTTCGACCACGTTAGGCCGCGTTAACTCTGGATGTCTCCCGGCGTGGCGACGGAAATCCGCCAGCGGTACAAGATCATCCCCGACCGTTGTCCACAGGATACCTCGAGCTTCGATGGATGCCCGCCGGGCCCTGCGACCTCGCATTAGGGTGAGCTCATGGAGCCGTTGCAGCAGTACATCGCCGAGGAGATCGCGACCGACCACGCCGACGGCATACTCGACCGTCGCGAGGCCATGCGCCGCCTGGGCATGATGGGACTGGGGGCCGCCGCGGCCTCGGCGCTGCTGGCCGCGTGCTCGTCGTCGAACCGCGACACGAACCAGGCGCCTTCCTCGCCCGCCGCCGCGCCGACGACCACACCGCCCGGGCCGCCCGGCGCGGCGGGTGCGCTGCCCTCCTCCCCCATCACCTTCCCCGGCCCGCAGGGCCGCACGCTGCAGGCGGCCTGGGCGGCGGCGCCCTCGCCGCGCGGTGGCGTGCTGGTGATCCACGAGAACACCGGGCTCACCGACTTCATCCGCTCGGTCACCGGCCGCTTCGCCGGGATCGGGTACAGCGCCCTCGCGGTCGACCTGCTCTCCGAGGAGGGCGGTACCGCAACGTTTTCCGAGCCCGCGGCGGCCACCGCGGCGCTGGGCAAGATCCCCCAGGACCGCTTCGTCGCCGATCTGCAGGCGGGGGCGGCCGAGCTCGGGCGGCGAGTGCCGGGAAAGAAGCTGGGCGTCACCGGTTTCTGCTTCGGCGGCGGGCTCACCTGGATGGTGCTTACGGCGGGCACCCCGAATATCGCGGCCGCGACGCCGTTCTACGGGCCGTTTCCACAGGGCGGCGACCTGTCCGGGACCAAGGCCGCGATCCTGGCGATCTACGGCGGCCTCGACGCCAGGGTCGGCGCGACGCGCCCGGCCGCGGAGGCTGCGATGGCCAAGGCGGGGCTGACGCACGAGACGTACATCGCCCCGGGCGCGGACCACGCCTTCTTCAACGACACCGGGCCGCGCTACAACGCGGCCGATGCCGCGCAGGCCTGGCAGAAGGTGACCGCCTGGTACGGACAGCATCTCGGCTGACCGGTTCCGCCGATCGACCCGCCGGATGGGCCCTACTCGGTGGGAATCTCCAGTGCGGCAAGTACTTCCATGACGATACTGCTCGGCTCGGCGATGGCGTCCACGGAGATGCCCGGCTCGTCCGGGTCCAGCGGCTCGAACGTGGCCAGCTGCGAGTCGAGCATCTGCACCTTCATGAAATGGCTGCTGCGCGTGGTCATCCGGCGGACCAGCTCCTCGCGCGGGGCATCGAGTTCGACGAAGTACACCCCGGGCGCGGCAGCACGCAGTCGGTCCCGGTAGGACCGCTTGAGCGCGGAACAGCTCACCACCCCGCCGTGACCGGCCAGCCACGCGCCCACCGCATCCAGCCAGGGGATCCGGTCCGCATCGTCGAGCGGGTGACCGGTCGCCATCTTCGCGACATTGGCCGCCGGATGCAGGTCGTCGCCGTCCTCGTACTCCACACCCAGCGCCCGCGCCAGCCGCACCCCGACGGTCGACTTACCAGCACCGGACACACCCATGACGGCCACTGGTAGCCGATATTTAGCCATTCGGCGACCCTACCGGTACGCGCCGGGTCCATGCCCCACCACCCAGACGACCTCGCGCCGCTCGATTAGGCTCGAATCGTGGCGCAGGAGAAGACTCCGGAATGGTCGGCCGACGCGAGGTCGGGATTCGAACTGGGCACCGACGGACCCCGGGTGGTGCTGGCGGGTGTGGACGGCAGCGACGCGTCGTGGCGCGCGGCCGCGTACGCCGGCGGGCTGGCCCGCCGCCAGCACGCGCTGCTGGCGATCGTGTACGTGCAACCGTTCATGGCGATGCAGAGCGCCTACGGCGCCGACGTACAGGGCGTGACCGCCGAGATGGCCGACGACATCGCCCGCACCATCGCCGAACACGCCGAGCGGGTCAAGGACGTGTACACCACGCGGTGGAAGTTCCTGACCCGCCGCGGCGACGCCTACACCGGCCTGGCCGCGGCCGCCGACGAGCTCAAGGCCGACGCGGTCATCGTCGGCGCCTCGGAGAAGGCCGGGCACCGGCTCGTCGGATCGGTCGCGGTGCGGCTGGTGAAGGCTGGTCGCTGGCCGGTAACCGTGGTGCCGTGACCACCTGGCGAATCAGATTCGGGTGAGCTCGTAGAGGCGAAAGGGCCGGTCGGGGGCCAGGCGCTGTTCCATCGCATAGCCGGGCCACGCGGCGAGCGCCCGATTCCAGGCGCGGTACCGGTCGGGACCGGACAACCGCCGCACCTTGACCTCGAAACGCTCTCCGCGGGTGTGGATTTCGGCGAATTCGGCGGCATTCAGGTTGGCCGACCAGGACGGGTGCTGCGGGCGTCCCCAATTCGAACCGACCAGCAGCAGCGCGTCCGGCCCATCGGGCACATACAGTAGCGAAACCGTCCGGGGCACACCGGTTTTCCGGCCCGGGACGGTCAGCTGCATAGACGGCAGGCCCGCCAGGTCCAGCACTCCGTGGCGGCCCCGGGTGACGCGCCGGACCAGGCGTTCCAGGGCCAGGATCGCGGGCGCGGCCCGCATCACCAGCGGGCGACGCCCGATCGCACGACCGAGGGCGGGAAGTGGACTCTTGGGCACCCGCACAACGGTAGTCGCTGCCGATGTCGCGCCTGTCGCCGACACGTTACCGGGCCCGGGAATTCAGGCGACGGTGAACTCCGCGGAGGTGGCGGTGAAACGGGTCAGCGTGCCGGCGGCGTCGCGGATGTCGCCGGTGTAGCGGATTCGGTAGCGGCCCGGGCGGGCGTTGGCGGGGATGGTCCATTGGATGCGGACGATCGAGGCGGCAGGCTGAGCGTCGGGGCGGCGCCAGTGCAGTTCGGTGCACCAGTCGTTGTCGTCGTGGATTCGCTGCCAGTCGGTTCCGCCGGCGCGCTGGATCTCGAAATAGGTTCCGCCGGTGTGGAAGTCGTTGGTCGGGTAGGCGCCGCAGAACTCCGCGGCGACGGTGCGCCCGGGGACGGAGTCGCCGGGCTGGGTCAGCACGTCGCCGAAGGCATGGCCGGCCACGGGGGCGTCCGGCGGTGCCGCGGGCAGGAAGTTCGGCTGCGGGCCGGAGGCCCAGTCCAGCGGTGCGGGGCCGCGGCCGAGGTCGGTGCGGGCGGCCAGCGCCCGTGCCAGCCGGTCGAATTCCTGCATGTACGCAGGCAGGGTGTAGCGGCCGAACTGAGTTTCCCCGCCCTCGTACTGCTGCGAAACGTACTCCTCCGGCGTGGTCACGTACTGGCTGTAACCGTTGGCGTAGCCCTGCATCAGCACGTTCTCCAGCGGCACCCCCAGCGCGTGGGCGACCAGGCGGCGGATCCGGTAGCCCGCGGTGATGGTGTATTCCGCGGGGCCGCAAGCCAATACGAGATCGCCGATGCGCATGATCTGAATCATCAGCACCTGCGGATTCCACGGTCGCGGCGGCATGACGCCGAGCGGCAGGATGATCAGCTTGGGCGCCTGCATATCCCGAATCCACTGCTCGACAGCTGAATTCACCCCACCCAGCGCCGCCACGACCGGATTCGAATCCCCCTCGTGCAGGAACCACACCTGCGAGTTGAAGTTGTCCTCCTCGCTGGTGGCGACCGCGGCGGCGCCCATCATCGCCGGGGTGGTGCGCCCGGGTTTGCCGTCGGGAGTGTACGAGCCGTCGACCGCGACATCGGCCATGTTCACGTAGTGCGACACCGCATCCACGCCGCCCTTGGTCATCGGCCGCGCTGCCGCGAAGGCCTTGCGCCCGGCCTGATACTGGCGCTCGCCGATGATCGAGCAATTGAGCCGCTGGTCCGTGGTCGGCCCGGACGGATGCATCTTCGTGCAGTTCAGATTCGGCGTCATATCACCCGCATTGGTCTGCGGGAAGGCCGCGAGGAAGCCGGGCTGCCCGTCCTGATGACGCATGCCCATCTCGTCGTGCTCCCAGCGATAGCTGGCGTAGCCCTTGTTGTCCACCGAGATCAGGGTGTTGCGGTCGGTCAGCGAGGTGCCGTGGGTGGCGAACCAGGTGATCGCGCCGACGTCCCGCCCACCCTGACGCAGCCGCAGCACCGTGACCTGGGGGTCGATCGCGTGCGGAAACAGCGCCTTCTCCTCGGCCGGGTTCAGCGCGAAGGCCTGGATGGAACGATTGGCGCTGGCGTCGTGCAGTTCGCCGTGCCCCAGCAGGATGGTCCCGGGAGCCAGGCGGGCGTGGGCCTGGGCGATCGCGGAGACGATGCCGTTCACCTCGGCCTCGAAGGAGTTCTGCTGCCACCCGTACGCGGCGGCGGAGTACGCGTATTCGCGGGCGGTGCCGCCACAGGAGTTGTGGTTGTGGGTGGCGTTGAGGTTGACGTTGCGTTCGGTGTACAGCTCCCCGAAGCGCGCGGCCAGCCGCCGCAGCACCTCGAGCTGCACCGACTGGAACAGGCACGCGTTGTCGGTGTTGACGAAGGCGATGCGGCCGCCGGTGGCCCGGTCGACCACGATGTACGCCCGGGACCAGCAGCGCATCAGCAGGCCGGTGGTCACCTGGTCGGTCTCGGAGTAACCCATCATGCCCTGACCCGCGGGGGCGCCGGTGATATCGCCGATGCCGCAGCCGATCAGATAGTCCTGGCCGTCGGCGTCGCGGTGGAGGGGCTGGGCCGCAGCGGGATTCGTTCCGGCTACCCCGGCGGTCAGCGCCGCGGCCGCGATGCCCGTCAGTACCGATCGACGCGAAACCGTCAACGCCGCGCTCCTTCGTTCGTGTGGCAGGGCGGCGCCGCCCCTGTGGGCGCTCGCTGTGTCCTGCGTCATGCTGTAGACCTGTTCGGCGCAGCGTACTGGTCAAGTGACCAGTACGCCAGCCCGCGGGTCCATCATCGGCGGCGGCAGGGCTGTTCACCAGCGGACACACCCGGAAATCTGCTACGGGAACGGCGATGGCGCACACAGCAAAACGAGGGGTATCAGATGTTTCCTGACAGGATCCCGGCCCAGGCGGCCAGTCCAGCGCTGGCGCTACCGGTGGCGCAGAGGGCAGACAGTTCGCAGCCAGGCCGAACCCGCACCGCACGCGTGGTCCGGGCGCATGCGGCCGGGCGCGCTCAGCGGACGTCCGCACCGAATGGCAGATCCTCGACAGAGCCGCCGACATGCAGGGTGAAGACGCCGGGTTCGACCTCCCAACCCTCGCCGGTCCAATGCTCGAACGCCCGCTGCGGCAGCGCGATCTCCACTCGCCGTGATGCGCCGGGTTCGAGGGTGAGCGTGGCGAATGCGGCCAGCCAGCGCACCGGCCGGTCGATGGCGCTGTCCGCGCGCGACAGGTAGGCCTGCACGACGTGCTTGCCCGCCCGCTCGCCGACGTTCCTGACGGTCAGCGACGCGACGCGGCCGGTGACCGTCAGGTCGCTCAATTCCCACTCCGTGTAGCCGAGTCCATGCCCGAACGGGTATGCGGGCCGCACGCCCGCACGCAGCCACGCGCGGTAGCCGATGTGCACGCCCTCCTCGTAGACCAGCGCGCCGTCCTCATCCGGAGTGGTGCGCAGCACCGGGACGTCCTCCATCCGGACGGGCCAGGTGGTCGGCAGGCGGCCGCCGGGTTCGCGCACGCCGGTCAGCACATCGGCGAGCGCGGCCCCGAACTCCTGCCCGGGGAACCAGGACAGCAGCACCGCGGCCACGTCGTCGCGCCACGGCATCTCCACGGGCGCACCGGAATTCACCACCACGACGGTTAGCGGGTTCACCGCCGCGACGGCCGCGACGAGTTCGTCCTGGCGTCCTGGCAGCCGCAATGTGGTCCGATCGATGCCCTCGCTCTCGATCTGTTCGGTGGTGCCCACGACAACCACCGCGACGTCGCTGGTGCGCGCGGCCTCCACCGCCGCCGCGAACTCCTCCGCCGCCGGGCGGCGCGGGCGCATCGCACCGAAAGTCACGCCCAGGAATACGCCCAGGCCCGGCAGCGGCGTCAGATTCCCGATGGTGATGCGGATGTCGACCTCCTGCCCGGCGGACAGGGTCCTGAGCACCGTGCGCTGCGGTGGATCCAGCAGTGCGGCAACGGGATCGCCGCCGGTCATGACCAGCTCGCCGGAATCGGCCAGGTCGCCGTCGATTTCGAGCCGGACCCGTCCCATCGCGCCGACGCCGATGCGCCAATCCCCCGCCACGTCGGCGCGCAGACGGGTCCTCAGCTCGATCTCGGTGGCCTCCGCCGCCGCGGGGTCGCCGAACAGCACGAGGTTGCCCGCCGCACGATGCTGAGTGTCGATCACGGTGTCGCCGTTCAGATATCGCAGTGACAGACCCGGGGTGCCCGTCTCGGGATCGGTGATCAGCTCGAGCGGCACCGGGGTAAGCGCGTCCGACAACCGGACGCCCGGGGTGTGCACCACCGGCAGCACGGCGCTCAGCCCCTCCAACGGTGAGGTGGTGTGAGCGGGGATGACGGTCGCGCTACCGCCACCCATGAATCGCGGTTCGGCCGCCCCCGGGCCGAGCAGCGCGATCGTAGGCCCCGATCTCCCGGCGGACGATGCCGAATCCCTCTCGCCCGGTGCGGCATTCCCGATGTCCAGCGGCAGGACGCCCTCGTTGCGCACCAGCACCATCGCGTCGGCGGCCGCGCGGCGCACGAGCTCTCGCGCCCGCTCGTCGTCGAATTCGGGCACGGCACGCGGTGTTCCGTCCAGGGCGCCCACTCGCATGGCGAAACGCAGTATGCGCCTGACCTTCTCGTCGATCGCGGATTCGGGCACCCGGCCCGAACGCACGGCCTGCTCGAGTGGCTCGCCCCACAGCATCGGCGGTCCCGGCATGCACAGATCGGTGCCCGCGGCCGCGCCCTCGGTGGACCGCACCGCGGTCCAGTCCGACACCACGACGCCGTCGAAACCCCAACTGCCCTTGAGCGGTTCGGCCAGTAGCGGATTCTCCGTCATGGTGACACCGTCGACCGAGTTGTAGGCCGCCATCACCATCCAGGCCCCGGCGGCCACGCTGCGCTCGAACGGGTACAGGTACAGCTCGCGCAGCGTGCGATCGTCCGCGCGCACGTTCACGGTGAAGCGGTCGGTCTCCGAATCGTTGGCCACGTAGTGCTTCGGGCAGGCCGAGACCCCGTGCGCCTGCACGGCGCGCACGTAGGCCTCGGCGATCTCCGCGGTCAGCATCGGATCCTCGGAGAAGCATTCGAAATGCCTTCCGCCCAGCGGGGATCGATGCAAATTGACCGTCGGCCCGAGCACCGCGTACACGTTCTTGCGCCGGGCCTGCGCCGCGATCAGCGCGCCGATCTCGCCGAGCAGCTCACGATCCCAGGTCGCCGCCAGGGCCGTGCCCGAGGGCAGGCTCACCGACGGGTCGCGTTCGTCCCACAGCTCGCCGCGCACGCCCGACGGCCCGTCCGAGACCGGCATATCGGCGAGCCCGATGGCCGGATCGCCCGCCAACCGGAACATGCTCGCGCCGGAGATCAGCCGCACCTTTCCCGCCAGATCCAGCTTCGCCAGCAACTCCTCGATCCGGTCGTTCATGCACACGGCCCCGTTCGTCTCGACTGCGAAAGAATCGCTTCCGAGACTACCCGACCGAGTGCTCGGTTGGTTAAGAATCGCCGTCAGCCGACCTTGACCGACCCGGCCTCGTACGTGCCCGATCCGCCCGGCGGAACCGTGCCCGTCGTCGGGCCGGTGCAGTTGGTGGCCGTGTACACGGTCAGGGACGCACTGGAATTGTCGGCAATGGCCTGTGGGACCGTGGCGTTGCCGAATGCGAGACATCCGGACGGATCAACATAGGTATTGCCATTGATGATCACCGTGCCCGTGGCGGCCTGCGCCGGCGCGGCCGCGAGCGCGGCCAGAAACAGGCCACCCATCAGGATCGGATGCACTGTCGGGCCCCACGCGATCGCGGAAATCCCGCCGGCGCGATGAGTTCTACCGCCCACGATTGTCTCTATAACGAAGACCTCTGCCCGGAGCCGGGCGGCACGCAGAACAACGGGTGCGGCCGCAGACGTCCGGCCGAATCGAAGGAGCGTCATGGTCCTGCGGGATTCCGTCGAACGCGAGGGCGCGCCGGTGGCGCTGTCCGACTTCGAGGAGCTCACCGGCCGTTATCGGCCCGAGCTGCTCGCATACTGCTACCGGATGCTCGGATCGATCGACGAGTCCGAGGACATGGTGCAGGACACCTACCTTCGAGCCTGGCGCTACTTCGACCGATTCGAGGGCCGCTCGTCGGTGCGGCTGTGGCTCTACAAGATCGCGACGTCGGCGTGCCTGACGGCGCTGGAGACCCGCAAGCGCCGCCCGCTGCCGTCGGGGCTCACAGCGGTCGACACCGTAGGCGCCTCGGCGGCGAATCCGGAGCGGGGCATCCCCTGGCTCCAGCCCGCGCCGGACAGCATCCTGCACGCCGCGACGGGCGACCCCGCATCGGTGGTGAGCCACCGCAGCACGATCCGATTGGCGTTCATCGCAGCGCTGCAACACCTTTCGGCCCGGCAGCGCGCGGCCCTGGTGCTGCGCGACGTCCTGGGCTGGCGGGCGAGCGAGGTCGCCACGATGCTGGACACCACGACCGCGGCCGTCAACAGCGCACTGCAACGCGCCCGCACCCAGCTCGCCGCGGCCGGCCCGGTACCCGACGAGCTCAGCGAGCCGGACGAGCCGGGAATCCGGACCCTGCTCGACCGCTACGCCGCCGCATTCGAACACGCCGATGTTCGCGGCCTCGCCGAGTTGCTGCGTGCCGAGGTGGAATTCGAGATGCCGCCCGTCCCCACGTGGTATTCGGGCCGCGAGGCCGTCTGCGAATTCCTCGCCGACAACGTCCTGCGGACGCCGGGGCGGTGGCGCATGGTCCCCATCCGCGCCAACGGATCGCCCGCGTTCGCGGTCTACGAACGCGAACCGGACGACACCTACCGCCTCTTCTGCATCCAGGTGCTGTCGGTGGTCGAGGGCGGCGTCGCGCGAGTCGTGACCTTCCTCGCCCCCGGTCGGCCGGAAAGGTTCGGAATCCCTGAGACTTTCACCGCAGCAGGCCGGAGCGACTAGACCTCACGCAAGCGTGTCGCCGTGGGTCTGCCGGCCCATCAGGTAGGTCGCCTGAACGGTCAACTCGCGCAGGCGTTCCGGAGCCGTGGTGCGCGGATTGCCGGACAGCACGACGAGATCGGCGCACTTGCCCGGCTCGAGGCTGCCGATATCGGAGTCGAGATGCAATTGCCATGCGGCGTCGATGGTTTGGGCCCGAATGGCCTCGTCGATGCCGATGCGCTGCTCGGGCGCCAGGACCCGGCCGCTGCCCTTGGCGACACGCGTGACGGCGGTCGCGATGTTGCCAATCGGGCCGGGCGGGGTGACGGTGCCGTCGTTGTGGAAGGAGATCCGCAACCCGGCGTCCAGGGCCGCGCGCGCGGACATCCAGTGCGCGCCGTGCTCGGCTCCGAACAACTCGTCGATGAGCACATCGCCCCAGTAGTAGACGTGCTCCATGAACAGGCTCACCGTCGCGCCTGACCGCCGTGCCCGGGTGAACTGATCCGGGCGCATGGCGCCGCAGTGTTCCAGGCGCGCCCGCAGATCGCTCGGCATCCCGGTCAGCGCGTGTTCGTAGGCGTCCAGCACCACATCGATGGCGGCATCGCCGTGCACATGGCACGCCAGCTGCCAGCCCTGACCCACGAAGGCCGTCGCCAGCTGCCGGACCTGCTCCGGGGTGTAATTCATGCCGCCGTGGTGATGCGGGCCCAGGCCCATCCGGGCGGTCGTCTCGTCGGTGAGATACGGGAAGGTGGTGTCGATATTGCCCTGCCAGGGCGAGCCGTCCGCCCACATCTTCATCCCGATCTGGGCGAACAGCGTGTCCCCACCGGGCCAGGTGCGCGGCGCGAGGTGTCCGCGGTCGGCGGCCAGCTGCGGGGTGCCGATCTCGTAGGCGCGGATGCGGAGCTTGCAGTCCGGGTCCGTGGCCATGGCGGTGTACAGCCCACGCTGGGAGTCCTGGTAGCCGTGCTCGCTCGCGGTCGCGATTCCCGCCCCGGCCAGCTGCCCGTAGGCCCAGCGCATATTGCCCGGCATCGCCGACTCGGCGTTCTCGGCGAACGGCGCGCCCAACCGCATGATCGCGGCGACCTCGAGCACCTCGCCGGTGAGCTGCCCATCCGGGCCGTGCACATAGCGCGCGCCGGTCGGGTCCGGTGTCCGGGCGGTGATTCCCGCCAGCGCGAACGCCGCGGAATTGGCGTAGGCGGCATGCCCGCTGTTCGCGACCAGCACCACCGGATTGTGCGGTGCGAGCGCATCGAGCTGCTGCATCGTCGGCAGTTGTAGATCGGTTTGCAGCAGAATGTCGATGCCGTACAACAACACCGGCGTGCCCGCGGGCGCGCGGTGCACCGCATCGGTCAGCTTCCGCAGCACCTCCGCACCGGTCGGCACCACGAACGGCCGCACATCGACCGCAGGTGGCGCCAGCGCGGCGGCGATCTGCGAGGGATGACTGTGCGGCTCCACGAACGCGGGCAGCACCGCGCGCCCGGCCAGATCGACCACCTTCGTGTGCGGGCCCCGCAGCTCCATCACCCCGGATCGGGTCCCGACGAGCGTGATCCGCCCACCGGTCACCGCGAGCGCCTCGACCTCCGGCGCGCCGGGGCCGGCGGTGACGACGGGACCGCCGACAAAGATCATGTCGGCCGCCCTGGCGCCTCTCGAGGCCGAGCACGCCGCCGCACCACCGAGTGCCGCGGCCGCCACCGCACCGCCGACCATGAGCCCGCGTCGTTTGATCCCCATGCCGCGCTCCTGTTCATTCGTCGGACACTGAAACGGTATTGCACCATGACCGCAATAGGGTCGAGCTCCCGGGAACTACGCCCGGCCGATTGTCGCAGGCACAACGCTTATCGCCGGGCCCACAGCACCGGTCATGCGCTGCAACCCGCCCCGGACTTGACCTTCGGGTTACCCGAGGCTTCAGGATGGGTCGCGTGACCGATTCCGAGTACATCACAATCGGGGCGCTGGCCCGGGCCAGCGGGCTGACCGCAACGGCCCTGCGGTTCTACGACGACTGCGGGCTGCTCCCGCCCGCGCGCGTCGACGCCGTCACCGGGTACCGCTACTACACCCCCGACCAGCGGGATCGCGCCGCGACTATCCGGCGGCTGCGTGAGATCGACGTGCCGCTGGATACCGTCGCGGCGGTGCTGAACGGCGACGCCGCGCGCGCCGGGCGGCTGCTCGACACCCACGTGGACACGCTGGAGCGGCGGGCCCGGGCGGCCGCGGCGGCCGTCGCGCGGATCAAGGATGCGCTGGTCGCCGAATCCGATCCGGATCTCGTCGCGCTGCAGGCCGCCGACCTGGCCGAGGCGATCGAGCAGGTACGGTCCGCGGCCGCACGCGATGCCGGAATACCCGCGCTGACAGGGATTCTCGTCGAGGCGGCCGGCGATTCGGTGACCCTGACCGCAACCGATCGCTACCGGCTCTCGACCCGGTCGCTCGTTCCGACACGGGCGCCCGCGCGCCCCTGGTCGCTGGTCGTGCGGGCACACGCCCTCACCACATCGATCGAACCGCTCCGGCGGGCCGGACAGGTCCGCCTGGCGCCCGCCCCGGACGCACTCACGGTGACCGGTCTCGACTCCGAGCATCGCTGCCCGAGCATCGACGAGCCGTTTCCCGACTACCGGGCGATGCTCGCGGCCCTCGCCCCGCCCCGCACCCGGGTCGTGGTGGACCGCGACGCATTCCTGGCCGCGGTGCGCGAGGCCGGAGACGGCACGCTGCGCTGCGTCGTCGAGACCGACGGGAATGCCGGGACCGTCACGGTATCCGCCGACCCCGTGGGTGCCGCACGACGAATTCCGGCCGCCGTCAACGGATCCGGCGTTCGGCTGGCCTTCGACCCCGCCACCCTGTCCCCCGCGATCGCCGGCGCCGTCGGCCCCGAAATCATGCTCGATATCGCGGGCCCGGCCGACCCCATCGTCATCCGATCGGCCACCGCCGGCGAGCTCACCACCCTCGCTATGCCGTGTGCGCCGGGCAGCAGCGCCGGAGCCTAGGTCCAGACCCCGATCGGCCGGACCGCAATTATCGAGACGCCACAGCGCTCGGCCGCGCCAACCGCTCAGCGCGAGGCACGACCCGACGCGCTCACCACGCTGAAACCGGCCCAGCATGGCACTCTCGGTCCTCACCAGCGTTGGCTCGCCAACGCCGCCTGCGCCTTGCGCCCAGCTCCCCGGCACACCCGGCGCCCGGGACTCGCTCCCCACCGTACTGCTCGCCCCCGAACACCTGGTCCAGCAAGGAGAATCAGAGATGTACACCGCTGCACAATCGGCGCCCGGCGGTCCCACGTCGAGCGCCGACGATACGATGGCCGCGATCACCCGAGCCGTGACGGCGGGGCGCGCCGGAAGTCCCGACTCCGCTCGCGACGCCCTGCGGCGGATCTGGGATTCGCTTGGGCCGCAGGGTGATCCGCTACATCGCTGCACGCTCGCACATTACCTGGCCGACCTGCACGACGACGCGGCGCAGGCACTGAGGTGGGACACCCGCGCACTGGACGCAGCGGACTCCCTCACCGACGACCGCGCCCAGCGGCATCACGCCGGGCTCCACGTTCGCGGGTTCTACCCGTCCCTGCACCTGAATATCGCGGACAATCTGCGCCGGCTCGGCTCGTTCGACGCCGCGCAGCACCACCTCGCCGCCGCCCGGGAGTACTTCGACGCCCTCGGGAACGACGCGTACGGCGCAACCATTCGCACCGCCGTCGACGAAGTCGAAGCGGCCATCGACGCAAACTCCACCGAGCGCCGGGCGAGCGCACCCGACGGGCGCGCATAGCGCACCGGGGCACGGCCACGCCCGTTAATACCCGGCCCCGGCCCGCCGCCGGGCCCCGCGCGAAGATCGCGGGCATAGTGGGAAGTATGGGACAACACGCAACGGTCGCCGAGGCATGTCACCCACTGATCCGGGCCATGCTGGGGCCCGCGCCCGCGATCGGCTTCGAGTTCTGGGACGGCAGCACAATACAACCCGAGGGTGATTTCCCCGGCACGCTGCGGGTGCTGTCCAGGGATGCGCTGCGCCATCTGGTCTGGGCCCCAGGCGAACTCGGGTTCGGGCGCGCATATGTCTCGGGCAGTGTGGATCTCGACGGCGACATCTTCGAAACCGTTCGCGCCCTGCGGTCTACCGCGCCGCGCAGTACGGACATCACCCCCGCTTCCGTCCGGCGAGCCCTGGCAACCACGCGTGACGCCGTCGGTGCCCTCCTGGAGTTCGGCGCGCTGGGGCGGCGGCCGCCGGTACCGCCCGAGGAGGCCCGGCCGCGGCGCGGCCGCCTGCACACCAGGGGGCGCGATGCCGCGGCGATCAGCCATCACTACGACGTCGGCAACGACTTCTATCGCCTCGTGCTGGGCCCGAGCATGACCTACTCCTGCGCGCGGTTCGCCGCACCCGGGGACCTCGATCGCCACGGCGCGAACCCCGCGGTCGACCTGACCGGCGCCCAGGCGGCGAAACACGATCTGATCTGCCGCAAGCTGGGCCTCGGTGAGCGGTCCGGCATGCGTCTGCTCGACGTCGGCTGCGGCTGGGGTTCCATGGCGATGCACGCGGCCTCGGTGTACGGTGCGCGGGTCGTGGGCGTCACGATCAGCAGGGCCCAGGCCGAGCTCGCCCGCAAGCGGGTCGCCGAGGCGGGCCTGTCCGACAGCGTGGAGATCCGCCTGTCCGACTACCGCGAGCTGCGCGGCGAGCGATTCGACGCGATCTCCTCGATCGGCATGTTCGAACATGTCGGTACGAAGCGCACCGCGGAGTACTTCGACACCCTGCGCGCCCTGCTGGACCCGCGGGGCCGCCTGCTCAACCATGCGATCTCGGCGGCAGGAGGCTCGGTGATAGGCGGGCGGTCCTTCGTCGGGCGTTATGTCTTCCCGGACGGGGAGCTGATCGACGTCGGACGGGTCGTGCTCGCGATGGAACGCGCCGGTTTCGAGGTGCGCGATGTCGAATCGCTGCGTGAGCACTATGCGCTGACACTGCGCAGGTGGGTGGCGAACCTCGAGGAGGACTGGGATCGCGCGGTGTCCCTGGCCGGTGCGGGCCGCGCCCGGGTCTGGCGGCTCTACATGGCCGCCTCCGCGGTCGGCTTCCAGGACGGCGAGCTCGGACTGCACCAGGTGCTGGGCGTGGTACCCGGCGAACGCGGCGACGCCGATCTCCCCGGCACCCGCCGCCCGTGGTTCTGAGCGCTTTACACACCATACTTGAATTCGACGTCAAGTTTGAATACCGTAGCGGGCACCGCGATCGGTACACCGCCCTCGCGGGACGAATGGGGCGAGGATGCAGGCGAATACGAGGGTCCAGGACTGGCTCGGACTGGGCACCCGCACGATCGCGACGAACGGCGTCGAACTCCGCATGGTGGACCACGGCCAGGGGCCGCCGGTGGTGTTCTGCCACGGCTTTCCCGAGCTCGGATTCTCTTGGCGACACCAGGTCTTCGCGCTCGCGGCGGCCGGATTCCGCACGCTGACCCCGGATATGCGCGGCTACGGCGGCAGCTCGCGGCCCCCGGAGGTCGAGGCGTACGCGATGGCGACACTCTGCGGGGACATGGTCGGGCTGCTCGATGCGCTGGAGCTCGAGGATGCCCTCTTCGTCGGCCACGACTGGGGCGCCTCGGTGGTCTGGCAGACCGCGCTGCGCCACCCCGGCCGGGTACGTGCGGTCGCGGGTCTGAGCGTCCCGATCGCACCGCGCCCGCAGGCCCCGCCCCTATCGATCCTGCGCGCCCGGCTGGGCGAGGACTTCTACATGAACTGGTTCCAGCAGCGGGACATCCCCGACGCGGCGATGGCCGCCGACGTCCGGCGATCCCTGCTGCACGACGATGTCCTCACCGTCGCCGACCTGACCACGGGCGACGGCGCCGACCGGCCGCTGCCACCATGGCTGAGCGAGGCCGAATTGGATTACTACACAGCAGTATTCAGCGAAACAGGCTTCACCGGCGGGCTCAACTACTATCGCAATCTGGACCGCGACTGGGAGCTGTCCGCGCAGCTGGCCGACGCGAAGATCACCTGCCCCGCGCTCTTCATCGCCGGCGCGGACGACGCGGTGCTGCGGTTCTCCCCGCCGTCGAAGCTCGCGGCGGTGCTCACCGACCTGCGCGGCACCCTGCTGCTCGACGGCGCGGGCCACTGGATTCAGCAGGAGCGCGCCGCGGAGGTCAACACCGCGCTGATCGACTTCGCCCGCGACGTCCACGGCGCCTGACCCGCAACTCGACGTGGGATTCGTTTCTCGAGATTAGATTCGGTGTACGGCCGATGTCACCACCCGATCCGGTCGCGACGGTGCGGCCCGTAGGAAGGAGAGCCCGATGGACCTGTTCACCGGTTCGGACCGCGCACAGGGATATGTCAAGACCCTCACGGCCTTCATGGACGAGTGCGTCTACCCGGCCGAGTCCGTCTATGCCGAGCAGATGCGCGCGGCGGGCGACCCGCACCACCATCCGCAGATCCTCGAGGACCTCAAGGCCCAGGCGCGCGAGCGTGGGCTGTGGAATCTGTTCCATCCGCATCCGGAATGGGGTCCGGGCCTGACCAATCTGGAGTACGCGCCGCTGGCCGAGATCATGGGCCGCAGCCCGGCGCTGGGCCCGGAGGCGTGCAACTGCGCGGCCCCGGACACCGGGAACATGGAGGTGCTGACACTGTTCGGCACCGAGGAGCACAAGCAGCGCTGGCTGGAGCCGCTGCTGGCCGGAACCATCCGCTCGGCGTTCGCGATGACCGAACCGGCCGTCGCGAGCTCGGATGCCACCAATATCGAGATGAGCATGCGACGCGACGGCGACGAATACGTGCTGAACGGGCGGAAGTGGTTCGCCTCCAACGCAATGCACCAGAACTGCCGGGTGCTCATCGTGATGGGCAAGACCGATCCCGCCGCGGCGCCGCACCGCCAGCAGTCGATGATGGTGGTTCCGATCGACGCGCCCGGCGTCACGGTGGTGCGCAACTTGCCCGTGTTCGGATACAACGATCGCGAGGGACACGCCGAGATCACCTTCGACAACGTCCGGGTGCCGCTGCACGACGTACTCGCCGGCGAGGGTGAGGGTTTCGCGATCAGCCAGGCCCGCCTGGGGCCCGGCCGCATCCATCACTGCATGCGCGCCATCGGCATGGCCGAGCGGGCCCTGGAATTGCTGTGCCGCCGTGCCGAATCGCGAACCACCTTCGGCGCCAAGCTCAGCGACCGCGCCAACATCCAGGACTGGATCGCCGAGGCCCGCATCGAGATCGAGCAGACCCGCCTGCTGACCCTCAAGGCGGCGTGGATGATGGACACCGTCGGCAACAAGCAGGCGCGGGTGGAGATCGCCGCGATCAAGGTCGCGGCCCCGAATATGGCGCTGAAGATCGTCGATCGGGCGATCCAGGTGTACGGCGCCGCCGGTGTCACCGAGGATTTCCCGCTGGCGAGCTTCTGGGCGCATCTGCGCACCCTGCGCCTGGCCGACGGCCCGGACGAGGTGCACAAGCGCAGCATCGCGCGGGCCGAGCTGGGCCGGTATCGGCAGCGCGGGGTCGCCGGCGCATGACGGACGACACCTCGCCGCACGCGGGATCGGATCAGCTACAACAGGATTCAGGTTCGGTCATCCGGCCCGACGGCAAGGGCGGCTTCGATCTGGACGAGGCCGCGATCGGCGGCCGGCTCGCCGACGCGGGCCTCGAGCACCGGCTTCCGTTGCGCGCCACCAGGGTTGGGCTCGGCCAATCAAATCTGACCTTCGAGCTCGGCGATGCCGACGGCCGTCGCTGGGTGTTACGCCGTCCGCCGCTCGGCCGGCTGCTCGCCTCGGCGCACGACGTGGCGCGCGAGGCGCGGATCCTGTCCGCGCTGGAGGCGACCGAGGTTCCGGTCCCCCGCGTGCACGGGGTGTTCCGCGACGGCGAAACCCCGGTGGTACTCATGGAATTCGTCGACGGCCTGGTCGTCGACAGCGTCGCCATCGCCGAATCGCTGACGCCCGAGCATCGCCACGCGATCGGAACGGCATTGCCGCGCACGCTGGCCCGCATCCACGCGGTAGATCTCGACGCGACCGGCCTGACGGATCTGGCCAGCCACAAACCGTATGCGGGCCGTCAGCTCGCGCGCTGGTCACGACAGTGGGAACAGTCGCGCACCCGCGAGCTGCCGCAATTGGATCGCCTCACCCAGCGGCTGCGCGACGCGATTCCGGAGCAGCATGAGATCGCGCTGGTGCACGGCGATTTCCACATCCGCAACGTGATCACCGATCCGAAGTCCGGCGCGATCGACGCCGTGCTGGACTGGGAGCTGTGCACGCTCGGCGATCCGCTGGCCGATATCGGCAGCCTGCTGGCGTACTGGCCCGAACCCGGCGAATCCGGGGTGGGCAATTTCGCCATGTGCACCCTGCCCGGCTTCCCCTCGCGCGCCGAGATCGCCGCGGAATATCTCGCCGCGACCGGCAGAGACACCGCGGCACTGGGATTCTGGCACGCGCTGGGACTGTGGAAGATCGCGATCATCGCCGAGGGCGTCATGCGCAGGGCACAGGACGATCCGCGCAACCGGGCCGCCGCGGGCACGCCGACGGCGGAACAGATTGCCGCGGTGGTGGATACGGCCGACCGGGTGGCGACCTCCGCCGGGATCTAGCACCCGACTACTCCCCCGGCGGCAGCTGCAGCGCGTTGACCCACGGCCGGGAACGAACCCGCGGCCGTTTGTGACCGATCGCGCGCGGATGTGGCGTGCGCCCGGCGGTAATGTGACGCCATGCAGACCGGCGAACCGAGCAAGACAGCGATCGCGGTGGCCTGGGCCCGGGCCGATCACCAAACCCTCGACGAGCCACGGATATTCACCGATCCCCTGGCGGCGAAGATCGTCGGCCCGCCCACCGGCCGGCCGGAGATCTTCGACACCGCCCTGGATCCGGATCGGATCCGCACGCGGCGGCTGCTCATCGCCGCCCGCAGCCGCTTCGCCGACGATACCGTGGCGGCCGCGGTCGCCGCCGGAACCCGGCAGGTGGTCGTGCTCGGCGCGGGCCTGGACACCTCGGCCTACCGCAATCCCCACCCCGACGTGCACTTCTTCGAGGTCGACCACCCCGACACCCAGGCGTGGAAACGCACCCGGCTGGCCGAGGCGAGCATCGCAATCCCCGGCACGCTCAGCTACGCTCCGGTCGATTTCGAGCGGGAATCCCTCGCCGACGGCCTGGCCGCGGCCGGATTCGATCGCGCGCGTCCCGCACTGTTCCTGTGGCTAGGGGTGGTGATGTACCTGACCGCGGCGGCGATCGAGAGCACCCTGAGCTATATCGCCGGACAGGGCGGCGGCGGGGAGGTGGTGTTCGACTTTCTGGCTCCGGCGGTGGTGGACGCAGCGGCGCAGCGGGAACGGGCCGAGCGTGTCGCCGCGGTCGGCGAACCATGGCTGACCGCCCGCACCGCCGAGGAATACCGGGCGCAGTTGCATGCGCTGGGCTTCACGCGGGTCGAGGTGCTGTTCGCGGTCCAGGCCATCTCGGGCTATTCCGGGCGCCCGGATCCGGGCCCCGCCGACGGACCGGGCCTGATCCACGCGAGCACGGTGTGACACCGCGGCCGCCGGACGAACCCGCCGAAAACCTCACCAGCCAGCTCGAGTTCGAGACGATGCTGCTCGGGCGGTACAGCCTGACCACACAGCGCAGCGCCGCCCGTCTCGATCGCAGCGCGTACACACTGCTGTCTCGGCTGCGCGTCGAGGGCGCGATGTCCATCGGACAGCTGAGCGAGGCCCTGGGCCTGGACACCTCGACGGTGAACCGGCAGACCGCGGCCATGCGGCGCGCCGGGCTGGTGGACCGCATCCCCGATCCCGAGGGCGGCATGGCCCGCAAGTTCCAGGTCAGCGCGGAGGGCGCCCGGCAACTGGAGGCCGACCGGTCGGAGTCCGTTCGACACCTGGACGCCATCCTGGCCGAGTGGTCCCCCGAAGAGCTGAGCGCCCTCGTCGGCTACCTCGAGCGGTTCAACACGGACATCGAGCGCTACCACGGCCGCCCGTGGCCCCGTCCGTAGCCTGGCCCCGACCGACTCCGCGCCGGGGCCACGCGCCTGCCGCCGGGTGTCGTGCCTGTCCACGATTCCCGCGCGGTCGCACTCAGATCCCTGACGTCGGAGGGATGACGGCCGAGACGCATGCCGCGGACGGCAGCCGCCGACTCAGTCCGGGGTATCGGCGGTGGTCGCCCGCGCGGGAATGTGCCGGGCGAACGCGGCCCACAGGATGGTACCGAAAACCGTTGCCGCGAAACCGATCTCGCACACCCTCGCCCAGCCACCGGACTGGTAGGCCCAGCCCGCGGTGACCGATCCGGCAACGCCGCCGAGGAAGTAGGTCACCATGTAGGCGGTGGTCAGGCGGCTGCGCGCGGCCGGATCCAGCGCATAGATCGCGCTCTGGTTGGAGAGCTGGATCCCCTGGATGCCGAAGTCGAAGACCAGCAGCGCCACGATCAGGATCGCGAGTTCGTGCCCGCCCCAGGCCAGCAGCGCCCAGCTGGCCAGCAGCACCACCCAGACCAGCGTCGTCACCGTGCGCAGATGTCCGCGATCGGCGAGCCTGCCCACCACCGGCGCACCCAGCGCACCCGCCACCCCCGCGATGCCGAACAGTCCGATCACGAACTGGGAGTAGTGATATGGGCTGCCGTGCGCCCCCGACAGCAGGAATGCCAGCGCGGTCCAGACCGCGGAGAAGCACGCCATGCCGATGAAACCGAGCGCCATGCGGTGGCGCAACATCGGGTGGCGCCGGATCAGCGCGAGGATCGAGACCAGCACCTCCCCGTACCGCTCCCCCGACGCGGCGCGACCGGTGACCGGCGTGAGCAGATAGACGCTCACCGACATCGCCAGCTGAATTGCCGCGGCGGCGATCAGCACCGACCGCCAGCCGCCGAGCTGCGCGACCGCGCCCGCCAGCACCCGAGACAGGAGGATGCCCAGCAGCAGCCCGCTCATCACGGTGCCGACGATCTCCCCGCGACGCGCCGGTTCGGCCAGCGCCGACGCCCACGGCACCACGACCTGGGCGGCCGAGGCGGTGACGCCGGTGGCGAACACGGCCATCAGCAGGATCGGGAAAGTCGGCGCCGCCGCGGAGATCGCCAGCGCCACGACCGAGGCCGCCAGCAGCGCGGGCACCATCCGGCGGCGCTCGACGAAGTCGCCGAGCGGCACCAGCAGCGCAAGGCCGGAAAGGTAGCCCACCTGCGCCGCGCTGATCAGCAGCGCCGCGGTGGCGGTGGAGATCCGAAGGTCGCCCCCGACCTGATGCAGCAGCGGCTGCAGGTAGTAGAGACATCCCGCGGACGAACCGGCCGTCACCGCGAAGATGAGCACGAGCATCCGGGTCAGCCGGGCCTGGGCGGAGGCGGGAGCCGGGGCGGTCGAAATAGTCACTTGTCCATGATCGGCCGCTAGGGCAATCAATGGAAGCGATGAATTTCGATACCCCCATCGACAATATAGATACGCAGGTAGGCTGACAGCCATGGAGCTGCGTCAGATCGAATGCTTTCTGGCCTGCCGCGACCTCGGGTCCTTCACCGCGGCAGCCAGATCGCTGAACCTGGTGCAGTCCGCGGTGTCGACGAGCATCGCCAAGCTCGAGCGCGAGCTCGGTGTGCGGCTGTTCGACCGGACGCCCCGCGCGCTCGAGCTCACCGAGTCCGGACGGGCCATGGTCGTGCCCGCCGAGTCCATGCTGCGGGCGCGGCGCGAGATCGTCGATGCGATCGTTGCCGCGCGCGGCGAGGTCCGCGGCGAGGTGGTGCTCGGCAACCTCATGAACATCCGCTCCCTGGACCTGGCCGGCGTGCTCGCCGATATGCACCGGCGCTATCCGGGGCTGACCGTGCAGATGCGCCAGAGCATGGCGGGCGTGCGCGGCAATGTCACCGGACTGCTGGACGGCAGCCTCGACATCGCGCTGCTGGCAGGCACCGAGGACGAGATCGCGGGGCTGCGGCTGTATCCGATCAGCGAGGAGACCATCGTGCTGTGCGTACCGCCGCAGCATCGACTCGCGAATATGGCGATCACACCGGAGGCGGTCGCGGGCGTGCGGTTCATCGACTATCCCCCCGGCTGGGGCATCCGCCGCATCGCCGAGGAGTGGTTTCCGCTGCGCCACCCCGTCATCGAGGTGGCCGACCAGGAGTTCGCGCTCGAGCTGGCGGCCAAGGATTTCGGCGTCGTACTGGTCCCCCGGTCGGTGGCCGGACGACATCCAGCGCTCGTCGCACTGGATCCGCAGGCCGGGGCGATTCCATGGAAATTGACCGTGGCGCACGACGCCCAGCGCACGCCCTCACACGCGGCGCAGACGGTAATCGACACGCTCCGAAGGTAATTCGTGCGTTGGCACGCATCGTCGGCCCAGCGACGCGGCCGACGCCCTCACCGCGCTGAGCGATATCGGCGCCGTGCGCCGCCTGCTGGATCAGCAGGAACTCGACGCGGTGCGGATCGCGCGACGCGAGTCGAAGTCGTGGGCCGAGATCGCCACCTACCTCGGGGTGACCCGGCAGTCGGCCTGGGAGCGCTGGCGCGACCTCGACGAGCAACCGGAGCGCAAGGGACACCAGGCCGAATCCACAAGCGCCGCGGGCGAAGTCGATATCGATGTCGAAGGCGACACGGTCTCCGACGTGGTCAGCGCCGTCATGCGGGAGCGGCGCAGGCGATCGACGGCTCAGGTGCCCAGCGTACTGGGCCTGGAATACGAGAAGGCCCGGGAGGTCTTGGCGCACAACGCCTTGACGGCCATCAGCGGCGATCCCGGCACGCCCCTGCCGGGTCCGGGCGAATCCGGCTGGATCGTCACCGATCAGAGCCCCGAAGGGGGCGCGCGGGTGCCCGCCGGGTCGCCGGTGCGACTGTGGTTGCGGCGAGACGGCGGCAGCGGCGTGCGCGAACCCCGTCACCCGTTCCCGCCGTTGCGTTCCATTCCGGAACTGCCCGAGCCGAGCGGCCGCACGGCGGACTGACGCGAAATCCTCAGTGCCGCTTGAGCCGAGGCCGAACCGGCGGCCAGTGCGGCTACCGCGTGACAAGGAGGCTTGGCAGCAAGCTGTCATTGCGCTCCCAGCCTGCTCACAGGCCCCCGCGGATACATTAGGTATGCAGACGAAGTCGCCACGCGGGGCACGCCGTGGAAAGTTGTGGTTCGTCGTCGGCGCGGTCGCCGCCGTCGCGCTCGTCGCCGGAGCCGTGGCGACACCGCTGGCACGAGCCGCGGTGCACGGAACGGTTGCCGCACACCGTAATTCGGCGCCCGCCGCCGCGCCCGCGCCACTGCCGCCCGGGCTGCCGGCCATACCGGGCCTTCCCGCACTGCCGGCGCTACCCGGGCTGCCGTCGACCGGCTCCGCGGGCACCGCCCCCGCCCCCGCGCAGCCCTCGCCCCAGGCGCTGGCACAGCAGATGCAGTCCGCCATCGTCGCGGCCTCGCCCGGCACCCAGGTCGGCATCGACGTCGTCGACACCGGCACCGGTGCCACGGTCGCCGAGCTCAACAGCGGCGGACAGTTCTACACGGCCTCGGTGGTGAAGCTGCTGATCGCCCTGGACGAGCTGAATTCCCAAGGCTGGCAGGCCGATCCGGCGACCGCGTCCCAGCTGGATCAGATGCTCTCGAGCAGTGACGACGGTATCGCGGATGCGCTGTGGGACACCGACGGCGGCGGCGCGATCGTGAGCCGCATGGCCGGACTGATGGGGCTGACCGCCACCCAGCCGCCCTCGGATCCCGACCAGTGGGGCGAAACCCTCACCACCGCACAGGATGTCGTGGCGATCTATCGCTACCTGGACACCGCGGTGCCCGCGCCGGCCCGCGACGTGATCATGAACGGCCTGCAGGGCGCGCAGCAGACCGCCGCCGACGGCACCGATCAGTATTTCGGCATCCCCGATGGGTTGTCTGGCACCGACTGGGCCATCAAGCAGGGCTGGATGTCCCTGGACAGCGGCACCACGCTGGACACCACCGGCCTGGTCGGCGCGGGCCCCGGTAAGCCGATGCACTACGCGGTCGTCGTGCTCAGCTCGCAGCCCGCCTCGGTCAGCTGGAGCAACGGCGGAGCCGCGCTCACCGCGGGCGTGCGGGTCCTACAGGGCAGGCTGGTCTGACCGGACCAGTTCCTCGCGGACGGCGATGATGCCCACGGTCACCTCGCGGAAGCTGGTGGACAGCGGACTCAGACCCAGTCGCAGGCCGCGGGGCGGCCGGAAGTCCGGAATCACGCCCCGATTCCACAGCTTCGCCGTGAGCTCCGCGAACCTCGGGTGGTCGATCATAAGGTGCCCGCCGCGCCGCTCCGGCTCGAGCGGCGAGCTGATCTCGGCACCCAGCGGCACCAGGTGCTCGCGCACGAGCTCGAGCGCATAGCCGGTCAGCGCAACGGATTTGGCGCGCACCGCGGCCATGCCGGCCGTGTCGATCAGTTCGAGGGTGTCCTGAATCGCGAGCATGCCCAGGATCGGTGGCGTGCCGCTGAGCATCCGTCGGATCCCTTGTGCCGGTTCGTATCCCTGCGCCATCTCGAACGGCTGGTCACGCCCCATCCAGCCCCACACCGGCTGGCGGAAGTCGTCGAGATACTCCGCCCGCACGTAGGCGAACGCGGGCGACCCCGGGCCGCCGTTGAGATATTTGTAGGTGCATCCGACCGCGAAATCCACTCCCCAGGAATCGAGTTCGAGCGGCACCGAGCCGACCGAATGACACAGATCCAGCAGCAGCAGGGCGCCGGCGTCGTGCGTCACCTGCGCCGCGGCCGCGGCATCCAGCAGATAGGCCGACCGGTAGGCGACGTGGCTGAGCACCACCAGCGCCGTGCGCTCGGAGACCGCGGCGGCGAGTTCCTGCGCGTCGACCCCGCCGCGCGGGTCCGATTCGATCCAGCGCAGGGTCAGGCCGAGGTCGTGCGCGATGGACTCGAGCACATAGCGGTCGGTGGGGAAGTTGTCGCGGTCCACCACGATCTCGGTGCGCCCCGGGCGCATCGCGAGCGCGCCGCGGGCAAGTTTGTACAGCAGGACCGTGGTGGAGTCGCCGATCGTCGTCTGCCCGGCGGCCGCACCGAGAACCGTGGCGGCGAGCATGTCTCCCATCGCGATCGGCATGTCGAACCACTGCTCGTCCCAGCCGCGGATCAGGCGTCCGCCCCAGTCCTCCACGATGAACGCCTTGATCCGGTCGAGGCTGGCTCGCAGCGGGCGGCCCAGCGAATTCCCGTCCAGGTAGGCGGGTATCGACGAATCCTGCGCGCCGACGAAGAGATCGCGATACGAGTGCAGGGGATCCGCGGCGTCCAGGGCCGCCGCCCGGGCGAGTGCAGGTGTGGTCATCAGCGTCCGATCTCGTGGTGTACGGGCGAAGAGTATCGAACGGCCGCCCGGTCCGACGCGGAGATGCGGTTTCCGGGATCATGACAGCTGAACTGTTCAGTTCTAACTGTTTAGTCTAGACTTGTGATTGTCACAGCCGACGAAAGGGACCACCACCATGCACTTCGGCATCCACTACATCGACTTCCTGCCGGGCGATCCCGCCGCACTCGGCCCGATGCTGGGCCGCACCGCGGTCGCCGCCGAACAGGCGGGCGCGGACATGTTCACCCTCGCCGACCACTTCTTCCAGATGGAGACCTTCGGCAAGGCCGAAGATCCGTTCCTCGAGGGCTACACCAGCATGGGCTTCCTGGCCGCGCAGACCGAGCGCATCGCACTGACCATGCTGGTCACCGGCGTCACCTACCGATATCCCGGCCTACTCGCCAAGATCGCGACCACCCTGGACGTGCTCTCGCAGGGCAGATCCATGCTCGGCCTGGGCGCGGCCTGGTACGAGCGCGAGCACATCGCGCTGGGCGTGCCATATCCCCCGCTGCGCGACCGGTTCGAGATGCTCGAGGAGACGCTGCAGATCTGCCTGCAGATGTGGAGCGAGAACGACGGCCCCTACGAGGGCAAGCACTACCGGCTGGCCGAGACGATCTGCCGGCCGCAGCCGATCCGGCGGCCGCCGATCTACCTGGGCGGGAGCGGGGAGAAGAAGACCCTGCGCATGGTCGCGCAGTACGCGGACCTGTGGAATACCACCTCTCCCCTGCCGGAGCTGCCGCACAAGCTCGATGTGCTGCGCCGCCACTGCGACGCCGTCGGCCGCGACTTCGCCGAAATCCGGCTGACGGGAGGCCAATTCATGGACCCGTTCGCCGATCCGGACACCTATCTGAAGACCGCCGAGGAGTACGCCGCGCTCGGCTTCGACCTGATCAACATCGGCCCGCTGCCCGGCAATCCGGACCCTGCGGGCTGGGTCACCCGGTACGGAGAAGAGATTGCTCCACGGCTGGCCGATATCGGCTGAGCATCGGACCGATTCGCCGCACGGTCCACCCCCGCGGCCGGCGGGTGAGCATCCGGCCGGGACAATGGTTTCGTGCCCCGATGCGAGTCGATCGCCGAATTGGACGGCGCGGTGGCAGACTGCCGCGCCTGTCCTCGGCTGGTCGCATGGCGCGAGGAGACCGCACGCACCAAGCGGGCCGCGTAT
This sequence comes from Nocardia sp. GP40, assembly GCF_050434125.1. Classification (NCBI taxonomy): domain Bacteria; kingdom Bacillati; phylum Actinomycetota; class Actinomycetes; order Mycobacteriales; family Nocardiaceae; genus Nocardia; species Nocardia sp. GP40. The sequence goes on along the minus strand of NZ_JBNPVW010000012.1, from coordinate 4,112 downwards.
CGCGACGAAACCTATTGGGGGCGACCGGTTCCCGGGTTCGGCCCGGCCGACGCGCCACTGCTGATCGTCGGCCTGGCCCCGGCCGCGCACGGCGGCAACCGGACCGGACGCATGTTCACCGGCGATCGCAGCGGCGACGTGCTGTACGCGGCGATGTACACCGCGGGACTGGCCAATCAGCCGACCGCGACCCATCGCGACGACGGCTTGCGCCTGCTGGGCGCCCGGGTGACCGCGCCGGTGCACTGCGCACCGCCGGACAACAAACCCACCCCGTCCGAGCGCGACAACTGCCGCCATTGGCTGAAGATCGAACTCGAACTGCTGGCGCCCACCCTGCGGGCGATCGTCGTGCTGGGCGGATGGGGCTGGCAGGCGCTGTTCCCCACGCTGGCCGAAGCGGGCTGGAGCGTGCCGCGTCCACGTCCGAAATTCGGCCACGGCGTGCGGTATCGGATCGAGCCCGAGCTGCCGGGGCGGTCCGAACTCACCGTCTTCGGCTCTTATCACGTGAGCCAGCAGAACACCTTCACCGGGCGCCTCACCCCCGCGATGCTGGAGGCCGTGCTGATCGATGCCGCCCACGCCGCGGGGTTGCCCACCCACCGGACTGACGCGGCCAGTGCATCCCGGCAACGCACAGAACCCCGGGGTGGCCACCCGGGGTTCTGAGGCATGGGCCACGTTGTGCGCGACCCGGATTCGACCGAATCGGGATGAGGGACCGTCCGGTCGAAGTTGGTGAGCGACTATCCGAAGGATCCCGTCCACAGGGTGCCGAGAATCCCATTGACTGCGGCACTTCCCGTGCCGAGCAGACCGGAAAGAGCCGCACTGCCGGTGTCGATGATTACCGGGATCATATTTCTACCTCTCGTCCAACGGAATTCATGTCACTCTCGCAAGCTGGTGTTGCTTCCGATTGACACCACTCTGCCGTCCCGAACTGACCACGAGCCGTTCGGAAGCTGACAGTTAGCTGTCAGCAGCTCCGCGGCCGAAGAAGGCGTTCGGCCGCCATGTGACCCTCCTCACTCCGCAGAGCTGTCACAAGAACGGACTCGCCGCCATCTCATGGGCATCCTCGGAAAACGGAAATACAGGAGACAGTCATGAACCCCAGAATCGATATGATGGGCAACGAATTCGCGGCCAAGTTCGGCAAGCGGTTCGCCGGAGTCAGCCTGATGCTCGATCAGTCCACGCTGCCGAAAACTGTCCAGGAGCTGGTAAAGATCCGCGCCAGCCAGATCAACGGATGCGGATTCTGCACCGATATGCACACCAAGGACGCCGCGGCCGCGGGCGAGACGCCGGTTCGCCTCAACCTGATCGCCGCATGGCGCGAGGCCACGGTGTTCACGGACGCCGAGCGCGCGGTCCTGGCATTCACCGAGGAGGGCACCCGCCTGGCCGACCTGCACCAGGGCGTCAGCGACGACACCTGGGACCAGGTGCGCAAGCATTTCGACGACGATCAACTCGTCGCACTGGTGTGCCTGCTCGGCATGATCAACGCCGCCAACCGGATGAATGTGATCGTGCGGATGCCCGCGGGCTCCTACGAGCCCGGAATGTTCGCCGAAATGGTGAAGAGCGCCGGGTAATCAATGCCGGAGCCAGGTCCCGGATCCCCTGCGATCCGGGACCGGTGACCATCGCCACTTTTCATTCGACGCCACCGACCGCTCGGTCTGCTTCAAGTAAAATTGATTCTTTCCGTGCAATGAAGGAATCCCGTGGACGATCTCACCGTGACCCGAGCAATTTCCGATTTCGACAAGGCGGTCGTCGAACTGCTGCGAGCCTCGGGATGGCTCCACCACGTACACAACTCCGCATCCGGCGCCCCCGCGGCAGCGCCCGAACTTCTGGCCGCCGCCAGGGACCGGCTCGAGGCGATAACCCTGCAGCCGGGCGTCTTCGACCACCTCTATCACGAGGCCGCCTGACGCGAATCCGCACACCGCACTCCACATCTCGCTCGCCGGAAGTGCTGCCGGTCCCGCGCAATGCCGCTACCGTGTTGGGCGACAAGCCTGTTCCGCGTGGTCTATGTGAACAAAGGAATACAGATGCGACGTGCAGTGTGGATTCTCGCCGCGGGAACCGTGGCGCTCGCAGCGCCCGGCTCGGCCTCGGCGGCCCCCGCATTGGCCGCGCCCGACGTGCAGTTCACTGCCTCGGGCCCCGGCGCGATCACCGCGACCGTACACAACAAGAACACCCAGAAGGGCACGGTCTGCTGGGCGGTGGACGCCGACAGCAACGCCACCTTCGGCTCCGGCGGCGCCGATTCGTACGCCGGCCCCGGCCAGACGATCAGGGTCTCCCTCCTGAACCTCCCTGCCGGCCCCGTCCACGCCGTGGCGTACTGCGCCTACCACACTCCCCCGCTCGGCTCGCACGACTACACCTCGTCCGCCCCCACTCCGCCCGCGACGATCAACGTCACCGCCGGCGGCGGCGGAATCCCCTCCCTCAGCAGCGGCATGTAGCCCTCGCCCCACCCCCGAACCACCCCCCACAACCCGCCGTACGGTGGCGATTTGGCTGAACCGGGGGGTGGTGGGGTAATCTCGTCGAGCACCGCAAAAGCGGAGGCCACGGGCTGTGGCGCAGCTTGGTAGCGCACCTGACTGGGGGTCAGGTGGTCGCAGGTTCAAATCCTGTCAGCCCGACAACGAAAAACCCCTTCCGACCTCGGTCGGAAGGGGTTTTGCTTATTGGACTGCTCGAAGCCTTGGGACCAATTTGGGACCAGATGGCGCTCTCAGATGGATAGACAACCTGGCCCCGTCGCCTTGCAACGCCTCGTTGTCAGGATGGAGGTAGCGCTCTGTGATTCTGGGATCGGTGTGACCGGCAATCTGCTGAAGACGGTGAAGAGGAACGCCGGCGTCGGCGAACCAGGTCAACCCGGTGTGCCGCAAGTCGTGCCGACGCAGATGCTCGTAACCGAGCTTGGCGACGACGTCCGGCCAGTGCGTCGCTCGGCGAAGCACACCCGTCTGGATCCGACCGCCGCGCGGGCCGACGAACAGGCGAGCGTCCGCCTTGCCGTTGGCCGCCTCGATTCGGTTGAGCACCATCGGACGAAGGTCCTCGATGATCGGAACCTTGCGCGACCGTTTGCCTTTGGTGCCCTTGTCCTTCAATCCACCTGGCCCCGGTGAGGTTTGGCGCCGCAAGGTCCAAATCCACTGCTCGGTGTCGATGTCTTGCACTCGGCAGCCGGACACCTCTCCGATTCGTGACGCGGTACACGCTGCGAATATCACTACATCACCCCAGACCGCGTACTGGTCGGATGACGCAGTGACCAACGCCCCCGCCAGCTTGGTCAGAGTGTCCCAGTTGGGCAACGCGAGCGACCGTGGATCATCCAACTCGTCCTCGTATCGGTCATATTGCCGCTGCCACCCGGTGACCTCGACTCGATTCCGCTCGATCACCTCGTCGCGAACGGCCTGGTCGATGACCCGGGATAGTGCCGCGAGACTGTTCTTGACCGCGGATCTGCTGCAGCCGTCAGCAATCCAGCCGCTGACTGCACGGTCGGCAACACCCGCTGTGATCATGGTGACGGGGAGATGGCCGATCGTTGGAACGACTCGCAGCCGCCAGGCTGGCTGATAGGCATCTCCCGCAGTCTTGCCCTCGAGACCTCGCATTGCGGTGTCCCAGTTGGCATTTCCATAATCCTTTAGCGTCGCGGACGCCATCGTCGGGTCTACGCCGCGTGCCGCGGCCTGCCGAATGTTCTCGATCCATTCTTCGGCATCGTCTCGGGAATCGAACGACTCAGACTTCGAGTGCGGCGTGTTGCGGGTGTTGTTCGGCGGCCCAGAGGAGTCGGGCTTTGGCGACGGGGTAGCTGCGGGCGTAAAGGGTGGTGGCAAGGCGCACACCGCAATACCGACGAGACCGACCACACGAAGCCGCCCGAGACCACGATAAGGACACCACCACGCTGCGGCCACGCGCCCCGATAACGCCGGCCGAACCCACTCCGATATCGGTTGCCGCCTACCTCATTACCCGCACCGGCACCGATGACGACCCCGACCACATGCCCATCCCACACGGTTTCGAGCACCACTACCCGGACG
>NZ_JBNPVW010000011.1:0-368108 GCF_050434125.1 Nocardia sp. GP40 | reverse complement strand
CGTCCGGGTAGTGGTGCTCGAAACCGTGTGGGATGGGCATGTGGTCGGGGTCGTCATCGGTGCCGGTGCGGGTAATGAGGTAGGCGGCAACCGATGTCGGGGTTGGTTCGGGCGGGGTGATCGGGGCGCGGGGCCGCAGTGGTGTGGTGTCCGGGTCGTGGTCTCGGGCGGCTTCGTGTGGTCGGTCTCGTCGGTATTGCGGTGTGCGGCTGGCTGGTTCGGTTTGTTGTGTGCGTGGATCGGTGGCTGGTATGCAGGCGGTGATGAGTGCGGCGTGTTGTGGGTGTTGTTCGGCGGCCCAGAGGAGTCGGGCTTTGGCGACGGGGTAGCTGCGGGTGTAGAGGGTGGTGGCGACGCGTTCGAGGATGTCTCGTTGTTCGGCGGTGATCTGGTTGGTGAGCTGTCGGAAGGCGCGCACGGCGTCCTGGACGTGGCCGGTCGAGAAAAGGTCACTGATCGCTCGAATTTGTTGTGGAAGCGGTGAATCGGCGGCGTGGAGGCGCTGCGGTCCGCTGATCTGTCCGGGGTCGGGGGTGCTGGGTTCGGATGTCATGTCAGATGTGTCGTTCATAGTTGTTGTGGGGGTTGACGGTTCGATTGGCGGGGTGGTCGTTGGCGGGTGGTCGGTGATGGTGTCGGGGTGTAGGAGTGCTTCGATGCGCCAGGCCAGGGCGGTGGCGAGTTGGTCGGGGCGGGGGCTGGTGGTGTGGTCGGGCTGGGCGGCGGTGAGGAGTTCGTGTGCGGTGGTGAGCAGGTCGTGGGGTGTCCAGTCGGTGTCGGTGGCGCGGTCGATGGCCGCGATGATGCGGGGCCATGTGGGATCGGCGAGTATGTGTTCGGCGGTGTCGTGTCCGAGTAGGTGGTGCAGGTGTGGGGTCCATGCCGGGCGTAGTGGTTGGTTGCTGGTGAGGGTGGCGGGTTCGAGGTCGAGGCGGAACCACAGTGCGGCGGCGGGCATCTCGTCGGGGAGGGGGTGTTGTTGTGCGCCGGTGGTGAGGAGGGTGTCGATGGGTAGGCCGGCTCGGGCGGCGGTGTCGAGTCGGTCGGCCAGCACGGGCCACCATGGGTCGGTGGTGATGCGTACGTCTATCCGTTTGGCCAGTCCGGACCAGGTGTTGGCGGCGGTGTTCAGATCGCCGATGGCTTCGGTGGTGCGGGCATCGAGCAGGAGTTGCTGGGCGCGTTCGAGTTTCGGATACCGGGTGGGGCCAGTGGGGCGTAGGTCGGTGTCGTCGAGATGGTTTGCCGCGCGCCATACGGCCAGGTCTGCCAGCAGCCGCGGGTTGCCGCCGATCAGTGGGCGCGCCCAGACCGGGGCAGTCGCGGGGGTCCAGGTGCGGGTGTCGGCGGTGATCTGCTCTGCCAAGCGGGTGATGAGGCGCGCACGCGCGCGCAGATGTGCGGTGAGCTGAACCTCGGGCAGCGCGTCGGGCAGGCCCCGCACCCACGGGAGAGGGCCGGGGCTGGTGGAGTGGGCGCCGCTGGAGTCCAGTCGCCAATCCAGCACGGCGGCAGCATCCTTGGCGGTGTCGAGTTCGCGTTCGGCTGCCGCGGCCCGCAATTCGGCGATCGGGTCGCGGCCCGTGAGCGCGATGACGGCGAGGTGTTGGCGCAGAACAGGGTAGGCGGGTGCGTCGGTGAGATGAGGTACGAGCGCGTCGGCGGCGGTGTCGAGGCGGGCCAATCCGTCTGGGCCCAGGGCGTGTTCGGCTGCCAGCCCGGCGGCGTCGAGATAGATGTCCACAGCGCGGCCGAGCCGGCTGTGCGGGTCCAGGGCGTCGCGGAGTTCGGTATGAGGGGAGATCCGACTGGCGTCGCGGGCCAGGACCCGTTGCAGCATTTCCACCGCGGTGCGCGGCAGGACGCCGGGTTCGGTCCAGAAACTTGCTTCCGAACCGTCGATCGCGGTCGGGACGTACAGGTGATTGGCGAGCATGCCCCGGGTCAGCGCGACGTACAACTGGTTGCGGGATTCGTGCCCGGTGAGCGCGATGTGGCAGGTGTCGGCGGTGATGCCCTGGGCGGAATCGATGGTCATCGCGTACCCGAGCCGCACATGCGCCCGTACATAGGCGGCGGGCAGCACCGCGCTGTGGCCCTGCTGCCGGCCTCGCCGCAGGTGGGTGGCGGCCAGGGAGCCGTCCGCGCGGACGTCGGTGACGATCCACCGGTATCCGTTGCGTACCCAATCGTGGTCTCCGAGACGCAGGCGGGGATCGTTGTGCCGGGTGCAGATGATGTCCCCGGCCGAGGCGCACAACGTGTCCGCTAATTCCGTTTCCGGGCCGGGGGTTTCGGTGGCGCGGGCGAGTCGGTCGGCACGTGCGCGGGCGTTGAGCTCGTTCACTGTGATGTGGGTGGGTGCGAGCATGACGGTGTCCCGGCCGCTGACATGGTCGGCAAACCATGCGGTGTACGCCTGGTCGGTGACCGTGGCCGGGGCTCCGGCATGGATGCGACCGTGGTCCAGGTAGAACCCGAGGCCGGCGGGATCACCGTCGCGGATCAGCAGGCTCGCAGCGGCTTCGGCGGTCGAAGCGAACCGCACCACGTGCGTCAGGGTCGAGGCGCGGGCGGCGTCGGCGGTGTTCGCGGCGGTGCCGCCGGCCTCGATCGAGGGCAGCTGTTTGTCGTCTCCGACGCATCGGATCGTGGCGTGGCGGGCGGCCAGGAACTCGAACAGCCGCAGCCGTTTGTCGTCGCCGAGTCGCACATGTTCATCGACGATCACCAGGGTCTGCCCGTCGATCTGCAACGCCCACTGCGGTAGTGATGCTGGAAAGGGCTTGTCCCGCATCGCTGATCGCGGTGATCCGGGGGCGTGGTGATCGATGATGGTGAGGAGTTTGTCGATGGTTTCGGTGCGGGCGCCGGTGGATTCAGCGAGCACGGCCGCGGCGGCGGCGGTCGGGGCGAACCCGAGAACGGTGCCCCCGGAGGCGCGCCAGGCATCGACCAGTACCCGCATCGCGGTGGTTTTCCCCGCTCCCGCGGGCGCGTTGCTGGTTTCGATACGCCACGGGGAGGACGCGAAGTTGTTCACCATCGCGATCTGGCCGGCATTCAGCTGCCGGTCCTTGTTGGCCGGATCGGTATTGAAAACCTGGATCGCACCGGTAACAACGGGTTCGGGAATTGTGCGTGCACCGGACTGCAGCGACAGCTCGATCAATCGGTCGGCGACCCCGAGACGCCGTGCGGAGGTGAACGACTGCGCACCGACGGTGGAGTGGACGCTGCTGCCCTCGCTGCGCGCGAACACCGTTGGCACATCGGCCAGGTCTGGTTCGGCGGCGATATCGGGGTCCCCGCGCGGGATCGACCGCGACGGCGCCAACGCCTCGGCGACCACCGCATCGACGGTAGGTGCCCACTGATCTCGGTCGAGCAACCCCCGTAAACACCGTTCGGCTTCGGAGCGAACATGATGCGCCTGCCAGGTCGACCGTTCCGCGGACACCGTGGCCAGCACCTGTTCGGCGACGCGTACGATCTGGGCGCCATCGAGAGATGCGCGCGGTGGCCGCGGGCCGCGGACGCACCCGGACACGATGCGCGCGAGGACTTCCCGGCCACCAAACAGCGCGCTGGCTTGTGCCCGCCAGTCGGCACGTTGCTGCGCCCATGACCGCAGAACATGTTTGGCGGGGCGGGTTTCCAGGGTTGCTCGTTCGGCGAGGTCGTACATTTCCGAGGGCATCGGTTCGCGCCCGAGCTGGCGTTGAAATATGGTCGCGAGCTCACCGAGGCGGGCGGTGATCGCCGCATCGCGTCGAGACCAGTGCTCGATCAACACCCGGGGCATGCCGATGATCTCGCGGATCGGCCGCTTGCCAGGATCGGTTCCCGGACGCTCGGCGAACTCCAGCCCGACGTCGGCTTCCAAATGGTGCTCGAGGCGGGTGTTGTAGATCTCCGACACGGTGACCAACAGCTTGTAGATCATCGACGCGTCCAGGGTGCGCCAGCGCCCATCCAGCGTGCGGACCCTGTTCGCGATCACGACATGGGTGTGGCAATCCGGGTCGCCGCACCGCGATTCGCGATGAAAGAACCGCGCGGCGACGATGCCCTCCACCTCGACTTGCCGGATCCCGTTGCGGCCCAACCGGGTGTAGATGCCGTTTCGTTCGAGCCACTCCAGAGCGTCGTCCACGGCGGCGTGATGCGCGGCGGCGATGCGCTCGGACATGTGTTTCGGGGCGATGGCCCACAGCGCCGAGACGCTCTTGACCGGGCTGAAGGTGATGTCGATACCGGCCACGGCCGCGGATTGCGGGCGCGAAATCCGTGTCACCCATCCCGATAATTCGCGGGCATCCAACGGTGCACGCTCGTAATGTTCGGTGAACATTTCCGTCGCGACGTCGGTGCGGATGCGCGCACGAATATCTTCGGAAATAGGTTCCTGTGATGGTTTACCGTGTTCGATATTGTGCGCGGCGAATGCTTCTGCGCATCGTTGCCGGAACTTGTTGACGCCGGAATAGACGCGGTACGGATTCCCCAACCGGGTGGCGAGCTCTGCGATGCGGGCCGCGACATCGGGGTGCGCCCCGGTGGCCATCTCCGCATCGACCGCGGTGGCCTGTATCGCCTCGGCGTTCGGGTGCCGGCCCTCCCCGAACAGGGCTCTCATCTGTTCTTCGGTGACCGGGTCACCGGGGGAGAGGTTCAATGCAGTGAGCCCGGAACCGTGCCAGACGCCGGGGGATTCGCCGCGCGCGGAGTAGTAATCGCCGAGCGGATCGGTCCCGAGATCGGTGGTGTCGCCGGGCGCGACCTGACGCAGGTAGTACAGGTAGCCGTTCCCGGCGAAGATCTTGTGCAGCGTCGCTGTCACACCATTTACGACACCCTCACGGTATGCTCAGCGCTACTGTTCCGTGTGACGCAATTTGCATCACATTCGGCATTTCTGCTGGTATTTATTTAATTGTTACCTGGATGCAAGAGGTCTGCTCGTAAAAATGAAGCGGACGAGTGGGCGAGTGGGGTACAGAAGAACTGTTCTGTCCAGGTATAGGTTGCGGTGTCCGGGGGTAGTTTGCGGGGGTGGTTGCGGAGTTCGGACATGGGTTGCGGATTCTGGGGACATAGGGGCGGTCGGCCCGGAAGACTGCGTGCCCGTGCCGGGCCTGAGTGTGGTCCGCGGCGGCGCGTCGGCGTCGCCGTGGGATCGAGAGTTCGAGATCGCCTATGTCGACGCGGAAGCCGATGAGCGGCGTGTGGCGCTGACCGATGCATGGTCGGTGCCATTCGAGGAGTGCCTGCCGGTGCGCGGGTTCCTCTCCTACAAAGGGCAGCGCAATCACGTCGGCTGTTGGTGGACGGCGCCGTTCTGGTTGTTCTGGACCACACCGGAGGGCAAGCCACGTTCACACGTGCCGGACTACTACTTCGCCGGGTCGGCCGACGGTGCCGCGCTGGGTGCTGGACTGCCGGCCCGCCCACCGAATCAAGCCGCGGGATGCCGACGTGGTCGCGGTGACTCGCGCCGTGTGTGATGGGCTCGGCTGCTTTCCATCTGCGCACCCGCTCGTCTCTTCGACCCACGATGTGGATCCGTATCCCCGGACCTCGCATCCCCGGTCCGACGAGGTATAGACAGTCGGCGAAGCCCTGAGGGGGCGTCTCGCGTGACCACCACGGTGGATCGCGCGGGACACACCGTGCGTTGGGCCGGGCCGCAGGGGCTTACGGCCCGGTAGGAGCCGGTTCGGTGGCGGGGTAGTAGATCTCACGGCGCAGGCGTTCCAAGTCCGGCGCTGCGGAAGTGGAGGTCTGCGTGTACCGATCGAGCTGATGCGTCCGGAGCAACACGGTCGTCAGGTCCCCATAGATCGACGCGTACTCCTTCCATCGGCCGGACAGGCCGGGAAGCACGCGGAAGAGCGCGGGAAGGTAGCGGGTCACCGCGTCGAGTTGGGTGCGATGCTCGGCCAGTTGGCGCTGCACCTGCTCGACGGCTTCGCGGCGGGTGCAGCCGGTCTCGTGCCGGATCGCCCTGACCAGGTTGTAGGGGACGTGGTCTGCCTCGTCCCGATCCAGTGACACCAGGTCGTTCTCCGCGAAGGTCACCTTGAAGAGCAGTTCCTCGAGACGGCGGAGCACGGGATGGTTGCGCAGCATCAACGGCAGTTCCCGGTCCTGGTACACCTCCAGGCCGGCAATCATGCTGTCGAACGCGCCGGTCGACTTCCGCAGCGGCAGATAGTCGGCCGTAGAGGGGATGTAGCCGTTGATGCGATGGTGCGCTTCGCGTTCGCACGCTTCGCACCACTCCTCGAGGCCGTCGAGGAACCGCTCCTGCCAGCGGGCGCTGCGGCCCTCGCGCGCGCGCGGCCACAAACTCGCCCAGGACGTCGGGATCGCGCCGGGCCGCCACGGTGTCTGCGGGTCCTGGCGCAGCGTTGCCACCAGGCCACGCCGCAGCGCAGTGACGGCTTCCGGGTCGGTCAGCTGCGGATCCTCGAACAGGTCGTCCCACAGAAAGGCCAGCACGGCGAGGCCGACAGCGGCCTGTCCACGGGCCGCGTCCACTGGGGCCAAGGCCAGCGCTGCCGGGATCCGGAATGTACCTGCCCACCGGGGGTGGTCCAACTCGGCTGGGGTGACCACAAGGCCGGTGTCCAGCAGCCAGCCCCTCAACCATCGCGTGACCTCCTGCGGGAACACATCACGGTGGGCTTGGGGTGACTGCGTCGAAGGCCTGGATGCCGTGGGGCGGGGAGTTCGCCGGTCGAGTATCGACCGGGCGTAGGCGGTCATCGCGTGGCGGGCGTTCGGGTCAACGGGCAGTGCGGCGAGTTGACCGGCAGCCTGGTCCATGAATTCATCGGCCATCGCTTGTGCTTCTTGCACGGCGCCGGAGGCGATGGCGAGCTCGCGGGCGCGTGTGGCTTGCTCGCGCGTCATCGCTCGGCGCAGCAGGCGGGCAAGGTCCCGGTCGCGGGCAGCCGCGCGGATCACGGGCAGTGTGTAGATGCCCTCGGGCAGATCCGCGTTGACGGGCTTGCCCATTTCTTCGGCGGTCGAGGTCAAATCGAGGATGTCGTCATACAGCTGGTAGGCCATCCCGAACTGGCGGCCGAACCCGGCCAGCGCCTCTTCCTGCTCCTCGGAGCGGCCGGCCTGCATAGCGCCGACCCGGCAGGCCAGCGACAGCAGCGCCGCGGTCTTGCCGTCGATCGACTCCAGGTAGGACTGCTCGCTGCGGGAGACCACATACTGGTCGGCGGCCTCGATCACCATGCCCGCGCACATCTGCTCACTCACGATCGACCCCGCGAGAACTTCGCGTAGGCCGAGTTCGGCCATCAAGCGCCCACCCGCGGCCGTCACGCAGTCCCCACCCAACACGGCCATGCGCGAACCCCACACCGCGTTGGCGTTGGGATGGCCTCGACGCTCGTACACGTCATCGATGACGTCATCGTGGTAGAGCGAGCCCAGGTGCAGCAACTCCACGGCGGCGGCGGCGCGCACCGCCCGGTCGTCGGCCGGGGCTGCGGGATCGGTGAGCAGGTAGTACGACAGCAAGGTCAGAGTGGGGCGGACGAGGCGGCGAGTGGTGCCCGGCCCTTCGTCTGTAAGTGCGGTCAGTTCGGGCCTGCCCTCCAGTCGAACGGGTCCGAGAACGTCACGGACGCGGTCCAGGTCCGTGTCCAGATGTGGGAAGACAGCGGAATCGCTTTCATGTGGCACGCGGGCACTCCTGACTGATTACATCGGTCATCTACGACACCGTTGATCAATGGTAATTTGACACCACTCTGGCGTGGAAGATGTTGGTATCGACCGATTTTGATGCCTCCGCAACTCGGGTGATGTCGGTTGGTGAGTGCTGTTGGGGGCGAGTGTCTCCCCGATCGACGTTGCGGGGGACAAGCCGATCAGCCAGGGAGAACGTCCTCCCGAAATGACCTACCCGGGGTCGCCGAACTAGCGTTCCGCACCTGAAATCTGTTGTGTAAATGCATTATTCGGTGGTGGCGAAGACGGGCGGCCGTCCGCACGGCCTCCAGCTCGGCGATCTCGGCCAGCATCGTGTTCAAGCCGACGTTGCTTGAGTCCAACCGGATCGATGCCAGAATCGCCGGACCGTCCTCCAGCTCCGACAGCTCGAAATTCCCACCGAATCCGCAAAGTAGATCCGAACCCGGCGCCCGGCCGCGCTGACGCGCCAATCTTTCGGGCCGCAGGTCAGCCAAGCGCGGCCCGAAAGGTTGGCGCGGACCGGACAAGAACGGAGGAAAGGCGATAGGTGGAGGGTCCGGAGGGGAGAGTGCGGGAAATACGTAGACGTGGGGAAAGTTGCAGCGGCATGTGGTGGACAGGTGGATAGGAGTTGGTCGGCAGGGGCCGTCGGACCAGCTCTCCGGGAGCGTCGGGCGCTGCGGGCTAGGTTGCGTCGATGCCATAGCCGTCGCAGAGCAGCAGCGTGCCGTCCAGGTGCCAGGTGGCATAGGTTGTGTGGTCCTTCCAGGTATACCGGGACCCGTTCGGAAGCGGGACGGGGGTGGTTGGGTTCGTGGCGGAGAAGCCCTTGGGTGGTGGCCGGTCCGCCGCGCGGAGTTGACAGCGCGGCGGACCGGAGAACAGGAGACGTGCCGGTTCAGGCGGCGACGCGGGTGCGCGGGGTGGCGGTGGCCAGGCCAAGCCAGACCCGGCATTCGGTGCAGTACCCGTCCTGGTCGTTCACCGCGCGAATGCGGGTACAGCCTTGGCAGCGAGCGCGATGCTGACCTGCACCGGCGACCATCCCGCGGGTGCGGCGCGTTAGAGCTGCCACCGTGACCGGTTCGGGCGCGGGTCGGTCTACGGGTTCGGCGGGGAGGTAGCCATCGACGATGATCGTGAGCCACTGCGGTGCGCGGTGACGAACCTCGGCGAGGATGCCTTGCACCGCATGCGGGTAGGTGTCGGTGAGGAACCGGCAGTAGGTGCGCGCAAGGTCTGCGGCGGTGGCCCCGGCGGGAAGCTCGGGCAGACGCGCAACGGTGTCGTCAGTGCGGCACATGTCGCACAGGCCGTCGTCACTGCGCCGGATTCCGTTGCGGGCGTGGACGACATACTGATCGGCCAGGGGACGTTCGATGAAGCAGGACACGCATCGCCACCCGGTGATGGGGCTCATGGCCTCGTGGTCGTAGTCCAGGCCGTTGCCGCCGGTCGGGATCGGCGCACGCCGGTCCCCTCGTAGGGTGGTGCGCTTGTCGGCGTGGATGAGGGCGTTGTCCTCTGAGATCGGGCGTCGCCCGGCGAGCGCGATCGCGCGGTGGCGTTGCTCGGCGACGTAGTGCACGAATTGGTGATCCCACACCGCGCGAACCTCGTCGCTGTCGCGTATCGGCTTGTGGTGCGCGGACGTGGACTCGGTCGATGGACGGACGAGGCCGCGCGCGGCGCGGCGCTCGTCGAGAGCCTGGGCGCCGGCGATCTCGCGGGCCATGGTGTCCACGTACAGGTTCTCCGCGACGTAGTCGCGCACCACCTTCGGGTCGCGCACCGTTGGACGTCGCTTGGCGCGCGCACGCGCGCGGCGCTGTTGCTGTTCGTCGGTCTCGCGGGAGTCGTCCGTCTCTGGGGCCGGTTCGACCTCAAGGCGGGCGGGAGGGTTGCGCCACAACCGGATCGACTGGCGCGGAAGCGCGGCGAGCAGCGAGGCGTCCGGGTAGAGGTACTCCGCGCCCAGGAGATGGTCCGCGACCACGGTGGAACGGTGAGTGGAATCGCGCAGGTACAGGTGTGGGTCAGTGTCGGCGGTCAGAATCGCGAGCCGGTCCCTGTTGTACGGTTCGGCCTCGTACTGTTGCTCGAGCAGCTGCATCGCGGTCGGGTACGGGTGCAGGGTGAAGGTACGGACCAGGCCGTCGAGGAATTCCCGCTCGGCGGGGTCGGCGAGGTCGAGTATGTCGCGGGCCGCGTCGATGGCCGCGTGCCGGTCGGTGTCGGCGAGGAGGCGAAGGTCGGCGATGGTATCGAGGAATGCGCTGGTTTCGGACACGTCAGTTTCCTGTTCTCGTCAGTGAATTCAGCGGAAGGGCATCGCGCCAGGAACCGTGAGGCCCCCAGCAACGCGGGATGTCCGGCTGGTCGGTGCGACCAGCCGAGGGCGCAGTAACCGGGTCGGGCTGCGACGCGCGGGCGGGAACGCGCCACAGCGTGCGCAAGCGAATTTCCTGCGCACACAACGCGAACCAGCACTGCGAGCCAGAGCGTCGCGCCGGGGAAATTCGGTTGTGCCGGGCGCGGGGCCGTTCGCGTGGCGTGGCACGAGCTGGTAGCCCTACGGGTGGCTGGTCGCACCGACCAGCTGGACATCCCCCCACACGCGACTTGCCCCGCCCAGAGATGCCCGGGCGGGGCAAGAAAGGGTGGAACGGGGAGTTGGTGAGCCCGGGTCAGAAGCCGGGATCGTCGGTGCCGCCGAAACTTCCGGCTCCCACACCGGCGAGCGCGGGCGTGGCCCACGGCTCGTCCTGCGCGCTCGTATCGACCGGATCGCCCGCCGAGGCGGGTCCCGTGGTGCTGGCGCGACCGAAGCCGCGACCGTTGACGGTGCCGGAGTCTCGGCGGCCGGTGTCGGCACTGCCATACTGGCCGGAGGGATTGCGTGTCACCTGCGCGGTCGCGTACCGCAGCGAGGGCCCCACCTCGTCGACATCGAGCTCGACGACGGTGCGTTGCTCGCCCTCACGGGTGGTGAACGAGCGCTGCTTGAGTCGTCCGGTCACAATGACCCGTGCCCCGCGGGTCAGGGACTCGGCCAGATTCTCCGCAGCCTGCCTCCATTGGCTGCACTGCATGAACAACGGCTCACCGTCGCGCCATTCGTTCGTAGCCCGGTGGAAGAAGCGGGGTGTGGAGGCCACGGTGAAGTTCACGACCGCGTCCCCGCGCGGGGAGTACGTCAGCTGCGGGTCGGCAGTCAGATTTCCCTTGATCGTCAGGACGGTGTCTTGCGTCATGGCGTCGTTCTCCTTCGCGGATTGAGGTGAGGGTTTACCGATTTCGATGTGTCCTCTGGTCCCGAGTGATTCAGCGCAGTCGGCGCGGAGCTGCAGTGCCCAGTGGCCACGGGGATGGCCGAGTCCCGGGGCCGCGCGGGATATTTAGGCTGCGGTGGCGATATCGATGTCGTGGTAGTCGATCAGTCCGGCGGCGGCCTGCTCGACGTCGACGAGTTCGAACCCCAGTGGTGCGCCGACCTCGGCGAGGAAGGCCAGGTACCGGGGCAGACGACCGGGGCTGCGCCACAACGTTTTCTCCGCCCGCGATTCGTAGGCGGCCAGCACCAGGCCCAGGGTGATGATCTGAGCGCGCTGTGGCGTCGCGGTCGCAGCGGTGTCGGCCAGGTCGCTGGCACCGAACAGCTCGTGTCCGAGCCAGGATGCGCCCGAGGAGCTGAGCAGATCGGGGTACCGAGCCAGGGACTCGGCCACGAACGCCGCAGCCTGCGCGGGCGGGGTGCGCCGCTTGAGTAACCGGGCCAGGAATTCCTGCCGCCGCTCGTTGGCTGCGGACCCGCGGGTGTTGAGCACTCGCACCCGCCGCCGCTGCAACCGCGCCAATTCCCGCTCGGCGGCCGCGGCGACCATGGCCTGCTCGACCTCCGCGACACTCGAGTCACCGCTCGCGCCGGATGCGCGTGCGCGAAACCGGAGCCCGGACCCGGGCAGCTGATCGGCGAGCAGGTAGTACGACGGCATCCACCGGTCACGACGGATGACGGTGTCCGCGTGCCGCAACCCGCTCCGGGGTTGCGCGTCGCTGTGGCCGCGGGTATCCGGGTCGACGGTGTCGGGATCGATGACCTCTCCGGTCTCGCGGTCGGCGAGCTCGGCCTCGGCCTGCACATCGACCCACACCACCCAGCGAGCGGCATCGCCGCGGATCAGGTCCTCGCCAACCGCCTCGCCGGAATCGGTCTCCAGCAGCTCGGCCGGGATGAATTGCGGTGGGGTGCTGCTGGTATCGGGCTCGGCGGACAGGATCCCGAACTCCAATGCCGCGTACAACACCGACGCCTGTAGACGGGCGCGCACCGCTTGCCGATCGTAAGCGATCGTCTTGGCGCGGTAGGTGAAGTTGAACGCGCCCGCGTCTCGCAGCCGCGTGACCGCGTCGGTATCGCCGAGTCGTTCGAATTCGGCCAGGATCGCCAGCTGGTCTAGGTTGAAGTTGCTGGAATCGACCAGACTCTTGGCCGTGGGCGACGCGGCGATCGCGGCCTGCTTCTTGACCTGGGTCCGACTGCGCTGCAACCCTGTCGCGACCCGGGTGACCGATGCACCGAGGTCCAGCATCAGCGCGATGCCCGCGGCGTCGTCGGCCGTGGTCATCGGAACCCTCCGATGGTTGACATTCATCTGCATCAACGTGATGCGGATCCGGCGTTCACTTTCCGATTCGTTCGGATCCACGTCGGTCACCCAGATGTCCACATCCGGCGTGCCGACCGCCAAAGAAGTCAGCGTCCGAAGCTGCCCATCTACCACATGCAGCGCGCCGTCGAGTTGCCGCTCGACGATGAGGGGGATCTCGACACCGAACTCCCGGATCGAGTCCCGCAGCTCAGGGTGATCGTCCAAATTGAAAGTCTTGCGAGCATTCTCGGCGATCACCAGATCTTCCGGCGACACACGCATCGCATAGGCATGCGGCGCGGGCCGGACCGTTCCGGCGTGATCAACGGGGTCGGCGATGAGGCGGATGTCGCCCGCGCCCGAGTGCTCGACCGTGCTGCCGGAACCGCTGGCGGCGGTATCCGAATCGAGAACCGCGACTGCAGTGAGGGTTTAGTTGGATGCCACAAGTGCTCCTGACATGCGAGCGGCGGAACCACCGCGACCGCAAACCAATGGCGATCGTGGTGGCCCCGCCGAGATGGGAACAGGGGATGCGTGCTGTACGCAGACCGAGCTGGGATTAGGTTGCTGCGGCCGGTCGGCGTGTGCTGCGAGCGACGTTGAGTGGCTGCAGGCGCAGCACGCCGAGCTCGTCCTGGTGGTAGGCCCAGTGACGGCCCCGCCACCCCGAATTTTCCGAACGCCACTGTTCGGCGGCGGGCGCGGACTCCGGGACGGGGGTGTCCCCGGCCAGGCCATGGTGAGCGAGCTGCTCGAATTCGGTGCGCGATACAGTCGGCACCGTGATGGGCGCGGGCACTGGTTTGGCCTCCTGAAGGGGTTGAGGAACAACGGACCACCGCCAGTACAGGCAGTGGAGCTGTCGGTGGTTGAGTGGGAAAGCCAGTTCCCGGTAGCCGTTCGGGACGATGTCGGTGACCTGGACGCGATGGCGGGCCCAGGTGCCGATCAGCCGGTGATACCCGAAGTCGCCGAGCCCGAACGTGCACCCCTCGGCGGTGAGCGCCACCAGCGGATGTACCTGCTGTCCGTCACGGTCGAGGGGGACTGCGATCTTGTCGATGTAGCGGTGCGTGTCGTGGTCGACCACATACCGGCCCACGGGGCCGGGACCGCACTCGGGCATGAGCGGCGCTGATCGAGCCCGCCAGTACAGATTTGCCGTTGGTTCGGACCCCGCCTCGGGGTCGGCGTGCTCCCCGGCCCAGACCACCCGTGCAGGTGTGGCCAGAAACCGTTCGACCGCCAGGGCGAACGGATCCCCGATCCAGCCGTGCTCCACGAGCTGGCCGAAACTTCCGTAGTGCTGCGGAATAGCGTGCCCGATGGCCGCCTGGGCGTCGTCGGCGAGGAATACCGCTATGAAGAACTGCCCCATGATCAGGACTCCCTTCCAGCGCGTCGGCAATGCCGCGGCCGGTGATCAGCCGCAGCGGTAACGGAACTCATGTGCACCTTTTCGGGAATCCGGTTCGGACACACTGGCTCTCACATCGATGCCCGGTGCACGATGCGATTCGCACCAGAGCCGACCAGCGGTGCGTGCCACCAACTGTCGGCAACTCGCGATCGGTTGACGTGATCGCGCGGTCAATCGGTCGCGCCGGCTGACCCAGGGCCCGGGAACAGTTGCCGAAGATCGACGTAGGTGTTGTCGGCGATCACCCGCGACAGCAGCGGTGCGTCGGGGTGATCGGGGTGATCGATGAGAATCGACTGCACCGCTGCCCGCGCGATGCTGAATTCCTGAACAGCGGCCGCGCCGACGGCGGTCAGGAGTGCGGCGTGGGCTCTATCCCCCGGAGGCAGGGCCTGCCACGCCAACGTCCACACCATGTACGCCGATTCGGCGTACCGGGTACGGCCCAAGGCGTAGCAGTAGTCGTGCAGGTGCGGATCGCGCAGGCTCACCGCCAGCTCGGCGACTTGCTGTGCGGTCGACCAGGTTCCGGCCTCGACCCGCCGTACAAGACGCAGAACGAAATGGCGGCGTGCGCGATGCTGCTCGAACCAATCGTCATCACCGTCCGAGGAGGCGGCGCCGCGGGCGTGGGCCGCGAGCCAGCGGGCGGTCTCGGCGGCACGGTCGGGCTCGGGAGCCAGGACACCAGGGACCTGCGACCCGGGGACGGGTTGGCGAGCGCGATTGTGTGGGTGCAGCAGACTCCACCACGTCGCACCCGCCTCGATGGCCGGGGTGAACCACACATCCAACAACGGTGTGCCCCACACCATGATCCGGTCGGACAGCACAGATATCAGGGCTCGGTATCGGTCGCCGGGCCCGGTGGTGGGGGTGTCGTCGACGACGACCACGCACACCGCGTCTGGGTGGTACCGGGCGCACTCGGCGAACGCTGCCATCGCGATCGCCTGGGTATCGACCATTTGATTCGCTGTGTACAGGTCCACGCGAGCCACCCGCGTGGCACGCACTAGACCCTCGGGTGCGTCGCTGGCAGACAATAGGATCAGCACTACCGACCGGCGCGGTACATAGCCGAACCAGCCAGGGACAGCGGCGATCACCGCACCAGGATCCTCGATGGATATCAACGGGGAAGCTCCTTTCCGAAGCAGGACACAGACCCGGGTGAAGCCGCCCCAGCGGGACCTCGGGCCGTGGAATCGCGCCAGACCGACCGTCCGCACTACCCGGGGCATCGGTGGGTCCTTACGCGGCGCGGGCGTATCCGATGTGTCCGCGTTCTACCGGGGCCGTGAGGTTCGTGATGTGACCGGCGAGGTCGAGCACTCGGGCGTCGGAGACGGTGAGGGTGAACTCGGCGCCGCCGTTGAGCAGGACCCGCACGGTGCCCGATATCGGGTCGCTGCCGTCGCCGAAGCAGACGTGGTTGTTGCGAATGATCTGGCTGTGGGCGAAGATTCGGTGGAGTTGTTCGACGGTGGTGTCGCGGCGAGCCACCGCAGCGTGGTGGGCCCGATCTCGGGTCCGGCACACCGCGAGGTCGGTCTCGTAGTCCGGCAGCAGCCGGCGCGCGATATCCCGCGCGATCGTCGCGGGCGAGCGGGACGCCGCGACGGTGATCATGTGAGTTCGCGACGCGGCGGTCCCGAATCCGGACAGGCCACCGAAGCTCCCGCGGATAATCAGACGGCCGTGCTCCGAACGGCGATGAGAGCCGTTGTCGGAGCGAAGGTCCAGGCATCGGCCGTCGGGGTGGCGCAAGATCGCATGGTCGGTGTAGGAGACGTAGCCAGGCTCGGCGGTCCACTCCTGGCCCATCTCGGCGGCGATAGCAGTACCGATGTCGAGGAAACTCACGACCTCTCCTCCGGCGGATTCACCGACGCATCGGGATCAGGGGCAGCTCGGGTGCTGCGAGCAAAGTGCTCCGAGATTATCTGGGTGGCCAGGAAATCCAGCACGGTCGGAGTCGCAGGGCCGATGCCGGTGTCCGGATTCTCGGTCGCGTCGCGGACTTTTCGGATCCCGAGTACCCTGACCCCGCGCATCCGGACTCCCGCCGCGCCCAGCGAGCGGTCGCCATCGGGCGAATGGACGATCTCGTAGTCGTCTCCGTCGATCCACAGTGCGTACCAGGCGTCGATCGGTTTGCCCGCGCGCACATCCTCATCCGAGCCAGCGGTGGGTGGCTTCCACAGACCGCAGTCACACCTGGGATCGGTGCAGCGGGTCATCCGGGCCGAGGTCGCGGCCGGACGATGGTGCGACATCCGCCCGGACAGGACGGGACAACTTCGGGTCGAATAATGTGCGCATTCGGGGTGCATCCCCGGCTCGGGCGCGATCCCGCGCAGCCAGTCCTGCGGGCGCAGCATGACCACGACCCGGTCCTCGAGTCGTTGTCCGCAGATCTGGCATAGCCGCAGCGACAGGACCGTGTGTAGCCGGGCCGGATCGATCCCACCCCACACCGGCGCGCGGCGGCCGTGATGACACAACGTGACGAACGGGATCGTCAACCCTTGCGCAGCCGGAGCCTGGTGCAGACGGGCCAGGATCGGCGGGCGCGGCGAATCAGATAATGGCACACCAGAGTTCATGAGAAGGGACTCCTTGCAACGAAACAGAAGGAATGAGTAGGGGAGCCGGCAACAAGCGGGGACGTTCTCGGAGCTGCAAGACGCCACACCGGCTATGACGGCGGTGATGTCCGGCGGTTCGCCTGAGGGCGACACCAGTCAGCGACGTTGCCCACGCCAGTTGAGCGTGGCCGGTCGTGGGCGGCACCCGCAGCGCTCTCCGGCGCGCCGAGGTCGTAGATGGCTACGACCGACGGAGCGGTTGGCGCGTGCCGAGTGAGGAGGGTACGCGGCAGCACGGCGTCGTGGCCGCTGTCGGCCCAGGGGCCCCGCGTGATCCGGTACCGGTCGCCCGGCTCTCGGGCGACCGGTAGCAGGTACCAGGCGAATTCGCTTGCCGCTGTTCGGCGCCACGGGCCGGGCGTGGGCAGGAGCTCGCGGAAACCCGCGCTGGCGGTGATGTTGGTGGCGTGCTCGACCGCGATCAGCGCCACTGCGAGCGATCCGGAGCGAGCAACGGCATCGAGGTCCAGGCCACGGAACGGCACGATCACTGTACCGGGGGACGGGACCACGTCGTACGCAGTCCGGTAGCCGACCACCACGACCGCGGCATCGGGCGCCGGGGCCGAGGTGATGCCAGAACCGTGGGCCCGCACGCACCGTCGCGCGGTGAACGAAGCCAACTCATCGTTCATGGTGGGCGGCCTGCTGATCATCGAGGGCAGCAGCGACGACGGCGTGCTCGGTCAGCAGCGTGCTCTCCAATCGACTAAGGGTCGCGCGCAGATTCGCCACCTGGGTGCGGGCGCGACCGCCACCCACCGCGCGGGCCAGCTCGTCCGCAAGCTCGAGGACCTGCCGGGTGTTCTCGACGTACCCGGAAACCGCGAACAGCAGAGACCGCACAGACGAAGACATGAAACCTCCTGGGGGACACAGCAGTTGATGACAGGGAGGTGATAGAAGAGCCGCCCGGCCGGTGAGCGCCGATCGTGGGTTGGTTCAGGCGGCGTTGTCGGTGTGTGCTAGCGGGTCGGTGTATTGGTCGCGGTGCTCGGGCGCGTGGCATTGGCAGTGCAGGACCCACCGTCCGCATAGCTGGCACATTTCGCAGTAGGTGCAGTGCGTGCCGATGCGTTCGGGGTCCCATTCCTCGCACCAGCTGCAAAACGCCTCGTCCGGGCAGTCGCTGTGCCAGTTGGCCGCTGTGACCCACCGGTAGGAGGTGTTGGAGTACCAGGCCCCGTCGGCGTCGTAGTGCCCGAGGTGTTCGTTGAACACGTAGGCGGTGTTCTGGTAGGCGGGGTTGACGGTGAGCAGCACCATCTTGTCGGTGCGCAGCCACGCCTCGAGCCCCTCGCGGCCGGTCCACGAATCCAGCGGCCCGAACGGTTCGTTGGGCAGGAACTCCTGCGCTGCGATCCGGGTGTCCGACCGGGGATCCCCTCGTCGGGGGTGCATGGTCGAGGGCAGGACCCCGTTGTGCGCCAGCACGGTCCGCTCGTCCTTGCCGAGGAAGAAGGGATGGCAGTTGGCGGTGTCGATCCGGCCGGCGGTCGCGAGCCGTGAATGGAACAGCGCGGGGGTGTCGGGGAATCGTGCACGGACCGCGGCGAACTCGTCGATCGCCCGGTCCGGGTTCATGCTGTGGCCCACGATGATGTGGTTGTCGGCGACGACGGCGTAGCCGTGGCCGTCCGGGTTCACTGCGGCGCCGGTGGCCAGGGCGGTCAGGTCGGGGGTGACGCCGGGCTTGTAGAAGGTCAGGATGCACATGCAAGGTCCTCCATTTCCGCGAGCAACGGCGTATAGATGGGTCGGGAGCGCAGCCAAGTCACGAACGCGCCCCACTCCCAGCCGCGGTGGCGCATCACATCGGCGCTGGTGAGCGTTCGGGTGTATTCGACCGACGCGGCGACGAACGCCAGCGTGGCCTGCACCTGCTGTGGGACAAGGGAACTGGCGAAAATGCGTACCTCGAACGTGTGATCGGGCAAGGTGTTGATCGCCTGATAGCGGCCCAGATTCCCCAGCCCGCACTCGTCACTGCCCTTGAGACAGTGCACGATTCGGGCGCGGGCGCGCGGAGAGAAGCTGGCCCACTGATCCGAGGTTCGCCGCGCCAGCTCGACCGCATTGGATTCGTTGCGGTACACGAACTTCATCCACCGGTACATGTGCGCGGGGGAAGCGAAACCGGCACGCGAGACGTGCACGTGGATTCCGACGTCGCCGTCCACATACGCGCCGCGGGACTTCAACTGTGGCAACAGGTCCCACGGAAACTTCTCGATCGCGTACTGGTAGGACATCGGGTGGGTGACGAGCTCGAACCCGCCCGCATATCCGATCGAGCCGTCCTCCTTCAAATACCCGAGATCACCCAGAGCAGCGGCGGCCAGCTGGGCGCAATCGGTGAAAGCAGAGCGAACGGTCTTGAGTTCGAGCTCTAACCCCAGAAACAGCGGACCCTGTCCGTGGAAGATCGGCGTGGGTTTGTAGCCGTAGTCCCGGACCAGGTCACTGCTGGCGCCGGCGCAGCGATTGCAATAGGTCGACGGGTCGTAGAAATCCGGGATGGTGGCGGTGAGCCGGTCGCATCCATCGCAGCACGAGTAGTCCGAGGCGCAGCTATCGCACACCTGATCGCCGTCATCGACCGAATACAGATCCAGCGCTGGACGGCGGCAGTTGTCGCAGTAGGTGTAGTGATCTCGCTGGCATCGGGCGCAGACAAAGTTGTCCGACGCGGTGCGGACGCCCGAATCGGTGTAGAGGGTGCAGTACTCGCACAGCTCCCAGTCGGTGACGCAGTCGGCACACAAGATCTCCTCGCCGATGGTGCGGTGCTGCTGGGATGCGGGCAGCTCGCAGCCGTCACACACCGGTGCTTGTGCACACGCCCCGCACAGCGTGTCGGTCGCGGGTGGGTCGTCGGGCAGCAGCGCGCTCGAACACACCGAGCAACGCAGGCGGGGCAACGGAGCAGACATGAGCGGTCGCCTTTCACGAAGAAGGAATAGGCCGGAAACCACCGCGCCCCGCCGATCTCCGGAGGGAGAGCGGCGGGGCGCAGGGCGTGGAGCGGAGCTCGTGCCCGCTGTGGGCAGGACGGCTCAGGAGGTGTGCATCGAGTCGCCGGTGCGATGGCGGTTCTGAGGCACCGGTGAAGTGTCAGAACGCCGTTCGCGGCACAAGCACTGAAGCGAGGTGTTCAGGCAGGTGAAGCACCAGCCGCATGTCCTGCAGTAACGGTCGCGTCGCTGGTAGTCCCGGGTGCGGCACAGCGCGCAGACATACAGCCACCGCAGGGTGCTGCGGGACGAGCCGGAGTGGTAACTGGCGTTGGAGTACCAGACCCCGTTGTCCCACAGCCCGGCGCGCTCGTTGAAAATGTAGCCGCGGTGCGCATAGGCGGGATTCACTGTCAACAGCACGAGTTTGCTAGAGCCGAGCCACGATTCCAGCCCCCGACGCCCACCAGGAGTGTCCACGGACCCGAACGGCTGGGACGGCAGGTATGTCTCGGCAGCGATCCGGGTGTCCGAGCGGCGATCGAACCGACCCGGCCGCACCCGCTTGGGCAGCACTCCGTTGTGCGCCACCACAGTTCGTTGATCCCGACCCAGCCGGAAGGGATGACAGTTGCCGATGTTGACCGCACCGTGAGTGGCCCACCGACTGTGGAACAACGCCGGACCCTCCGGGGACCGAGAGCGGGCACGAGCAAACTCCTCGAGCACCACCTCAGCGTCCATACCGTGCCCCACAAGGATTTCCGAGCCACTGGCTATCGCGAAGCCGTGCCCGTTGTCGTTGTTCTCCGCACCGGTCCGCAACGCGGTCAGGTCGGGCGAAACATGCGGTGGGTGGAAGGTCAGCAGGCACATGCCAGGGCCTCCAGTTCCGCGGTCAGCGGCGCATACTCGGCTCGCTCGCGTACCCAGTCGGTGAACCGCGACCAGGCCCAGCCATCACGGTGCACCACATCGGCCGCGGTCAATCCGCGGGTGTATTCGATGCTGGCGGCGGTGAATGCCAGCGCCGCCTGGACCTGCTGGATCTGCAACGAGCCCGCGAACACCCTCAGCTCGAGGGTGTGCCGAGGGTGCGGGTTGATCGCGTGATGCCGGTTCGGCCCGAACCGGCACAGATCTCCCTTCGCCGAATCCTTGATCCGCGCCCGCGCATCCGGCCAGAACTCTGCATACGGTGAACGACGGCGAGCCAGGGCCACAGCATCGGATTCATTGCGGTACACCAACTTCGCCCACCGATAGATATGCGCTGGCGAGGTGAACCCGGCGCGAGACGCATGCACATGCAACCCGACACCCTCATCGGACACGCAGCCCATCTCGGCAAGCTCACCCAGCAGCGGCCACGGGAACTCCTGCATCGCGAACCGGTAATCCATCGGATGAGAAACCAACTCGAATCCCACCGGGTGGATCGAGGAATCCCGCTTCAGATACACCAGCGAGCCGACACGATCACCGACCACCTCGACGCAGTCCTGGTAACACTCCTGCGGCACAACGATCTCCAGTTCCATGCCCAGGAACAGCGGGCCAGCCCCGAAGAACCGCGGGTCGGGCTTGTAGGAGTAGTTCCACACCCGATGCCCCGGTTCGCAGCCATCACAAACCCCTCCCTCGGCAACTAGTGCCCCGCACTCGGCGCACGACGCCAAACCCTCCGCGCACCTACGGCACACCCGCGAACCACCCGACAAATACCTGGACGCGGCCGAGTATCGGGGACACAAACTGCACCGATCGAAATCCCGATGCGCACACCTTTGACACGCGAACCTGCCGGTATCGATGGGCCACGCCGGCGGCGTCAGGCTCAGGCATCGCACACACTCGACCCAGCCGCGTGCGCACCCTGTACACAACCGGTTAGCGCGCCACGTCAGCGCCAGCCCACTGCCGAGAGCCGCGCAGTTGAAACATCGCTCCAATCGCGACCCGCAGCCAGTGCACACGAGTTCACCGTCGACGGTCGTGAAACGGTCACCCGGCGATACCGAATGACAATCCGCGCACTCCGGCGCGGCCACCAGCGAATCAGGCATGACACAACACCTCCGGATCAGGGAGCCAGAACCGAAACGCCGCAACGGATCTCCGTCACGGCGCGAACAAGAAGCGAGGAATCCGAAGTGGGCGCCACATCGGGGCCGGGATGCGGCGATGCAGGGCGCCAAGAGGCGGTATCGTGGGACGTGCGAGGGACTGACCGGTTTCGGACCTGTCAGGAGTTCACCATGGGCGAGAACCGCCAACCCCGCAAACCGCGACCGCGCAAACGGTCATCCCCGGAAGTCGTTGCCCGCCTCCAACGCTCACGCCGCCGAGCATTGGACCGCCGTGCGGCTGCCCGCCAACGCGAAAAGGCCGTCAGCGCAGCAGTCGGTGACTACATCAGCGCTTGGCACGCCATCGAACTCGCACAGCAACGGCGGGACAACAACATCGCCGAGCTGAACAACCAAATCGATTACGTCAACGCGCGTGCGGCCGAAGAGATCGCTGGGCACGAACAGGCCCAAGCTGAGGCAGCGGCAATCGTCCAGGCCATGGGACACAGTGATGACGACATCGCGGAGCTATTCGAGATCAGCGCGAAGCAAGCACGACGATTGATCGCTGCGGCAAGGCTAATTGGAAGCGGATACAAATCGGATTCCAACGAAAACCGCTCGGGTTGCGCTGGCCGGGACAAGTCGGAGAGTTCTCAGCCGCTAGAGAGCGACGGTTCATTCGAGCACGGCGGGGGAGCGGGGACGGCGGAAGGTCTACGCCCACCAGAATCGCTTGATGTCCGTTGACAGGTGGCTGAGCCGTCTCCAAGTGTCAACGACGTAGCCGAAATTCGCGAAAGAACTTCGCCCGAGCATCCCCGTTGAGCCGCGAGGGTACGAGCAAACCGCTGCGGACCAGTCGGATCAGAAGAGCACTACCTATCCGGTCTGCGTGAGTTGCGCGTACCCTCCGGCATTCCACACTATCCAGCGGAATTGGCGGGTGGACATCGGTTGTCGAGCGGGAATGTGTGAGGCAGGTGAGACCGGGAAGTAGCACGACCCGCAGCGGTGACAGTAGTACCCGGTCTGCCAGATAGCGGACGCTGCGGCACGGCCGCGCCATATCAGCCTGTTTCGGCGAGTCCGCGCAGCAGAGAAGGCGAATGCACCGATCGCCGGGGCGGTGGCGACCAACTGGATAGCAATGCTGAAGGCGGCGTTGATGATCCAGGTGATTGGCGTGATGTTGTCGAGACTAGGGTGGGTCACAATATTGTCAATCGTCGGATAGAGCACGCCAAGTGCCGGAACCGTGAGTAGGCACCCAAGCAATAGGGGGCGGGTCGGTGAAACTTCGCGCGGTGCGTAGGCGATGGCTTGCGCCAAGGCGGTGGTCTGGGTGCGCTCGATAGTCGTGGTGCCAACCACCGGGACTAGGCCGGCTGAGCTGATTCCGACGCCGGCATGGTAGTCGGTGCCCGATAGCGTGGATACACCTGAAGATCGCAACGCGGGGATGCTCTGAACCCAATCGGCTCGTCCACAACTCGGGCAGGAGATGTCGTAATCCACGGGTACCCCCTTCATCAGTTGGCTCGATGGCGCATGCCCCGACCGGGATCGACGTCGACGTGATGTGACGGCGGTCCGTAGTGGTTGGTGGACCGACGATGGCCGAGGACCATCCTGTCACACATACGATGACGTTGCCGCGATCTGATACGGGCCGCGCTCGACGGATGCACCGGGCGGTATGAATGCGCAGGTCGGTAGGCCATTACGCGGATCCCACAGTGTCCCTGGAGTGTCCCAAGACGGGCACGAACACGATGGACGAGGCGGCGCAGGGCGGACATGAAATAGCCTCTGACCTGGACGGGGTGGACGGGCGACGCCCGCCGGACGAGGTGCGGTGCTTTTACACACCAGCGGTCGGGGGTTCGAACCCCTCTGCGCCCACCCAGGTCAACGGCCATTTCGATCTTCTAGGATGCTTTCCGTGATGGACAGCGGGCCCGCAGTGGGTCATCTGAAGAGGGCGGCACCGGCCGCCCGCAGATCCTCGGGCCGCGGATCGTTGTAGATCCGGAGGGATACCGCGGGGTCGTGTCCGTGCCAGGCCGCGACTACATGGGGCAGGATGCCACGTGACAACATGACGGAGGCCGATGTGCTCCGTAATCCCTTCAGAGCGATGCGACGAAGTCCAGCCTGGTTCCTCAATCGCTGGAATTCGTCAATCGCTGGAATTCGTCGCTGTACCGCTCGGGCCGGATCGGCGTTCCGTCCTCGTGCACGGCGGCCGGCAGGCGCCGGGCGCGCGACGTGAGTCCTTGCGCCGTGGCATATCCCGGTTCGGTCGGTGTGGTGAGTTGCTGGGGGCGTTCGACGCGCGCTCGGCAGGTGACAGTCAGGCCCGGGGAGGGTGTCGATGTGCAGGCTGGGCGTCGTGTCGGGCGGTGGGTCAGCTGCTGAGGAGTTGGCGCACGGTGGCGGTGATGGCGTCGGTCGCCATGTCGGCGGCGAGTTCGGGGGTTCCGTCGGCGTCAAGCAGTATCACCTGGGTGAACAGGGGACTCAGGTGTGCGGCGACGACCTGGCGCAACTGTTGTGGTGCCGCGCCGTCGCCTCCCGCCGCCTGCCAGAGCGTGGTGGCGGTGGTGCCGAGCAGATTGTCGAGATCCTGGCGATGTTCGGTGTAGCTCGCCATGAGGCGCGGCGGCAGGCGCCGCATTCTGAGGTCCCAGACGAGCCGTCCGGCGTTGGCCGCATCCTGGTGCGCCACGCGGGCCAGGTCAGCGAGCCAGGCTAGCCAGTCACCGCCGCTGTAGCCGGGCAAGGAACGCATAAATTCGGCGTTGTACGCGGCCAGGGCGGCCTGTAGGAGGTCTTCGCGGGTGGCGAAGTGCCTGAACACCGTCCGGCGGCCCACCTCGGCCAGGGCTGCGATGTCGTCCACGGTGACATCGAGGCCGTGCTCGTTCATGCCGCGCCGGGCGGCATCGATCAGTGCGTCGACGGTGACCTGCTGCTTCTGTCGCTGCACGCTGGTCCGGTCCGTGTCTTTCAGCGCCATGTCACAACCTCCATCCCTACGAGTATTGACATCCTACAGTGCCGTGGTGACACTAGAGAGTGTCATCAGTGACACTTGATGGTGCCGCTCCGTTCGGACAATGGAGATGATTCGCGATGACTTCCCTCATCGAGATGGCAAACGACCGGGATGATCGCGGTGCGGTGGCGACGCTCATCCACCCATTCCGGCACCGTGACGCGGAGATCGCCGAGCTGCGGCGCCGCGTGCAGAACCTGACTTCCTTGGTCGACGACATCCTCGATGCCTGGACCACCATTCAGGCCCCGGCCGCCGTCGCGGCAGGTACCAGCGTGCTGACCGCGCCCAGTCCGGCGGCGATGCGGGTCCTGGTCGCCGAAGACGCCTGCCCCTACTCGACCGAGCAGCGGCGGCAGACCGCCCCGAACTTCCCGACCGGCGAGCCTGCCTGAGCCGAAGGGAAAGACAACATGCGCACAGCAGCCATCACGGCACTGCAGGTGCCCATGTGATCGAGCAGCCCACGGATGGAACGAAAGAACTCCGCGACCGGTCACAGTCGCGGACTTCATACCCCTACCAAATGATTAGGAGCGATTGACAATGGCGAATAGATCGATGTTCGGTCGGGCCGGTGGTGGCGCGTGGCCGGAGGAGGCGGTGGCGCGACGCGACCGACGGATCGCCGAGTTATATGCGACCGATGCGCAGTTCGCGGCGGCCACGCCCGACCCGAAAGTCAGTGCGGCCGTGGGCCGGCCCGGTCAGCGGTTGGCACAGGTTGTGCGGACCGTGTTCGAGGGGTATGCGGACCGGCCCGCTCTGGCGACCCGCGCTTTCGACGTAGCCACCGACCCGCACACCGGCCGGGCCTCGATGCGATGGCGTTCCGGGTTCGACACGATCAGCTACCGACAGTTGTGGGAGCGCGCCAGCGCGGTGGCCGGCGCCTTGGCACATCACGATAGCCATCCCCTCCAGGCCGCTGATCGGGTCTGCACCTTGGGGTTCACCGGTGTGGACTACGTGACTTTCGATATCGCCATGACCCAATTGGACGTGATCGCGGTGCCGTTGCAGACCAGCTCAACGCCGAAGCAGCTGTCGGCGATCGTCGCCGAGACCGAGCCGTCGGTGTTCGCGGTGAGCGTGCACAACCTCGCGGCCGCGGCGCAGGTGCTGCTGACTGGTCCGGCCCCGCAGCGGCTGGTGGTGCTCGACTATCACCCCGAGGTCGATGAGCAACGCGAGGCGCTGGAGAAGGCAACCGCACAGCTCGCCGGAACAGGCGCGGTAGTGCAGACCCTCACGGAGCTGATCGAGCGGGGGCGCACGCTACCACCGGTCGGGCTGCCGGAGACGGACGAAAACTCCATCTCGCTATTGATTTACACCTCGGGCAGTACCGGCACGCCCAAGGGGGCCATGCACTCCCGACGTGTACTGACCGGGCTGTGGGCGGCGCCGAGCGAGGTACCGATCATCACCCTGCACTATCTACCGCTGAGCCATTGGGCCGGGTTGGCCTTCGTGTACTCGACCCTCGCCGCGGGTGGGATCGGCTACTTCACTGCCGAAAGCGACCAGTCGAGTCTGCTCGCCGATTTCGCGGCAGCGCGCCCCACAATGACCATGCTGGTTCCGCGGGTCTGGGATCTGGTTGTCCAGGAGTATCGGACCAGGATCGAGCGACGCGTCGCCGCGGGAGAGGACTCCGCGGTGGCCGAGCGGGCGGTCAGGGCCGACATCCACGAACACGAACGGGTCATCGACGTGTTCACCATCGGTTCCCCGCAACTGCTGTCGTTCTACGAATCCTTGCTCGAGATGCCGGTGACCAACGTGTACGGATCCACCGAGCTTGCCGGGACGATCATGCTCAACGGCATGATGCGGCGTCCGCCGACGACCGACTACAAGTTCGTCGATGTACCCGAGCTCGGGTACTTCCGGACCGATCGCCCCCATCCCCGCGGCGAGCTGTACGTCAAGACCGACACGATGTTCGCCGGCTACTACCAGCGCCCGGAGGCGACCGCGTCGGTGTTCGACCCGGACGGCTTCTACAAGACCGGAGACGTCTTCGCCGAGATCGCCCCCGATCGGTTCGAGTTCGTGGATCGGCGCAATGACGTGTTCAAGTTGTCCCAAGGCGAGTTCGTGTCCGGCGCCGCGGTGGAGCAAGCGTACGCGAGCAGCCCGCTGATCGAGCAGATCTACATCTACGGCAACAGCGCGCAGCCATCGGTGTTGGCGGTGATCGTGCCGAGCCACGCTGCCGTGCAGCGCGCGGGTGAGGACGTGAACCAGCTCGAGCGACTGCTTGCGGATGCACTGCGTGAGATCGCCAAGCGCGACGGGTTGCAGCCTTATGAGATCCCGCCGGATTTCCTGATCGAGACTCAGCCCTTCAGCACGGAGAACGGGCTGATCAGCGGGAGCGGAAAAATCGCGCGCGCCAGGCTGAAAGACCGCTACGGCCAGCGTCTGGAGCGGCTGTATGCGCAGCTCGCCGAGGGTCAGGCCACTGAACTGCTGACATTGCGGCAGGGCGCAGACCAGCGGCCGGTTCTCGAGACGGTCCGGCGCGCGGTGGCCGTGACACTTGGCATCACGGCTGCGCAGCTGAACCCGCAGCTGCATTTCACCGATCTGGGCGGAGACTCGTTGTCAGCGTTGTCGCTGTCGAATCGCCTCAGTGAGATCTTCGGTCTGGAAGTTCCGGTCAGCGTGGTCATCAACGCAGCCAACGACCTGGCCGGCATCGCTGACCACATCGACAGGCTGCGCAGCGGGGACCAGAAGCGCCCCACGTTCGCGTCGGTACACGGCGCCGACGCGAAAGAGATCCACGCCGGCGAGCTGACGTTGGACAAGTTCATCGACGCGGATGTGCTGGCCGCTGCACCCACCATGCCCAGCCCGAGTGGGCCGGTGCGCACGGTGCTGCTCACCGGGGCGAACGGATTCCTGGGTCGGTTTCTGGCCCTGGAATGGCTACAGCGGCTCGCTCCCGTCGGCGGCAAGGTCGTTGTGGTGGTACGCGGCAAAGATGACGCCGCCGCGCACGCCCGACTCGACGACGTCATCACCTCCGGCGGCGACGCAACGCTGGCCCGCCGCTACCGGGAACTGTCCGCCCAGCACATGCATGTGCTGGCCGGTGACCTCGGCGAGCCTCGTCTGGGTTTGGATCAGGGCACCTGGGACCGGTTGGCCGCCGAGGTGGACCTGGTGTTCCATGCCGGCGCGCTGGTCAACCACGTCCTGCCCTACAGCCAGGTGTTCGCGGCGAACGTCGCCGGCACCGCCGAGCTGATCGGGCTGGCGCTGACCACCAAGCTCAAGCGCTTCGCCTACGTGTCCACCGTCGGGGTGCCCATGCTTGCCGTGCCGCCCGCAGTTGATGAGGACGTCGACATCCGGCTAGCGGCCCCCACCCAGGACATCGCGCGCGCCGCCTACGCCGACGGCTACGGCATCAGTAAATGGGCCGGTGAAGTGCTCGTGCGTAATGCCCATGACCTGGTCAGGTTGCCGGTCACCATTGTGCGCCCGGACATGATCCTGGCCCCCGACAACTATTCCGGTCAGTTCAACCAGAACGACGTGTTGTCTCGCATGCTGTTCAGCGTGCTGGTCACCGGGATCGCGCCTTACTCGTTCTACGAGCTGGGCCCGGACGGCACACGCCAGCGCGCGCACTACGACGGTATGCCGGTGAACTTCATGGCCGAAGCCATGGCCGCCCTCTGTTTATCCCATGACGGAATCCGTGCCTACAACGTGCTCAACCAGCACGACGACGGCGTCGGGCTCGATCAGTTCATCGACTGGCTCATCGACGCGGGCTACCCGATCCAACGGATCCGCGACTACGACGAGTGGCTCGCCCGCATCGAAACCGCCATGCGCGCCCTGCCCGAACAGCAACGCCAACACTCGATGCTCATGGTGCTCGGTCACTACCGGCACCCCGAGCACGGAGACGACGGATACACCCTGGACCGCGTCGACACCTCGGCGCCCTCCAACGAGAAGTTCCGCGCCGCCGTACAAGCCGAAAAAGTCGGCGCCGACGGCGATATCCCCCACCTGACCGAAGAATGGCTCCAGAAATACGCCACCGACATGGAACACCTCGGCTGGCTGTAGACATGTCCTGAACGAGACCTGAGTGAGAACACCACGGCCTGCATTGCACCGGCGAAGGGCGCATGCTCGCGGTGCCGTCTTGGTTCCGGCGGCGGGTGCGGGTCAGTTGAAGTGGGGGCTGCGTCGTTCGATGAGGATGACGTCGCGCCAGCGTCCGTGGTGGCGGCCGATGCGTTCGCGGGTGCCGATCACGCGGAATCCGGCTCGTGTGTGCAGGGCCGGGCTGGCGGCGTTTTCGGGGAAGATGCCGGATTGGACGGTCCAGATCCCGGCGTTGTCGGTGGATTCGAGCAGGGCGGACAGCAGCGCCATTCCGATGCCTCGGCCGCGGGCGTCGGGGTGGACGTAGACGGAATGTTCGACGACGCCCGCGTAGGCGCAGCGGTCGGAGACGGCCACGACCGCGACCCAGCCCAGTACGCGGTTGTGGGGATCGAGTGCGACGAGTCGATGCGACGGCAGTTTCGTGTTGTCGAATTTCTCCCAGGTCGGCGCGTGGGTTTCGAAGGTGGCGTCCCCGTCGTCGATGCCGCGCTGGTAGATGTCGAGCACCTGCGCGGCGTGCTCGGTCCGCATTGCCGCGATGTGGACCCCGGTTGTCGTGATGGTCACGCCGCTGACGATATGCCGAGTTCGTCGAGCAGGCCGCGGATGCGTTGTTCGATTTCATCGCGGATCGGTCGGATGGCGTCGATGCCCTGCCCGGCGGGGTCGTCGAGTTTCCAGTCCAAGTAACGCTTTCCGGGGAAGATCGGGCAGGCGTCGCCGCAGCCCATGGTGATCACCACATCGGATGCCTCCACGGCTTCGACGGTGAGCATCTTGGGCACTTCGGTGGACATGTCGATGCCGATTTCGGTCATTGCCTCGACAGCCACGGGGTTGACCTCGTCGGCGGGGGCGGAGCCTGCGGAGCGGACCTTGATGCGGTCTCCCCCGAGATGGGTGAGGAAGGCGGCGGCCATTTGGGATCGTCCGGCGTTGTGGACGCAGACGAACAGGACGGTGGGCGTGGAAGCCATTGGTGGACTGTGTCTTTCGGAGAGGGGTGGTCAGGGGTTAGCGACGTCGAGCGGGCCTTCGGTCATCGGGGGCGCCCCGGGTTCAGCGTGTGGTGGGTATCGGGTTGTCGGTGGTGGTGGCGGGATCGGTGTGGTGTGGGACGACGACGTTGTCGGCCGCCGCAGCAGGGGTGGTCGGGTAGAGCAGGGCGATCAGTCCTAGTCCGAGCAGGGCTCCGGCGATCTGGGCGGCGATGAATCCTGGTGTCGAGGACGGTGCGATCCCGGCGAAGGTGTCGGAGAAGATCCGCCCGATCGTGACGGCCGGGTTGGCGAACGAGGTCGAGCTGGTGAACCAGTAAGCCGCACCGATGTATCCGCCCACGGCGGCGGCCGACAACCCCGCGCGACCGGTGCGGGCCAGGGCGAAGATGACCGCGATCAACCCGGCAGTGGCAACAACCTCGCCGACAACGTGGCCGCCGGTGATGCGGTGATGGGTGGATATTTGCATGGCGCGTTGGTCGAACATGACGTTGGCCAGGATCGCCCCGGCGATCCCGCCCGCGGTTTGGGCGAGGATGTAGCCGCCGAGGTCGGCGGCGGGCAGGCCGGTGCCGTGACGACGGCCCGCGAGCCAGTCCACGGCGGACACGACCGGGTTGAAGTGGGCGCCGGAGACCGGTCCGAACACGAGGATCAACACAGCCAACCCGAACACGGTCGCGGTGGAGTTCTCCAGCAACTGCAATCCGGTGTCGCCGGGCGAGAGCTGCTGCGCGGCGATACCGGAGCCCACGACGACGGTGACCAGCAGAGCGGTGCCAGTGAATTCGGCGAGCAGCCGCCGCGCGAGATCGTTCACCGCGCCACCGCCGCAGCGGGGTCGGTGATGTCGAGCAGCTGGGAGAGCTGTCGCAGCGCGGCGGGTTCGATGCGGTAGTAGACCCACGATCCGCGCCGTTCGCTGGCCAGCAGTCCGGCCTCCCGCAGCACCTTCAGGTGATGCGAGATGGTGGGTTGGCTGACCTCGAATCCGTCGGAGATGTCGCAGACACACGCTTCCTGCCCGGCATGGCTGGCCACCAGCGACAACAAGCGCAACCGCACCGGATCCGACAACGCTTTGAACACCCCGGCCAACTCGGCGGCGGCCTCGCCGGTGAGTGGTTCGCGGATCAGGGTTGTGACCTCACATGACGCCGAGGCCACGACCGTCAACGGCAACTCGGACCTAGACACGCGTTGATATTGATGTGGATCGAATCCGTGAGCAAGCGAACTCTCGGTGAACAGGCTTCGTTCGATCGCGGTCAGCAGCAGGTTGCGCCGGAGGCGACCGCGTCCTTCTTGGCCTGTGTCGAGCAGCATGCGCCTTCGGCGGCGGCGTCCTCGGGGGTGCCGCAGCAGACCGCGACCGCTTCGGCGTCGCTTGACGCGAGTTGGGGTGCGGTGCCGAAGGTGTCGCTGTCGGCGAGCACGGTGTAAACCTCCCACCGCTCGGCGTCCGGCGCGGTGACCCACACCTTGTCCTGGGTCGCGAAGCAACACGTGGTCGCGATCTGCTCCTCGGTGAACAGGCCCGCCTCCGACAGGCGCGCGATCTCACCATGAACCTGCTCGGAGGTCTCGACCTCGACGCCGAGATGATTGAGACTGCCGCCGTGGCCGGGGTTCTCGATCAGCACCAGCTTCAGCGGAGGCTCGGCGACGGCGAAGTTGGCGTAGCCCGGCTTGCGCTTGGCCGGCTCGGTGCCGAACAGGGTCGAGTAGAACGTCACGGCCTGGTCGAGGTCGTCGACGTTGAGGGCGAGCTGGACGCGGGACATGGCAACCTCCGGTTGTTTCATATATGTCGAAGAACTTGCGTAGTCGAGTGTGCCATCTTTTCGACATATGTCAATTTCCCTAGTAGGGTGGGTGTCATGCCCAAGGCGTTGCCCGTGATCGACATGTCCGCCCCGGTGTGCTGCACACCGGTGGCCGCGGCGGCGATGGACGAGGCGGCGGCGTTGGAGGTGGCGCTGCGGTTGAAGGCGCTGGCCGACCCGGCGCGGGTGCGGTTGATGTCGCTGCTGTTGACCAGTCCGTCCGGTGAACCGAACAGCGGCGAGTTGGCGGCGGCGGTGGGGTTGTCGGAGTCCACGGTCAGCCATCATCTCGCCCAGCTGCGCAACGCCGGCATGGTCGAATCGGAGCGTCGCGGGATGAACACGGTCCACCGTGCTCGCCGGGATGCGCTCGGCGCGATGTGTCGGATCCTGGACCCCGACTGCTGCACCTGACGCACCCGGCAGACTCCGGGGCATCAGTCGGGAAGGGCTCGCCGTCGGTTGTGGCCGCGAGGTGGTCGAAGTTGCGCGAAGTTGACCGAGGGCATGGGCCAGTTGGCGGCGCAGGAGGTCGTTCTCGTCGGCGAGTTGCCAGTTGCGGCGGTGCGAGGCTTCCAGTCCTTTCGGGCCGGTCTGCTGGTCGGGCCCCAAGGCGAGCAGTTAAGGAGCCAAAGGCATCAGAGGTTGGCGCGCGATCCTGTAGCGCGGGAATCACAGCAGCGCTGGTGCGTGGAAGTGGCCGAGGCCCGAGGTTCGGTCACGGTCCAGCCAGTAGCGGCGCGGTTCGGCAAGCGCGACATCGACGTTGACTGCGAGGATGCCGGGGATCTTCGCGATGTCGTCGTCGATGAACGCGGCCAGGGCGGTGCGGTCGGTGACCAGGCCGTTGCACAGGACGGAGACGTCGCTGGCGACGTGGACGGTGAGGCGGGTCTGGGGGAGTTCGTCGAGGCGGCGCATGACGTCGGGGGTCTCGCCGGGGGCGACCCGCAAGCGCAGCTGGAACGGGGTGTGGAAGCCGAGCCATTCCGAGACGATCTCCAGCCGGGGTTTGACCCATTGCTCGTCGAGGACCCGGCGGACGACCCGGTGGGCGGTGGAGGTGGCGAGCCCCGCGGCGCGGGCGATGCCGGCGGCGGAGGCCCGGCCGTTCTGCATCAGCTGGGTGACGATGGTGCGTTCGGTCTCGCTGAGGGGATTGGCGGGGGGTGTCGCGGTTGCCGGGCCCTCGGGGCGGGCCGCGGTGAGTGCCAGCAGGTCGGCCCGTTCGGTGCCGGTCAGGAACCCCGGGTCCCAGGTGATGCCTCGGCGCAGCGTGCTGAGCGCGGGTAAGGCGTTGACGCGGCGGACGCCGGGGATGGCGAACATTCGGTCGACCGCCTCGCTGGTGGCTGCTTCGGAGGGGGCGTGGGCGACCGCGTAGAGCGGGTAGTTGCCGGAGATCTGTGCCAGGAACTGCAGATGGGGCAGGTCACGGAGCCGGTCCAGGACGGCGAGCGGGGTTTCGCCGGTGACGTCCAGGTAGACGTGCACCGGCATCGCGGTGGAGTGCATGCCCCAGTCGGCCTGCCCGATCACGCGGAGCATCCGGGCTTCCACCAGGCGGTCGAAGCGACGCTTGAGGGTGCTCGCGTCGGCGGACAGGACCGCGCCGATATCGTCCCAGGTGGCCCGGGGCGCCAGGTGCAGGGCTCCGATGAGACGCCGGTCGAGCCCGTCGAGCTGGGGAGGGGTCATGGCACTCCACCTTAGACCGCTAGCCAATCCCATTTTTACATGCTAAGACTAGATAATCTCTCATTCTTTCGGCATTATCTGTCGAAACATCCCCCGGAGACACTGAAGAGGTAGTGATGAGTGCCACCGAGATCGAGCCCCAGGCGATCACGCCCCCGTCGAGACTCGCCCGGGCCGCGTTCCGCAGCCTGGCGCTGATCGAGCAGGCCGGAAACAAGCTGCCCGACCCGTTCTGGCTGTTCTGGCTGCTGGCCGGGCTCGTCGTCGTGCTCAGCGCCATCCTGGCGGCGGCGGACGTCGGCGCCGTGCTCCCCGGCTCGCCCGAGGTTGTCAAGGTGCACAGCCTGCTGAGCAAGGCCGGTCTCGCGCTGATCATCCAGGGCGGCGACAAGAACTTCACCAGCTTCCCGCCCATCGCCACGATTCTGGTCGTCGGGTTCGGCATCGCCATCGCCGAGCAGAGCGGCATGTTCGCGGCCCTGCTGCATCGCATGGTCGCGCGGGTGCCGGGCCGGTATCTGACCTTCGTCCTGGCGCTGACGGCGATGGTCAGCCACGTCGCGGGCGACGCCGCGTACGTCATGCTGATCCCGCTGGGGGCCCTGGTCTACCGCGCCGCGGGCCGTAGCCCCATGCTCGGCTGCATCGTCGCCTACGTCTCGATCTCCGCGGGCTTCAACGCGTCACCCGCCCTCACCCCGACCGACATCCTGCTGTCGAATCTGTCGACCGCCGCGGCCCGCACCATCGACCCGCACTACGTCGTCACCCCGGTGGCGAACTACTTCTTCGGGGTCGCCTCATCGCTGCTCATGGCCGTCGTGATCACGGTCGTCGCCGACAAGTTCCTCGCCCGCCGCCCGGACCTGGCCGCCGACGCACCGGACACCGAACCGGACACCGCCGAACGGGCACAGATCGAGCCGACCCAGGAACAGCGCCGCGCGCTGCGGGTGACGGGCCTGGTCGCGCTAGGCTTCCTCGCACTCCTGGTGGCGGTGATGATCCCGCAGGTCTCGCCGCTGCGCGGCAAGGGCGGCGGCATCCTCGACTCGCCGCTGTTCAGCGGCATGTCGCTGGTGTTGTTCGTGTTCTTCGCCCTGCTCGGCACCGTCTACGGCCGCATGACGCGGACCTTCACTGCCCCCCGGGACGTCGTCGACTCGATGATCACCGGCACCAAGGCGATGGCGTCGACCCTCGTGCTGTTCTTCGCGATCTCCCAGTTCCTCGCCTGCTTCAAGTGGACGAACATCAGCGACATCCTCGCCGTCCGGGGCGCGGACGCACTGCGCGCCCTGCACCTGAACGGCTGGCTCCTCCTGCTCGGCATCGCCGTGCTGGTCTCGCTGATGAACCTCCTCATCACCAGCGGGTCCGCGCTGTGGGCGCTGATCGCCCCGATACTCGTGCCCATGCTGATGCTTCTCGGCATCCACCCCGAGACCACCCAGGCCATCTACCGGGTCGCCGACTCGGTCACCAAGTGCATCACTCCGATGAGCCCCTTCTTCGTGATGGCCGTGGGCTTCATCAGGCAGTACCGCCAGGACGCCGGCCTCGGCACCCTCGCCGCCTTCACCCTCCCGATCGCCGTCGTCGCCTGGGTCGTCTGGGTCGGTTTCTTCCTGGCCTGGTACCTGCTCGGCATCCCCTTCGGCCTCGGCTGACCCGCCGCCCAACCCGCAAACCCTTCCGCCACCCGAGAAAGCCACTCATGACCGCGTCGCCCGCTGCTGCCCTGACCGCCCACGCCCAGGATGTCTCGTCGCAAATCGTCACCGACATCCTGACGCTCGTCCGCCAGGAGACCAGTAGCTACGACCTGCCCGCCCTGTCGGCGGGCCGGGACCTGCTGCGCGAACTGGTCGTCCACCGGCTCGGGCGGCCCGACCACGAACACCGCCACCCCGGCGGAGCGTGCGCAGACACCCTCACCCTGACCTACACCGGCACCGGCCCCGGGCACGTCGCCCTCTTCGGTCACTACGACACCGTGTGGCCGACCGGCACGCTCGCCGGATGGAACCAGGCACCGATCGCGTCCGACGGGCGGGACAAGCTCAGCGGACCGGGCATCTTCGACATGAAGACCGGCCTGGCACAAGGGATCTGGGCCCTGAAACTCGCCCGCGAGAGCGGCGCCCCCGTACCCACCGTCACCTTCCTCTTCAACGGCGACGAGGAGATCGGCTCGCACTCCTCCCGTCCGGTGATCGAGCAGGTCGCCCAGCAGGCCGACGTCACCCTGGTGCTGGAGCCCACCGCGCACGGCGCCGTCAAGACCGCCCGCAAGGGCACCGGAATGTTCGAGGTCACTGCCTCCGGCGTCGAGTCCCACGCCGGGCTCGCGCCGCAGGACGGGGCGAGCGCCATCACCGCGCTGTCCGAGTTCGTGGTCGCCGCCGCAGCCATCGCCGACCCCGACCGGGGCACCACGATCAACCCCGGACTCATCGAAGGCGGCAGCGCCACCAACGTCGTCGCGGGCCACGCCACCGCGAACATCGACGTCCGGGTCACCACCGAGTCCGAACAGGACCGCGTGGACGCCGAGTTCGACGCCATCCAGGTCAGCGACCCCCGCGTGGACATCACGATCGTCCACGGCTGGAACCGGCCGCCGATGGTCATGAATCCTGCCTCCGCCCCACTCCTCGACCTCGCTCGCGAGGTCGCCGGCGAACAGGGCCGCCAGTTGCCCGACACCGCGGTCGGCGGTGCCAGCGACGCCAACTTCGTCGCCGCCCTCGGCCTGCCCGTGCTCTGCGGCATGGGCGCGGTTGGCGACGGCGCCCATGCCCAGGGCGAGTTCATCTACCCCGACACCGTGCCCGCTCAGACCGCACTCATCGCAGGGCTCCTGGGCAGACTGGCCAAGCCACTGCGGAACCGAGCGACGGCAGCCTGACCCACAGCACACAAGCCCACCGTGCGCACGACACACCAGGCGCACCGAGTACTGGCCGCCAACCGCCGAAGACGAACCGATACGGCTCAGCCAGTCCGCACCGAGTTCGGCAGCATCTGGCAGTCCCGGATCGCCGAACCCCACGGAGGTGACGTTTCGGGCTACACGTGACGCGGACGTGCTCTCGCACGTTGGCGTCGCACCCTAGGGCCGGATCGTGCGCGCCGACGCCCCCGGGATCAGTTCTCCGGCGGTCCTTCGTGGCGTTCGACGAGTTTGTTGGCCAGGTAATGACTCAGGAAGCTGGGGATATCGGGTGCGAAGATCTCGAGATACGGTTCGACCCATTCGGGCCGGGTCTCGAGGAATGCGAAGTCTGTTGGCGCCATGTGGCGCACGGCGAGCAGGGGCAGCGGAGAGTCGAGCGCGGGAAAGTGCGGGTTGTGCAGTCCGGCCACGGTGCATCCCGGGTAGAACTGGCCGAGCATCAGTCCTTGTCGGACGAACTTGGTCTTCTGGCTGCGTTGTACGGCCTCGAGGTCGTCGTAGCGGGTCAGGTCGGGAAAGACCGACAAGACGGCCTTGAGACTGGACTCGGGTTGGTGCTCGGGTGGTAGCAGGGGAAACAGGTCGTTCATATCGTCGACCACCGCGGTGATGAAAGTCCTGTCGATCTCGTCGCCGTCGATGAACGCGGCCCAGAGGTATCGGCCTGCCACCGCGCGTCCGGTGTAGGGGCAGACCGGGCCGGGGCGGCCGAGGTCAGGATGGGGTTGACACAGGTATTCCACAGTCCACCTGCGCAATTCCTCGGCGCGGGGGTGCTCGTCCGCGCGTGTGCCGGGTTCGACGGCGAAGAGTCTGGTCGGTATCACGCTGGAGCGTGTCCCGATGAATTCCTCGGCGGTATTCATGATCGAGTCCTGTGTACCGTGGTGCGGTCGAGATGGGCTGACGCAGAATGGAATTGCCTTGTCAGGACCAGTCCGATCACGCGCGATGCCGCCCGGTCGTTCTGGTCTCGTCCGGGGCGGTCGTTCTCGGTGTGCCGGCCGGCGACCGCGGTGCCGGGTCGACGAGGACTCGTTGCACCGGCACGATGTGGCCGGTTCGCTCGCACAGCCGGGCCGCAAGTGTGGCGGCGGTCAGCGAATCGCCGACGTGGAGATTGCGGCGGGTGCAGGGAAACCATTGTGGTCGAGCTTGCCAGTGAGGGCGGGGGTGCCCGTGAAAGGCGCGGGCGTCAGCCGGTTGTCGACAGTTCCGAATCCTCTGCGTACTCTGCGAGCCGTCGCGGCCGATCGCCGATCGAGACGACGCGAGGTTCGTTCCAGACCTGACGCACTGAACGGTCGTATTCCCTTCATGACGCACTCTCCAGAGGCGAGTAGATGAGGCAGCCAGTTGACCAGCGCCTACCCGGTTAAACGTAGTGCACGACCGGCCGGTTCAAGACTGCATGTGTTTTTGGCGTGGAATCACCACATCCGTACGGGGGCGCGACGGTGTCGGCACCACGTGAAGTCGTGTCCGGTTGACAGACGCAGCGACTCACCGGAGCCGAAGGGCCGTATTTGTTCGGTGCCGAGCAATCCGCGCGGTCGGTGCCGCGTAGGCATTTTCAATGTCGGCCAACAATCGGACGGGCACTCCGTCGGCGGCGCCGAGCAGTGCTGTGACCGGAACGGCACCACTGCCTGAGCTCACGGAGCGGGAACTTGTTCTCATACCGGCATCAGCAAGCTCACCCTCGGGCGGACAGGGGAGCCGTAAGCGTCGGTGTCCGGCTCGGGAACAGGTTCGGCAGACTCGGGCAGGGTATATCCGCACCGGGCAGGATCGGCTCCAGCACCACAGCAGTACCATCAACATGTACTGGACGTTGAACCAGCGGCAAGAATGCGGGGCCGTGCGCTACCTCGCCGTCGAGGTGGAACTTACTGCCGTGGCACGGGCAATTGATGGTGCCGTTGGTCACCGACCCGAGATGGCAGCCGAGATGAGTGCAGGTTGCACAGAATGCCCGAAATTCGCCGGCCATAGGCTGCGTCACAACCACATCGCCGAGAATTACGCCGCCGCCGACCGGGATATCGGCGGTCTTGGCGATCACCTTCGCGACCGCAGAGCACTCGGCCTGTCCCGCGGCGGGCGCGGCGGTTGCTCTCGGCGCGCCGCTCTGATCGACCGACGTCAGTGCCGTGGCTGCGACGGCCGCCCCGACACCGGCAAACATCACGGTGCGCCGATTGATACCGGAATCTGCTGAGTTCAGTTCTTGCCCGGACATATCCACTCCTTACAGTAGGGCCGCTACATTTCCAGTACCGCACCAAGGCGCCAGTGATACAAGAGGCTGACTACGAGTGGCGCACTCGTCGGCTGCGGTCGGCGGCCAGAGCATCGCGAGCGCGAGTGCGCGCCGCTCGACCCGGGCGGCCAGAGCTGGAAAGACCAGCCCGGCCACGATCGACCCAGCCGCCCACAGTGCTGAGTAGACGCTGATCATCGTGTAGGAGAAGCCGAACTCGGCGCGCAGCAGCGACAGCTCGGGCCCGAAGGCACGACTCCACCCTTCGGTTCCGGACGCCCTCGGGGCGGTCCTCGGTAGGCTCGATCCGGTGGAAAAACTTGTGCTCGAGACAACTCGCCCGGACGACTACCTGCGTCGGCTCGCCGATTCCGATATCGGACGGCGGTACAAGGCGATTGCGGTGGAGCAGTTGGGGGTTCGGGGTGGGGATACCGTGGTGGATCTCGGGTGTGGTCCGGGGGCCGATCTGGTCGCGCTGGCGGAGGCCGTTGGGCCGGATGGGCGTGTCATCGGGGTCGACGTCGATGCCGCGGCCGTCGAGCAGGCGCGGGCCGAGCATGCTCTCGATTCGCGGATCGAGGTGCACCACGGTGATATCCACGACCTTCCGCTCGCCGACGGCAGCGCCGATCGGGCACGCACGGATCGTGTTCTGCAGCATGTGAATCGGCCGGATGTCGTCCTCGACGAGATCCGTCGGCTTCTCCGGCCCGGGGGCACGGTGGTTTTCGCCGAACCGGACTGGGAGACCCTGGTCGTCGACAGCCGGGATCGTGAATTGTCGCGCGCTTACACCCGTTTCGTCGCCGACGTGGCGGTCCGCAACGGTGCGATCGGCCGACAGCTCCCGGCCCTTGCCTTGCGAGCCGGGCTGGAGGTCGGGGACGTGCTACCGATCACGACCGTCTTTCGCGACCTCGAGCCGGCGGATCGAGTACTCGGGTTCGCGCGAGTGTGTCACCGCGCCGTCGAGGCCGAGTACCTGACGCGCGAGCAAGCGGACCGCTGGCTCGAAGGCCTTGCCGCCGAACCGTTTTTCGCATCCGTGACCCTGTTCATCGTGAGCGCGACCCGAACCGCGTAAGCCGGGGGCGCATGGCGATTATCCGGTCCGGCACGGAGAAGGTGCCACAGCAGTGTCGCAAGCATCGGCTCGGCGTTGGCTGAGCGCCTCGCGGAATTTCGTCGCCTACGCTCCCTGCGATGATCTGACCGCGGTCGAGATAGGGGTCCGGTTACGTGGTGCGGGACCGGCGGGTTAGGGGGGTGAAGTCGGTGTGGATCATCGGCCGGCCGGTGAGCCAGAGGCTGCCGGGGATGCGGCGGAGGACTTCGGTTCCCGCGAGGGACATCGCCAGGACGGACACGAAGATGATCGTCGTGCACAGGAGGGAGCCGACCTGCTGCTGCAGCGGAACGATGTAGGGGGCCAGGAGTTGCAGGGCCAGCGGGTGCAGTAGGAAGACGCCGAAGGAGCGGTCGGCGCCCCAGCTCACCGTGCGGGCGACGAGGGTGCCGTCGCGCCGGATTCCGGCCCACCAGTAGCAGACCGTGTACTGGCCCAGGATGATCAGTGCGAAGACCGGGAGCAGGTGCGGCATGAAGACGTTGCTGGCCGTCCAGGGGGGCATGCCGAGGTCGACCGAGCGCAGATAGTA
Organism: Nocardia sp. GP40; assembly: GCF_050434125.1. Classification (NCBI taxonomy): domain Bacteria; kingdom Bacillati; phylum Actinomycetota; class Actinomycetes; order Mycobacteriales; family Nocardiaceae; genus Nocardia; species Nocardia sp. GP40. The sequence continues at coordinate 328,025 of NZ_JBNPVW010000011.1, read as the reverse complement.
CCACTCCGCGAAGACGGCCGCGGTGATCCCGCCCGCGACGAGCAGCGGCCCGAACCGGCGCACGATCCTGATGACGGTGTCCATGTGCCAGGCCGCGACCGCGCCGAAGATCACGTAGAACGGGTAGGCGATGACCAGCGCGTAGACGTGGTTCCAGATCGAGGCGACGAGGCCCGTGAACTCCGGCGGATGGACGAAGTACCACAGGAAGACCAGCTGCAGGGCCGCGCCGGCGGCCACCAGCCATCGGTGATACCCCTGCGTCGCGTCCAGCAGCTTCAGGATCAGCGGGAACAGCAGATACACCTGCATGGTCACCAGCAGGAAGTACATCTGATACCAGGCATTGCCGGTGGCGAGTTCGACGAGCAACTGCTGCAGCGCCTGCGGCACCGTCTCGTGCCACATGCCGGTGATCAGCGGATACGCCCAGTAGACCACCGACCATGCCACGTACGGGATTCCGACCAGGGCGAACCGGCGCCGCCAGAAGCCCCGCGCCGAGAACGGCCGCCGGGCGTACTGGTACACCAGCACGAATGCGGTGAGCGTGAAGAACGCCTGGCGCGTGTAGTGCAGCAGCACCTCCGCGCCCTGGGCGGTCACGTTCCCGGGATTCATGGAGTTGGCACCGTCGACGACGTGTCCGCCGATGACACACAGGAACGTGATGATCCGGAACAGGTCGGCCTGATACAGGTAGGGCCGCTTGATCTTTGGCGGGCTCGCCGCCTCGGCGGGCGCGGTCCGGACACCGCCCGGGGCCGCGTCGGCCGGATCGGCGGCCCTGATCGGGCTGGCTGCTTCGGTCATACCGTACCCTCCACAATCCTGTCACCTGTGCTGGTGATCAGGTGCTCCCCAACCGGAATCGGCGGTGTGGCCGATTCCGATCGGCTCGAGTAGAGGCCCGTCTGAACCACAGATGTACTGACTCTGTCGGCGACCAGTATGCCCACTATGGTCGGAATCGAATCGAACCGGGTGATCTTTTGTGCCGCCGGCCGCGAATCATCCAGTCGCAGCGGGGAGTTGCGGCCGATCAACGGCCGGTGCGCGCCGCGCCGCGGTGCGTCGTCATGGGCTGGACAGCGCCATGCGCGTCGGCGGTGTGGGCGAAGTCTTCCCGATCCATGTCGGGCAGGATAGTCGGCGTTCTCCTGCGGCGCGATCAGAACTGCGGGGGCAACTCCAGCAGTCGCGTGCCGACGGCCGACACGCGTGCCCCGGTCCCGCCCGCCGCGCGCAGCCGCGGGGACAGCGCCACGTCATTGGCGATGTGTATGGCCGATTGCACCCGTACTCGCGCGGTGGTGGCATCCATGTCGGGCCGCACCCGGCGCAGCAACCGCACCCATTCGCTGACGTACTGATGCTGTATCGCCCGCACCCGATGACCGCGTGGCTCGGGCAGCTCGACGGTCTCGGTGAGCAGCAGCCGGACCTCGGCGGGACGCTCGAGCGCGAAATCGGTGTAGCCGGTCAGCAGGCGGCGCAGCCCGTCCGCCTCGTCGCCGGCCTCGGCCAGCGCGCGCTGCAGGTCCCGCTGCAACCATTCGTTGGCCCGCAGGAACGCCGCCTCGAGAATCTCGGTCTTGCCCTCGAAATGGTGGTAGAGGCTGGGGCCCGCCATGCCCACCGCCCGCCCGATGTCCTCCATGCCGACACTCGAATAGCCCTGCCCGGCAAACAGTTCCGTGGCGGTATCGAGGATGACGTTGCGGCGACCGGTGGCGGCGACGCCGGTTCGGGAGGGTGTCCCGGCGGCAGTCGGCGCGAGCGCGGGCAGCTCGCAGTCGAGTGCGGCGAGCATCAACCGCTCCACCAGACGGGTCAGGCGATCATCGGGCATCTGGATGCGCTGGAACGAGAGGCCGGTCATGATGCCCAGCACGCAGGCGGCCAGGAACTCCGCGTCCGCGGGGCTCGATCCAGGACGTCGCACCCGGATCAGCGCGGCGAGGTCGGCCAGTACCCGGCCGATCCGCCGCGCGGCGGCCCGGCGATCCTCGGGGGTGAGGTAGCGGGCCTCGCGATGCCAGATCACCCCCAGATTGCGGTCGCGCACGGTGGCGCGCGCCGCGGCGGCGGCCAGGTCGGCGCTCGTCGCGGTGGCCAGCTGCTCGTGCACCCGGTCGATGGAGCCGAGCACGACGGCGTCGAGCACCTTCTGCTTGGACCGGAAGTGCCGGTACAGCGCCGACGGGCCCATGGCGACGGCCTCGGCGATGCCGCTCATGCTGGTGCCCGCGTAGCCGTCCCGGTAGAACAGCGGTCCCGCCGCCGCGACGATCAGCTCGCGCCGGTTGGCCGGGCGCGTCCCGCGCGCCGGGCGCTCACCGGTCGCCGTCATCCACCCGTCCCTCCATGCTCGGAAACTAGTGCAGATTCACATCCGGTGAGCAAACGGAGGATTCCTCAGGACACCTGGGAGTCCGCGTCACCCCAGAACTGCTCGCGCAGTTCGCGTTTGAGGATCTTGCCCGCCCCGGACAGCGGTAGCGCATCCATGATCGCGAGGCTGCGGGGGATCTTGTAGTTCGCGATCAGGGCCTTGCAGTGCGCTTGCATCTGCTCCGTGGTCAGGCGCGCGTCCGGATGCAGGACCACCACCGCGTGCACCCGTTCGCCCCAGGCGGGATCCGGAATTCCGATCACCGCGCAGGACGCCACCGCCGGATGCTGGGCCAGCGCGTTCTCCACCTCCGCGGAGTAGACGTTCTCGCCGCCGGTGATGATCATGTCCTTGAGTCGATCGACGATGAACACGTAGCCGTTCTCGTCCATGCGGCCGCCGTCGCCGGTGTGCATCCAGCCGTCGCGCAGGGCCGCCGCCGTCTCCTGCGGTCGATTCCAGTAGCCGAGCATCACCCCGTCCCCGCGCACCACGACCTCGCCGACGGTCCCGCGTGGCACCTCGGCGTCCTCCGGGTCGACGATCCGGACCTCGGCGTGGACGGCCGCGCGTCCGGCCGATCGCCGCAGCGCCGGGTCCTCGTGGTCGGCGGCATCGAGCACCGTCGCCACGGGCGCCACCTCCGTCATGCCGTAGAGCTGGGTGAAAGCCGCTGCCGGGAAGGCCTTTCGGGCGCGTTCCAGCACCGCGGTCGAGATCGGTGACGCGCCGTAGAGGATGTGCCGGACCGAGCCGAGATCGGCTGCGGCGGTGGCGGGATCGTCGACGAGCATCTGAATCATGGTGGGCACCAACAGCGCATCGGTGACCGTGTGCCGTTCGACGGCCTCGCGGACCCCGGCGGGGGTGAAGGCGGGCACGATGACGTGCGTCGAGCCGATCATGTTCCCGCACACCCACTGTGCGAAGTCGGCCAGGTGGAACATGGGCGCGGCGTGCAGCATTCGCCCGCCTCGCGTGAGCAGCTCGGTGGTCACCATCGAACCGGCTGCCGAGGCGCAGACGTTGTCGTGACTCAGCATGACGCCCTTGGGATTTCCGGTGGTCCCGCCGGTGTAGAAGATGCCGAGCAGCTCGTCGCCGCCGGTCCGGGTGTCAGGTATCGGGTCGGCGGACGCGATCAGTTCTTCGTAGCCGGTGGTGCCGGCGGGCAGCTCGCCCTCGCCGAGGAAGACGATGCGGTGCACGTCCGGGCAGCGGTCGCGCAATTCCGGTACGAGCGCGGCGAAGGCGTCGTCGACCAGCAGGGTGCCGGTGCCGGAATCGAGCAGCGAGTAAGCGATCTCGCCGGGGCTCCAGCGGGTGTTGACGGGGGTCGCCACGGCCCCCAGCCAGGCGGTGGCCAGGAAGTACTCGTGATATCGGTCGGAGTTGAGAGCCAGCATCGCCACCCGGTCGCCCCGCTCGACGCCCAGCCTGGCCAGTCCGCCCGCGAGCCGCGCGATCCGGTCCGCGGACTCCGAGACGGTCCGGACCCGATCGCCGAACACCGTCGCGTTCGCGTCCGGATGCTGTTGCACCGCTCGGTGCAGGAACTGGGTCAGGTGCATCGCGTCCTCTCCAACCTAATGATGATTCTCTTAAGAGAGTAGGAGTGATGCGGGTGCGAGCAGCGGCTCTACCATCCCGACCGCGAGCCGGCCGAGATACCGGGCGAATCGATGTGGTGCCTCAACCCGGTGGGGTGAATGCCTGTGCACTCGATTGCGGCCCGAGACCGGCTACTTCCAGATCCGACGCCGCCTGTGCTGCGTGCGCTGTGCCGATCGGGCCCGGAGCGCGCCTCGGGTCAGGGCCGCGATCTCCGCGACCAGGCCGCGGAGCTCTACGTCCGTGTCCTGCATCGCCTCCCGCATCGAGCGATGCGCCCGGCGGGTGTGGTCGGCGGAGGTGGCGCGCACCTCCCGAGCGAGTTCCTCCACCCATGCGGCCTCGGCCTCCAGGGTCCGGGAGTAGCGGCGAATCACGTCCGAAGCGGTACGCGGCTCCGCGGTCTGCCGTTTGCGCATGATCGTCCACACCTCGATCGACTCGGAGAAACTCGGTGCACAGTCGTTCACTATCGAAGTGATAATAGCGTGACGGGCTGTTGCGGGCAATGGCGCCGAGTCGTCCGGTGGGCAAGGCTCGGTCAGGGTTTCGTGGCCTCGATCTCATGACTTGGCTCGGCGGATTACTGGAGTTCCGAGGCGAGTTCGTGCGCGCTCTTGCCGACCTGCTCATGAACCAGGAACGCCAGTCCATGTCAGGGATGTAGGACCAGGTCCACCACTCGCTCCGGAAACGTCCCATCGATGGGTTCGTGCGTGAGCAGGATCCGCAGATACAGCGGCGCCACAACGGTTTCCAGCAATAGGCCCGCATCGGTGTCCGGGGGTAGTTCTCCCCGCTCGATTCCCCGTTCGACGATGGCCGTGGCGAGGTGCAGGCGCGATTGCCAGAACGTGCGCCGGGCCTCGGCGACGTCGGAGTCGTCGACCGTCATCGCCGCCGCGCGCACGAAGGTCTCCCCGGCCGGCTGCGCCAGGAATGCCGCGAGGGCGCGGACCAGCGCGGTGAGATCGCCACGGACCGAACCGGTGTCGGGCGTCGGGATCATCTCGCCGGTGTTCGCGAGCATGGCGTCGACGATCAGGTTCTCCCGGGTGCGCCAGCGGCGGTAGATCGACGTCTCGTGGACGCCGGCGCGCGCGGCCACCTCCGCGACGGTGAACTGGTCCGGGCCCAGCTCGAACAGCACGTGCAACGCGGACTCGACGACCGCGCCGCGGACTCGCGCGCTGCGGCCGCCGGTACGGCGCACGGGGGGTGATGGCTCGGGCATCGATCCAATCTAACGCAAGTGTTCTTGCGTTTACATCTCGACCGTGTGATGCTGCTTATCGCAAGTATACCTGCGTTAAGGAGTGGGCATGGTCAACTGGGATGCGCCGATCACCGACATCGATCCGGCCGCGGTGGCGGTCGGCTATCACCGCATGCATCCGGATCGGGGGATGGAGTTCCAGCTCAACCGATTCCTGCAATGGATCGGCCCGTCGGCGCTGCCCGAGATCCGGACCGCCGCGGGCCGGATCGGGACCTACGCGGAGTGGGTGACGGTATTTCTCGAACTGGCCGAGCAGGCAAGGGATTCTGGGCGTGCGATGGCCGGCGCCTACTACGATCGCGCCGCGGAATTCTTCATGGTGGCCGGCGACCCGCGTCGCGGCCCGGCGCGCGGCCGCTTCGTGCACGCCATGCGCGAGCTCTATCAGCTGCAGCCGGTGGATGTGCCCTACGGCGCGGCGGCCCTGCCCGCCTACGACGTCGCGCCGCCGGATGCGCCGCCGCGCGGGGTCATCGTGGTCTGCGGCGGATTCGACGAATACCCCGAGGAGGTCTTCCCGCTCCTGCTCGCCGGCGCCCGCGCCGGATACCGCCTCATCGCCTTCGACGGCCCCGGCCAGGGCGGCGCACTCGAGGACCATGCCCTGCCCCTCACCGCGGCCTGGGAACGTCCGGTGGCTGCCGTGCTGGACCATTTCGGACTTGACGAGGTCACTCTCATCGGCGTCTCGCTCGGCGGCGGGCTCGTGATCCGCGCTGCCGCCCACGAACCCAGGATTCGCCGGGTCGTCGCGCTCGACGTGCTCGACGACTTCCTCGAATGCCTTACCCGCCAGGCCTTTCCCGCCGCCGGGCCGCTCCTGCGCATCGCCCTCGCGTGCCGCGCCCGCCGCCTGATCCACCGCGTCGCCGGTCTCGCCGCGGCACGGAAACCGATCGCTGCATGGGGCCTGCGCCACGGCATGCACGTCACCGGAACCCGCGACGCCTACGGATTTTTCCGTGCCGCCCAAAGCCTGTCGACCCACGCCGATTCCGCCCGCGTGACCGCCGATGTCCTGCTACTGGCCGGTGCCGAGGACCACTACGTGCCCGCTCACCAGCTCCGCCGCCAGGCCGCCGCGCTCACGAACGCCAATTCGATCACGACCCGCGTGTTCACCCCCGCCGAACAGGCCCAAAACCATTGCCAGATAGGCAATATCGGCCTCTGCCTACAGGTCATCCTGACCTGGCTGCATATCCGCGAATCCGGAAAGCCGCCGGCTGCAACGTCATCGACCGTCGGCCAGGGCTGACGGAGTCGCGAGCTTTCGCCCTGCCCCTGGCGATGCCTGCACTTCCTCGTCGATGCGACCGCCCCTCGGGCCGGGTAGAGCTGGCCTGCAGGCGATGCGCACCCGGCGATACCCCGGCCTGGCCGCCCTCGCTAACCGGTGTGCGACACCAGGGGCGCGAGGATGCGGGGAGCGCTGTCGATGGCTGGGAGCAGGGTTTCGTTGGACGGCGCGAAGGTGGCCAGGCGGTCGGCGACGGCCTGCATGCCGGCCTGGTTCGGGTGGTAGGACGTGCCGATCGAGTTGTTGTCGCCGGACAGCGGGTTGTGGAATCCGTTGACCCAGGGGGTCGAGCTGCAGGCGGTGTGTGAGTCGGCGTCGGGCATGTCGACGACCGTCGCGCCCGATGCGGTGGCGGCGGCGCGGGTGGCGGTGACGAGTTCGTCGTAGGTGCGCCGCGTGGCGCTCGCGTCGGCCGGTGACATGACGACGCCGGGGCACGTGGTGGCGTGGGTGTCGAGAACGGGAAGATACTGCACGAGCAGCACTTTGGCGTGGGGCGCCCTCGCACGGACCGCGCGGACGACATCGGTCAGGTCACGCCCGAGCGTAGCCACCTCCGCTGCCGACGGTTCGGCGGTGGAGGCGAATGAGGTGCACGTGCGCAGCGCGCGCACAGCCGCGGCGGGGACGGTGGCCACGGACGGGGCCGCGGCGGTGAGGGCCGAGCGGCAGCTGCGGCCGATCATGCCGCCGATCAGGTTCAGATCGTTGCCGCCGATGCTGACGGTGACCAGCTTGGTATCGGGAGTGACCGCGTCGATCTGCGGGGGGACGGTGCCGCCGCTGCGGATGCGCTGGCCGCGGCTGAGAATGTCGGCGGTAACCGCGCCGCTGCAGGTGACGTCGGTCAGATCGGCGCCGATCCGCTGCGCCAGCAGATGGGGATAGTCGACGCCCGAGCGCGCACACTTCGTATCGATCTGCGGGGCGATCCCGGGGCCCGAGGCATACGAACTGCCCAGGGCGACATAGCGATCCCCGTGCTGGGGCTGCGCTTGGGCAGATACCGTGCTCACGAGGGCCGACAGTCCGGCCGCAAGGGCCGTCACCGTCGCACTTCGCGCTAACCTCATCGAGGAAATCTCCCTGGCCGTCGGTGCGGGACCACGGTGGTCCGGCTCTATTTGATCAGCCCGAGCCGCAATGCGCCTAGCCGAACGAAAAACTTGGCGCGAAGCGGCCACGCACGACCGGGCCTCAGTACTCGGGCAGCATGTCCGCCAGGCGGTCGGCGATCGCCTGCATTCCGGCGAGGTTCGGATGGTACGAGCTGGTGATCGAGGCGATGTTCCCGGTGGCGAGCGGATTGTGGAAGCCGTTGACCCAGGGCGTCGCGCTGCACGCGGTGTGCTGCTCGGAGTCGGGGACCGCGATGCTCATCGCGCCGGTGGCCGCCGCGGCGGCGCGGGTGGCGCTGATCAGGGAGTTGTAGGTGCGCCGCAGGGTCGCCGCGTCGGCGGGGGACATGACCACGACGCCCGGGCACGTGGTGGCGCGGGCGTCGATCGCGGGGAGGTACTGCACGAGCAGCACCGTGGCCTGCGGCGCCCGCACCCGCACGGCGCGCACGACGTCGGACAGGGCGTGCTCGACCGCGGTCACCTTGGCCGCGCTCGGCGCGGCGCCGGAACCGAACACCGCGCACATCCGTGAGGTGGTCGCGGCCGCGGTGGGGGCGGCGGCGATGAGGGCCGAGTGGCAGCTGCGGCCGATCATGCCGCCGATCAGGTTCAGATCGTTGCCGCCGACGCTGACGGTCACCAGCGTCGTGTCGGCGGTGACGGCGTCGATCTGCGGGGGAACGGTCACGCCGCTGCGGGTGTGCTGACCGCGGGTGAGAATGTTGGTCGTGGTGGCTCCGGCACAGGTGACGTCCGTGAGGGTCGCGCCGATTCGTTGCGCGAGGAGATGGGGATAGTCGGCGGCCGAACGCGCGCAGCGCGTGTCGATCTGCGGGGCGATCCCGGGGCCCGAGGCGTAGGAGCTGCCCAGGGCCACGTAGCGGTAGGAGGAGTGCTGGGTCTCCGTGTGGGCGGACACGGTGCCGCCCGCCAGGGCCGACAGTCCAGCCGTTAGGGCTACCACCGCCGCGCAGCGCGCAAACCTCATTGCGGAGCCTTCCTGGGTCTTCGGAGCGGATCATCGCGATATTCGAATCCATGATCGCCGGGACCACCGTGGCCCACCACTATTGGATCAGGCCGCGCAGTGTGACCCAGCACCCGGTGCCGGGTGGACCCACGGCCGCAGCGGATCGGCGCGCGGTCAGTAGTCGAGGGCGTGCTCCGGCTGGCAGACGTCCAGGGGGGACGGCAGGTATCGGACGATCGCGTCCAGGAGCGGGGTGAGGTCCGTGCCGCACAGGACGGGCACGACATCGCCGAGACGCGTGAGGTCGCGGATGCGGCGCCGCAGGTGTGCCGGGGGAACCTCGTGCGGGTGCTTGGTGGCGGGATGGTGGTCGTCGCGTTCCAGTACGGCCGCCGCGAGGGCGTGGTATCGCTGCTGTGCGAGTTGCCAATGGGGACCGTAGATTTCGGCGGCGAGTGGGCCGAGCGCCCCGGTCGCGAGCAGATCGGCGACGCCCTCTCCGGCGGCGCCGAGGCCGAGCGGAATCTGCAGTGTCAGCGGCGCCGCCCCGCGGGTGTCGGCGATGGTGCGGACCGCGCGGTCGAAGTCGGCGCCGGGCCGATCCAGTCCGGTGACCAGGCACAGGCGGGCGACCTGGTGGTCGTCGGCGACCCGCAGCACCGTCTCGAGTCGCGGGGTGCTGGGGGCGGCGGCAGGCACGACCGCGATCAGGCCGTCGGCCAACCGGATGGATCGCTCCAGGTCCGGGCCGGGGGCGCGGCTCGACAGCTCCGCGATGCGGATCGTGTGCGGTTCCTGGCCCGTCAGCCAGGAGATCGCGGGGTAACCGGCGATGCCGAAACGGCGGCGCAGGCGGTCGAGAACTCCGGCCGTCTCGCCGGGCTCCCCGACGATGGTGACGTTGCGGATCGACTGCGGTTCAATGACTTCGGCGCCCATCGTGCTGCGGTACTCCAGGTCGGCTCGGGTGTCGTGGCTTCCCGATTCGCTCACCGTACTCCCGGCCGCGGGCCGCTGTGCGGGATTTCCGCCCCAAAGTAGAACGTGTTCCTATAACGTCGGGTTGTGCAGAAAGAACAACGCCCCGCCGTGGCCGACTGGTTCACCGCGGAAGACGGCGCGGTGCGTCTGCAGGGCACCCGCTGTAAGTCCTGCGGCACACCGTATTTCCCGCGCAACACACTGGCCTGCCGCAATCCGCGCTGTGCGGGTCCGCACGACGGCTCCGAGCTGATCGAGTACCTGTTCTCGACGCGTGGGCGGATCTGGTCGTATGCCGATGCCCGGTACAAGCCACCCGGCCCCTATGTCTCCGCCGATCCGTTCGAGCCGTACGTCGTCGCGGCGGTCGAGCTCGAGGTCGAGCAGATGGTGATCCTCGGGCAGGTCGTGCGCGGGTTCACGGTGGACGATCTGGCCGTCGGGATGCCGGTCGAATTGGCGCTGGGCACGCTGTACGAGGACGACGAAGCGGAGCACACGGTGTGGATGTGGAGGCCGGTCAATGACTGACACGAACGATCGCGACATCGCCGTCCTCGGTGCGGGCATGCACCAGTGGGGCAAGTGGGGCCGCAACTTCGTCGAATACGGGCTGGTCGCCGCCCGGGCGGCGCTCGCGGATGCCGGGGTGAACCTGCTCGACGTCGGGTACATCGCGGGCGCGGACACCATTCGCAACGGGTACCCCGGATTCGTCTCCGGCGCCACGTTCGCCCAGGCGCTGGGGTGGTCGGGCGCGCGGATCTCGAGCAGCTACGCCGCCTGCGCCTCCGGCGCGCAGGCCATCGCCAACGCGCGCGCCCAGATTCTGGCCGGGCTGACCGATGTGGCGCTGGTGGTCGGCGCGGATGCGGCCCCGAAGGGCTTCTTCCAGCCGGTCGGCGGCGAGCGCCGCGACGATCCGGACTGGCTGCGTTTTCACCTGATCGGCGCCACCAACCCCATCTATTTCGCGCTGTACGCCCGCCGCCGGATGGCGATGCACGGCGCGACGCTCGACGATTTCGCCGCGGTCAAGGTGAAGAACGCCCGGCACGGGCTGAACAACCCGTATGCCCGCTATCGCAAGGAGGTTTCGGTCGAGGAGATCGCGGCCTCGGCGGTCGTCTCGGATCCGCTGCGGCTGCTGGACATCTGCGCGACCAGCGACGGCGGCGCGGCGCTGGTGCTCACATCGATGGAATACGCACGCCGCCACGGGATTTCCGATCCGGTCCGGATTCGGGCGCTGTCCACGGTGACGCCGACCTTCCCTAAGACCGTGCTCGATCTGCCGGACTTCGCGACCGATTCCGCCGTGGCCGTGCCGGCCCCGCCGCGCGCATTCCGTTCCGCCATCGCGGATGCCGCGTACGAGGAGGCCGGGCTCGGGCCCGCCGACCTGTCCTTCGCGGAGGTCTACGACCTGTCCACCGCGCTGGAGCTGGACTGGTACGAGGACATCGGGCTCTGCGAGACCGGCGGCGCCGAGGAGTTACTGCGCAGCGGCGCAACGACATTGGGCGGACGGGTGCCGGTGAACCCCAGCGGCGGGCTGGCCTGTTTCGGCGAGGCGATACCCGCGCAGGCCATCGCGCAGATCTGCGAGCTCACCTGGCAGCTGCGCGGCCAGGCCGACGGTCGTCAGGTGGAGGACGCGCGTGCGGGAATCGCGGTGAACCAGGGCCTGTTCGGCCACGGCTCGGCAATCATCGCCACACGTTGAACGAGGAACCTACTCACGACTCCACCTCGCTGGCGCTCGGCTCCGTCGTGCGCACGGCACGCTGGCCCATCGGTTCACTCCGCTTCGCTCCGCTCACTTGGCGAGGGTGAACTGCATGACGTCGATGTGACCGCTGCGGAAGTGGTCGGCGGATCCGGTGAGGTATCGCAGGTAGCGCTCGTAGGTCTCCGGTGAGGTGATTCGCTCTGCCTCGGAACGGTTTTCCCGCAGCGCGCTCGCCCACAGATCGAGGGTGCGGGCGTAGTGCGATTGCAGGGATTGGATCTGTTCGGTGCCGAATCCGGCCTGCCCGGCGAGCCGGGTGATCACGGCCGGTTGGGGTAGCTGCCCGCCGGGGAAGATCTCGCGCCGGATGAAGATGTGGAACCGGGCATCCTCGCGGGTGACCGGGATTCCGAGGCGGTGCAGATCGGCGAGGGTGTGTCCGATGATGGTGTGCAGCAGCATCCGTCCGTCCTCGGGCAGGTTCCGGTAGCAGCTGTCGAAGAACTCCTCGTACCGTTCGCGGCGGAAATGCTCGAACGCGCCGATGCTGACGATGCGGTCCACCGGCTCGTGGAATTCCTCCCAGCCCTGCAATCGCACCTCGACGCCGGTCAGCCCCCGGCGCTCGATCTCGCTCCGGACATGGTCGAACTGGTTGCGGCTCAAGGTGAGTCCGGTGACATGTACGTCGTATCGGGCGGCCGCCCGGAACATCGTTGCGCCCCAGCCGCAGCCGACGTCGAGCAGGGTCTGCCCCGCGTGCAGGTCGAGTTTGCCGAGCGACAGGTCGATCTTGGCCAGTTGTGCCTGCTCCAGCGACATGTCCGGGCGTTCGAAATACGCGCAGCTGTAGGTCATCGATGGATCGAGGAACAGGCGGTAGAAGTCGTCGGACACGTCGTAGTGCGACTGTACGTTCCGATAGAACGGAGCCAGCCGGGTCATGGTGGCCTCCCTCGTTACGTGGCAAGGCTGCACTTGTCATTACGTTCGGGACCGGCTCGGGGTTCACGGGCGTCGTCTGCCGGGATGAAGCTGGTGAAAGGTGCCGTCGACGCTGGCGGTCACCACCCGGGGGTGTTCGTCGCCGTTACGGTGATGTGCCGTTCACGCCGGGGATCACGCAGTGTCCCTGGTGGTCGACCCGTCCGATGACCATCATGTCGTAGCCGGTGCAGGGTGCGTTGAACGCCTCGCACGTGTGGTTGTCGGTGACCACCTTGTTCGTGTCGCAGGAGGATCCCGGCGGGCCGAGCGGGTCGGCCTGGGCGATCGCGCCGGCCAGGACGATGCCGACGGCGGCCCCGGTCGCTATGAGAGAAGCGGACATTAACGACATCGCTGAGCCTCCTTGGTCCCGTAGGCGGTCAGTTTACTCCGGTTTCGCCGCATAATCGCAGGTCCATCCGTTTCGGGGACCTTGGTTAGTCGTGACCGGCCGTGCGTGCGGCCCCCCGCTCAGGGGCGCCGGCGAGCGAGACCGCACCTGGTGTCGGCGACGAAGTGCCGCTGCGCGCGCGGTCGTTCGCCTCGTCTCTCACAGTGCGGCGGCAAGCTCCCGCAGCACCGGCAGGCTGATCGATCCGGATCCCAGCACGGTGTCGTGGAATGCCTTGATGTCGAAGGCATTTCCGAGTCGTTCGGTGGCTTGCGCACGCAGGCGGCGGATTTCGAGCTGGCCGACCTTGTAGGCTACGGCCTGGCCGGGCATCGCGATGTAGCGGTCGATCTCGGAGGCGATCTCGGTCAGGCCGATCGGAACCGTGGCGATCATGTAGTCCAGGGCTTGCTGCCGGGACCAGCCCTTGGCGTGCAGGCCGGTGTCCACGACCAGGCGGCAGGACCGGAAGGAATCGGCGGCCAGCATGCCGATGCGGGCCAGATCGTCCGCGTACAAACCCATTTCGTCGGCGAGGCGTTCGGTATAGAGCGCCCACCCCTCGACGAAGGCGGTGTTGGTCAGCGATTGCCGTTGGAAGCGCGGCACATTCTCGAGTTCGCCGGCGATGGTGAGCTGCAGGTGGTGGCCGGGAATCGCCTCGTGATACGCGATAGCGGCGGTCTTGTAGCGCGGTTGATCGGCCGGATCGTGCTGATTCACGAAGTACGTGCCGGGGCGCGAGCCGTCGGCCGCGGGTGGGAAGTAGTACGCCCCGGGCGCATCGGCGGCCAGGAACTCCGGGACCGGCACGATGTCGCAGGACTGGCGGGGCAGCCGGCCGAACCAGTTCGGCATCTCGGTCTCGGCCGCCGCCAAGGCCTTCCGCGCGTCGGCCATGATCTGATCGCCGTCGGTGTAGTGCAGGCCCGGATCGTTGCGCAGCCGTTCGAAGATCTCCGCCTGCTCGGTGCGGCCGAACAGGCGCGCACCCAGTTCGGCGTATTCCGCACGCAGCCGGTCGATTTCGGCCAGTCCGAGCTCGTGGATCTCGTCCGCGCCCAGGTCGGGCAGGGTGGTGTGGTAACGCAGCAGGCGCCGATAGATATCCTCACCGTCGGACCCGAGCCAGCACAGCCCGGCCCGCTCGTCCGGGCGGGCGGCGGGCAGCAGTTCCTCGGCGAGCACCCGGCGGTAGGACGCGAATGCCGGACGGACGACATCGCGCGCGACCTCGGCCAGCGTTGCGCGCCATTGCTTTTCGCCGTCCCAGTCGGACGGCCCGGAGAAGGTGACGAACGGGTCCGACTCGGGATCACCGGCCAGGTATCCGTCCAGCTGGTTGAGCGAGCGTTCCATGGCGACCCGGGCGGGGGTACGCCCGGCGGCCAGGCCCGCCCGGAACCGGTCCGTCGCACTCTTCAGCGAAGTACCGATCTGCTCGAAGCGGCGCACCAGCGCCTCGGCGTTCTCCGGACGCGGAGCATTCAGCTGTGGTGCGGCGGTGAGCAGTCGCGCGTGCACGCCGTCCATCTGATCCGACGCCAGCTCCACCGGCCGCCACCCCACATGATCTATCGCCGAATCCAATTCGGCGCGCAGCAGGCTGTGCGTGGTGCGGTCGGCGTCGGACAGGCCGGCCGGATCCAGCTGCCGCACCTCGGCGAGCAGGCCCCGCCAGGTGGCCAGCAGCCGGTCCTCGGCTGCCTGGGAGTAGTCCTCGATGCGGTCGTCGAAGCGGCGGTCGCCCAGCAGGGTCGCCTCGCTGGGCGCGGCCTCTAGCACGCTGTCCCAGTACCGTTCGGCCAGGTCGATAAGTTCGTCGTGGCTGTCCATCGCATCATCATCGCATCGTCACCACGTCGTCAGCTCCAGGATCAGCCCCGCGATGTCCGCCGGAGCCTCCTCGGCCATGAAATGGCCTGCGCAGGTGGTGAAGTGCCGCAGGTCGGTGGTCCACGGCCGCCAGATCGCGGTGGCGTCGAATCCTAGCGCGCTGCCCCAATCCTGCTGCACGACCGTCACCGGCATCGTGAGCCGGGTGCCGGCGTCCAGGTCGGCCCGGTCGTGCTCGATGTCGATCGTCGCGGTGGCCCGATAGTCCGCGACGATCGAGGGCACCGCAGTGCGGCAGGCGCGCAGGTATTCGGCGCGCACGTCGGCGGGGATCGCGTCGGGGGTCGCGGACCAGGCGTCGAGGAAGTGGCCGAAGAACGCGTCGGCGCTGTGCGCGATCATCTGCTCGGGCAGGCCGGGCGGCTGGGCCATCAGGTACAGATGGAAGGCGACCGCGGCATCGAGGCCGTGCAGGACGTTCCAGATGTCCAGGGTCGGGACGATGTCCAGGATGCCCAGGTGGCTGATCCGCCCGGGGTGGTCCAGGCCGGCCCGGAAGGCGACGTGCGCGCCGCGGTCGTGCCCGACCAGCGCGAACCGGTCGAATCCGAGCACATCGGCCAGCGCGACGATGTCCGCGGCCATGGTTCGCTTGGAGTAGGTGTCCGGGGTGGTCGCGCCCGGCTTGCTGCTGGCGCCGTAGCCGCGCAGGTCGGGGCAGATCACGGTGTGGCGCTCGGCGAGGAGGGGAGCGACGTGCCGCCACATCAGGTGGGTCTGGGGGAATCCGTGCAGCAGCACCAGGGCCGGTCCGTCCCCGCCGATCGCCGTGTGCAGTTCGACGTCGGCGGCCACGCCGATCGACCTGGTTTCGAATCGTGGGATGGTGATGCTCACCGTTGTCTCCTTCTTCCGAACGCGCGAATATCCGTCCGGAAGAGGTTCGGTGAGCCGGATCAGCAACCGATTAGCGATGCCGGTCCGCGACCGACGACAATGCGGACATGGAGATCCTCGTCAAGGTGCTCGGGCCGATCGAGGTCACGGACGCCGAGGGTCGCCCCGTGGCGGTGGGCAGCCGGCGTCGCCGCGAGTTGCTGGGGCGGCTTGTCGCGGCCGGCGGCCGGGCCGTCCCGCTGGAGGCGCTGGTCGACGACCTCTGGGGGAGTGCCCCTCCGCCTGCGGCGTCCGGCGCGATCCGCACCTTCGTCGCCGAGTTGCGCCGCGCCCTCGAGCCCGACCGGCGGCCGCGAGCGCGATCGCAGGCCATCGAGACCGTCGGAACCGGATACGCCCTGCGGATTCCGCGGGCCGGAATCGACGTCTGCCGTTTCGAGGATACTCTTGCGGCACTGCGCAATTCGTCCAGTGGGGAGGTCGCCGAGGGGCTGGGCGATGCGCTTTCCCGGTGGCGGGGCGAGCCGTACGAGGACCTGGATGCCGCGCGCTGGGTCACGGCCGAGCGCGCCCGCCTGAGCGAACTCCACGGTCGAGCCGTCGAACTGCGCGCCCGCGCCGTGCTCGACCTCGGCGGCGGCGCGGCCCTCATTGCCGAGTTGGAGGCGTACGCGAGCGCGCATCCGTGGCGAGAGCACGCGTGGGTCCTGCTCTCTCATGCCCTCTATCAGGCCGGTCGTCAGGTCGATGCGGTGGACTCGCTGCGTGGTGCGCGAGCCGCGCTGCTGGATCGATTCGGACTGGAGTCGGCGGACGGTCTCGATCATCTCGAACGTGACATCCTCGGGCACGCGGCGCATCTCACGCCCGCACCGCGGGACGAGGACCGGTTGCGCCTGCTCTCTCGCACGGAGGCGACGGGGATCTACACCCGGCTGCGTTCGATGAGCACCGTCGCCGGGGCCGCCGCGATCACCGGCGGCACCAATCTCGTTCTCGCTCAGCAACAGCGGGCCGCGGCCGTCGCGGAGGCCGAACGGGCCGGGGATCCGGTCCTGACCGCCCGCGTGATCGCGGCGTATGCGGTCCCGACGATCTGGACGCGCTCCGACGATCTCGAACGATCGGACGCGCTGGTCGCGACCGCACGGCGCACCCTGCGGCGGATCGGGCCAGACGTCTCGCCCGCGTTGCGCGCGCGCCTGCTGGCGACCATCGGGCTCGAGCATCGCGGCACCCGGGACCGCTGGGCCGCCGAGGCGGCGATCGAGGCCGAGCGCCTGGCCCGGGATCTCCACGATCCCGCCGTGCTGGTGCTCGCGCTCAACGCCCGCTTCGTGCAATCGTTCCAGCGTCCGGGCGGCACCGGCGAACGAGACGCCATCGCCCGCGAGCTCATCGATGTCGCTGCGCGGCACGACATCACGACCTTCGAGATCCTCGGCCACCTGATCGGCATCCAGGTCTGCGCGGCCCGGGGCGACACCGAGACGGCCGCCCAGCACGCGGCGGCCGCCGAGGGGCTGGCGCTGGCTCATGAGAGCCCGGCGGTGCACGTACTCACCGCCGCATTCCGGGTGATGTGCCTGGCGCGGAGAGCGAATGACCCCGCCGAGGTCGTGCACGCCTATCGCGCCCTGGCGGCCGACCTCACCGCCGCGGGCATGCCCGGACTCGAGGCCGGAATACTCCCGCTCGCCCTGCTGTCGATCGGTATCCGTCACAAGCTTTCCGCACCAACGGATCCCGTCCTGGACTGGGGTCCCTACCGGCCCTGGGCGCAGCCTTTACTGGACCTCGCCCGCGGCGACCTCCCCGCGGCCCGCCGCGCAGCCGCGGTCCTGCCGACGCCGCCCGCCGACCACCTGTACGACGCGCTCTGGGCGATCAACGCGCACACCGCGATTCTGCTAGGGGACGATTCGCTCGCCGTTCGAACACGTGACGCCCTCACTCCGTTGCGTGGCGAAATCGCCGGTGGCACAACCGCCCTACTCAGCTTCGGCCCCGTCGACGACATCCTGGCGACCCTCGACCGGTGGCTCGAGCGACGATAGGAGCGCATCCCCCAGGAGGTTTCGCTCGTCGTGCTCAGTGGGCGCGTTGCTCCAGTCCGTCCAGGATCAGCTCCAGCTGGGTCTCGAAACCGCTGGCGCGTTCGGTGGCGGCGTCGGTGTCGCGGAATGCGCTGTAGCGCTTGTGCATTCGGGGGTAGGGGGTCGAGGCGGATTCGGCCGCGCGCATCAGCTGGTCCAGCCACTGCTGTTCGCCCATGCCCGAGCGGGCGACGGTGGTCAACATGGCGGCCTCGGTGGTACTGGCGCCCACGACGTAGGAGAACATCGCGTTGGAGGCCAGATCGGCGTCGGTCTCGGAGAAGCCCGCGGTCTCCAGGATGGCCAGGATCGCCTCGGACAGGCGCATCATGTTGGGGCCCAGGTAGACCAGCCCAGCGGTGGACAGCACGGTGCTGATCCACGGATGCCGCAGGATCGTCGCGCGCACGTTGCCGAGGAGTTCGGTCGCGGCCGCGCGCCACCGGACGGGATCCGGTGCGGGCAGCTCGATTTCGCCGAGCACCTGGTCCACGACGAGCTCGAGCAGCTCCTCCTTGTTGGCGACGTGGGTGTAGAGCGAGGTGGCGCCGGCGCCGAGCCGGGCGCCGAGCTTGCGCATGCTCAGCGCCTCGAATCCGTCGGCATCGAGCAGCGCGACCGACTCGGCGACGATCTGGTCGCGACTCAGTGCGGGTAGATCGCGGCGCCCGCGTTCCGGGCGGGCCCAGACCGATGGGATCGCGCGGGGCTTCACTGCGGCCACGGTGGCCTCCTTCCCTTGTCCGGACCGAGCATACGCCCGATCCGAACACTGTGCGTAGCCCCGAACGGTGTACCTCTTGCACACAGTGTGCGATTGGCCGTACAGTGTTCGTCATACCGCACAGTGTGCGGAACGCTTCTCGAAGGAGTCCCCGATGCAAACGCTCGACTCGACCGCCGCGGCGGTCACCCGCAATCCGCGCCGCTGGCTGGTCCTGGCGGTGCTGTGCCTCAGCTCCCTGGTGCTGGTGATCGACAACATGGTGCTGACCGTGGCGATCCCGCAGATCTCGACCAGCCTGCACGCCGGTGCGCAGCAGATTCAGTGGGTCATCGACGCCTACCTGCTGGTGTTCGCGGGCCTGCTGCTCACCTCGGGCAGCCTTTCCGACCGGTTCGGCCGTCGGCTGGTGATGATCATCGGCCTGGTCCTGTTCGGTGCGGCCTCACTGCTGGCCGCGTACGCGAGCAGCCCGGATCTGCTCATCGCGAGCCGGGCCGCGATGGCCGTGGGTGGGGTGCTGATCCTGCCCAGTACGTTGTCCATCCTGATCACGGTGTTCGACGAGCAGGAGCGTCCGAAGGCGATCTCCGCCTGGACCGCGGTGTCCGTGCTCGGCATGGTGGGCGGTCCCGCGCTGGGCGGCGTGCTGCTGGCGCACTTCTGGTGGGGCGCGGTCTTCGTGCTGAACGTGCCGATCGCCGTGGTCGCGATCGTGGCGGCACTGGTGTTCATGCCCGAGTCCAAGGGCCCGGCCCGGCCGCTGGACGTGCCCGGCATGGTGACCTCGATCGTGGGCGTGACCGCGCTGGTGTGGACGATCATCGGGGTGCCGCAGTACGGCTGGACCGGTGCGCAGACCCTGAGCGCGGCGGCCGTGGCCGTGATCGCGTTGGGTGCCTTCGCGGTTCGCGAGCTCACCACCGACGTGCCGATGATTCCGCTGCACCTGTTCCGCAACCGCACCTTCACCGGATCCAGCTTCTCCCTGGTGCTGGCCTCGTTCGCCAATGCCGGTCTGGCCCTGGTGCTGACGCAGTACCTGCAGTTCGTGCTCGGCTACACCCCGATGCGCACCGCCCTGGCCTTCACCCCGCTGGCGATCGCGGCGCTGGTCTGCAACGGCGCCGGCGCGGCACTGGTGAACAAGTTCGGCGCCCGGGCGATGGCGGTGATCGGGCTGGCGGTCGTCGCGGTGGGCTTCGCGGTGCTGGCCGTGCTGTCGGCGGGCTCCGGCTTCTGGCTCCCCGCCCTGGCCATGGCGCTGATCGGCGCCGGTGCCGGGCTGGCCATGCCCGCCGCGGTGGGTGCGCTGATGAGCGCGGTGCCCGCCGAGCACGCCGGTGTCGGTTCCGCGCTGAACGACACCATCCAGCAGACCGGCGGCGCGCTGGGCGTGGCCGTGCTGGGCGCGGTCCTGGCCGGCACCTACACCGGCGCGATGCCGCACTCGGCTCCCGCCGCCGCCCGCCAGTCGATCGCGGGCGCCGTGGGCAACGTCAACGTGTTCGGCCTGGCGCGGGACGCCTTCGTCACGGCCATGCACGTCACCTTCGGTGTCGGCGCGGTGTGCTCGCTGGCCGCGGCGGTGGTCGCCTTCTTCCTTATGCGCGGCACCGGCACTGTTGCGGCGCAGGAGGACTCGGCGCAGGAGGAGGAACTGGTCCGCACCCACTGAGCGACGCGACCGGCCGGGCGGCGGGTGCATCACACGATGCGCCCGCCGCCTTCGTTGTGTGCGGACCCGGGCGGGAACCGGCTGCGGGCCGCCATCTCTCGCTCGGCTGTCACATCGCCCCGCTCCCCGGTAGTGTTCCGCCGTAGGTTGCCGGGCGCAAAGGATTACCCACGATGGACGACGAATACACCTGGCGTCGAGCGGATGCCGCCGATATCCGCGGGGACGGTCGCGTCCGGCTGCGGCACGCTCCACGCCCTCTGCGCGGCCACATCCGCTGACCGTTTCGGGCACGTCACCTGCGCCTCCGGAGCGGATCCTGCGGACACCCGGTGACGCCGGAGCGCGCCCACAATGCCCATCATGTCCGAATTCGAAACCACTCGCTGCGTGAACGCAGTAAGGTTGCCGCCGAATCTGATCGCTGAAGGAGCCCCGTGGCCACACAACCCGACCGCTCCGACCGAACACCATGGAACTGGCTGCTCCTGGTACCGGTCGTCGTGCCCCTGCTGACCTTCCTGTTCAACTTCGACAAGCCCCGGATCGCGGGCTTCCCGATGTTCTACTGGCTCCAGATGCTGTTCATCCTGCTGTCCGTGGCCAGCACGACGATCGTGTACTGGGTGGGTAAGAAGCGGAGCGGCAAGTGAACGTCACCGAACTGGTCATCTTCGTCATCCTGTTCCTCGTGGTGACCGTCGTCGGCTTCCTGGCCGCGCGCTGGCGCCGCCCCGCCACCATGGACCACCTCGACGAATGGGGTCTGGGCGGACGCAGCTTCGGCACCTGGGTCACCTGGTTCCTGGTCGGCGGCGACCTCTACACCGCCTACACCTTCGTCGCGGTGCCCGCGCTGGTATTCGGCGCGGGGGCGATCGGCTTCTATGCCCTGCCCTACACCGTGATCCTGTATCCGATGGTGTATCTGGTGGTGATCCGGCTCTGGTCGGTGTCGCACGTGAACGGCTTCGTCACCCCCGCCGACTTCGTGCGCGCCCGGTTCGGATCCCCGACCCTGGCGCTGGTGGTGGCGCTGGCCGGCATCGTCGCGACGATGCCGTATATCGCGTTGCAGCTCACCGGTATTCAGGCGGTGCTGGCCTCGATCGGCCTGCACGGCGACTGGCCGCTGATCGTGGCGTTCGCGATCCTGGCCGCGTACACGTATCAGTCCGGGCTGCGGGCGCCGGCGCTCATCGCCTTCGTCAAGGATCTGCTGATCTACGCGGTGATCATCGTCGCGGTGATCTACGTGCCCACTCGCCTCGGCGGCTGGGGGCACATCTTCGACGTCTCGCAGGCGAAGTTCACCAAGGCGCACACCGGCGGTATCACCCTGCACGGGTCGGACCAGTTGCAGTACGCCACACTGGCTCTCGGCTCGGCCCTGGCGCTGTTCCTCTACCCGCACAGCATCACCGGCGCCCTGGCCAGCAAGAACCGCGGGGTGATCAAGCGGAACATGTCCGCGCTGCCCGCCTACAGCTTCCTGCTCGCCCTGCTGGCGATGCTGGGGTACGCCGCGATCGCGGCCGGCGTCAAACCGCTGGTCGAGAACGGAAAGGCCAACAGCAGCACCATCGTTCCGGAGCTGTTCCAGCATCTGTTCCCGAGCTGGTTCACCGGCATCGCGTTCGCGGCGATCGGGATCGGCGCGCTGGTGCCCGCGGCGATCATGTCCATCGCGGCGGCAAACCTGTTCACCCGCAACATCTACAAGGAGTACTTCCGCCGCAACGCCACCCCGGCGGAGGAGGCCAGGGTCAGCAAGGCGGCCTCGCTGGTGGTGAAACTCGGTGCACTGGTAGCGATCCTGGCCCTGAATCCGCAGTTCTCGATCAACCTGCAACTCATCGGCGGCGCCATCGTGCTGCAGACGCTGCCGCCGGTGGCGCTGGGCCTGTTCACCCGCTGGTTCCATCGGGTCGGGCTGGTCGCCGGCGTGCTCGCGGGCCTGGTCGCGGCGCTGTGGATGCTGTGGGTGACCCCGAATCCCGCTGTGCACCAGAAGCATTTCGGCGGTTCGGCGTACGCGCTCTCGCACCTGGGCTTCGTCACCAAGGCCACGGTCTATCCGGGGCTGCTCGCGCTGGTGGTGAATCTCGTTGTGGCGGTGGTCGTCACGCTGATCGTGCGGGCCGCCAAGGTGTCCGACGGCACCGACAGCACGCAGGCCGACGATTACTTCTTCGACGTGACCGAGCCCAGTGAGCCCGAGGTCGAAGTAGCGGCCTGACGCCGCGTTCCGCAGCCCGGGACGACCGTCGATCGGCAGTCGTCCCGGGCCGGAGTCCGGTTCAGGCGAGGAGTTTCAGGAGTTGGAGCGCCACCTCCAGCGTGCCGTCGACGGAATCGGCGAGGTGCAGCGGGTCGATGAACAGGTCGTCGAACCCGGTCTCGTCGACGAGCCGCCGGACGGCGTCCGCGATCACCTGCGGCGTGCTGCCCGCCGCCGCATTCACGCGGACGATCGTGGCGATGGCGCCGGGGTCGCGCCCGGCTCGCTCCGCGCTCTCGTCGATGGCCCGGCGCTGCCGCAGCAGTCCGGCGGGCTGCTCGGGCGGGCCCGGGACCATCAGCACGGGCAGCCAGCCGTCGGCGCGGCGCCCGATCCGGGCGATACCTGCGGCGCTGAAGGCGCCCAGGTGAATCGGCGGGTGGGGGCGCTGCACAGTCGCCAGTTCGGTGTGGTGGTCCGGCACCGTGACCCAGGCGCCCCGGTACTCGGCTCGGTCCGCGCCCCAGATCGCCTGCAGCGCATCGAGGGTCTCGTCGAACCGGGCGCCGCGGTGGCTGAACGGGATTCCGGCGGCGGCGTATTCCTCGGGGGACCAGCCGATCCCGAGCCCGGGGACGAGCCGCCCGGCGCTGACGACATCCAGGGTGGTCAGCATCCGCGCCAGGATCGCCGGGGGATACAGCGGGGCGATGAGCACGTTGGTGCCCAGCCGGACTCGTTCGGTGACCCCGGCGGCCACGGCGAGCACGGCGAAGGGGTCCAGCACCGCGTTGAACTGTGCCGGGATGGTGGGCCTGCCGCCGTAGCCGACGCTGGGATTCACCGCCGCCAGCAGCCGATCGCCGACCCAGAGGCTATCCGCGCCCGCCTGTTCCAACTCCCGGGCGAATCGGGCGATGTGGGCGCCGCCGCTGGCCTGACCTCCGTATTGCGGTAGCGAGAATCCGACCTTCATTGCGTTCCCTTCGAGTCGACGCCGAACCGATTTTCGACATTAGCGCACCGTTCCCCGCTCGCCTCCGGCGTGGCCGGTGCATGAAAGCCGGTCCCGACTCAGGACTCCGCGAATGCCGGTGCCGCCGCGATGATCTCGCGGGCGAGCGCCGAATCACCCTCGACGGCATAGGAAATGGTGCCGGGGTCGAGCCTGCCGCCGGAGAGCAGGCAGAAGTCGATCACATCCATCGTGATCCGGGCATCCGGCTGGGCGGGCGGGTGCGGGCCGAGGGCAACGGTCCACCGGTCACCGCCCGGTCCGGACAGGATCACCTCCACGGTGGCGCCGGGCCGCTGCCCGAATGCCCGCGGCAACATGCGAACGCCCAGGCCCGCCATCGCGTTCAGGTGCCGGGGCTGCGGGGTGGGGGCGGCCGCGCCGGACGTGTCGGCGACGTCGACTGCGTGCACCCAGGTTTCGAAGGCGCGGCGGGCCATTGTGTCGGGCAGTGGCAGCGGCACCGGCATATCGATGATCGTGCCCGGCGGAATCGTAGGCAGCGTCAGGCAGATTCGCGCGGCCTGGGCGAACCAGCGCGCCCGGATGAGATCGGGGGTCGGCGAGGTGTCCGCCGCGAGTACGGATTCGGTCCTGATCAGCGGGTCCGCGGCGGATGCGGCCTCCCCGGGGAGCACCGGGTCCAGGCCGAGCCGCTGCGCGAGCAGGCTGTCCACGGCCGACAGACGGCTGATCAGATTGCCGACGGTCCAGTCGGGGGCGTGGTTGCTCCAGCGATATCGCACCGGGCGCTGCCATTCGGACTCCGGGACCGTGTCCAGCAGTGTATTCAGGGCCAGCACCTGCGCCGCGTAGGGGCACCACGCGGAGGCGTCGCGCAACACCTGAAGCCAGTGTTCGGTGGTCGTGTCGTGATGCCACTGCCGGAATTCGCTGAGCAGCCGGTCGCGGGCCGGGGCGCCGAGCTGTGGCTGCTCCGGGGTGCCCAGGGCGCCGATCAGCCGGGTCGTCTCCCGCATCCGGGCCAGGTGGGTTTCGCAGTCCGCACAGCCGGCCAGGTGCTCGACGAATCGCATCTCGGTGACCTCGTCCAGTGCGCCGTCCAGGAATTCCGAGGCCAGCTCGGCGAATTCCGCGCAGTCCATGACGTGGCCCTTCCGATGACAGGCCGGGCGGTAGGTGCATCGGCCCGATACATCCCACCTTATCGTCGCGGGCGCGCCCGAGTGCGCGGCGGACGCGGTGGTCGCAGAGCTGGACCCAGCGGAGCAACGCCGTTGTGCCCACGCCACTCCCGGCTCCACCCGGGTGGTGCCGCCGACCGTAACGGTGCTGGGTCCGGTCATCGCGCCGGTGGATATCAATACCCGAAGCCCTTGCCGGACAACGATTGCCAATTGATGGTAACGATCGTTACTATCCGAGGATGATCGAACGCTCGAAGGTTCCTCTGATCCGGCTCTGGCTGGCGGTGCTGGCCGGTTATCTGGCCCTCGGCGCCACCATTCAGGAGATGCCTGCCTTCGTGGTACACCGATTCGGCGGCGGGCCCGTCCTCAGCGCCGGCGCCGTGGGCATCGCATTCCTGGCCACCGCGCTGGGGCGCCCGTTCGCCGGCGCCGCCGCGGACAACGGCCGGGCGCGGACGGTGGTGATCCTCGGGGGGATCCTGACCGCGCTCGGTGGCATCGGGCACCTGGTGGCGCCCGCCCCCGCCGCGCTGCTGGCGTCCCGACTGGTGATGGGAGCCGGAGAGGCCGCCCTGTTCTCCGGGGCGCTGCCGTGGGTGCTTTCGGGTGCGGACCCCGGGCAGCGCGGACGCGTGGCCGGATGGTTCGGGCTGTCGATGTGGGGCGGGCTGTCGGTGGGGCCGGTGCTGGCCGCGCTGGTGGACCCGGCGGCGGGGTATCGCGGCGTCTGGTGGATGGTGACGGCGCTGGCACTGTTCTCCGCCGCGCTCACGATCGCGACCCCGCGTCAGGCCGACCGCCCCGGCACCGCCGTACCGTGGCGGCCGGCGGAGGTGATGCCCGCCGGAATCGGGTTGCCCGGCATGGTTTTCGGGCTCTCGGCCTACGGGTACGGCACCGTCTCCGCGCTGGCGGTACTGTATTTGCGCAGCTTCCACGGCGGCGGCCAGGCCGCGGCCCTGCCCCTGTTCGCGGTGGCGTTCGTGACGACGCGGTTCGCGGGCAGCCCGCTGGTCGATCGGGTGGGTGGCGTGCGGGTGGCGATCTGGTCGCTGAGTGTCGAGGCCGCGGGCCTGCTGCTCGCGGGTCTGCTGCGCACCGAACCGGCGATCCTGATCGGCGCGACGCTGACCGGCGCCGGGCTGGCGCTGATGTACCCGGCGACGGTAGCGGTCACCTTGCGGCGCATCCGCACTCCGCGCCCCGGCGCCGCGGTAGGGGCGGTCACCTCCTCGTGGGATATGGGCATTCTCGCGGCCGGTCCGATAGGTGGCGTGCTGGCCGTCACCGCGGGCTACCGCGCGGCGTTCGTGCTGGCCGCCGCGCTGGGAATCGCCGCCGCGGCGATCGCGGGAACCCTGCTGCGCAGGCCCGTTCGGCGTGCGGCGAGCCCGGATCGGGTCGAGATCGGTTAGGCGTACCTCCGCATTCGCTCCGGCCATGCGCGGGTTTCGGACGGCTTCGCCGACGGCGCCCATCAGGGCCGTGGGGGAGTGGGCTCAGGCGGCCGTCCAGTCCGCATTCGCGCCGCAGACGATCAGGCACGGCAGTTCTCCGGGCACCAGCCCGGCGAGCCATGCGGCGAACGGAATCGCGGCGGCGGGTTCGACCGCGATCCGGCATTCCTCCCACAGTCGGTCGCGGGCCCGCAGGATCTGCTCGTCGTCGACCAGCTGGGAGGACACCGCGTGGGAGGTCAGGACATCGAATGGCACCCGGCCGACCCGGCTGGCTCCCGTCGCGGACGCGGCGACGGAGCGCACCTCGGAATCCGTCGGGTGGCCCGCGGCGAGCGCGTCGTGCAGGCAGCAGCAGTGCTCGGGTTCTATCGCGACGACGCGGCGGTCCCCGGCGGCCAGGGCCGTTCCGGCGGCCAGCCCACCGCCGCCGGCGGCCACGGCGATCGTGTCGACCTCCGGTGCGTCGGTGACGATCTCGGCCGTCACCGTGCCCTGTCCGGCGACAACGGCCGGATCGTCGAAGGGGTGCACCATCCGGTGCCCCGGCCGCGCGGCGACCTCCGATGCGACCGCCGCGGCCTCGGCGAAGGTGGCGCCGTGCCGGATCAGTTTCGCGCCCGCGGCCTCGATGCGCCGCGCCTTCGCGTCCGGAACAGACTGGGGCACATAGATTGTCGCGGGCAGGTCGAGCAGCGACGCCGCGGTCGCGACCGCGAGGCCGTGGTTGCCGCCGGACGCGGCGATCACCCGATCCTCCCGCGCGCCGGACAGCAGCGCGTTGACCGCGCCGCGCAGTTTGAACGAGCCGCTGCGCTGGAGGTATTCGAGCTTCAGCAGCACCCGCCGGCCGTCGATCTCCAGCTCGAACACGGGGGTTCGGCGAATGTACGGGCGGATCCGCTCGGCGGCCGCGTGGACGTCGGTGACCGACAGTGCGGGGGTGGGACTGGTGGTTGGGCTCGGCATGACCTTCATGCTTCGCGCGCCGCCCCATTAGCACAAGCAACGATCAATAAGCTGACATTAGCAACGCTTAATATGAGTGCATGGTGCGAGAGCTCGATGTGAACCGCCTACGGGTGCTGATGGAGGTGGCCCACGCCAGGTCCATTGCCGAGGCCGCGCGCACCCTGTCCTTCACGCCCTCGGCGCTGTCGCAACAGATCGCCAAACTCGAGGCCGAGCTGGGAACCCGTCTGCTGGAACGTCATCCGACCGGTGTCACCCCGACACCGGTCGGTGCGGTGCTGGTGGAACACGCGGAACGCGTGATCGGCGAGCTCCGCCAGGCGCGGACCGCGCTCGATGCCGCACTGGCGATGCAGCCGCAGCGGCTCGCGCTCGGATCCTTCTCCACTGCCACGCAGCTGCTGGTGCCCGCGGCGCTGGCGGCGCTGCAATCCCGGCATCCGCGCGCGGAGCTGTCGCTCGTCGACATCGAGCCGCCCGACGGCTACGGGCTGGTGACGTCCGGCGACCTCGACGTGTTGATCACCCATCGCTACCCGGGCGTGGCGCAGGTCCCGCATCCGGGGCTCGAGCGGCGGGTGTTGCTCGAGGACCCACTCCGGCTGGCGGTGCCTGCGGATCATCGCCTGGCGCGCAAGGCCGCTCCGCGCGGACTGGACCTCACCCGCCTCTCGGACGAGACGTGGATCTCCGGCGCGCCGGGCATCCCGAACAGGACGTGTCTGGAAACCCTTGCGCGCCAGGCCGATATCGCACCGCGCGTCGCCTACGAGTCCGCCGATTACCACGTCATCCTGGCGCTGGTCGACGCGGGGCTGGGGATCGCGCTCGTCCCGCAGAGCATTCTCGCCGCGGCCGACGGCCGCCGCGTCGCGGTTCACGGCCTGCGGGGGTACCGGCCCGCCCGCGAGATCAGCATTGTCCATCGCCGAAGGCCGACAGCGCTTGTGCGGGAACTGATTACGGACCTGCACACCGCGGCGACGGGCGTCGGTGAGCGCTGAGGGGGCATGACGCCGAGCGGCGTTGTTCTGCGCGCCAGGGGTGGTCATGGTTCGATCTGCGTTGTAGCGCAGGCGGTTCCGGGTAACTTTCTGCAGACGACTATCCGAGGATCGGTTGCGGCTCACAGGGTTATCTGGATGGCCTCCGGCCCGCGCAGGTTGATGTGGGGCCGGTAGGGCGGCGGATCCGAGTGCAGGCGTGGAGATTCCACGCGCTGTGCGAATCGGGTGAGCGCGACGATCGCCTCGCGGCGGGCCAGGGGCGCACCGAGGCAGAAATGCGCGCCGAGGCCGAATGCCAGATGCCGGTTCTCCCGGGTGGGGTCGAAGCGGTCGGGGTCGGAGAAGACCACTGGGTCGCGATGCGCGGCGGCGATCAGCATGATGACGATGTCGCCGTGGTCGATGCGGGTGCCGCCGATATCCAGATCGTCGGCGGCGATGCGGGGGATCAGCTGGACCGGTGGGTCGTAGCGCAGGGTCTCCTCGACGATGCCGGCCGCGGATCCGGGATCGGCGCGCAGCGCGGCGAGGTGCCGCGGGTCGCGCAGGAGTGCCAGGACCGCGTTGGCGATGAGATTGACGGTGGTCTCGTGTCCGGCGGTCAGCAGCAGGGCGCAGGTCGAGATCAACTCGCCATGGGTCAGCGTGTCGCCGGCCTCCTCGGCGGCGATCAACTCCGAGAGCAGGTCCGGGCCGGGGTGCGCACGCCGGACGTCGATGAGCTCTTCGAAGTAGGCGTACATGTCGTCGGCGGCGCGGCGTAGCTCGTCCGGATCGGCGCGGAACTGCGGCAGCGAGCGCGAGGTCGGGTCGAGGCAGCGCGAGACGATGCGCGACCAGTGCCCGAGGCGTTGTTCGTCGGCCAGCGGCACGCCGAGTAGTTCGCAGATGACCGTCACCGGCAGTGGGTAGGCGAGGTCGGCGACGGCGTCGAAGCCGCCGGCGGTGAGCGCGGAATCCAGTAGTGTGTCGACGATTTCGGTGATCCGTGGCTCGAGCCGGGCCACGACGCGGGGCGTGAACGCCTTGGACACCAGCCGGCGTAGCCGGGTGTGGTCCGGGGGATCGAGGAACAGAAACGACGGCACCGCCTCGTCCGTCCGGTCGTCGGAGCCCGCGCGATAGACGGGCATCGTCGCCAGCCGCGCCGTGGACAGCGTCCGGTCGACGCCGGCGGCCGGATGGCGCAGCATCGCGGCGCAGTCGGCATAGCCGGAGAGCACCACGATCGGCGCGCCGGCCACGCGGAACGGTCCGCCGTCGCGAATCCGCGCGTACACCGGGTACGGGTCCGCACGCACCGCGGGGTCGATGAGGCGCAGGTACGCGGCCGCGCCGGAGTGCTCGTCGGTCGGGGTTGTCACCGGGGAAACCTCCAAAAGCTACAGGTAGTGAAGCTTCACTTACCGAAGCTACGGTAGCTGTAGGATGGGCAAACCGCCAGAGGCTGCGAAAGGGAGATTCCGTGACCGAACCCGCGAGCAGGCGCAATCGTCCGTACGCGCCGCGGCGGTCGCCCGAGCAGCGCCGCGAGCACGTGCTCGACGCCACCCTGCGCGTCATCGTCGACCAGGGCATTCACAAGGTGTCCATCGACACGGTCGCCCGCGCGGCCGGGGTTACCCGCCCGGTCGTCTACAGCGTGTTCGCCGATTCCGACGAGCTGCTGCGCGCCTCGCTGGCCCGCGAGGAGGAGCGGGGCCTGGCTCAGGTGGCGGCGCTGTTGCCGCTGCGCCCCGGCGACCCGGCCGCCGCGATCGTCGAATTCCTCACCGGCTTCCTGGGCGCGGTCACGGCCGAACCCGACCGCTGGCGCGCCGCCTTCCTCCTGGTCGACAGCAGTAATCCGACCTTCCGCCGGCACCTGGAGCGCCTGCGTGCCGCCCTGGTCGGCGTCCTGGAGGATTTCGTCCGCGCCACCACCACCGACCGCGACGTCGAGATGACCGCCCGCGCGCTGCACGCCTTCATTTGGGATGCCGGCAGGCTCACCCTCGCCGAACCGGAAGCCTTTCCCCCCGAACGCATTTCGAGGTTCGCCGCGGACATGATCGCGGATCTTCCGCTCCGCCGGCCAGTGCGGGCGGGCGACGCCGAAGGGGCCTGATCGAACGGGATCGCCTGGGCTGGTCGACCTCGTCCCCAATCTCGACGACGCCCGCGCCCCGCTGGTTCCGCTGCTCTGAAGGCCGAGTGGGAATAGAATAGCCCGGCCGCCAGTTGGTGGACATGGAAACCAAATAGGTTCCCCGGAACCCTCAAGGAGGGCACTCACACCATGAGCACCATCCAACTGACCCCCGAGATCGATGTCCGCCGCGCCGAGGACCGGATGAAGTCCCGCTTCGACTGGCTGGATTCCAAGCACTCGTTCTCCTTCGGCCAGCACTACGACCCGTCCAACACCCATCACGGGCTGCTGTTGGTCAACAATGACGACATCGTGGATCCCGGAACGGGTTTCGAGACCCATCCGCATCGCGACATGGAGATCGTCACCTGGGTGCTACAGGGCTCGCTGGTGCACCAGGATTCGACCGGCCACAACGGCGTCATCTACCCCGGCCTGGCCCAGCGCATGAGCGCCGGAACCGGCATCCTGCACTCGGAGAAGAACGACTCCTGGCGGCTGCAGGGGGAGGAGCACCGCGATCCCGTGCACTTCGTCCAGATGTGGGTCGTGCCCGACGAGCCGGGCATCACGCCGGGCTACGAGCAGCTGGAGATCGAATCCGAGCTGCTGGCAGGCGGATTGGTGCCGGTCGCGTCCGGAATGCCCGAGCACGATGGCAACGCCGCCATCCGGATCCGGAACAAGTACGCGGCCCTGCACGCCGCGCGGCTCGCGCCGGGCCAGTCGGTGCAACTGCCGGAGGCTCCGTTCCTGCACCTGTTCGTGCCCCGCGGCACCGTGCAGCTCGAGGGTGCGGGTGAGTTGCGCGCCGGCGACGCGGTGCGGTTCACCGCGACCGGCGGCCAGCAGGTGACAGCGACGGAACCGGCCGAAATCCTGGTGTGGGAAATGCACGCCACCGTCCGGTTGTGACCTCGGCGCGTGTCGATGACCGCCACCATGGATATACCCGCAACTCCCGGGAGGCCGATATGACCTACACCTCCGATGCGCCCGCGGACCGGCAGCGCCTGCGCGAGGCCTACCTGCGCCCGCCCGCCGAGCGCGGTGGCTCGACCGCCCGCGGCCTGCATCACACGGCGCTGATCAGCAGCGACGTGGAGCGAACAATCCGGTTCTATCAGGATCTGCTCGGGTTTCCGCTCACCGAGCTGATCGAGAACCGCGACTACGCCGGGTCCTCGCACTTCTTCTTCGACATCGGCAACGGCAATCTGCTCGCGTTCTTCGATTTCCCGGGCCTGGACGTCGGGCCCTACGCCGAGGTGCTGGGCGGGCTGCACCACCTGGCGATCTCGATGGAACCCTCGCGCTGGCAAGAGGTTCTGGGGCGCCTGGACGCGGCGGGCGTGGCGTACGAGACGCACAGCCAGGTCTCCGCGTACCTCCGCGATCCCGACGGGGCCCGGATCGAGTTGATCGCCGACCGGCTCGGCGAGATGTACGGCCACACGGTGCTGTAGAACCGGGATCGTCCGGATTGCGCTGGTGCGCAACGGGTTTAGCTGGCTAAGCGCCGGTCGGCCCCGCGGGGGCGGTGAGCGATGCGAAGACCGCATCCAGCTGATCGTGGGCCTGGTCGATTTCCGTTGCGCGCCCGGCAAAGTGGTGCAGCAGTGCCCGCTGGAAGATGCCGTCGATGGTCACGTAGACCGTGGCGGACGTCCATGCGGGCTCGGCGCCCGAGAGTTCGCAGTAGCGCGAGACCACCCGCCAGATCATCTCCTCGCGGCGCGACTCGATGTCCAGCACGTCGTCGCGGAAGGAGTCGTCGAACAGGCTCTGGTTGCGCAAGTCGTACCAGAGCCGATGAACCGCGGCGTCGGCCTTCAGCGTGCCGAAATACATTGCGGCGAAATCGGTGTGGAGCTGCTGCGCGCTCTGCGCCGCGGCGACGACCTCGTCGTACCGGGTGACGCAGACGGCCTCGTACTGGCGCACGGCGTGGGCGATCAGGTCCAGCTTGTCGGTGAAGTAGTAGTGCAGCACCCCGTGCGAGTACTCGGAGTTCTGTGCGATCTCGCGCAGGCTCGTGCGGGCGTAACCGAGCTCGGCCAGCGTGTGCAGGGTCGCCCTGGCCAGCTCGGTTCGGCGCGCCTGGAACTTGTCGCGGGCGCGCTCTTCCACGCGGGCTTTGGGGTCGGCGACCTGAGTCACGTTATGTCCTGTCGGCCGGGTCACGTCATAGCTGTCCTGATGAGTGTAGCGGTGCGTGTTTCGCGCTCTTTTGACAAGTGTCCAGAGAAGTCTTGACGACTGTCAAGAAAAGTCTTGACGACTGTCAAGATTTCCACCTACTGTGGCCTGGAACACATCGCATGGCGGTTGTGTCCCACATCGCACTCGCGGATTTCTCCACACTCGACGAAGAGGTATCGACATGACTAGTGACAACCTGGCCGGACGTACCGCGCTGGTGACCGGCGGGGCCCAGGGTCTGGGAGCGGGCATGGCGCAGGCGCTGGCGGCGGCGGGCGCCTCGGTGGCGATCGGCGATGTCAACGTCGAGGGCGGCCAGATGGCCGTCGAGAATCTCCGGCAGACCGGTGTCAAGGCCGAGTTCGTCGCCTTCGACGTCACCGACGACGCCGCCTGGGAGGCCGCGGTCGCCACGACGGTGCAGGCTCTGGGCGGGCTGGACATCGTCGTCAACAACGCGGGCATCGAGGTCACCGATCTGCTGGTCGATCTCGACCCCGTCGCGGCCACGAAGATGCTGGAGGTCAACCTTCTCGGTACGGCCCTGGGCATCAAGCACGCGTTTCGCGCCATGCGCCCGGGCGGCGCGGCCGGAAACGGCGGAGCCATTGTCAACATCGCGTCGGTCGCGGCGACCATCGCCTTCCCCGGCATCAGCATGTACTCCGCGACCAAGTCCGGCATCGACCGTCTGACCAGGGTCGCGGCGGCCGAATCCGGCAGGCTCGGGTACGGGGTGCGGGTCAATTGCATCTACCCGGCGCTGACTCCGACCGCCATGGGTAACAAGCTCGCCGTCGACTGCGCCGAGCTCGGCCTGTTTCCCTCTCCCGAGGCCGCCGCTCAGGCGGTCGCCGAGCTGACCCCACTCGGCCGCCTCGGCCAGATCGACGACATGGCCGATGCCGTCGTCTTCCTCGCCTCGGACGCGGCGAAATTCATCACCGGCGCGGGCCTGCCCGTCGACGGCGGCATGGGCATGTAGCCAGCCAGTTCCCATACATCACAACAGCTTTCACCGATACCCGACCTATCGAGGAGTTCAGTCATGCCCACCGACAAGCGCGTCGTCGTCTACGGGGCCTCCGGCTACACCGGCCGCCTCATCTGTGAGTACCTGCGCGAGTACAATATTCCGTTCCTGGCCGCCGGCCGCGACCACGGGCGCGTCAAGGCCGCGATCGATGCCGTACCGGGCATCGACACCGTCGACCACGAGATCGCCGAGGTCGAGCACACCGCCGCCGCGCTGACCGAGGCGTTCCGCGGGGCGAGTGTCGTGCTCAACACCGTCGGGCCCTTCGCCCGCTACGGTCACGAGGTGGTGCGGGCCTGCCTGGAGATCGGGGCCCACTACACCGACACCAACGGCGAGCAGAACTGGATGATCGAGGCGGAAGCCGCGTACAGCGCCGAATTCATCTCGCGCGGACTGCTTCTCACGCCCGGCCTGGCGCAGATGTACTCGATCGGCGAGATCGCCGCGAACATCTGCCTCGAGACTCCGGGGCTGGATACCCTCGACATCGAGGTGTTCTGGAAGGGGCATCCCACCGTCGCCTCGACCAACACCATCCTCACCAACGCGGCCTTCGCCAAGGCGTACTACCTCGAACAGAACGAATATGTCGAGTGGCCGCCCGAGGAGGGGCTGTACACGGTCAGCGTGCCGGGCCAGCACGAACTGGGCCTGGCGCTGCCCTGGGGCGGCACCTCGCATCCGGTGTGGTTCAAGAACGATCCGCGCGTCGCCAATGTCCGGGCGCTGGGCGGGGTGTTCAATCGTCCACTGATGCAGGGAGTTCCGGTGCTGGTGGCCGCGGCGCTGCAGCAGATGGAGGGCAAGTCCGAGCAGGAGAAGTACCGCATCATCGACGAGCAGTCGGCGGCCATCCGCAGCGAGATGCCTCCGCGGGAGAATCCCCGGGTCAATACCTCGCTGGATTCGGTCTACGCCTCCGGTCCACTCGGACGCGCGCACTGTGTGATTCACGGTAACTGCAACTACAAGCAGACCGCGCTGCTCAACGCGCACGCCGCCGCCGCACTGGTGCAGGGCCCGCCGCGGCGCACCGGATTCGCCTCCAGCTGCCAGGCTTTCGGGTACCGCGAACTGCTCGGGACGCTGCGCTCGTTCGGCCTTGTGCTGGATCCGATTGTCTCCGTTCACCGCTGAGGCCGACGATGCGTCTCGCGGATTATCTCGACAAGGGCGCCTCGCTCGGCCGCGAGGCGCCCTGCCTCACCACCGGTGGCGTGAGCGCCAGCTACGGCGAGGTTCAGGACCGATCCGTCCGCATCGCCGGTGCACTCCAGCACACGGGCGTTGCCGCGGGGGATCGGGTGGCGGTGCTGTCGGCCAACGACCCGCTCGCACTCACCTGCGTCTTCGGCATCTCGCGGGCGGGTGCGGTGTGGTGCCCGGTCAATCCCCGCAACGAGGCCGGGGAGAACCGGGAACTGTTCGCGCTCTTCGGTTGTCGGCTGCTGTTCTTCCAGGAGAAGTTCGCCGGGCTGGTCGACCGGATCCGTGGTGAGCTTCCGCAGTTGCAGTGGCTCGTCTGCCTCGACGGTGACGTCGAGTGGGCGACCCGGTTCGACGACTGGCTTGCCGCGCACGGGGGCGAACCCGACGAGTCGCGCCGGCCCGACGGCGGCCTGTGCATGCTGGCGGGCACCGGAGGTACCACCGGGCGGCCGAAGGGCGTGCGGCTCACCGAGGACAACATGATGACCGCGACCGCCCTGGCCCTGATGAGCTATCCGTTCGGCGAGCGGCCCAGGTATCTCGCGCTCGCGCCGCTGACCCATTCGGCGGGCGTGCTGACCTTCCCGATCCTGAGCCTCGGCGGTGAGGTCGTGATCATGTCGGCGCCCGACATCGGCGAGTTCCTCGCGTTGATCGAGCGGCATCGCATCACGCACGCGTTCCTGCCGCCGACGGTCATCTACGGTGTCCTGGACCATCCGGATCTCGACCGCCGCGACCTCCGTTCGCTGCGATGCCTCTGGTACGGGGCGGCCCCGATGTCGCCGACCCGGCTCGAGGAGGCGCTGCATCGGATCGGGCCCGTGCTCGGCCAGCTGTTCGGCCAGACCGAGGCACCCAACATGATCGCCACCCTCGCACCGGCCGACCATTTCCGCCCGGACGGTTCGATCGCGACCGAGCGGCTGACCTCGGCGGGCCGGCCGACGCCACTGACCACGGTGGCCATCATGGACGGCAAGGGCGCCCTGCTGCCCCGGGGCGAGCGCGGCGAGATCGTCGTGCGCGGCCCGCTGGTGATGGACGGCTATCACGAAAACCCCGAGGCGACAGCGGAAGTCGGTGCCTTCGGGTGGCATCACACCGGTGATATCGGATATCTGGACGACGAGGGGCTGCTGTTCGTCGTCGACCGCGCGAAGGACATGATCATCACCGGCGGGTTCAACGTGTACTCGGCGGAGGTGGAGCAGGCCCTGCTCGCCCATCCCGCGGTCAAGGATTCGGCGGTCGTCGGGCTCCCCGATCCCAAGTGGGGCGAACGTGTAACGGCCGCTGTCGAACTGCGCGCCGGCCACGAGATCGCGAGCGCGGACATCATCGCCTTCGTCAAGGAGCGAATCGGAAGTGTGAAGGCGCCCAAGGACATCGAGATTTGGTCCGAACTTCCGCGCTCCAAGGTGGGCAAGATCCTGAAGAAGGAGGTTCGCGCGACGATGCTGGAGGCGCGGACGAGCTGAACCGGGTCGTCGCACCTTGTGTGTATCAAGGATTCGGCAAGTGGCGTCGGGAAGGCAGGCGAACGCGCTTGATCGCCATCATCGCGACGGCATCGTTCGCATCGTCCGCCCTGCTGGTCGCCTTGGTAGTCATCTCGTTCGATTTCGGCGGCGCGCCGGGTCCGGCTTGACCGAACAGCCTGTCCCGCGAGCCGAACCGGTCACGATGCGGAGTCGGCGGGTCGGGGTGGTGACCGGTCAGCGGGCCAACAGGCCGGAGGCGGTCACCGCGAGGGCCTGGCGCGCCACCTCGGCGCTGGAGTGGGGACTGCTGCGCTAGTGAAGGTCAGCGGCGAGTCGATCCCAGGCGGGGGCACCACCCGGCATCGTCCAGGCACGCGTGCGGGTGAATCGCATCGGTTCCGTGACGCACAGGTCGGCGATCTGCCGCTGCGCGCGCTCGGCGAATGTCCGGTACGCCGGGTGGTCCTCGCCCTTGGTCCGCGCGATGTCCGCGAGGACCGAGCGGTGCTCGGCCGCGATGAGGTCGAGCAGTGCCGAACGGGAGTCGTCGGTGTCGCCGCGTCCCAGCAGAAGCGCTGGGGGAGTGACGTTTTCCGCGAGCGCCGCCACCAGCCGGGCATGACCGTCCAGCAGCACGTACCCGTCCAGGCAGCTGGCATCCCACAGCAGGACCGGCGGCAGCACCTGCTCACGAACCTGCCTGCGAAAGGCCTTCACCCGGGCCGCATCGACCTCGGGCAACGGTCGCAGCGGCAGCACCCCGTTCCAGCCGCGCGTCCAGCTCAGATATGCGTGCGGATGCTCGGACGTCAGGTCGCTGCGAAATGTATACGGCGGCAGCGACTTCGGGGCGCGGAGGAGCCAGCGTCCATTGTGTAAGGGCCCCAACGGATTATCCGACAGGTGGCCGGCGAACCAATGCGCCCACGACAACGACGGCTCCGGCGTTGATCCCGGCGGCGGGAGTCGCCGCGCCTGTGTGACCCGGATCGGTGGAATCGGGGACCGGTATCGGTCCGTGCGCGCGACGTGCACCCCGGACCGGTCCGTCTCCACCCGGGCCAGCACCACCACGCCGGTGTCCTGCCGCAGTAACAGACGACGACCCGAGGTGACCTCCCACCGCAGCCCGGGCCTCGCCGGTCGCTCGACGCACAGTTCCAGGCAGTCCCGGCTCAGCACAGTCCGCAGCACGCGGCCGATGGTATCCGTCGTCCGCGCCCCGCTCCGCGAGTCGCCACGATGAGCTGCGGGGCGCGCGGGGACAAGTCCGCCCGCTCCCCACTGTGGACCGAGTGCGAGCGGCTCACCGGGGGTTCCGTTGCGGCCAACGCCTGATTTCCGGCGCTAGTGTGCACCGGTTGCGCGGGTGAACCGGGCCGCGAGCGCCCGGAGATGAGTCGACAACTCCGGAGGCGATTCGACATCGAAGTCGAGGTCGAGTATGCCGATTGCCAGCGCGGCCAATGCGTAGGAGTCCGTTGCCATTTCGAGGCGGCAGGTGTGTTCGTCGATGGGTGTGACGATGCCCTGGGCGCGGCCGGCGAGCGCCTCGGCGGGGGCGTGGACGCGGATGATGCAGCGGTACGGCCACATGGCGAAGCCCAGGGTGCGGCGCAGGTACGCGGCGACATCCCCGTCCGGGGAGGAGCGCGGGGTGAAGCGCGGACCGTTGGGGGTTCGCAACGATATTCGGTCGATGCGGAAGGTGCGCCAGTCGGCGCGGCCGGTGTCCCAGCCGACGAGGTACCACCGGTCGCCCCAGTGCGCGATGCGGTGTGGTTCGACCGTGCGGCGGGCCTGCTCGCCGGTATGGCTGGTGTAGTCGAAGCGCAGAGTCTCCGCGACGCGGATGGCGGCGGAAATCGCGGTCAGCGTGCCGGCGTCGACGGCCGGGGCCGGGTCGCGCCGGGGCGACATGGTGACCACCGCCCCGCGCAGCATGTCGACGCGGTGGCGCAGCCGAGCCGGCAGCACCTGCTCGACCTTGGTCAGCGCGCGCACGGATGCGTCCTCGATACCGGCGACCGAGCTGGTCGTATTGGCCTGCAGGCCCAGGGTGACGGCTACTGCCTCGTCGTCGTCGAGCAGCAGCGGGGGCAGGGCCGCGCCCGCGCCAAGACGATATCCGCCGACCGGTCCCATCACCGCGTGCACCGGATATCCCAACGCGCGCAACCGATCCACGTCGCGGCGGACCGTGCGAGTGGTGACCGCGAGCCGCTCGGCCAGTTCGGTTCCGGTCCAGGCGCGATGCATCTGCAGCAGCGACAGCAGGCGCAGCAGGCGGGCGGGGGTGGTATCCGGCATGTCTCGATCATCTCGCACCAGTAGGACCGATCCTGTCCTACATGCGGTCGAAGATCGTCTCATGACCGAAACCTCTTCCGCGATCACGCCTTTCCGCATCGACATTCCGCAGGCAGACCTGGACGACCTCGACGACCGGCTGGCCCGCACCCGCCTGCCCGACGTATTGCCGGGCGTCGGCTGGTCCTACGGCGTCGATCGGGACTACCTGATCGACCTGATCGAGTACTGGCGCACCGGCTACGACTGGCGCGAACAGGAGGCCCGGCTGAACAAGGTTCCGCAGTTCACCACGGAAATCGACGGGCAGCACCTGCATTTCCTGCACGTGCGCTCACCCGAGCCGGACGCGACTCCGCTGATCGTGACCCACGGCTGGCCCAGCACACCGGCGGACTTCTCGGACATCATCGGCCCGCTGACCGATCCGCGGGCGCACGGCGCGGATCCGGCCCGCGCGTTCCACGTGGTGGCGCCGTCGGTGCCCGGCTTCGGGTTCTCCGGCCCGACCCTCGACTCGGGCTGGGACGTGCCCCGGATCGCGCGGGCGTGGGCGGAACTGATGCGGCGCTTGGGCTATCGGCACTACGGTGCCCAGGGTGGCGACTACGGCAGCCTCATCTCCGGTGCGCTGGGGCGAGTCGCCCCGGACAACGTGATCGGAGTGCACCTGAACGCGCTCGCCGACGCCGCGACACCGAGCGGGTCCGGCCATGATCTGGCGGTTCTGTCGGAGTCGGACCGCGCCAAGGCCGCAGCGAACCAGATCTGGTGGTTCGGGCACAACGGCTACGCGACCCAGATGGCCCTGCGCCCGCAGACCATCGCCTACTCGCTCAACGACTCCCCGGCAGGCCAGCTGGCCTGGAACCTGGAATGGTTCGTCGACTGGGACCCAACCGCCACCGAGCAGACGCCCATCGCCCGCGACGCCATCCTGACCGACGTCACCACCCTCTGGCTGACCGGCACCGCCGGCTCGGCGGCCCGGATCTACCGCGAGTCGGGCTCGTCCTGGGGCAGCAAACCCGCCCCCTCGGGCGTCCCGACCGCCGTAGCCAACTTCCAAGGCGACCGCGCCGTCCGCGGCCTGGCCGAGCAGGCCCACCGCATCGCCCGCTGGAACGAGTACCCGGTCGGCGGCCACTTCGCGGCTCTCCAGGCCCCGGCCGAACTCGTCACCGACATCCGCGAGTTCTTCGGCTCCCTCGATCGATGAGGGTTCGGGGAGTGCAATGTGATCACCAGGACACTTCAAGCAGTATGCAACTGTTGCGTAGTGCTCATTTGTGGTTGGAGTTGTGTATGGGAAATTCGCCACCTGAGTGGAGTTTTCGCTGGTTGGGACTACCGTGGAGGGTGCGCTCGCATCGGATGCGTCGACCAGCCCTAGCGGCGCCGAGGCGGCGGCTGATCGGGTGCAACAGGCGATACAGGCTGGTGACTATCGGAGGAGCTGAGGCCTCATGGTGTTGGACACCCTGGCGTTCTCCCTGGCAGTGATACTTCTGGCGACGATCATCATCATGCTCGCCATGGGCCTGTCCGAGCTTCCCGCCCCGCCGAAATCGACCCACTGCCATCGTTGCTCCAGGTGGATGCTCGACACGCATCGCAGCAGTGACGCGATGTGCCTGCGCTGCCGCATGAACGCGGCCGTCCACATCCTTGCGCCGCCGCGCGGCTAGGTGCGCGGCTCGACATCGCCGAAGGCGACGCCGAGCACCCGCCCGCCCGTGCTCAGGAGGGCAGCTCGACCACCGCGATGGCCGACGCGGCCAGGCTGCCGAGGTAGAGCGTGCCGTCCTGTTCGACGACGCCCGTGACCATCGCGTAGTGGTCGGGTTCGCGTTGCAGGTCGTGCACGAGGGCGCCGTCGAGCGAGTAGGCCTGCACCCATGCGGAGCGGATCGGCTTGGGCTGCAGCGCGTCCGGGATCGCGTAGGCGAGCCGGCGCAGGATGCCCGGTAGCGGAAGAAGCTTGTCCAGTAGGGGATTTCGCGGGCTGACGAGGGTGACCCAGCACAGGCCGTCACTGCCCAGGGCCATGTTGTCGGGGAATCCGGGCAGGTTCTCCACCAGGTAGTCGCTGGTTCCGGCGCGTGGGCCGGACAGGTGGTAGCGGGCCACCCGGTACCCGGCGGTCTCGGCGACCAGCACACAGGAGCGGTCCGGCGCCAGCACCACCCCGTTGGCGAATTGCAGTCCGTCCAACAGGGTTTCGACCCGGCCGTCGGGCAGGCGGCGCAGCAGGCGGCCGGTGCCGGAATGCTCGTAAAAATCGGCCATGTAGTGCTCGAACGGGTACCGCCGGGTGGAGGCCGAGAAATAGATCGTGCCGTCGGTGTCGGCGACCACGTTGCTGGCGAAGTTCAGGCGCTCGCCGTCCACCTCGTCGACGAGCACCTCCAACTCGCCGTGCGGCTTGTCCAGCCGGAGCAGACCTCGCTCGGAATCGCAGATCAGCAGCGCGCCATCGGGTTCCGCGTGCAGGCCCAGCGGCCGCCCACCGGTGTGCGCGATCTGCTCGACCGTGCCGTCGGCGGGATGCACGGCCAGGATCGGCCCGCCGCTGATCCCGGTGACCAGCCTGCCGTCCGCGGCCAGCACCACATCCTCGGGACTGCTCCCGGGCAGCGGCAGCAGCCGGGGCACGGGCATCGGCGGCACACTATGAGGTTCGCGAGCACGTGCGGGCGCCTGCGGCGGCGTCCAACGCTGAGGCTGTAGCGGCATACCCGAAACGTACCGTCGAGGCGGTCCCGTCGGTACCGTTCGGGCCGAATGATGTGCGTCGCGGACGACGCCGACGGCGTAGGGCACGATGGATTTCATGATCGACGCGGCCCGGCTCTTGGACACGGCCCTCGCGGAGGCCAGGCTTGGACTGTCGGAGGGTGGCATCCCGATCGGTGCGGCGTTGTTCGACGCGGACGGAAAGCTGCTGGGTCGCGGGCGCAATCGGCGCGTGCAGTCCGGGGATCCGAGCCTGCACGCGGAGACCGATGCGTTCCGCAATGCCGGGCGCCGGCGCGACTATCGCGACACCATCATGGTCACCACGCTCTCGCCGTGCTGGTACTGCAGCGGGCTGGTGCGGCAATTCGGGATCGGCGCGGTGGTCGTCGGGGAGTCGCGAACCTTCACCGGCGGCCACGACTGGCTCGCCGAGCACGGCGTATCGATCACGGTGCTGGACGATCCACGCTGTGTCGATCTGATGACCAGTTTCATCGCCGAGCGGCCCGAACTCTGGTTCGAGGACATCGGCGTCCCCGAGTAGCGGGTGTCAGCCGAACAGTTTCAGCAGGTCGGTCTTGCCGAACATGGTGGCGGTATCCCGCGCGGAGGGGGTTCCGGCGTCCGGATCGGCGCCCGCGGCCAGCAGCTTGCGCAGGATCTCGTCCTCGCCCTTGAACACCGCCCCGGCGGCGGGCGTCTGGCCCCGGTCGTTGGCCCGGTCGGGGTCGGCGCCGCGATCCAGCAGCACCGCGACCGCGTCCGGATGCCCGTGGTACGCGGCCAGCATCAGCAGCGTGTCGCCCCGGTCGTTGGTCAGGTTCACCGGCGCCCCGGCATCGAGGTACGCGGCCAACGCGGCCGCATCACCCGTGCGGGCCGTGTCGAAGATCCGGCCCGCGAGTTCGATCAGTTCCGGATCCATCCCGTCGGTGTCCACGAAACTACTTCTACCACCGCCGGCGAATGGCGGCTGCGAGGGGAGCCCGGCGGTTTTGCCGCCCGCCGGGCTCCATCGTGCCGCCCATTTCGCACCACGTTGCGGGGGAGGGAACGGATCAGGCTGGTCTGCGACGCGTCCTACCGTTGGACCATCTCCGCATGAGAGCGCGGAGAGCCGGATACGAGCCGGCACCTCGTCGCGGTCGCCCGTTCCTCAGCCTCCTGTGGTTCGGCGGCGAATACTCAATCTGGAGCGAGAGTCTGAGCTTGCGGCGGCTGCCTCTACCACTTGGGCTACCCGGGCCGAAGGCTGCCCGGGGCGGGATTCGAACCCGCACTGATACCGCTGAATCAGGTTCATCTTCAGTTTGAGCTTCGCGCTCCTCGCGCTTCCCCCGCCCTGTGAAGGCGGGGGAATTCCATGGATCCGGGCGGAACCCGGATTCGATCAGCGGAACAGGTATTCGAACAGGGTCGCGCCGACCTTGTGATCGGCCACCTCCGTCGAATTGGCCTCTTCCCGTGCGAATTGTACTGCCTGGCGCAGCTTTTCGATCCGGCCGGTCAGCTCGTTGATGCGCCGGGCCGGCAGCGCG
The DNA here is from genome assembly GCF_050434125.1 of Nocardia sp. GP40. Lineage (NCBI taxonomy): Bacteria > Bacillati > Actinomycetota > Actinomycetes > Mycobacteriales > Nocardiaceae > Nocardia > Nocardia sp. GP40. The sequence continues at coordinate 285,552 of NZ_JBNPVW010000011.1, read as the reverse complement.
CCGGAGAACTTGGTGGTCGTCCAGTAGCCGATCGCGATGTCCTCGTAGTACACCTCGACCTGCGCCGGGTGCTTCTCGGTGGCCTCGGCCTTGACGTGGTTGCGCGGCACCTTCTTGGTGCGGATGGTGCGCACCGGATCGGTACGCCACGTGTCCGCGGAGTCGTCGAACACCCACGCCTCCGCGGCATCGAGCACCGGCAGCTTCTTGACGAAGGCGAGCAGATCGGTCAGCTGCTTCTCGAGAAACAGCAGGTACGTGACGGGTGCTTCGGACAGCAGCGTGCGGCCGTCGATGGTCACATCCGCCCGGGCCTCGCAGTTCGCCCAGTCCTTCGTCGCGGTCACGTCGAACAGCCGGGTCAGCGTGTCCGCGGTGCGGCGCAGCACATCCTCCGACTTCACCTGCACGCGAGTCGATTCCGGCGGCAGCTGCTCGCCCTCCTCGTCCTTGGGCTGGTACGTCCGGGAGATGCCCGCGAGCAGGGCGGGCTTCTGCAGGGTGGCGTGCACTCCGGCGAGATCGCGCAGCGCTCCGCTCTTGACGCCCTTCTCCACCGCGATGATCTGATTGAGCTTCGCCATGATGCCTCCCTCCCCGCACAGTCTCCGTGCTTCGATTCCGAAAAGTGTTCCGCCACACCCGAGATGGATTCCGAAGTGGACCCGCGAGTGATGTCTGAGCCGGGAAGTGTTGGCCCCCAGCGCCGAACCGACGGTACGGGACTGCGGGCGAGTGTGCATCCGAATATTCGTCAGCTCGGCGGTGCCGCTCCAAGCTTGTCTCGAATCTCGTTGCAGGCCATCAGGAATCGGTCCACGTCGCGATCGGTGAGGGCGGCGTGAAGGGAGAATCGGATCAGGGTACGACCCGATGGCGTGGCCGGTGCGCAGAAGGGTGCGCCCAGGATTCCGTGTCGTTCGAGGATGTCGCGCACTCGCAGCGCGTGTGTTTCGGGCCCGGTCGGCACGGCGACGATCTGGCTGTCCGAGCCCGACAGGTCGAATCCGAGATCCGCCATGGCCTTTCGCACCGCGATCGATACCTCGTGCACCCGCGTGCGGCGGTCGTCCGCGGCGCGCACGGCGTCCAGGGTCGCCGCCAGGCCGACGATGTCGGGGTACCGCAGTGCGGAGGAGAACACCGCCGGGTACGACGCCGACCGGAAGTAGTCGACGAAATCCGGGTCGTGCACCGCGATGAATCCGGCGCGTCCGGCGAAGGCCTTCGCGAGGCTGGCGGTGCGGAAGGCCACCCGGTCGGTGAGTCCGAGCGCCACCACGGTGCCCGCCCCGTGCGGACCGTCGACGCCCAGCGAATGGGACTCGTCGACCACCAGCACGCTGCCGGTGTCCTCCGCGACCCGGCACAGTTCGGGCAGCGGGCTGTGGCTGCCGCTGGTGCTGCAGATCGCGTCGACGGCGATGATGCCTGGACCGTGCGTGGCGATCTGCGCGCGCAGGTGCCCGGGGTCGTGGTGCCGGAAGGTGCGGATGGGCGCCCCGGCCGCAATGGCGCCCTGCCGCAGCGACATGTGTGCCTTCGCATCGATGTGGATCTGCGTCCGTGGGTCCGCAATGGCTTGCAGCAGACCGAGATTCGCGTCCCAGCCGGACTGGCACACGACGCCCGCGCCGGCGTGCATGTATCGAGCCAGCCGCCGCTCCAGCATGCTTTGATCCGGGCCGGGCTGGGGCGCGGCGGCGTCACTGTGCGCCGCGGCGGCCGCCGCCGCGGCGATATCCCGGTCGCCCGCCAGGGCCAGGTAGTCGTTGCCAGTGAGCACCACGTCGGCTGCCGTGGGTCTGCGGCCGTGTAGAAACGGCCTGGTCCCCGGCGCGCCGGTGGCTCGTTCGGCATAGAAATGCTCGATCCGGTCCCTGATCCGTGCGGCGACGGTGACCACTTCCGCTCCCTTTCGATGCGTGCGGGCGGCAACGATTCGGGTCGTACTCGCCGCCTGTCACGATCATTACCCACCTGGGTGGCGAGAAGGCTCAGGAAGCGATGACGAAACTCTGACGTTCAGTGCGCCGGACCTGCTTCCAAGCGGTGCGGACTGCAATCGATCTGGTGTTGGTGGGGGTCCGGATGTTCGCCGGACGCCCAACCGGTCAGCGTTGCGCGGGCGGCCGCGCCATCCGGGCCGGTGAGATTCGCAAGCCGGGTGAGGTGATTGGTGGCCGGGGCTATGTACACGGCGGAATTCGTTGTGCCGGGGCCGAGCCGGAACGGCTTCGCGCGGGTCGGGTCGTATTCGCCGTAGACGAACAGGAGTCCCGCCCCGCATCGGTGCACCCATTGGTCGATATCCCGCATGGCTTCCGGATCGAAGATGAGTGGAATCTGTCGTGGCACATAGGTTTTCATGTCCTGAATGCCGGGGTAGCGCAGCTGCCCGACAAGTTCCGGTGGCGTGAAACGTGCCGTGCCGAGTTGTGTGCCGAGTTGGTAGAAGGACGGCAGGGCGATCGCCAGGCCTTGGTCGGTGTAGGACTCCGGCTGGGTCAGCTCACGCAGCCAGGTGTACAGCGTGTCGGTGGTCGCTGTGGCGGGCGGGATGGTCGCACAGTCGCCTGGGCCGTGGCGCATCCAAAAGTACAGCGGCACTTGCAGGGTGCTCAGTTCCAGCATGCGATCGAGACCGCCGACGGTGTCGACGGTATAGCCGGACTGCCGTGTCCATGTGCTCAGGCGATCGTCGATCTCATTGCGGCGTACGAGGATTTCCCGTTGAGCAGCGGTGAGCGCGGCGCGGCATTCGGGTGTTCCGACCGCGGCGACGAATCGGTCGTAGGCGGAGCTGTCCGCGTCGTCGGTGATATTCGGCGCACTGTAGGCGATCGTGCCGGTCACGTCGTCGGGGTAGAAGCGGCGGTGGTAGATCGACGCCATTCCGCCTTTGCTGGCGCCGGCGGAGATCCAGGCGGCCCGATAGATCGGGCGCAGGGCCGCGATGATGCGGTGGTGGTCGGCGGCGGCCTGGCGGATGTCGAGCTTGGTCCAATCCGTCGGCCGGGGACGGGACGCGCCGAAATACCGTTGCTCGGTGACGATTTGATCGGCCGCCAGGAGTTGGGTGGGTTCGGCGCGGAACTCGGGATCCGGGTTCAGATCGTATCCACCGGTATAGAGCACCATCGGCTTGTTGGTGGATCGGTGCAGCAGTGTCAGTCGCTGGTCGAAGGAGCCGCGTTCGGGGTGATCGTGATCGATTGGCTGGCGGTAGGTGAGGACGAAGAAGCGGCCATCGGATACGGACTGCTCGCGGGTTACCGTGAGACCCGGAATACGCTGCAGCGCAGTCCGGATGTCATCCTCGCGCGAGCACGCGGCGGTGCCCGGGAGCAGCAGGACGAATATCACGGCAACGGCGAGGACGCGGAGCGGATTGCGCACGACCCCTCCGCTCACAGATCGCGGCGGCGCACGGCCAGCCAGCCGGCCGCGACGGCCGCGACGGCCCACAGTGCGGCGATCAGCAATCCGGTCCACGGACCGAGCGGCCCCTCGGGGTGCAGCAGCAGCACCTGCCGCCCGGCCCGGTCGGGCAGAAATTCCGCCGACGCGGCGCCCCTGCCGACATCGCCGAGGGTGAACGACAGCAACAGCACGAGCGGGACGAGCAGTCCCATTGCCAGTGCGCCGCTGTGGACCAGGGCCGCCAGACCGGCCGCGAGCAGTGCCATGAAGGCCGCGTAGATGCCACAGCCGAGAATCGCGCGCCACACCACCGGGTCATCCAGTCCGAGCCGCGGCAGGTACAGGAATGGCCGGGTGCACAGGAACGACGTGAGCCCGGTCAACACCCCGGCGGCGCCGGCCGATACCGCGACAATCGCTAGCCCCGCCGCGTACTGCAGGCCGCGGCGCGGCACGGCCACCAGCCAGATCCGTTCGCCCTGACCGCGATACCCGGCCGCCATGCAGGCCGCACCGAAGCAGATGGCCGCGGCCTGCCCGAAGTTGATCCCGTAGAAGGCGGTGAGCAGTGGATCGAATCCGGGCTTGTGCGCGTGCTCCCGACCCAGGCTCGCGGAGCCCACGATCGAGAACCCGACCGTGCTCACGAACAGCAGCGCCAGCATCGCGGGCAGGGAGGGCAGCGACCGGACCTTGATCCACTCCGATCGCAGTACCGAGGTGAATGTCATGCGACCTCCTTCGTGCTCGCCGCGTAGGTGTCTTCTCCAGCTGTCAGGGCCAGGTACGCGTGCTCCAATGTGGTTTCCTCATCGGTCAATTCGAGGATCGGGACCCCGGCGCCGGACAACAGCGGTCCGAGCCGGTATGCCTGTTCGCCGGGTATCAGCCAGCGATCCGGTCCGTCGGGGACCGGTTCGATTCCATTGCGCGCCAGCGTCGCTCGCATCAGGGCCGGATCCGTCGTGCGCACGCGGACTCGCGGTTGTGCATGCGCACCGATGAATTCCCGCAGGCCGGTGTCGGCGAGCACGCGGCCCCGTCCCAGCACCAGCAGGTGATCGGCGAAACTGGCCGTCTCACCCATCAAATGGCTCGACACGAGCACGGTGCGCCCCTCACCGGCCCAGCGCCGCAAGGTTTCCCGCAGCCAGACGATGCCTTCGGGATCCAGGCCATTCGAGGGCTCATCCAGCATGAGCACCGGCGGATCGCCCAGCAGCGCCGCGGCGATGCCCAGCCGCTGCCGCATGCCGAGGGAGAAGGCGCGAATCCGTTTGCGGGCCACCGAGATCAATCCGACCTCCGCCAGCACCTCGTCCACCCGCCGGGCCGGGATCCCGTTCCCCACAGCGAGGGCCAGTAGATGGTCGCGGGCCGCGCGGCCCGGATGCGCGGCGGCGGGGTCCAGCAGGGCGCCCACCTGTCGCAGCGGTTGCGCGGCCGACCCGTACCGGTGGCCGCCCACGGTGGCCGTGCCGGAGGTGGGGCGGTCCAGTCCGAGGACGAGTCGCATGGTCGTGGATTTCCCGGCGCCGTTCGGGCCGAGGAAACCGGTCACCCGGCCCGGTAATACGTCGAAGGTGACATCGTCGACGGCTCTGGTCCGGCCGTACTCCTTACTGAGCGCTCGCGCCTCGATCGTGATCATGACCCCAGCCTGACCGTGAGTACTGCGGAAAACCTCCCCCGCGGGTGCCGATCGTCTCCCCCGCATGGGGGAAGCGGTCGCCCCACCACGTCCTGGCACGATAGAAATCATGTTCGCGCTGCTACGGCCACTGACCCGCGCGGTCACCTATACCCGCGGACTTCACCTGTGCCTGCCGCTGGCGGTGGTGGCGATGTGGCTGTTCATCGATCACAGCCGGCCGTATGTGCCGGCGCTGCTGATCGTTCCGATGGGATTGCTGCCCGCGTCGCGGCTGGCCGAGGGTGTCCAGGCGCAGCTGTTTCTGACTCCGGGTGAGCGCGGCCGAACGGATACATCAATCGCCGCCGCCCCCGCGACCACGTGGGCGGACCGTTGGCGCACCGTCTGGTGGATGGAGCTGCGGCTGGTGTGCAGCGCAGTGTTGCTGGCGGTGATCGTGGGGACCGTATGGTCGTGCACCGACCTGATCCGCGCCGCCGCGGGCGCCGAGCCGTCCCGGGACGTCCTGTTCGACCTGTCGCCGCATTGGTGGTGGGCGATCCTGGTGCCGGTGCCCATCGCGGTCGCACTGGCCGTCCTCGTCGTCCTGGGCGAATTCATCACCGTCGCCGCCCGCCGCCTGCTCGGTCCCTCGGCGGCCGAACGTCTGCGGGTACTCGAGGAGCGCACGGAGCGACTACTCGAACACAATCGCATCGCCAGGGACCTGCACGATTCGATCGGGCACGCCCTCACCACGATCGTGCTGCAGGCGGGTGGGGCCCGCGCCACAGCGGACCCCGAATTCACCGCTCGCGCACTGGGTACCGTCGAGGACATCGGCCGCGCCGCGATGGACGATCTGGATCGCGTACTGCGCATCCTGCGCTCGCCCGGCCCGCCGGCCGATGAACGCCCCACGCTCGCGGCGGCGGCGCATCTCATCGACTCGGTGCGATCCGCCGGCGCACCGACGAAAGTCGTCCTCGAAGGCCCGATCGACGCGCTGCCCGGCCCGGTCACCCGAGAGGGGTACCGCATACTGCAGGAATCGCTGACCAATGTCCTGCGCCATTGCGGGCCTGTGCCGATTCAGGTCACGGTGCGGGCGAATACCGAGCGGCTCCAACTCCAAGTGCGAAATCCGCTTCCCGGACCATCGGCCACCCCCGGTAGTGGCAGCGGTCTGCGCGGCATCCGCGAGCGTGCCGAACTACTCGGCGGCCGAGCGCAATTCGGCCCCGACGAGAATGGCTGGCTGGTTCGTGTGGAGGTGCCGCTGCGATGACCTCGATTTCGGTTCTGCTGGTCGACGACGAACCGCTGGCCCGGGCCGGCTTGAGCGCCATCCTCACCGCTCAGCCCGGCATCGAAGTGGTCGGAGAAGCCGCTGACGGAATCGCGGTGCTACCTCTGATCACACAGCTGCGCCCCGCCGTGGTCGCCATGGACGTCCGAATGCCGCTGATGGACGGCATCGAGACCACTCGGGTGATCCTGCGTGAACTGCCCGACCCACCGAAAATCCTCATCATCACCACCTTCGAGCACGACGACTACGTCTACCGCGCGCTCCGCGCCGGCGCCGACGGATTCCTGCTCAAGCGAGCTCGCCCCGCCGAGATCACCAACGCCGTTCGCACAGTCGCGCAAGGCGATTCGCTCCTCTATCCCTCCGCCGTACGGACCTTGGCCGCAGGGCATGCGAACCCGGCCGCGCGGGCTGCTCTGGAACGCGCCGCGCTCACCGACCGCGAGCAAACCGTGCTACGACACATGACCCGCGGCCTGTCCAACGCCGAAATCGCCTCCCACATGTACCTCGGCGCCGAAACCATCAAGTCCCACGTGTCCGCTATCCTGGCCAAACTCGGCGTGCGAGACCGCACACAGGCCGTCATCCTCGCCTACGAATCCGGATTCGCAGGCGCCGGTGCCCCTGTCGACGGATAGCCGGGCAGCCACCACGCCAGGATCAGTTCGTTGGTGTGGCCGAGGTCGAGGCCGCTGATGGTCTCAGTTGTATGCCTTCGCGACGCCGTTGAGCAGGTACTCGAGGGTGTCGTAGGCCGGGGGATCGACCACGTCGACGACCTGCGGGGCGACCGGGATGTGGTGATCGCCGGTCACCGAGGTGAACTGAGCCGGATCGCCGGTGCGGAAGCCGTGTTCGGCGGCCAGGCGCTGCAGGTCCGGGTCGGTCGAAAGCAGCCGGCCCAGCCGGTCACCCGCGTCGTCGAGCGGAACCAGGGTGTGCTGGGACAGGATCGTCGGCGACGGGTACATCAGCTCCATGTCGGGCGTGGTCTTCCCGTGCACCGCGGCATCGACGAACTGGGCCTCGTAGATGAGCACCAGCGGGGTGGGGCCCATGCCCGCGGAGAGGTACTCGTCGAACGGACCCTGGCTGGTATTGTCCGAAAAGCCTTGGCCGACGAAGAGTTTCGCCACCTTCTGCACCGCGTTGTCCTCGGCGGTCTGCCCGCGCACGATCGTGTCGTCATTGGCGACGTAGCTGGCGATCGCCACGTACATATCCGCCGAGTTCGACGTCCGCGGGTCGGTGGTGGAGACCAGAATGTTCTTCGACACCGGGTAAGTGGTGTTGCCGGGCAGCTGATTCCACTGCGTGCCGCTGTTCACCAGGTCCATGTAGCGGTTCATGTCCAGGGTCGGCACCGGGCCCGGCCGCACCACGCCCGCCGCGGTCAGCAGGTCCGCGATCGGCTTGTAGGTCGCGATTGCCATCGGCGAGGAGAACGGCGTGTACTTCGCGGTCAGATGGTGATCGCGCAGCAGCCGCTCCGCCGCCGGGGCGCTGGAGGGAAAAGCGAAGTCGTCCTTGCTCAGATCCAGCGAGGTGGCGATCTGCCGCGAACCGGCGGCCTGCACGTGCACCTCGAGCCCGTGCTTCGCCAGCGCCGCGACCACCTTCGGATCGTTGAAGTACGGAATCTTCTCCGATCCGACCACCCCGTGCACGGTCGTCACGGAAGCCGCTGTGGCGGTGCCGGTTTGGTGCGATCCACCGGTGCCGTGCGGTATCGAGAACAGTAGGATGATGACGATCGCCACCAGCGCGGCAACGAAGATCTTGCCGCCGGTGAGCGGCGGACCGACGAGAGCCTTTGCGCCGGAAAGGAATTTGGCCGCGGCGTTCGTCGGTGCCGGTTCGGTGGGACGCGGGTCGCCCGGATCGGAAGCGGTCGCATTCGGGGCCGCGGAACCCGATGCTGTCGCGTCCGGTGTCGTCGCGCCAGTCGTCGCACTCGGATCCGTTGTGCCCGACGTTGTTTCGCTCGGCTTAGTTGCGCCTGGTGCTGCGGCACTCGATGCTGATGTGTCGGGGGCTGTGGCACTCGGGTCGATCTTGCCCGGCGCTGTTTCGCTCAGCGCTGTCGCGGCCGATAGCGTCGCGCCCGGATCTGTCTCGACCGCGGCTGCCGGTTCCGGTGTCGTCATATCCGGTGCCGTCACACTCGCACCTGTCTTGCCCGGGACTGTCGCGCCGGGATCGGCCACGGTGGTGCCGGACTTGTCGGGATCCGGAGTGATACGGGCCGTTGCGTCAGGGTCGAGCGCCTCGGGAGTTCCGCTGCCCGAAGTGGCCGTTCCGGTTTCGGCGCCGGCAGGGTCGGCGGTGCCAGGATCGGTGCTGTGCTGCTCGGCTGTATCGGGTTCGGTCGTCTCCGGTTCGATTGTGATCGGCTCGGTGGTGCCCAGGGTGGCCTCGATCTCGGCGATACCCACCGCGGGCCCCCCGCCCAGCTCGTGGCGGACGATGCGCTCCACCAGAATTGGCACGAAATCGCGTATCGTGCGGCCATCGAAGCGGTGCAGCGCCCTGTCGATGGCCGTTCGGACCCGCTGCGCGGAATGCGTTTCCGCGTAATCGCCGATCAGTTGATCGGTCAGCTCGCGCAGGGCTTTGTCCTCGCGTTCGGCCATGTCTTCACGTTGGGCATCGATACCCACGCCGAGCTCCTCGACATCACAGGGAATGGACGCGCGGCATTTTCCGGTGCGTGTGGCAGACCTTACGGCACAATGCCCGGCTGTCCCAAGCGCGGCAATATGTTCCGTGCCATTCTCTGCGGAAATGCCTGCACGCTATCGTGATTCGCGAAAATCGTTGCCGCAGCGCCAATTTCCGTTCAATTACAGGCAACCGGAAATTTACGCGGGCGACCTTCCGGGCTATTACGTCAGCACGAGCAGTTCGGTGGAGGAGGCGATTTCCACCTGCAGGCCCGCCTTCTCGGCGATCCGCGCCAGCGCCGCGATGTCGGTGGGTTCGGCGCGGCTGCACACCAGCGCCCGCGCCAGCAGACCCTTGTGGTGCTTGTTGAAGTGGCTGACCACGGTCCGGGAGCCGTCGGGGCGCTCGGTCAGCACGGTCGCGGTGACCGCCCCCGGGATCCGGCCCAGCTGTGCGTAGGTGCCCGAGCGCAGGTCCACGGTCAGCTGCCCGACGGTCTCCTCGCGCAGCGCGGGCCCGAGCACCGGTTTCCACAGCGCGGCCAGCGTCGAGCAGCCCGGCAGCTTCGACCCGCCCGAGAGCCGGTAGGCCGGGATCGGGTCGGTCGCCCGCACCACCCCGAACAGCGCGGAGCCGATCGCGAGGCGGGCCTGCGCCTTCGCGCGCTGGGCCGCGGTGAACGATGCGGCATCGAGGGCGTCGTAGAGCACCCCGGTGTACCGCTCGAGCGCGGGGCGGGTGGGCGCGGTGCGCAGCGCGGCATTGCGGGCGATCTCCGCATCGGCCCCCTTGCCCAGGCTCAGTGCGGCGCGCGAGGCCTCCGGATCGCCGGCCAGGTCGATCAGCGCGGTGACCAGCTTGTCGCGCACCGCGCTGAGCTGCGGCAACGACAGCGCGTCCAGGTCGAGCGGACCGAGATCGCCGCCGTCGGACTTGGTTTCGGAGGGAGGAAGGATCACCAGCACGAGCGGATACGGTACCGCCGCGCAAGCCCCGCGGCGCGCAGACGGTACCGCCGCGCGGATCCGGCGGCGCGCAGACGGTACCGCCGCGCGGATCCGGCGGCGCGCAGACGGTACCGCCGCGCGGATCCCGCGGCGCGCAGACGGTGGCGCGCGTATCAGCGCCGCGACGGCACGGGCTAGTCTGTGCATCCGTGATCACCCGCCTCTCCCACCTGTTCCTGCGTACCCTGCGCGACGACCCCGCCGACGCCGAGGTGCCCAGCCACAAGCTTCTCGTCCGCGCCGGATACGTCCGCCGGATCGCGCCGGGTGTGTACTCCTGGCTGCCGCTGGGCCTGCGGGTGCTGCGCCGGGTCGAGGAGGTGGTGCGCCAGGAGATGAACGGCATCGGCGCCCAGGAGATCTCGCTGCCCGCGCTGCTGCCGCGCGAGCCGTACGAGACCACCAACCGTTGGACCGAATACGGTGACGCGCTGTTCCGGCTGCAGGACCGCAAGAAGGCCGACTACCTGCTCGGACCCACGCACGAGGAACTGTTCGCGCTGACGGTGAAGGGCGAATACAACTCCTACAAGGATCTGCCGGTCACGCTGTACCAGATCCAGACCAAGTATCGCGACGAGGAGCGTCCCCGCGCGGGCATTCTGCGCGGGCGCGAATTCGTCATGAAGGACTCGTACTCCTTCGACCTGGACGAGGCCGGGCTGAAGGCCAGCTACGCCGCCCACCGCGACGCCTACAAGCGCATCTTCGACCGGCTCGGCGTGTCGTATGTGATCGTCGCGGCCACCTCGGGCGCGATGGGCGGCAGCGCGTCGGAGGAGTTCCTGGCCGACAGCCCCGTCGGCGAGGACACCTACGTGACCTGCCGCGAGTCCGGCTACGCCGCGAATGTCGAGGCCGTGGTCACGCCCGCGCCGCCGGAGCTTCCGATCGAGGGCCTGGCGCAGGCGCAGGTGCATGAGACGCCGAGCACGCCGACGATCGCCACCCTGGTCGACTGGGCGAACGCCGCCGGGATCGCCGAGCAGTTCGGCCGTCCCGTGACCGCCGCGGACACGCTGAAGAACGTCATGGTCAAGCTGCGCCACCCCGACGGCAAGACCGAGATCCTCGGTATCGGCGTGCCCGGTGACCGCGAGGTCGACGGCAAGCGCCTGGGCGCCTCGGTCGAGCCGGCCGAGGTCGAACTGCTCGACGAGGACGACTTCAAGGCCAACCCGTTCCTGGTGAAGGGCTACATCGGCCCGAAGGGTCTGCAGGAGAACGGCGTTCGCTACCTGGTCGACCCCCGCGTGGTCACCGGCACCTCCTGGATCACCGGTGCCGACGCCCCCGGCAAGCATGTCGTCGGCCTGGTCGCCGGGCGCGATTTCACCCCCGACGGCACCATCGAGGCCGCCGAGGTCCGCGACGGCGATCCCTCGCCGGACGGGCAGGGGGTGCTCGTGGCCGCGCGCGGCATCGAGATCGGCCACATCTTCCAGCTCGGCTACAAGTACACCGACGCCTTCGAGGTGGACGTGCTCGGCGAGAACGGCAAGCCCGTACGCCTGATCATGGGCTCCTACGGCGTCGGCGTCTCGCGCATGGTCGCGGTGGTGGCCGAGCAGATGCACGACGACAAGGGCCTGCGCTGGCCGCGCGAGGTTGCGCCCTTCGACGTGCACGTCGTGATCGCCAACAAGGATGAGGGCGCCCGCGCGGGTGCGGAACAGGTTGCCGCGCAACTAGATTCGCAGGGCATCGAGGTCCTGCTGGACGACCGCACCGCCTCGCCGGGGGTGAAGTTCAAGGACGCCGAACTACTCGGCATGCCGGTGGTGCTGGTCGTGGGCCGCGGCTGGGCCGAGGGCAAGGTCGAGGTGCGGGATCGGTTCGCGGGGACGAGCGAGGAGATTCCGGCCGACGGTGCGGTTGCCGCGGTGCTGGCCAAGGTGCGCGGCTGACCCGGTCGCCGCGGCGGACTCGCCGCCGCGGCAGCTTCTGAGCCTCCTGAGCATCAACGTCGGCGCCGGTGGCGGCGTTGGCGCGGGTGTCGGCACGGGGTCGCACTGACCCTGGCACACGCAGCTCCGGGCACGCCTGAGCATCGTTCGATGCGGGCGTGCCCGGGTTGTTGCTGGGGGCTTCAGCTGATCGGGAGTTGGCCGGTTCCGCTCGCCGCTGTGCGGGCTCGTGCCGCGATGCCGTGGGCCCTGCGTCGGGGCACAGACCCTGCCGTCAACGCGGGTGGATCCGCGTCGGGCTGCCGTCAGGCTCGGCCCGGAAAAGCCATCGTCGCCGGGTTGGTGCCCAGGATCTGCTGCCAGGTGGCAAGGCGCACAGCGCATTCGGACAGCGCCTCGATGCCCGCGCGGCGCACGTCGGGGGAGTCGGCGCGCTCGACCACCGAGCGCCAGGCGATGGCGGTGTCGGTTTCCACGGTGACGGCGAATTTCGCCGCCGGGATCGGATCGTTCACCGGGGACGGCGGCGGATAGGCGGGCGCGGGGCCCGGTACCGCCCCTCCGGCGGCCCGCAGCGCGTCGATGGTGGCATCGCGCCGGACGCGGTGCGCGGTCGTGAATTCAATGATGATCTTGTTGCGATCCGCGGCCGCGTAGGCAGAGATCACGCCGTAGGCGTACACCGCCGCATATTCGGCATTCAGGGCGTCGGTCAACGCCTGCTGATCGGCCGTACTCATTTCAGCAGTACCTCCACGTGGCTGGCGCAGCAGGCGCTGATCGAGGCCAGCAGCCCGGCGCGGTAGGCGGTATTCGCATCCGACGCGTCGGCGGCCGACTTGCGTGCGGCCGAGAGCCGATCGCGCACCGCGGCGACGGTCGGGGGCGGCGCCGGTGTGGCCGGCGGCGTGACGACCGGGGTGGGCGACTTGGGAAGCGTGGCGTCGCCGTAAACCCCGACGGCCCGGTTGATCTCGGCCCGCAGCGCATCGGCGTGCGCGGTGCGCTGGGTGGCGATCACTGTGAGCGTGGCCGCCCGGTCCGGCGCGGCGGCGGCCGCGGCCCGTGCCCACACCGCGTCGGTGCGCGCCGAAATCTCGTGCGGCAGTAGCGTGTCCGGCTGCGGCGGGGGTTTCTTGGTACAGGCGGCGGCGCTCAGGGACGCGACCGCGAAGGCGCCGCCGCCCGCGACCCGCAGCAGCGCCCGTCTGTCTAGCGTGCGGCCCATGGGCGGCGCGTCCGAGGAGCTGGCGGGCATGGTTCGACGGGTCGGCACGCGTCCATCGTGCCAGGCAATGTCGGAGGCTCGGACGGCGGGCGCGCCGGTGGGTGTGACCACCGGAAAACTGGAGATCGTTGGCTGGTCCTTTACACTCTTGCAGCGCGTTACGCTAGACCTCCGGCGGAGTATTCCGACGACGATGCGCGCCGACCATGCCCCACCAGGACCTATACCGACAACTCCACCGCGCCACAACTGAACCAGGAGCCGCCCCACATGCCGATGCCGACCGAGGAAAGGGTGAGCCAGCTCGTTGCTGCGCTCGTCGAGGGCCGAGGATTCGACCTCGATGGCGTGGCCGTGTCGGCCGTGGGCCGGGATCAGGCGCGCGTGGTGATCACCGTGGACAGCGAGGCCGCCGCCGATCTGGACGCGGTCGCGGACCTGAGTGGAATTATCTCCGAAATCCTGGACGACGCGGGCGATTTCGGGGAGACCCCCTACTTACTGGAGGTCACCACCCCCGGTATCGAACGGCCGCTCACCCTGCCGCGGCACTGGCGCCGGGCGCGTGGACGCAAGGTGGGCATCACGATGCGTGCCGGCGCCGAGGCTCCCGAGGGCGTGCCGAAGTTCGACGCCCGCGTCGGCGAGGCCACCGATACCGAGGTGGCGCTGGTTCTCGGCGGTAGACGAAAACCGCACCGGGTCCGCGTGCCGCTCGCCGATATCGAACGCGCCGTGGTCCAGGTGGAATTCTCCGCGCCCGGCGAGGCGGAGATGGAATTGGCCGGGGGCGTCGCGCCCGGCCGCCCGGCGCCCGGTGCGCCGGTGCAGGACATGCAGGGGGACAACACAACAGCAGCTTCGACCGAAGGGACCGTGGCATGAACATCGAAATCGAAGCCCTGCGGGCGATTGTCGCCGATAAGGGCATCGCGATGGAGACGGTGATCTCCGCGATCGAGTCGGCGCTGCTGACCGCCTACCGGCACACCGAGGGGCACGAGCCCAACGCCCGTATCGACATCAACCAGAAGACGGGCGTCGTGCGGGTGATGGCCCGCGAGGTCGACGCCGACGGCAACACCGTCTCCGAGTGGGACGACACCCCCGAGGGTTTCGGGCGCATCGCGGCGACCACCGCGCGCCAGGTCGTGCTGCAGCGGCTGCGGGATGCGGAGAACGAGAAGTCGTTCGGCGAATTCTCCACCCATGAGGGCGAAATCGTCGGCGGCGTGGTCCAGCGCGATGCCCGGATGAATGCCCGCGGCACAGTGGTGGTGCGCATCGGCAGCGAGGCGACCGGCGCGGAGGGCCTGATTCCCCCGGCCGAGCAGGTGCCCGGCGAGACCTACGAGCACGGTGATCGCATCAAGTGCTACGTCGTGGGCGTCTCCCGCGGGCCGCGCGGCCCGCAGATCACCCTCTCGCGCACCCACCCGAACCTGGTGCGGCGGCTGTTCGCGCTGGAGGTGCCCGAGATCAGCGACGGCTCGGTGGAGATCGTGGCGGTGGCTCGCGAGGCCGGGCATCGCTCCAAGATCGCCGTGCGCAGCACGGTGCCGGGCGTGAATGCCAAGGGCGCGTGCATCGGCCCCATGGGCCAGCGGGTGCGCAACGTGATGAGCGAGCTGGCCGGGGAGAAGATCGACATCATCGATTACGCCGAGGACCCGGCCACGTTCGTCGGGAATGCGCTGTCCCCGTCGAAGGTTGTCTCTGTCACAGTCGTCGACGCCGATGCGCGTGCGGCGCGGGTGGTGGTGCCGGACTTCCAGCTCTCGCTGGCGATCGGCAAGGAGGGGCAGAACGCCCGCCTGGCCGCCCGCCTGACCGGCTGGCGCATCGATATCCGCAGCGACGCGGCCCCGGACAACAGCGGTTCGGTGCGCTCGGAGGCACACCGCGGATGACCGCGAACCGACGGGTTTGTGATCAACAACGGGGCTGGATGCGGAGATCGGGACATGGCAGCGGTAGAGTGGACGCAGGCTCAGCGCGAGTCTTCGAGATTACTGCGGCCCGGACCCGTCCGGACATGCATCGGATGTCGGAAACGCGAGCTGGCCGCCGATCTGTTGCGGATCGTGGCGCAGTCGTCCAGCCTGGACAGCGTTGCGATCGTTCCCGATCCGCGGCGCAGACTTCCCGGAAGGGGTGCCTGGTTGCACCCCGCTTCGGCTTGTCTGAGCACGGCAGAACGGCGCCGAACCTTCGGCAGAGCACTACGAGTGTCCGGAAAACTGGATATCTCAGCCCTGGAGCACTACGTCGAGAACAGGCACGAGCACTCATGAGCACACCGTGAAGTACCAGCGATGAACGTCCATCGGAGATAACCCGAGGTCGTGCGGGCCACCCGTCCTTGAAGACGGGCTGCCGCGCTCGACCTCTCAGTGAGGAGAGCAGTGGCAGGCAAGGCCCGCGTGCACGAGTTGGCCAAAGAACTCGGTGTCACGAGCAAAGAACTACTCGCAACGCTCAAGGAGCAGGGCGAGTTCGTAAAGTCGGCGAGCTCGACGGTGGAGGCCCCCGTCGCGCGTCGCCTGCGGGAATCGTTGGGCGCCAAACCCGCCAACGGCACCGCGAAGTCGGCTGGGAAGCCCAGCGCCGGTCCATCCGGACGTCCGGCGCCCAAGCCCACCTCCGGTGCGACGCCGGGTCCCCGTCCGGGACCGCGCACCCCCGCGCCGGCTCCGGCTCCCGCGCCGTCCCCCTCGGTCGCCCCGGCCGCGAAGGCTCCGGCGCCCGCGCCGTCGTCCGCGCGTCCCGGCCTGGCGGTCAAGCCCGGCCCCGCCGCCAAGCCCGCTCCGCAGGAGCAGGCCCGGCCCGCGGCGCAGCACAGCGCACCCGCGCAGAGCCAGGCCCCCGCGGCGCAGCCCCAGGCGCCCGCCGCGCAGCAGGGCGCCGTGCCGTCGGCCGGTCCGCGCCCGACCCCCGGTGGTCCGCGTCCCGGTCAGCAGCAGCGTCCGGCCCCCGCGCAGGGCGGCGGCCCGCGTCCGGGTGGCCCCAAGCCCGGCCCGAAAACGCCTCGGGTGGGCAATAATCCCTTCTCTTCGGCGCCGGAGCGTCCCGCGCCGCGTCCGGCCCCGGGCCCCGGTGGCCCGCGTCCGGGTCCGGCCCAGGGCGGTCCCCGTCCGGGTCCCGGCCAGCGGCAGGGTGGTCCCGGCGGTCAGGGCGGTCAGCGTCCGGCCGCGGCGCAGGGCGGTGGCCCGCGTCCCGGTGGTCCGCGGCCCAGCCCCGGCTCGATGCCGCCCCGGCCCAACCCGGGTGCGATGCCGCAGCGTGCGGCGCGTCCGGGTCCGGCGGGCGCCGGTCGTCCGGGTCGTCCCGGTGGCGGCCAGGGTGGTCCGCGTCCCGGTGGTGGCGGCGGTGGCGGCTACCGCGGTGGTGGTGGCGGCGGCGGTACCGGTGCGCCCGGTGCCGGTGCGGGCGCTCCCGCGGCCGGTGGTTTCCGCGGTCGTCCCGGTGGCGGCGGCGGTGGCGGTCGTCCCGGTGGCCCGGGTGGTCGCGGCGGCGCGGCCGGCGCGTTCGGTCGTCCCGGTGGCGCCCCGCGTCGTGGTCGCAAGTCCAAGCGGCAGAAGCGGCAAGAGTACGACTCGATGCAGGCGCCCGCCGTCGGCGGCGTGCGGCTGCCGCGCGGCAACGGCGAGATCATCCGTCTCGCCCGCGGCGCGTCGCTGTCCGACTTCGCCGAGAAGATCAACGCCAACCCGGCCTCGCTGGTGCAGGCGCTGTTCAACCTCGGCGAGATGGTCACCGCGACCCAGTCGGTGAACGACGAGACCCTCGAGCTGCTCGGCTCGGAGATGAACTACGTCGTGCACGTGGTCTCCCCGGAGGACGAGGACCGCGAGCTGCTGGAGAGCTTCGACCTCACCTACGGCGAGGACGAGGGCGGCGAAGAGGACCTCGAGATCCGTCCGCCGGTCGTGACCGTCATGGGTCACGTCGACCACGGTAAGACCCGACTGCTGGACACCATCCGCAAGGCCAACGTCCGCGAGGGCGAGGCCGGCGGCATCACCCAGCATATCGGCGCCTACCAGGTGCTGACGCACCTCAACGACGAAGACCGGCTGATCACCTTCATCGACACCCCGGGTCACGAGGCGTTCACCGCCATGCGTGCCCGCGGCGCGAAGGCCACCGACATCGCGATCCTCGTGGTCGCGGCCGACGACGGCGTCATGCCGCAGACGGTGGAGGCGGTCAACCACGCCCAGGCGGCCGACGTGCCGATCGTGGTGGCGGTCAACAAGATCGACAAGGAAGGCGCCAACCCGGACAAGATCCGGCAGCAGCTGACCGAGTACGGGCTGGTGGCCGAGGAATACGGTGGCGACACCATGTTCGTCGACATCTCCGCCAAGCAGGGCACCAACATCGAGGCGCTGCTCGAGGCGGTGCTGCTGACCGCGGACGCGTCCCTGGACCTGCGGGCGAACCCGGACATGGACGCCCAGGGTGTGGCCATCGAGGCGCACCTGGACCGCGGCCGTGGCCCGGTGGCGACCGTGCTCATCCAGCGCGGCACGCTGCGGGTCGGCGACTCGGTCGTGGCCGGCGACGCCTACGGTCGCGTCCGGCGCATGGTCGACGAGCACGGCGAGGACGTCGTGGCGGCACTGCCGTCGCGGCCGGTCCAGGTCATCGGCTTCACGTCGGTGCCGGGCGCGGGTGACAACCTCCTGGTCGTCGACGAGGACCGGATCGCCCGCCAGATCGCCGACCGGCGCAATGCGCGCAAGCGCAACGCGCTGGCCGCTCGCAGCCGCAAGCGGATCAGCCTGGAAGATCTGGATGCCGCTCTGAAGGAGACCTCGGAGCTGAACCTGATCCTCAAGGGCGACAACTCGGGTACCGTCGAGGCGCTCGAGGAGGCCCTGCTGGGCATCGACATCGGCGACGAGGTGCGCCTGCGCGTCATCGACCGCGGTGTCGGTGGCGTCACGGAGACCAACGTCAACCTGGCCTCGGCCTCGAACGCGATCATCATCGGGTTCAACGTGCGCGCCGAGGGCAAGGCGACCGAGCTGGCCAACCGCGAGGGCGTGGACATCCGGTACTACTCGGTGATCTACCAGGCCATCGACGAGATCGAGAAGGCCCTCAAGGGCATGCTCAAGCCGATCTACGAAGAGGTCGAGCTGGGTCGCGCCGAGATCCGCGCGATCTTCCGGTCCTCGAAGTTCGGCAACATCGCCGGTTGTATGGTCACCTCCGGGTCGGTCAAGCGCAACGCCAAGGTGCGCCTGCTCCGCGACAACATGGTGGTCGCCGAGACGACGCTGCAGTCGCTGCGCCGGGAGAAGGATGATGTCACCGAGGCTCGCGAGGGCTTCGAATGTGGTATCACCTTGGGCTACAACGACATCAAGGAAGGCGACGTCATCGAGGCCTACGAGCTTCGGGAGAAGCCGCGGGACTAAGGTGTCGAACTGTGCGCCGGGCGAGAGGTTTTCGCCCGGCGCGCAGTGGCCGAACCACGAAACACAAAGAGGTGAGCCCTTGTTCGTCGGAGCGCTGGAGTTCGACATCCTGCTCGGCGAAGTGCATTCGCTGAAGCAGAAGCGCTCGGTGATCCGTCCGGTAGTGGCCGAGCTACAGCGCTTCGGCGTCTGCGCGGCCGAGGGCGGAGAACAGGACAAACATCGCCGCACACTACTGGGCGTCGCCATGGTCAGCTCCGAGATGGGACATCTCACCGAGGTGCTGGACAAATGCGAACGCCACGTCGCGGCCCGTCCGGAGTTAGAGTTGCTGGCAGTACGCCGCAGGATCTTCGGACCCGAAGACTAATCCAGGAGGAAGCCATGGTGGATCAGGCCAGGGCACGCCGACTCGCGAAGCGGATCGTCACGATCGTCGGCACCGCGATCGAATACGAAATCAAGGATCCGCGGCTGAGTTTCGTCACCGTCACCGATGCGAAGGTGACCGGTGATCTGCGCGAGGCGACCGTCTACTACACAGTGCTCGGGGAAAACCTGCAGACCGAGCCCGATTACGCGGCCGCCGCCGCGGGCCTGGAGAAGGCCAAGGGCGTGCTGCGCTCCAAGGTCGGCGCCGCGACCGGCATCAAATTCACGCCGACGCTGGCATTCGTCCTGGACACCGTGCCCGATGCGGCGCGGGAGATGGAGGAATTGCTGGCCCGGGCCCGCGCGGTCGACGAGCGGGTCGCACAGGTCGCGGCCACCGCCACGCACGCCGGCGACGCCGACCCCTACAAGATCGAGCCGGAGCAGGAAGACTGACCGCCCTCGCGGTCTGTGGGTGCGTTTCATGACAGCAGTAACACCGGCCGCCGATCTGGCCGCGGCAGTGCAGGTTCTCGACGCCGCGGAGTCGGTCACGGTGCTGTGTCACGTGCAGCCCGATGCCGACACCGTCGGCAGCGGGCTGGCGTTGGCGCAGGTGCTGCACCGGCGCAGGGTCCCGGTGCGGGTGTCGTTCGCGGCGCCCGCCGAACTCCCGGTCTCGATGCGCTCGCTGCCGGGCGCCGAACATCTGGTGCCGCCGGACCGGGTGCCCGAGCGGGTGGACGTGCTGGTCGCGGTCGACTGCGGCAGTGCCGGTCGCCTGGGCGCGCTGGCCGACCGGATCGCCGGTGCGGCAACGACTCTGGTGCTCGACCATCACCGCTCCAACACCTGCTTCGGCACCGTGAACGTCGTGGATCCGACCGCGGAGTCCACCACGGCGCTGCTGGCGCGGATATTCGACGCCTGGGGCGTGCCGATCGACCGGGACATCGCCCACTGCCTGTTCGCGGGCCTGGTCACCGATACCGGATCCTTCAAGTGGGCTGGCCCGGGCACCCACCGGCTTGCTGAGCGATTGCTGGCGACCGGCATCGACGGCGCGGGCATCACCCGCACCCTGATGGACACCCACCCGTTCGGCTGGCTCCGCATGCTCTCCAGGGTGCTGGACACCGCGCGGATCGACCCGGCCGCGGCCGGGGGTGCGGGCCTGGTCTCGGTATTCGTGCGCCGCGAGGACATCGGCGAGGTGCGTTCGGAGGAGGTTGAGAGCGTCATCGACGTCATCCGCACCACCGCCGAGGCCGCGATCGCCGTGGTATTCAAGGAATCCCGCGTGACACCCGAGCGCTGGACCGTCTCGCTCCGCTCCCGCGACAGCGCCATCGGCACGGACGACGGCGTCGACGTCGCGCAGGTCGCCGCCCGCCTAGGCGGCGGCGGCCACCGCTACGCCGCGGGCTACACCGCGACAGGGGCGCAGGAAGAGTTGCTCGCCGCGCTGGTTACTGCGCTCGAGCCGGCCTGACTGCGCGCCGCGTTGATCGGCTGACCCGAATTCCGTTGTCGCGGTTCCACGGACACGTCATCGGGACTCGACGGATCAGCGGTCATAAGGACTGGTAGCGGCATTGTCGATTGCCGCCTCCTGGTCTGCCCGGAATGCTTCGAGGTTGACGGTCGGAGCGTTGTCCGGCGTTGCCGCGAAGTCCTGACGATGTACGAACCGCCATCTGCTCTGCGGGACCGCCTCGCCGCCCTCGTTGCCGTCAGGGGTGACCGTCAGATGGCTGTCCATGACCTCATGATGCCTGGTCGTCCCGCATCGTGCTGTAGCGCCGCGAGAGGGTGTCGGTGGTGGTTCGTATGCTGTGCGCCATGGCTGGTGATGGGGCTGCGATGGAGGTGGATGCCGGGGAGGCTGCCGGCAATCCGGTGGACGCGGGGCCGGGGCGGATTCTGCGGATCGCGATTCCGACGCTGGGGGTGCTGGTCGCGGAGCCGATCTACCTGCTGTTCGATATGGCCGTGGTGGGCCGGCTGGGGGCGCTGGCGCTGGCCGGGCTCGCCGTGGGCGGGCTGATTCTGGGGCTGGTGAGCACGCAGCTGACGTTTCTGAGTTACGGCACCACGGCGCGGGCCGCGCGGCGGCACGGGGCGGGCGATACGCCCGGGGCCGTGGGGGAGGGCGTGCAGGCCAGCTGGCTGGCGATCGGGGTGGGGCTGGCGATCGTCGTGGTGCTGCAGGTCTTCGCGGGGCCGATCACCCATGCGATCGCGGGCGGCGCGGATATCGCGGACCAGACGCTGCGCTGGGTGCGGATCGCCGCGTTCGGCGTTCCGCTGATCCTGCTGGCCAACGCGGGCAACGGGTGGATGCGCGGCGTGCAGCAGACGCGGCGGCCGCTGGCCTATGTGATCGGCGGATTCGCGGTGTCGGGCGTGCTGTGCCTGATGCTGGTGCACGGGTTGCTGGGTGCGCCGCGGCTCGGGCTGGCCGGATCGGCGGTGGCGAATCTGACGGGGCAGTTGGTGGCGGGCGGGCTGTTCGTGAGTGCCCTGGTGCGCCAACGGGTTCCGTTGGCGCCGCACCCCCCGATCATGCGCGATCAGCTCCGGCTGGGCCGCGATCTGATCATGCGCAGCTTCGCCTTTCAGGCTTGCTTCGTCTCCGCGGGCGCGGTCGCGGCCCGATTCGGCGCGGCCTCGGTGGCGGCGCATCAGCTGGTGCTGCAGCTGTGGAACTTCCTCGGGCTCACCCTGGATTCGCTCGCGATCGCCGCGCAGACCCTGGTAGGCGCGACCCTGGGTGCGGGCGACGCGGCCGGCGCGCGGCGGCTGGCGCGGCGGGTCACCCTCTGGTCGACCGTGTTCGCCCTGATCCTGGCGGTGATCTTCGCCGCGGGCGGCGCGCTGATCCCGCAGCTGTTCACCGCCGACCCGCACGTGCTCGAGCGCGTCCACGTCATCTGGTGGTTCTTCGTCCCCCTCGTACCCATCGGCGGTGTGGTCTTCGCCCTGGACGGGGTGCTCCTGGGCGCGGGCGATGCCGCCTACCTGCGCACCACCACCATGGCCGCCGGCCTGCTCGGCTTCCTGCCGGTGATCTGGCTGTCGCTGGTCTGCCACTGGGGCGTCGCCGGAATCTGGGCCGGGTTGAGCACCTTCATCGTCGCTCGTCTGTTCGCGGTCGGCTGGCGCGCGCTGTCCGGGCGCTGGGCGCGGGTGGGGGCGGAGCTGCCGGTGCGAAACCCCCCATCCGAGCCGTAGGTTCGGGGCAGGCGACGAGAGGATTGATCTGGCTTGGTCGCACCCATGCGCTTCTCGTGGTAGCCTCCGCGCATGAGTGGCGTGGGGGGCGATCCGGAACTATCGGTTGTGCCGGATGATGTTGTGGCGCTGGGCAAGTACGCCCACGAGTTGGCTGGCGAGCTGCGCTCGGCGTTGGCCGAGGCCGGTCGCCAGGTCCAGACCGTAACCGAAAAGGGTTGGACGGGAACGGCATCGGCCGGTTTCTCGAGCGGCTGGAGCGAGTGTCAGGATGGCGGGGATAAGATCATCGACGCGTTGACGACGATAGCGTCCACGCTCGGCTTCACTGCGCATGCCTACACCCGCCAGGACGACCAGTTCGCCGACCACCTCTCGAGTCTGGATCTACCATGACCGAACCATTCAGCGTCGACCTCGATCAACTCGACAGCCTGGTTACCCACCTGGCGAATCTGGCCACATTCCTCACCGACCGTCTGGACGATCTCGACCGGCGAGCAGCTGCGGTGCATGAGGGCTCCTGGTCGGGTGCGGCCGCCACCGCGCACGAGACAGCGCATCGTGAATGGGCGGTCGGCGCAAGGGAGTTCGCCGAGGGCGTTGCCGCCATGCGCGAGGGGCTCCGCCGGGCCCACGGACACTACAGCACCGCGCAGAGTGTCAACGGCTCGATGCTGCGCGGGGATTGAGGTCGGCTCGGCGGTGTGGGTAGACGGTCCCGGTCACTGTCCGCAGTCGCTGACGACTATTTTTATGAACACCTTGGTGCCGTTGAGTACGTCGGTGATTTGCTGTTTGGTGAGAATCGAAATGTGGTGTTCGTCTTTCATGAAGTCGACCTCGGGTCGTGGATCCGAATCGTACGACACAATTGCTCCACATCCGTCCGGGCGAAACCCTCCTGCGGTAACAAGGCTGCGCGTATCGTGCGGTCGTCCGAGGTCGGGCACCGGTGCCGTAGCCAGCTGAATAGTCGGTACCGTAACGACCGCCAGAGGATCCGGTTTCGGTGGAGGGCCGATGAAATACGCTACGGCCATGGGGACATCCACAGGGTCATCGATAACTGCCAACCGGTTGAACCCGGCAACGGTGACGGAATTGGTCAGGTGCCAGGTTTGGCTGGGACGGTTGTGCCAAGATTCGAAGCGATAATAACCAAAAATCAGGAGACTCAGAATAATCACCACGGCGAGGACGAGCCACGTCAATCGGTACCAGATGTTCCTGTGCTTGGATCGGAAGCTCACCGGTAAGCCCCGCTCCCGCAAAGGATTTGGTCTGCGAGTGCAGCGACGCTCACAGTGCTCTTACCATGCTCGACCTCGTTCGGCGCAAACGAACCGCCATCGGCGACTCTCTGAGAGTTTCTAACGATTCCCCAGGCGTTGTATCCGGATCCGAGGAACTGATCCAAAGGTTGACTGGCCTGAACCCTCGGCAAGGCCTGGTTTGCCGCGTCGGTGTTGAGCATTTTCAGATTGTATGCGGTCGCCTTGAGAGCGAGATCATCGTTCCCGGCCAGATCGGACCACTGCTTCCCCCGGAATTGGTCCGGGTATTTATCTTTGACCTCGTTGAACGGCCTTTCCTTCATATTGGTCAGCCCGATAGAGTTCCCCGCGCCCTCCTTACTGATGCCGACTTCGGACAAGCGCAAACGCACCTGGTCGTATAGGGCGCCTTTGCCGGCGCCGTCCGGGTCCGGATGGTAGGTCGACGGATTCTGCAGGGCTGTATAGAGATCTTTGCCCTCGCCCTTGTCGTAGCCGGCGCGCAGTGGCGCGCCCTCCTGCAGTGCCATGGCCAGGACCATGCGCGGATCGACTCCGGCCTCGTTGCCGTACTTCACCGAGAGCATCGCCCATTTCTTCATCTGCGGGCCGTACTTGTCCAGCGCGCTGAGGTTCTCGGCGGTCAGGGTGGGGGCGGGGGTCTCCCACGTGGTGATGTTGTCCAATTCTCCGACCAGTTTGGCATTCCGGATCGGGCTTCCGTCCGCGACGAGCAGCGGTAACTGCGTGAGCGCCTTCAGCTTCGGCAGAACGCTCAGGGCGCTCGGGTCGACCAAGGCGTGACGGACATCGCCCGCGGCGTTGAGGGTGCTGAACAGCCCGGTGCATTCTTCAGCGGCGGTGAAGATCGACTCGGCGTTGTCGATGTCGACCGCATCGAGGTCCGCGGCCACGGAAACGTGGACCGAGGTGTTATCGCTCGTCGCGGACACCTGGACGCCGGGATGGCCGGGGAACGCAGCCGCGGCGGATGCGCACAGTTGTGTGCGGGCGTCGATGAGGTCGTCGCGATGGTTGCGAAGCTGGGTACCGAGACTCTCCGCGGCGTCGGTAATCTGTATCGCGCCGCTGCGGAGCGCCTCCAGGGCCTCTTGTATGTCGGGAATCTCGGTGGCCTGGATACCGTTGAAGGAATCTCGCACCGCAGTGAGTGTATGGGGCGCGTTCGACAGCTCAGCGCTGTTGGCGAAGGTGTTCCAAGTGGTGGAGGCGGCCTGGAGGGCGTCGGCGCGACCGTTCGGGGCTCCCGTCCACGGGCTCGGACTGGAGTTATGGGATGTGATTACCAGGCCGGGGCCGTTGTCGCCGTTCGGGTCCGGGATGTCGGGGAAGTTCAGCGGATTCGGTGCGGTGGGTGTGGGGCGCTGTGGTGGTGATCCCTTGTCGGCGCTGACGTTTGCGTTGTATTCGGCGTCCTGCCAGTTGTAGCCGGCGATGTTGAGGATGTCGGCGAAGTGTTGCAGGGCGGCGGCATAGTTCACCGTCGCGTCGCGGACATCGTCCGCGTGCTGGCGGTAGGCACCGTTCCATGTCGCCACCGCCGGATAGTTTCCGCTCATGCCTGCGGTGGCGGCGAGCTGGGAAACCAGGTCGCGGCCGACGGCGGTATGGATGTCGGTGCTCAGCGCGATGAGCTGGCGGGCGGCCCGGTAGTAGACGTCGGGGTCGACAGTCAATACAGTTGGGGCCATCTATATTTCACCGTGGATGGAACCGATCACCATGGTATCTCCCCCTTTTCACCCATCGGCCGTCCAATTGTAGCGGAGCTGGTACTGCTGAAGCCTGCGCCAGTGCACGTCTGTCGGCCCTACGGGCCTCCGGTCGGTTCGGCACAATGCGGAGGTCGCGAACGCACCCGGACGGCGGGCGGGGATCGACCCGACCTCAGGGCAGCGGGCTGGATGGCAGGGCGGCGGCAGGGCATGGGAATGTGGAGGTTGTTGCCTCGGTTGCCGTGAGGCGCGCGCAGGCGAGCAGAGAGGTTGTGGCGGGTGGTTCCGAAGTTGATGGCGGTGAGCGATGTGCACGTCGGTCATCAGGGCAACAAGCCCGTGGTCGAGGCGATCCGCGCCGATTCGCCGGAGGATTGGCTGATCCTGGCCGGTGACGTCGGGGAGAAGACCGAGGAAATCCGCTGGGCGCTGCAGACGCTGCGGGAGCGGTTCGCGAAGCTGATCTGGGTGCCCGGGAATCACGAATTGTGGACCACCCCCAAGGATTCCGTGCAGATGCACGGCGCGGCCCGCTACGACTATCTGGTGTCGATGTGCCGGGATCTGGACGTGTTGACCCCCGAGGATCCGTATCCGGTGTGGGAGGGCGCCGGCGCCGAGGCGCACGGCGGCGCGGTGACGCTGGCCCCGATGTTCGTGCTCTACGACTACTCGTGGAGGCCCGACGGGACCACCACCAAGGCCGAGGCACTGAGCCTGGCCCGCGACCGCAACGTGGTCGCCACCGACGAGTACCTACTCTCGTCCGAGCCGTATCTGTCCCGCGACGCCTGGTGCCACGCCCGCGTGCAGTACACCGAGCGCCGCCTCGACGCCCTGGCTCCCGGCAACCCGGTGGTGCTGATCAACCACTGGCCGCTGCTGCGCGAACCCACTCGGATGCTGTGGTATCCGGAGTTCGCGCTGTGGTGCGGCACCGACCTCACCGAGGATTGGCACATCCGCTACAACGCGGTGTGCTCGGTCTACGGCCACCTGCACATCCCGCGCACCACCTTCCACGAGGGCGTGCGGCACGAGGAGGTGTCGCTGGGCTACCCGCGCGAGTGGCGCCGCCGCGGCCTGCCCGACAAGCTGCTGCGCCAGATCCTGCCCGTTCCGGAGTACGCCCCCGGCGACCTCAACGCCTGGGGTGGCCACTTCAAGATCACGCCCGAGATGGAGGCCGCCGCGGCGCAGATGCGCGAGCAGGCCGACCGCCGCCGCGGCTTGGCCTGAGTGCGTTTCCAGCCGGTGCAATTTCTCGACTATCGACGCGATAGTCATTGGGATTGTCGTAGGTTGGAATGGCTTGTATTGTGCGCGGGTGGACGGATTTCATCCGAAGAGTTGGAGAATTGATGCTCTCTAGTTCCGTTGCCGAGTGTCGCCGGGTATTCTCGGCCGGTCCCGGGGAGTCCGGCCGCGACCTTTCCCCGATGGAAAAATTGCGGCTCGTGCTGACTGTGTGCCGGTTCGAGTTGCTGCCGATGAGTGTCGGCATTATGGCGGCCATAGTCGTGCTGAGCGTGCACACCCAGGCCGAGGTCTTCTCGCTGCGGACCATCGCGACCATCGTGTTCGTCAGCGTGTACTTCCAATGCGGCAACCTGGTGAACGCCATGGCCGACCGCTGGCAGGACCTGGATTTCAAGACCCGGCTGGCCCACGCGGTGCGCGATCTCGGTATACCGCGAATGAACCGGCTGGTGCTGGCGCACCTGATCGTCATGGTCCTGATCCTCGCCTGGCTGGTCGCATCGACCCGTCATCTGGATCTGGTGATTTGGGGCGGACTGCTGATTATCATCAGCTTTCAATATTCGCTGCCGCCGCTGCATTTGAAGAGCACCGGAATATGGCACATAGTCGTCATCGCGATGAGTCTGCTCATCCTGCCCGGAATTACCCTGCTCCGGGTGCGCGACAGGCCCTTCGACTGGATGTCGCTGGTTATCGTCATCGGAATTGCCGTCGCGGCGAACTCGGTATCCGTGGTGAACTCGGCAGAGGATATACCGGAGGATACCGAGCACGGCATCTATAGTTTTCCGCGTGCGATCGGGCTGTTGCCGTCACTGGGAGTGGCGCTCGCGCAACTGGTGATCGGCGCGGGCATTGTCGTCGGGGTGACGTTCCCGGTCGTCGGATTCTCCTGGGTATATATCCCCTATCTCGCGGCGGTCGTCATGTTGGGGGTCTATCTGCTTCGCATGATCAATGGCGTCCGGGGCAAGCCGCTGGACGAAGCGGTGGCAGTGATCCGTGATGCGAAGGTCTTCTCGCTGGCCGTGGTGCCGCTGGCGTGGACCTCGATCCTGCCCGCGGCCGGTTACTTCGCGTCTCGGTGACGCCCGCCCGCCACGGTCATCGGCCGCCGCCCGCCGCCTTGCGGCGGGCGCGGGCGATGCTGCGGCGGAAGAACGGCCGGGACACGTCTTCGACCCCGTTGGCCCAGTGCATCAGGAACGCCGTGAGCGGATCCACCGCGATGTGCGGACGCCCCCGTTCCAGGCCCCGGACCGCCGCCGCGCCGACCCGCTCGGCCGGCATCGGCGCGATCGATCCCGTGACGGCCTTGGTCTCGACCGGCTTGCGCAGGTTCTCGCGTGCCAGCCCCGGGGTGTCGGTATCGGCCGGATAGAGCACCGAGACGCGCACCCCCACGGGTTCGAGTTCGTAGCGCAGGCAGAGCCCGAGCTGCCGCACCGCGCCCTTGGTAGGGCCGTAGCTCGAGTAGCCGGGGATGCCCATGAACGCGGAGGTGGAGCTGGTCAGCAGGATGCGGCCGCCGCCGCGCTGCACCATCCCCGGCAGCACAGCCCGGATCGCGTGCACCGAGCCGAGATAGTTGGCATCCATCTGGATACCGAACTCGTCGGCGTCGACGTCCAGGAACAGTCCGGGCAGCGTGAGGCCCGCGCAGCACGCCAGCGCCACGCAGTCACCGTGGCGTGCCTCGAGTTCCTTGATCGCGGCGGCCAGCCCCTCGCGGTCGGTGACGTCGGCGACGTGCCACTCGGCGCCGATGCGCTCCGCGGTCGCCCGCAGCGCGTCCTCGCGCCGGGCGATGATCGACACCTTCGCGCCGCGTTCGGCGAACGCAGCGGCCACGGCCGCGCCGATGCCCTCCGATCCTCCGGTGACGATGACGTGTTGGTCGGTCCAGTTCATGCTCAGCCCTTCGTCGCGGCGAGTTCGCCCAGGCGGTCGCGCCACCGCTGGTAGCCGATGGCGGTGCCGTCCTGCGGCACGTCGTCGAACGCCCGATCCACGAGAGCGACGGCCTCGTCGAGGGTGCGTCCGGCACAGTAGGTGCTCACCGCGACGTGGGTGTGCGGGGTGGCGCTGTCGGCCCGGGTGCGGATCTTCGCGACCATGGCCGCGCCGGCGGCCAGTGGCTCCCGGAACTGCGGCACCCGGGCGAGGATGGCCTCGAGATCGGCGACCTCGACACCGCCGGCGAAGGTGGTGGCGATGCCGATGCCGCTCCACAGATCCGCGTGCCTGCTCTCGTCGAATTCGTCGACGAGTTTCGCGACACCCTCGGGGGAGCCGCCGCTGATGAACCACAGCGCGCGGCCGATGCCCTGGTCGACCGCGCGCTTCAGCGGCGCCGCATCACCCATCCAGCCCGGGAACCGCTGATCGACGTGATGGCGGCCGACCCACTTCTCGGTGCGGAAGAAGGCGTTGTAGAAGCCGTACCCGTCCAGCGCGAGCCACCGGTAGGTCTGGTGTCTCGGAAAGACCTTGCGCCAGATGGGCCTCGGGATCCGGCCCAGCGCCAGCCCGACGCCCACATACATGGTGAGGTCGTGCTGGGCGGCGGGCCCGGTGATCAGGTCGTGCGCCCGATGACTGAACGGGGTGATCGAATCGACCGCGGCCAGGCCCGTGGCCGCGCCCTCGAACGCGAAACCCCGGTACTGCTCGGGCTTCTGGTTGATCAGCGCGATCAGCTCGTCGTTGTCCTTGGTGCGCACCGCCTGGTCGATGCCCTGGGCCAGGTGAGTGGCCACCCGCTCCAACTCGGCGGCGGTCGCCGCGTTGGGCTGGACGAAGCCGGGGCGGCTCTCGAGGGGCGGCTCGGTGATCCGGGTGCCGAGCAGCGTGGAGCGCAATGGTCCGAATATCGAAGGCATGATTCTCGATTCTTTGTGCGGCTCAGAGATTTTCGCGGGTCAAGACGGAGCCGCGACGGGTTCGAGAACCTCGGGGGCCGGGGTGGGCGCGGCGGGCTCGGCTGCCTGCCTGCGCTTTTCGAGCCATTCGCGAATGTTGCGCGACCACCAGAAGATTCCGCGGCACGCGCACACGATCACCAGCGCGAAGAACAGATCGTAGGACACGTGCAGGGCCATCAGGATCCCGTACATGATGCCGACCGAGGCGCCGAACGCGATCTGGTCCCGCTTGGCGAACGGTGAGGTCGCCGGGTCGGTGATCATGTAGTTGGTGTAGAGCACGAAGGCCAGCCCGGTCATCGGCAGGATCGCCGAGATGATCGCGATATGCGGGTCGATCAGTCCGCGCACCACCGCCTGCAGGACGAATGCGCCCAGCCAGGCGGCGATCAGCGGCATCTTCTTGGTCAGCTTCGCGTTCAGCATGGTGCCCGTCATCAGCAGGCCGATCACGATCAGCGGATGCGCGGGGCCGTGCAGGTTCTCCACGAAGTGGTACGGGCCCACGATGGCGAATGCGGGAAAGACCAACAGCGCCACCACGATCCCGAAGTTCGACGGGTTCATGAAGTGCCGGACCTTGCCGTTGATCTTGGCGCGCAACACCCACTTGGTGCCGACCGCGACGGTGATGCCGAACATCACCGGCCAGAAGCTGTCGGCCGCGTACACCAGGAAGTTGAGCGCGAGACCCGTGATGTGCGCGGGCATCAGGAAAATCATCAGCCCGCGTAATCCGTTGCCGCGGTAGGCCGCAGGGCGGTCATATGCCCACGCCGCCAGCGTCTCGAGGATCAGTTCCACCGAATACGCGGTGGCGAGCGCCAGAAACGGCCAGAGCCACGGCTGTTCGAAGCCGAGGAATGCGAATCCGATGACATTGAAGACGGTCAGCGAGCCCGCGAAGTTGCGCAATGCCAGATAGCGGGGGTCC
Organism: Nocardia sp. GP40; assembly: GCF_050434125.1. Classification (NCBI taxonomy): domain Bacteria; kingdom Bacillati; phylum Actinomycetota; class Actinomycetes; order Mycobacteriales; family Nocardiaceae; genus Nocardia; species Nocardia sp. GP40. The sequence continues at coordinate 255,206 of NZ_JBNPVW010000011.1, read as the reverse complement.
CTGCCCTCCTTGTTGACGCCCAGCCACTTCTGCCGCCAGGTCTTCGCGGCGGGGGCGGGCGGCGAGCCATTGCCGTTTGTGCTCACGGCAACTGCCGCGGAACTGCCGTTGGTGTCGGCGTGGCCGTTGGACTCGGCATGGCCGTTCGTTTCGGCGTGGCCGTTGGTTTCGACGCTCACTGCTGGACCTCCCGGGCATCGGAGTCGAGAACGAGGGTGTGCGCACCGGGCCGCAGCGGCAACTGCTGGGTGTGGGTGCCGCCCTGGTTGTCACGCCAGGAGATCTGAACCTGCAGCGGCACAGCGGGATCGATGGTGCCCAGGCCGAGATGGATATCGGTGGAGCGCTTTCCGGAGTGGCCGCTGCCACCGTCGAGCTGTGCCACGTGCTTGCGGCCGTCCGGGGTGGTCACCCACACCTCCGCGCCGAGGGTGGGGGAGCCCAGCACCGGCTTACCGGCGATGGACGTCTCGCCGGGCGTGGCGTTGGTCGCCGGCGTGAACAGCTTCAGCCCGAGGTACTGCCCACGGTCCGGAGAGTCGTTGCGGTAGTACATCGGCGCCTGCCACTGGCGGGCCACCGCAAAGCTCAGCGCGCCGTTGCCGGTCGAGTCGCCCACGGCGATGCCGCGGGTCGGGGTCGGGTCGAAGACGCCGAGCGCGGGGGAGATGTTGGTGAACTTGCCGTTGGCGTCCTGGGCGAAGAACCCCATCCGGTTGTTCCCGGCCAGATCGCCCTCGGCGGTGTAATTCGGCCAGGCCCAGGGGTACTTGGTCAGGACGTCGTTCATGGTGACCATTTCCTGCAGCTGAGGCCAGCGGCTGACCTTGCCCTTGAACATGCCGTTGCTCTGCACGATCTGGGGGCGGCCGCTGTTGTCGAAGTCGGCGATCTTGTTGTCCCAGCCCCAGCCGTCCCAGGCCAGACCCTTGTTCACCGATTCGTTCTTGAACGGCGCGATTCCGGCATGCAGTTGCGCGGCGGCGTCTTTCGTGTTGTTCGCGGTGTTGTAGAAGGCGAAGTTCGCCTCCATGACACCCCATCGCTGCGCGATATTGCTCACGAACAGGTCGGGCATGCCGTTGCCGGTCAGATCGCCGAAGTCGGCGCCCATCCCCTTGAACGAGCCGTTGCCCAGCACGAACGACTTGGGGTCGGTCCAGCCGCGCTGCCCGTCGGCGAGCCGGAACTTGAAGTTCCCCGGGGTGGATTCGTTGACGAACAGGTGGCCGTGGCCCATGTCGTTGGCCACGTACAGCGACGGCAGCTGCTCACCGGTGAGGTCCTGTGCGGCCGCGGCGAGGGTCCAGCCGTTGGTGGTGCCCGGCGGGAAGGCGTTGAACACCTCCCGGTAGTCGGCGGTGGGGTCGGCGCCGCCGGTGCCGTGCTGGAAGGCGAGCAGATGGTCGCCACCGGCATTGGTCGAGTTGGAGAACGATTCGTTCAGCGTCAGGGGGAGTTTGCCGTCGTGGCTGATGAAATCGCTGTCCGGGAAGTAATTTCCGAGGAAGATGCTCGGATTGCCGCTGCCGTCGAAGTCGGCGACCGATGCGGCCAGGGTGAACCAGCGCGCACCCTGGTAGGTCCCGTTCGGGCCGGCCGGGGAGGGCACCAGCTCAACGGGTTTGAACGCGTTGTTGTCCAGATGTGTTGCGCCCGCGCGCGGCAGGAACAGGATCGGGGTGCGGCCGCCGTAGTAGACCATCAGGCCCATCCGGCCCGAGTGGTCGAAATCGCCCGGCACGCAACCGGACGGCTGCATCCTGTCGTCCATCGGCAGCGGTGAGGGATCGAGGACGAACGGCGCGAAACGACTGGTGTCGCTGTCCGGCGCGGGGGTCACGATCACCTTGTCGGACCGGGAGTCGACGATGCACAGGTCGTCGTCCTTGCCGTTGCCCTCCAGGTCGTTGATCGCGACCGCCGAATTGACCGTGGACAACCAGGCCGTGAGGTGTTGGTACCGGGGTTCCACGTCGCGGATGGTGTGCGCGGGCAACCCGGGTGGCTCCGCGATCGGCATCGGCGTGAAGTGGAACCGGGCGGCCAGCGGGCCGGTGGGATCGCTGGAGACCGGCGGCACCATGATCGAATGCGCCGGCACGAATATCGCGCCCATCAGTGTCAGGGACACCAAGGGCACCAATGCTTTCCGCAGAAGCGGGGATGTGATGCGTAGTTTCACTGCTGGTGTTCTTCTTCCGTGGACAGATCGTCGAGCACCTGACGCAGGGTGTTCAACGCGTGATCGAGCTGCTCCTCGGTGTGCCGGCAGTTGATGAAGAACCGCAGGCGTTGCTCCCCGGCGGGGACCACCGGATGGCCGATAGCATTGACCATCAGGCCGCGTTCCACCAGTCCCAGTGAGGCTTTCAGGGCCCGCTGGTCGTCCCCGATCATGATCGGCGTGATCGGGGTGCCCTCGCCGTGGCCGGTGTCGAACCCGAACTCGCGGGCCCGGCGCAGGAAGTACTGCCCGTTGTGCCGCAGCGCCGCAACGCGTCCGGGCTCATCGTGCAGCACCGCCAGCGCCTCCAGGGCCGCCGCCGCGGCCGAGGGCGCGGGCGAGGCGGTGTACATGCTCAGGCCCGGTGCGGAGTATTTGAATCCCTCCACCAGTTCCCGGTTGGCCGCGAGATACCCGCCGACGCTGCCGATCGCCTTGGACAGCGTGCCCATCCAGACATCGACCGCGTCGCCGGGCAGGTCGAACATCTCACGCACGCCGAGCCCGCGGTCGCCGAGCACGCCGAACGAATGCGCCTCGTCGATCATGATCGAGCAGTTGTGCTTTCGCGCCACCTCGATGATCTCGGGCAGCCGCACGACGTCGCCGTCCATGCTGTAGACGCCCTCGAGCAGCACCAGCACGCGGTCGAAGCTGCGCCGCGACATGCTGAGGATGGCATCGAGCGAGTCGGGATCGTTGTGCCGGAACGTGACTCGCTTGCAGCCCGCCCATTCGGTACCCGAGACCATGCTGTTGTGGATCAGCGAATCGCACACCGCGAGGTCGCGCTTGTCGAGCAGGAAGGCGATCGCAGCGGCGTTGGTGAGGAATCCGCTCGCGGTGACGATCGCGGCATCGGTGTCGTAGATGCGTGCGATCTCGCTCTCGAGCTCGCCGTAGAGCGGCAGTTCACCGGCGACCATCCGGACCGCGGCCGCGGAGGTCCCGTAGCGTCCGATCGCCTCGATGGCGGCGGCGTGCACGCGGGGTTCGGCGGCCAGGTCCAGGTAGCCGAAGCTGGAGAAGTTGAGCATCTCGCGGCCCGCGAAGCTGGTGATGGGCCCGCTGATGCCCTCGTGCGGCAGGAAGTAGGGGTTCGGAACGCCTACCGCGCGGGTGTATTCGGTGAGCCTGTCCCACTTCTGCGCGTCGATCACACCGGGGTGGTCCCGAAACGAGTGCTGCCGCACGGTTGTCGGCGTCGCCCCCGAGGGGGACGGTTCGGGGGTGGATGCGGCCGTTGCCGGGGAGGTGGCCGCACCGCCGCTGTGCTTGGCCATCAGGGAGCGCGCCAGGCCGCGCGCATCGATACTCTCGGTGGTCATCGCCAGATTCCTCATACTCCCGTCGGTTCCGACGTTGCTTCCTCGTGCGCGATCTGGGCGGCGACCTTGGCGCCCAGGCCCGCGAGCGATAGTCCGGCGCCGATCGAGAGGATCGACATCTTCACGCCGAGACTCTTCACGACGCGGGCTCCGAATTCCACCGCCATCAGTGAATCCAGGCCGAGTTCGCTGATCGGGGCGGCCGGGTCCAGGCTGTCCGCGTCGACCCCGAGCACGACCGCCAGCTGCTCGGCGAGCAGGTAGCCGACCACGTCGCCGCGGTGCTCCGGATCCAGCGCCAGGATCTCCGCGCGCAGCGCGCTGCTGCCCGCGCCGCCGCCGGCCGCGGCGATCAGCTCGACGAAGCGGGGCACCCGCTCCGACGGGCGGTGGGCCAGAGCCCATTGCGCCCAGTCGATGTCGAGGAGGGCAACCTGGGTCGGATCGGCCCGCAACGCCTCCCACAGCAGCACGGTGGCGAATTCCATGTCCAGCGACAGGTATCCGGTCATCTCGGCGTACTGGGCGATCGCGTGCGTATCCGCCATGCCGCCGTCGCCGCGCATGTGACCCCAGTTCACCGATACCGCGGGCAAGCCCCGCGCGCGTCGCGCCCACGCCAGTGTGTCGAGGGCGGAATTGGCCGCGCAGTAACCGAATTGGGGAGACATGCCCGCGATGCCGCTCGCCGAGGAGTACAGCACGAACAGGTCGAGGTCGACCCCGGCCGCGGTGATGGCCCGGTCGAGATTGAGCGCACCGGTCACCTTCGGCTCGAAGATGTCGCGCAGCGATTGTTCGGTGATCTCGGGGATCTCGAGGTTGTTCACCACTCCGGCGGAGTGCAGCACGCCGCGCAGCGGTGCATCGCCCGCCGCCAGGCGCGCGATCATGTCCGCGACCGCGTCGTAGTCGGCCACGTCCACGCGCTCCTCGCGGACTTCCACACCGGCAGCGGCGAATTCGGCGAGCTGGGCGCGGGCGGCGTCGGTGGTGGCGCCGCGCCGGCCGACGAGCACCAGGTGGCGGGCCCCGCTGCGGACCAACTGCCGGGCGGTCGCGAGGCCGAAGGCGCCGAATCCACCGGTGATCAGATAGCTTGCGCCGGGATCGATCTCGACCGTGGACGGGGCCTGCCGCACCATCGGTTGCTCGTCGCGCAGGTCGAGCAGCACGCGACCGACCTGGGCCGAGCGGGCCACGGTGTCGAACGCGTCGGTCAGCCGATCCAGCCCGAACACGGCGTTCGGGATGGGCGTGTACTCGCGGCGGCGCAGTGCGCCCACCACCTGCCCGATTGCGCGGCGCACCCGGTCGGGCTGGTATGCGACCATCCGGTCGATATCGACGGCGAAGAAGGACAGGTTGCGGTCGAAGGGCCGCAGATCGATGGTGGCCGAGGCGTAGATGTCGGCCTTGCCGATGTCGACGATGCGGCCGAATTCGGCTGCCACCCGGAAGTTCTGCTGCAGGATCTCGCCCGGCGCCGAGGTGTAGATGACGTCGACGCCCTTGCCGTCTGTGAGCCGCATGACCTCGTCGACGAAGCTGATCGACCGGGAGTTCAGCACCTCCGCGGCGCCGAGCGCCCGGACGGCGTCACGGCGTTCGGGCGTACTGGCGGTGGCGATCACCCGCGCTCCCATGCGGACCGCGACCTGTACCGCGCCCATGCCCATGCCACCGGCCGCGCCGTGGATGAGGATCGTCTCGCCGGGCTGAATGCGGGCCAGTTCGCCCAGCGCCAGTTCGGCGGTGAAAAGCGGCTGTACCGAGGTGAATTGGAGTCGGTCGAAGGCGCGGTCGGCGCCGACGCCCATCTTGGTGGTCGCGCCGGCGTCGGGCCGCAGGGTCACGAAACGCCGGATGATGCCCGGCTCCACGACGGACATCTCGTCGCCGGGCTCGATGCCGGTGACGCCGGGGCCGACCCGCTCGACCACACCGTAGCCGTCCATGCCGATCTCGGTGCCGTAGTACGTGCCCGCCAGTTCCTTCTCGGTGAGCACGCCGATGATCTTGCGGGTGTCCTTGTAGTTGAGACCGACCGCGTCCATGCGGATCTCGATCTCACCCGGTCCAGGTGCGATCCGCTCGGTGGTGCGCAGCGCCAGATCCGACAGCAGCCGCGACTGCGGAACCTCCAGCCGGAAGGACTGATCCGGGTCGGTCAGCGGTTGCGGAGTGTTCCAGCGGGTCAGATGATCCGACAACGTGTGCCGCCAGCGAATGGTCCAGCAGGCGCCCGCCCGCAGCGCGACCTCGTCGGCGGAGGTATCGGCGTAGAGCTGCTCGAGCAGGGTCGCGGTCGCGGTGCCGGGTTCGGTGTCCACCAGCCGCCACTGCGCGGCCGGCAGTTCGTTCAGCAATTCCCGTCGCGCGCCGGTGAATACGGCGTGGTCGAGCCGGGCGGCGGTATCGATGGGCAGGCACAGCGCGTTCTCGGTGACCACGATCGCCTGCAGCCGGAGCGGGCCGTCGGAGACCTCCTCGGACGACGAATCATCCAGGGAGGCAAGCTGTTTGATCGCCTGCGCCACCTGGGCCAGACCGTAGAGCAACTCGACGGTGTCCGGATCGGTACCGGGGACGACCACCAGCCGCAGCCGCTCGACGCCGGGCCGATGGTAGGTGGCCCGCAGCAGCTCCAGCACCTGCGCGCGGTCCAGGCCCGGGGAATGATTCCCGACGGTGACCAGCTCCGCCGTGCGGCTGTTGGCGATCTCCTTGGCCCGCTGGGAGATCTCCGCTCCCAGGTTGATCACGACCAGGGCCTCGTGCTCGTCGGCTGTGGATGCCGCGGAATCCGTTGTGTCCGCGACGATTTCCCATACCGGCTCGTAGAAGAACTTGTCCAGCTGGTCGGTCAGGGCCGGACGGGGGTTGAGCGTGCGGAATCGGACCCCGGACAGGACCAGGGCGACTTCACCGGTGGGAGAGGCGATCCGGATGTCGGCCCGCAGCCGATCGGCGGGATCCCGGTCGACCACGACGACCGGATCGGCCGGAATCGGCCCGGTCCAGCGCACGCCCCCGATCGATCCGGGGATCACGATCTCGGGATCGCCGAGATCCGGCTCTGCGGGTGCGGTGCTCGCATAGAGCGCGGCGAAGCACTGCAGCGCGGCATCGACGACCGCGGGGTGGGCGAGATGACGGCCCTGGGCGGCGGAGGTGTCCAGCCGCGCCACCACTGCGTCGGTGCCGACGTGCACCTGCCGCAGCAGCCGGAACGCCGGACCGTAGGCCAGCCCGTGCTCGGCCATCCGGTCGTAGAGCTCGTCCACCGGTACCTCGGCCGAGTCCGGTTGTGGCGCAACGGCAATGGTGGTGCGGTCGACATCCGCCTCGATCAGGCGGCCGTAGGCGTGCAGTGTCCACGCGGTGCCGGTCGAGGACCGCGAACGGATCGCGAAGCGATGGGTGGTGTCCTCCACCGTGATCCGGACGACGGGCACATCGTGTTCCTCGACGACCAGCGGGCTGACGAACTCCACCGACTCGAGCCCGAAGCTCTCCCGGCCGGTACGCACGGCAACCGCGCTCATGGCGGCATCGAGATAGGCCGCACCGGGCAGCACCACCGTATCCGCGACGACGTGGTCGTGCAGCCACGGCAGGTTCGAAACGGACAGCTGGACTTCCCATTCCGAGGCCAGTGGTGAGGCGAGATCGCCGAGCATCGCGAATCCGCCGGGCGTGCCGAGGCGGTCCAGCCGCGTCTCGGGTTCCATCGTCCACAGGTAGCGGCGCTGCCAGGGGTAGCGGGGGAGGTCCAGATGCGGGGTCGCCGGGTCGATGGCGCCGGGAAGCCGGGTGCCGTCGAGGGCGCCGGCGCGATACAGCTCGGCGACCGCGGTCGTGATGTGCTCGGCATCGTCGCCGCCGCGGGACAGCGTGGGGACCGCGGCGCCCGAAATACCCTGCTGCAGCAGAATTTCCCGGATGTTGCCGCTCAGCACCGGGTGCGGCCCGATCTCCAGGAACACGCGGTGGCCGTCGGCCAGCAGGGTGTCGACGGTGTCGGCGAAGCGGACCCGGTCGCGGACATTGCGGCACCAGTATTCGCCGTCCCAGTCCTGCCGGGTCGCGGCCGCCGCGGTGACGGTGGAGTAGCAGGGCAGGACGCCGTCCGCCGGCGCCAAGGAGGCCAGCGCCGCGCGCAGGTCCTCGAGGATCGGGTCCATGAGGCGGCTGTGGTAGGGCACCTCCACCCGCAGCATCCGGGCGAAAACGTCGTCGGCGGTGAGCTTTTCGGCGAGTGCCTCGAGCACCGGCACCGCCCCCGCCAGCGTGACCGCCGACGGGCTGTTGACCGCGGCGATGTCCACCCCGTCGAGGTCGGCGAGCAGCTCGCGCGCCTGCGGCTCCGAGAGGCCGACCGCGAGCATGCCGCCGGTGTGGGCCGTGGTGGCCTGCAGCCGCGAGCGGTGATAGCTGACCGTCACGGCCTCGGTCAGGGACAGCATTCCGGACAGGTAGGCCGCGGTGACCTCGCCGACGCTGTGGCCGACCACGGCCGCGGGCCTGATGCCGAGCTCGGCGAGCTCCGCGGCGAGGGCGGCCTGCAGCACGAAGTTGGCGGGTTGGGCGATCTCGGTGCGGGAGACGCGGGAGTCCTGCTCCTCGCGGAGCATTTCCTCGAGGATCGACCAGCCCGCCAGTGTCGTGAATTCCCGGTCGATTTCGCGCGCGATCGCCGCGCCCGGGCCGTCGGCGGTGATCAGCGCACGTCCCATCGCCCACCATTGCGGTCCCATGCCGCTGAAGACGAACACCGGATCGGTGTGTCCCTCGGCGATCGCCCGCGCGGGCGCCTGACCGCCGCCGTCCGCGAGCTCGGTGAGCTGGGTGCGCAGGTCGTCCTCATCGCGGTACCGTAGCGCCGACCGCAGCGGATGATGCGCCCGCCGGACCCAGGCGGCGGCGGTGAGCTGTTGCGCCGATGTGGTTTCCAGGGCGGTGGCCAGCTCGCCGGCCAGCTCACGCAGCGCGGTTTCGCTGCGGGCGGACAGCGGCAGGATCCGCAACGGCCGTGCGGAGGACGAGGTTTCGGTCGTAGCAGTGGAATCCGGTGCGGGACCGACGATCGCGTGCGCGTTGGTGCCGCCATAGCCGAAGCTGTTGACCGCCACCAGGGGGCGCGCGAGTGGTTCCGGGACGAGCGGGACCCGCAGCCGCAGGGCCTCGAAATCGATCTCGGGATTGGGGTTCTCCAGCGCGACCTGTGGCGCGATCGTGCCGTGGTACACCGTCAGCGCGGCCTTGATGACCCCGGCCACGCCGGCCGCCGCCTCGGTGTGGCCGATGTTGTTCTTGACCGAGCCGACCGGCAGCGGTTCGGTGCGGCCCTCGACCGCGCCGTACACCGCGCCCAGCGCGGCCAATTCGGCGGGATCGCCGACCGGGGTGCCGGTGCCGTGGGCCTCGACGTAGCCGATGTCCTCCGGTGCGATGCCGGCCTGCGTGCGGACGCGACGGGCGAGGTCCTCCTGCGCAACGGGATTGGGCACCGGGATGGCCAGCGTGCGTCCGTCCTGGTTCACCCCGGTGCCGCGGATCACCGCGTAGATGCGGTCGCCGTCGCGCACGGCCGCCTCGAGCGGCTTGAGGATCACCGCGCCGGCGCCCTCGCCGCGGCCGTAGCCGTCGGCCGTGGCGTCGAACGACTTGCAGCGCCCGTCGGCGGACAGGAAGTGGCCCTTGCACATCGAGATGAAGGTCTCGGGCTGCAGCATGGCGTTGGTGCCGCCGACGATCGCGCTCTCGCATTCGCCCAGTGCCAGCGATTGCACGGCCTGGTGCAGCGCGACCAGCGACGACGAGCAGGCGGTGTCGATCGTCATCGTCGGGCCGTGCAGGTCCAGCAGGTAGGCGATGCGGGCCGACAGTAGCGTGTGTGACGAGCTGGTCGGGGTGTGACTGCTGATCGCGGAGCGAATGACGTTGCGCCCGACCGCATTGTCCATCATGAAGCCGCCGACGAACACGCCTACGTCGCGCCCGGAGACCCGGCCGGCCAGCCCGGCGTCGTCCAGGGCTTCCCAGGTCACCTCCAGCAGCAGTCGCTGCTGGGGATCCATGATCGAGGCCTCGCGCTGGGAGATGCCGAAGAAGTCGGCGTCGAACTCCCACAGTGACTGGGTCAGGAACCCGCCGTGCCGGGTGTACATCCGTCCCGGCGCCTCCGGGTCCGGGTCGTAGAACTTCTCCAGGCTCCACCGATCCGGTGGCACCTCCACGATGCCGTCACCCTTGCCGATGACGAAATCCCAAAAGGCGCCCGGGCCGTCGATACCGCCGGGAAACCGGCAGCCGATCCCGACGATTGCTGCATCGGACATTGCGCGATCCTCTGATTTATGCGTATTCGATATCGCGCCACGGGCGTCGACCTCGATGGCTAGCGATTGTCATCGAACAGTAGGCAGCATATTGGAAATACTCAACTTGCGTGCGGTGTGGACGAAAGTGGCTGCCGTGCAGCATGTTCAGCCTGATCAGCGGGTGAATTACATCGTTATTCCAGCCGGAAACAACCCCTTGGTGGGGCGGCCTGACAATGTTATTTCTATGAATATCATTGTTATTCTCCGCTGCGGCTCGAGGTATAACACCGTCATAATCCGGAGGCGATGAAAAATAACACTGTCAGCTGATCGGTAGCGCCATTGCCCGGGGTACGGTGACGGCCATGAACTCCGGTGAATTCGTTCTCGATCCCGACGCCGAGCCCATCGAAAGCCAGGACTGGCTGCGCGCCTTCGTCGACACGTACATCGCCGGGTGGAACACCGGCGACGGCGAGGCGGTCGCGGCCTGCGTCACCGAGGACACCCGCTGGATCGATCCCTCCGAGCCGGAGCTGATGACGGGCCGCGACGGGGTGGCGAAGTTCGTCCGCGACACGTTCCGCGCCTTCCCGGACGTGAACTACGACCTGGTCTTCGAGCCCACCATCGTGGCCGGCGGGCGCGCGGCGATGGTGCCGTGGCGCATGACCGGCACCCACACCGGACTGCTCACCCCACCGGGTTTCGCGGGCACGGGCCGCAAGATCGATCTGTTCGTCGTCGACATCTGGCAGTTCCGCTCGGGGCTCATCTGGCGCAGCAAGGCGACCTGGGACGTCAACGAGCTGTTGCTGCAACTGGAGCTGATGCCCAAGCGCAACGGCTTCTCCGAGAAGTTCGTGGCCTGGTGGCAGCGCACCGGGGTGGCGATTCGCGGGCTCATCCGCTGAGGCAGGGCAGGGCCAGCGAATGCTGTACGGCCTGGGCCACCGCCTCCTGGACAACGGCGCGATCGGCGCCCATGCCGACCAGCACATGGGTGATCGAGGGCAGCAGCACATCGATCGGGCCGCGATCGCCGTAGAGTCCGGCCATGTCGAGCTGGATGAAACCGTAGAGCCCCGTCCAGAATTGGGCCGCGGCGGTGCGTGGATCGCCCTCGTTCAGGATGCCGGCATCCATCGCCCGCTGGGTGGCGCGCACGATGTGGTCGAAACTCTCGGCGAAGTTCTCGAAATCGGAGTCGTCGGCGCCGGATAGCACGTTGCCGCGGTTCAGTTTCACCTCCGCCTTCGGCGAGTCGGTGGCGAACATCAGCCGGAACAGCTCCGGCCGGCGCAGGGCCTCGTCGCGAAAGACGAAGCCCAGCACCAGGATATCGGCGATCGGATTGTCGGTGACCGCACATTCCGCGAGCCGGCTGCCCAGCTGCGCGAAGCCGGCGGACCCGACCGCGCGCAGCAGCCCGGGCATGCCGGTGAAGTTGGAATAGATCGCCATCGTGGACACATCGCAGCTGCGCGACACCCGGCGCACGGACAGTGCGCCCAGGCCCTCGGCGGAGATGAGCTGAATTGTGGCCTCGATCAGACGCTCTCGAATCGGGCCGGGCGGCGCGGGATCGGCCGGGCACGGTGCGGTCATGCCGCGATCTCTCCCAACTCCGCGGCGGTGATCTCCTCGAGCGGCCGCCGCCGAGTCTCGACCAGCGCGCCGACCGCCACCATCGCCGCGATCGCGACCGGCACCACGCTGAGCAGTGCCATCCGGCCGATCGACGGTGCGCTGATCGCTACCACCACGAGCGCGAGCACCGCGACCCCGCCGGCCTTGGTCATGGCCGCGGCGAATCCGGTACCGCGCGACCGGATTCGGGTCGGATATACCTCGGATCCGTAGGCCACCACGACCGCGACGATCGAGCTGGATCCCCAGATCGGCACGACGAGAAGGGCATACAGGAGCGTGCGGTTGTCCGCGACATGATTGCCGAGCGCGACGAAGGCGGCCAGCGTCACCGCGAGCATGGTGCTGAGGCCGACGAGTGTCCATTTGCTGGAGCGGTGGTAGCAGTATGCGACAAGGAAATTCAGCGGGAAGCCCAGGATCGCGGCGTCGCGCAGGATCTTGTCCGCGCTCACGCCGCTGAACCCGAGGGTGCGCAGGTTCGTCGGCAGCCAGAACTGGAAGCCGTAGGTGACCAGCCCGACGCCGAGCCCGAGCAGCGCGAGCACGACGGTGACGCCGAGGAAGGGGCGGCGCAGCAGCTGGTCGATGCCCTCTCGAAAGCCTTGCGCCGCATTGGGTTCGGGCTCGTCCGCGCGGACGATCTCGGCATGATAGGTGCGCAGCACCCGCTCGGCCTCCAACTCCCGGCCGACCGCGATCAGATACCGGGGCGACTCGGGAATCCAGCGCACCAACAGGGCGAGCAACAGCCCCGTGGGCAGGCCGACGAGCCACAGGATGCGCCAGCTGTAGGTGTGTCCGATGGTAGAGGACAGCCAGCTCGTGATGACGTACGCGCCGGCGATATCGCCGCCGATCAGCACCAGCAGCCAGCCGCGGTGGCGGGCCGGAATGGTCTCCGACAGCAGCGTGAACGCGACCGGCAGCATTCCGCCCGCGGCCAGGCCCATGATGAAACACATCACCATGTTCATCTGGAAGCTCGGCATCGCGCCGCAGATCGAGGTGCCGACGAACCAGATAGCGGCCAGCAGGATGGCGGCCTTGCGACCGATGCGGTCACCGAGCCAGCCCCACAGGAACGATCCGAGCGCCGTGCCGAGGATGCCGGACAGCGGCAGCAACGCCACCGGCAGTGCGTGCAGGTGCGGCGAGGTCGGTGTGCGCAGGTGATACTCACTGCCGACCCCGGGCACCACGAATGAGAGCGTGGTCGGCTTCATGACGTCGATGGTGATGGCGGTGGCCAGCACCAGCACCAGCAGCACGTGCACGCGGCCCAGTGGAGCGTCGTCCAAGGCCCGCACCCGCAACCGGGCCACCTCGCGGTGCACCGGGCGGCGCGGGAACAGGCCGTACGTCGCCAGGCCCAGCCCGATCACGATCAGGATCATTCCGGTGATCATGTAGCCGTCCATGCGCATTCCGTCCATGCGGTAGCCCATGCTCGCGGCCATGAAATACATAGGTAGATGTAAGAGGGTTCCCACCGTGGTAGCCGTGAGTCCGGCCCAGAACGCCCATGTGTGCCGGCCGTTCATCGTCTGTCCAGACGCTTGTGGAACATCGCGCACGTTCTATACCACCGCTTCACACATCGGGGAGCCGCTGTCCGGCGACCCCCCACGACCTAGTTACTGCTTGGTAGCGTACAAACGAATGTCCGGTTCAGGAAATGATTCGACACATTCGTTCCGAAATGTTCAGTCCGAGTACCGCATTCGAGCTACCTAAGATTCCCAACAGTGGGAATAGTGTATATGGCGCAGAAGGCGGGGGCGAACTCGGTAGGCTCGTGTGGTTGATTGGTGTCGATACAGGAGGCGGTCATCGAGGAGCGGGGTAGCGCGCGGATGTTGGGCAGGATTCTGCCCGCCGGGGTAGCCGCGGCCGAGTTGCTGCGGTATCCGGAGGGCCTGAAGCCGCATCCGGGTGAGGAGCATCTGATCGAGAAGTCGGTGGAAAAGCGGCGGCGGGATTTCATCGGCGCCCGGCATTGCGCGCGGGAGGCGCTGGCGCAGCTGGGTGAGCCGCAGGTGGCGATCGGCAAGGGAGAGCGGGGGATGCCGCTGTTCCCGCGTGGCGTGGTGGGCAGCCTCACCCACTGCGACGGGTATCGGGCCGCGGCGCTGGCGCACCGGCTGCGGTGGCGCTCGATCGGTATCGACGCCGAACCGCACGCCGCACTGCCCGAGGGCGTGCTGGATTCGGTGAGCCTGCCCGCCGAACGGGACTGGCTCGCCGGCGCGCTCCCGGCGACCGGCCTGCACATGGACCGCCTGCTGTTCTGCGCCAAGGAGGCGACCTACAAGGCGTGGTTCCCGCTGACATTGCGCTGGCTCGGATTCGAGGACGCGCACATCACCTTCACCATCGGCGACGACGACCGGTCGGGCACGTTCCGCAGCGAGCTGCTGATTCCCGGCCAGGTCAACGACGGCGGCGCGCCGCTGCGATCCTTCGACGGGCGCTGGCTGATCACCGACGGGCTGATCCTGACCGCGATCGTGGCCGGCTGATGGGACGCGAACCGGCCCTGGTGGACGCGCTGGGCGGGCTGCTGGTAGTGGACAAGGACGGCGGCATGACCAGTCACGATGTGGTGTCGCGCTGCCGGAAGCTGTTGCGCACCCGCAAGATCGGGCATGCCGGGACGCTGGACCCGATGGCGACCGGCGTGCTGGTGCTGGGCGTGGAGCGCGCGACGAAGATGCTCGGCCTGCTGACCCTGACCACCAAGGCGTACTCCGCGACCATCCGCCTGGGTCAGGCGACCGTCACCGACGACGCCGAGGGCGAGGTCCTGTCCACCGCTCCGGCCGCACATGTCACCGATGCCGAGATCGCCTCGGGCATTGCGACATTGACCGGCGATATCCAGCAGGTCCCGGCCACGGTGAGCGCGATCAAGGTCGACGGTGAGCGCGCCTACGCTCGCGCCCGCGCGGGGGAGGACGTGCAGCTGGCGGCCCGTCCCGTCACCGTCTCCCGCTTCGAGGTGCTGGCCCGCCGCGATATCGAGGCCGGCGCAACCACATTCGTCGATCTGGACGTGGAGGTGGAGTGCTCCTCGGGCACCTACATCCGCGCCCTGGCCCGCGATCTGGGTGAAAGCCTCGGCGTCGGTGGCCATCTCACGGCTCTGCGTCGCACCAGGGTGGGCCCGTTCACCCTCGAGCACGCGCGCACCCTCGACGCGTTGGCGCAGGACCCTACCCTGAACCTCGACATCGATTCCGCCGCGCGCCTGGCCTTCCCGCATCGCAGCATCACGGGCGAGGAGGCCGAATCCCTGCGCGACGGCCGCTGGCTCGACCCGATCGGCCTACGCGGGGTGCACGCCGCCCTCACCGAGGACGGCAAAGCCATTGCGCTGCTGGAGGAAAAGGGAAAGCGCTCGTCCCCGGTCCTGGTCGTGCGCCCGCGCGGCCTCTTCGACTAGGGCCGGTACTCCGCTTTACCGCTGATAAATATCGCGACGGTGCCCCGCGTTGATTACCAGAATGATCAGGAGGCCGTCGTCGATGCGGTAGATCGCGCGGTAGTTCCCGTGGCGCAATCGGTAGTAGCCGGTATACGTGTCACCCACCATCGGCTTGATGTTCGGGTTTGGTGCGTACGGGTCGTTGCCCAAGGCGGTGATCGCACGAAGCAATCCCAGTGCGTCTGCCTGCGGGATGGCTCGGATCGCTCGCCGGGCGGCAGGCGTGAATTCGAATCCGTACTTCACGCCGCGCCATGCTTCGGTTCATCGAGAACCTCGGCCATCATCTCGGTAAGGCTGATCCGCTCGCCTGGCTCACGCTCGGCCTCGTCGGCCATCCGGGTGAGCTGCTCGTCTTCCCACTGTTCGAGCTTTTCCAGCATGTACATGGGGATGATGGCGGCCACGGGCTGCCCGTCGCGGGTGACCGTCGTGGACTCGCCTGCGACCGCCTTGTCGATCACGGCTGCGAGACTGGCGCGTAGCTGCCGGATGCTGATCGAATCGTCGTCCATGAATTGGAGTGTACTCGGTATTGTGTACACGCGTGGTGGGCTCAGCTGGCGTCGGTCTGCACGTCGGCCGGCGCCCGCTGGGCGCGCAGCCGCTCGACCGCGTCGTGCATATGCTCGATCAGCAGTGTGCGCGCGCGGGCCGGGGATCCCTCGCCGACGGCATCGCGCAGGTCGACGTGCTCGCGGGCCTGATCGCGCAGGTCGGGGTAGGCGGACTGCAGTGCGCCCAGGCACATTCTGGTCTCGATCAGCAGGGTGCGGGCCGCGCGGGTGAGCCTGGGGCTGTCGGCGCTGTCGACGAAGGCCTCGTGGAATGCCTGATCCGCCTCGGACACCCCGGCGGCGTCGCCGCGCTCGGCGCACGCGACCATCTCGGTCACGCTCGGTTCCAGCGCCGCGTAGGCGATCTCGCGGCGGCCGTCCAGAATCAGTTCCAGCGCACCGCCCTCGATCGCGGTGCGTGCCCGGTAGACATCGATCACGTCGTCCTGGGTCAGCTCGATGACGAAGATGCCGCGGTGCCGGATGCTGTGCAGCAGTCCCTCGGAGACCAAGCGCTGCATGGCCTCTCGGACCGGGCCGCGCGACACGTCGAACTGCGCGGCCAGATCGGCCTCGACGAGCTGCGCGCCGGGCGCGAGCGTGCCGCGCATGATGGCCTCCCGCAGCCGGTCCGCGATCATTTCCGCGGTCGACTGCCGGTTGACCGGTTCGAACTCAATGACCGGCATGGACGAGCCTTTCCGAGAAGAGCCTCCCCAGGCTCGGTGAGACGGGAGCATATCCGGCCAGCCGCAGGCCCTCCCAGACGGTGACCTGATTGGCGGTCAGCACCGGTTTGCCCAGCGCCGCCTCGAGCCTCGGCAAAACCTCGACGGTGTGCATCGCGGTGTCGGGGATCAGCAGCGCCTGCGCCTCGGGGTGATCGTTGGCGATCGCGAGCTCGAGCACCCGCTCGGGCGAGAGTGTGCCGACCTCGGCCGCGGTGTCGATGCCCGCGCTCGACATCGAGACGACCCGGATCCCCTCGGCGGCAAGGAAATCCACGAACAGCTTCGCGACCTCGTCCGGATAGCTGGCACACACGGCCACGCGCGCCACCCCGATCGCGCGCGCCGCGTTGACGAAGGCGAAGCTGGTGCTCGACGCGGGCACCCCCGCGGCCGCCCCGAGTCCGCGCACCTGCTCGCGCGCCCCGTCGGGGCCGTAGACGAAACTGCCGGAGGTGCAGGCCCAGACGACGGCCGCGGGCGCGTGCTCGGCCAGCAGCTCCGCGCCGTGCCGCAGCTTGTCCGGGCTGCCCAGATCCAGCAGCTCGGGCACCGCGTGCAGGTCGGTGCCGTAGATGTGGGCGATGCGCAGATCCGCATCCAGCAGCGCGCCGGCGCGTGGATAATCGTCCTCGGCGGCGTGGTCGGGGTAGATGAATCCGATCGCTGTCACGGGTCTCCTTCAGAAAACGTTCTGGAGCCATTTGCCCGGCCCCATCATGGGAAGTTTCATGCGGCCCAGGCAGGCCCACATGGTGAGCTGATTCGCGGTCAGGACCGGTTTGCCCAGCGCCCGCTCGAGCGGTTCGACCAGGTCGTACGTGGGCAGGTTGGTGCAGCTGACGAAGATGGCCTGCGCCTGTGGATCGTCGGCGTTGATGATGCGCTCGGCGATGGTGCGGTAGCTGACCTTCCAGATGCCGCCGCCCAGGCCGAGGTGGTCCGAACGGATCACGGTGCAGCCCGCCTCGTCGAGGAAGTCGTGCAGCTTGCCAGTCAGTTGCTCGTCGTAGGGGGTGATCACCGACATGCGGGTGATCTCCAATTTGCGGACCGCCTCGATCAGTGCCCCGGAGGTGGTGACCGCGGCGGCGGCCCCGGCGCGGCAGATGGCCTCGACCAGCGATCGCTCGTAGGCCAGGCCCTTGATGAAACTGCCCGAGGTGCACAGGTAGGCGATGACCTCGGGATCCACGTGCAGCACGTTGCGGGTGGCCGCGGTCAGGTGTACCGCGTCGGAGACCAGCTCGGCCATCTCCACCGAGACCGGCACCGGCTCGTACGGCGTGCGGGCCAGATGCAGGCTGACCTCGAGCGGCGCCCAGCGCCACAGTTCGCGCTCGAGTGCCAGGTCGAACGGCGCGATGATGCCGATGCCACGCTGGGCCACGGGCCCATCGATATCGGCAAAGTTCAGTTCCACGAGGGCCCCTCTCGCGTCCGCTACCAGTCCTCCGCACACGATCGGATTGTTGACAATCATACGATGTGTTTCTAGTCTGTCAATGTGAAAGAGGGCCCCAAAGTCACCGTATTGCACGATGGCGCCCGGCCCGATGCGCAGCTGATGCGACCGGTCGCGATGCGGGCCGAGGTTCGCTACACGGTTGCGGACGGGCTCGCCGAGGCGTTGCACGGCGCCGACGTGTTATTCGTCGACGACTTCCGCACGACGGCGATTCCCGCCGCCTGGTTCGCCGCGGATC
Source organism: Nocardia sp. GP40 (assembly GCF_050434125.1). Lineage (NCBI taxonomy): Bacteria > Bacillati > Actinomycetota > Actinomycetes > Mycobacteriales > Nocardiaceae > Nocardia > Nocardia sp. GP40. The sequence goes on along the minus strand of NZ_JBNPVW010000011.1, from coordinate 237,194 downwards.
GATTGTCCTGGCTGCACGTGGGCGGCACCGGCGTGGACTCGGTGCTGTTCGACGAACTGATCGCCAGCGACGTGATCGTCACCAACACCCGCGGCGTATTCGACAGTGCCATCGCCGAATACGTACTCGCGCAGATCCTCAATTTCGCGAAGGATCTGCCCGAATCGTTGCGCCTGCAGCGCGAGCACATCTGGAGGCATCGGGAATCCGAGCGGATCGCCGGCGCCTCGGTGCTCATCGTGGGCACCGGATCGATCGGCCGCGCCACTGCCCGGCTGCTGCGTGCGGTCGGTATGCGGGTGCGTGGGCTGGGCCGCCGGGCGCGCGAGGACGATCCGGATTTCGGCACGGTCGCCACCGATCTGTACGCCGAACTGCCCGCCGCGGACTACGTGGTGGCCGTTGCTCCCTTGACTCCGCAGACGCGGAATATGTTCGACTCCCGGGCATTTACGAATTTCACACCGCATGCTCGTTTCATCAATGTCGGTCGTGGGGAATCCGTAGTGACAGACGATCTCGTCACCGCACTGCGCACCGGTCTGCTCGCCGGTGCGGCGCTCGATGTCGTCGATCCCGAACCGCTGCCGCCCGGCCATGCGCTGTGGGATCTGCCGAATGTCCACCTCACGCCACACAATTCCGGCGATTTCGCCGGTTGGCGCCGCGAGATAACCGCGGCGTTCGCCGCGAATTTCCGGAAGTGGATCGATGGCCGGCCACTGGACAACGTGGTCGACAAGAGGCTGGGGTACGTCCCCGCCTGAAGGGAGTCAGCTATGGCCCACCCCGATATCGATATTCCCGCCGAACCCGCCGCCATGACCGCGGTCGAGCTGGTGACGGCCTATTCGGCCGGCGCGCTGTCCCCGGTGGAGGCCACCGAGGCGGTGCTCGATGCGATCGCCGAGCGCGACGGCGCACTGAATGCGTTCTGTCTGGTCGATCCGGAGCGGGCGCTGGTGCAGGCCAAGGAATCCGAGGCGCGCTGGCATTCCGGGCATGTGCAGGGCCTGCTGGACGGCGTGCCGATGTCGATCAAGGACACCTACCTCACCGAGGGCTGGCCCACCCGGCGCGGTTCCACCTCCATCCAGGCCGACATGCCGTGGCCGGTCGACAGTCCCGCCACCGCGCGGCTGCGCCAGGACGGGCTGGTGTTCGTCGGCAAGACCACCACCCCGGAGCTGGCCTGGAAGGCGGTCACCGACTGCCCGCTGACGGGCATCACCCGCAATCCCGTCGATCCCGCGAAGACCTCCGGCGGCTCGTCCGGCGGCAGCGCGGCGGCGGTGGCGGCGGGGATGGGCCCGCTGTCGATCGGCAGCGACGGCGGTGGGAGCGTGCGGATTCCGGCCTCGTTCTGCGGCGTCGTCGGATTCAAGCCCACGCACGGGCGCATTCCGATGTATCCGGCGAGCCCGTTCGGGCCGCTCGCGCACGGCGGGCCGATCACCCGCACCGTCGAGGACGCCGCGCTGCTGATGGACATCCTGTCGCTGCCCGATCCGCGCGACCCCACCCAGCAGGCGCCCACGCTGACCACCTTCCGCAGCCAGCTGACCCGGGACGTGCGCGGCTGCACCGTTGCCTATTCGCCAACACTGGGCTACGCGCACGTCGATCCCGAGGTCGCGGCGGTGGTCGATGCCGCGGTGCGCAGGCTGGACGAGGCGGGCCTGCGGGTCGTCGCGGCCGAGCCGGGCTTCACCGATCCCCTCGAGGCGTTCGAACTGCTGTGGGCGACAGGCGCCGCGGCGATGCTCTCGAAATTCCCCGAGGGCACCCGCGAGCGGGTCGACCCCGGCCTGGGCGCGGTCTGGGACGAGGGCGAAACCCGCAGCGCCGTAGACTATCTCGACGCGCGCGCGACCGCCGCCGAGATCGGCATCGTGATGGGCGCCTTCCACACCGCCTACGATCTGCTGATCACGCCCACCATGCCGATCACCGCCTTCGAGGCCGGTCACGACGTGCCGCCGGACAGCGGCCTGCGCAGCTGGCCACAGTGGACCCCATTCACCTACCCGTTCAACATGACTCAGCAACCCGCGATCAGCATCCCCGCGGGCAGTACTCCCGAGGGCATGCCTGTAGGGTTGCAGATCGTCGGCCCGCGGCACTCGGACGATCTGGTCCTTGCCGCCGCGCGGTTCGCCGAAACCGTTCTGGCCTCCTGAGACTCGTGCACGGGACCTGACGCCAAGCCGTGCGCGCGGAGAAAGCCTGGCTCGCCAACAGTGTTGGCGGGCCAGGCTTTTCAGTGTCAAGGTGCTATGCGGCCGATTCGGCTTGTGGTCGGTTCAGCGTCGAATTGCGGTAGCCGAAGCCCCAATACACTGCCAGGCCGAGTACCAGCCAGATGACGAACCGCAGCCAGGTGACCCAGGTGAGTTCGGTGATCAGCCAGATCGAGAACCCGATCCCGATCAGCGGCACGATCGGCACCCACGGGGTGCGGAACGCGCGGTCAGCATCCGGGCGGGTCCGGCGCAGCCGCATCACCCCGAGCGCAACGACGATGAACGCCATGAGGATTCCGATGTTGGTGAGTTCGGCGGCGGCCCGAATCGGCAGGAAGCCCGCGATGACGGCCGAGACCACGCCGGCCGGCCAGATCACCCGGCTGGGCACCTTGCGGGTGGGATCGGTCTTGCCGAAGTAGGTCGGCAGCAGGCCGTCGCGGCTCATGGCGAAGCCGACCCGGGTCACGGCGAGCATATTCGCGAACGCGGAGGTGGTGACGCCGACGACCGCACCCACCGCGATGATCAGACCCAGGATTCCCATCCCGATCGAGTCGAATGCGCTGGAGAACGGCGAGGAGACGTTGATGTGGGTGTAGTTGACCATCCCGACGATGACGAGGCAGACCAGCAGATAGATGACCGCGGCAATGCCCAGGCTGATCATGATCGCCTTGGGCAGCTGCCGCTTACCGTCGGTCGATTCCTCCGCCGCGGCGCTCATCGCGTCGTAGCCGTACACCGCGAAGAAGGCCAGTGCTGCACCGGATGCCGCGCCGCCGATGCCGAACGGGAAGAACGGCGTGTAGTTGCCGGACTTGATATGGAACGCGCCCGCGACAACCACGATCGCGACGATCACCAGCTTCACCACGACGAGTCCCGTTTGCACGCGGGCGGATTCACGGGTTCCACGGGAGAGCAGGAAGGCCAGCAATAGGCACAGCAACAGCGCGAACAGATCGACCCGGTGCCCGGAACCGGATCCCGGTGCACCCAATGCCCAAGTGGGCAAGTCGAATCCGATGTAGTGAGTGATGTAGTTCAGATACCCGGAGACTGCGATCGCGACCACCGAGACAATGGCGGTGTATTCGAGCAGGAGATCCCAGCCGATCATGAAGCCGATGATCTCGCCCAGTGCGACATAGGAGTACGTGTAGGCCGAGCCGGCTTTGGGGACCATACCGGCGAATTCGGCGTAACACAGGCCCGCCGCCCCGGAGGCGACGATCGCGATCAGGAACGAGACGAGAACGCCCGGACCGGCCACGTCGTGAGCGACCACCCCGGCGAGCGAGAAGACCCCGGCCCCGACGAGCCCGCCGAGGCTGAGCGCGACCAGCTGCCACAGTCCCATGCTCTTGGTGAAATCGCCGGTGTCCGCGACGGTCACGGGCATTCGCCGCATCACCCCGCTCATGGTCATGGGTATGCGGGTACGGCGAGTGACGACAGACATTGTCGTGCCTTTCGAGGGTGGTGATGTGAAACGGGGTGATGACGTGTGCGGTGGCCGGGGATTCGGTGCGCTAGAAGGTGAATCCCTCGGGGAACGGGTCCGAGGGGTCGAGCAGATAGTTCGCGGTGCCGGTGAGCCAGGCGCGGCCGGTGATCGCGGGCACGACGGCCGGGCGCCCGCCGACGGTGACGCTCTCGACCGCGCGGGCGTAGAACGTGGTGCCGATGAACGAGTCGTTCTGCAGCACTTGATCCTCGACGAGCAGGCCGCGGGCGTGCTGACGGGCCAGCAGCGCGGAGGTGCCGGTCCCGCAGGGGGAGCGGTCGAACCAGCCCGGATGGATGGCCATGGCATTTCTGGTGTGCGCCGGTTCGGAGGCCGGATCGAGGAACAGGACGTGCTTGCACCCGGCGATACGTTCGTCCTCGAGATGCACCGGACGACGGGACTCGTTGATGGCCCGCATGATTCGCAGTCCGGCGCCGAGGATTTCGTCCTTGTGCGCGCGGTCGAACGGCAGCCCCAGCTTGCCGAGGTCGACGATGGCGTAGAAGTTTCCGCCGTAGGCCATGTCGTAGCGGACGGCACCCAGGCTCGGCACGTCCACATCGTTGTCCAGGCTGTCGCAGTACGACGGGACGTTGCGCAGGGTAACCGAATCGGCGTGGCCCGCAGTGACGTTCACCGCGGCGACCACGCGTCCGGCGGGGGTATCCAGGCGAATCTCGGTGACCGGCTCGGTGATCGGCACCATGCCCGCCTCGACCAGGGCGGTCGCCACCCCGATGGTGCCGTGCCCGCACATCGGCAGCAGCCCGCTGACCTCGATGAACAGCACCCCGAAGTGTCCATCCGCGGTGGTGGCGGGTTGCAGGATCGCCCCGCTCATCGCCGCGTGCCCGCGTGGCTCGTTGACCAGAAGCTTGCGCAGGCCGTCCAGATTGTCGATGAAATAGGTCCGCCGCGCCGCCATGGTGTCGCCGGGAATCGTGCCCACCCCACCGGTGACCACCCGCGTCGGCATGCCCTCGGTGTGGGTGTCGATCGCGGAAATGATTCTGCTGCTGTGCATCAGGACTGTCCTTCACTGTCGAGGTCGGCGAGTTCGCGCAGTCGCACCGGGGCGGCCAGCGGACGCCAGGCCGGGGTAGCTGCCGCTAGGCCGATCGGTGCGCACTCCGGAGTGCCGCCGCGGTATTCGTCGTCGGTCGCGGGCCCCGAGGTCGATACTCCGTCCGTCTGTTCCGCGCGCGTGTGGTCCGAGGTGCCGCAGTTCGAGACCGTCTGCGCCCGCAGCGCGTCGATGTTGGCGGCGCAGATCCGGCCCTGGCAGGGTCCGAGACCGGCGCGGGTGGCCAGCTTGGTCGACCGGTAGCTCTCGCCCCCGGTGCGGGCCCACGCCGCGGTGAGGTCGCCTCGTGTGGTGCCCTCGCACCGGCAGACGACGGTGTCGGGCTGGGACCAGGTCAGGACGCCCGGCCGGATCGGGTGTGCGGCGGCGAGGCGGGCGACGAACTGCTCGGCGGTGCGGTGGCGGGCGCGCAGCGCGCGATTCCCTACCGGGTCGCCGCCGGCTGCGGCGATCCCGGCGACCGTTCCCTCGACAAGTGCGACCTGCGCGCCGCCGATGCCGGTGATCTCGCCCGCCGCCCAGACCGATGCTGCCGTGGTCAGCTGGTTCTCATCGACCCGGACGAAGCCGTCCCGGTTCAGCCGCGCACCCGCGGCCACCGCGAGTTCGTGCTGCGGGGTGAACCCGTGCGAGACCGCGACCGCGTCCACCGCGACGGTGGTGTGGCTGCCCGGGACCGGCGTCCAGTTCTCGTCGAGGCGGGCGATGGTCGCCTCCTCCACCCGCCCGTCGCCCGCGACCGCGACGACGGCGGACGAGGTGCGCAGCGGAATCCGGTACCGCACAAGGCAACCGGCATATTCGAACAACTCGGCGGTCTTGCCCGCGCTGTGCCGCAACTGCCACGGTGCGGCGGCCCAGTGCCGCAGGATCCGGCCCCGCGGGTTGGCCTCCAGGACCGCCTCGACGTGCGTGCCACCGGCGGCCAGCGATTGAGCGACCGGCAGGAGGAACGGGCCGGTGCCCGACAGCAGGACGGACCGTCCGATGAGCACGCGCTGGGTCTTCGCCAGAGTCTGTGCGGCGCCGGCGGTGTAGACGCCCGGCAGGTCCCATCCGGGGAAGGGGCACACCCGGTCGTACGCGCCGGTGGCGATGACCAGCGCATCACCCTGCACCACCCGGTGCGTCCGCTGGTCACCCTCGACACCGATCAGCAAACGGACTGCGGGACAACCGCCGTCGAGATGCCGTTCGATCTGATAGACCGCGGCCCAGGCGAGGTATTCGCAGCGCGGATGCTCGGTCACGAAGCGTGCCCGGCGTTGCGCGGCGGGATAACCGTGGCCGATGGCCAGCGGGCGCCGGACTCCGTAGGCGGCCGGGATGCGCCGGTTGTACTGGCCACCCAGCGCCTCGTTCGAATCGATCAGCGTGACGGTCGCACCGTGACGCAGCGCCGCCGTGGCCGCGGCTGTACCCGCAGGTCCGCCGCCGATCACCACCACATGTCTGCTCATTGCTCCACCTCGCTCGCGCTCGGCTCCGCAGGGAGCAGGCGCCTAGCTGTATTCACCGACTGCTGGTCCCGCTCCGGGTGGCGGTTCTGCAGGGTGACCGTGTCGCCGTCCCGCGCCGGACGGCGGCACAGCCGGATGTCCGGAACGCCGTTGACGGTCGCGACGCAGTCGAAGCAGATCCCGATGCCGCAGAACACCCCGCGGGCGCCGCCCGTGGGCGCGGTGCGCCAGTGCGACCGGTCATCGGACAACAGGACCGACGCAAGTGTCTGTCCATGGACACCGGGCACCTCGACGCCCTCGACAACGATGGTCAGCGGCCGGTCGGCGCGCCCGAGACGGTCCTGGTCCGGGGGAATCATGCTGGGGCTCATAGCGCTATCGCCTCGCTGTCGGGATGGGGGTAACCGAGCTCGCAGCGGCAATGCCGCCGTCGGTGGACTCCGGTCGCAGCCGCGCGGGAACGACGGGCCGATTTCACGCTGGAGTGACGGGGCAACTGCAGGCCTTCGGGGTCGGTAGCGCATGCGGTGGCGACGGTCCTGCGGTCGCTGCCGACCGGATCGGCGTCGTGTGGAATATCGTTCGGGCTCACCGGGACACCCTCTCCGCGGTCGGCTGGTCAGCGGTCGGTCCGAGGACGGCCGGTCGGTCGACGGCGAAGGCGGCGATATCGACCTCGTCCGCATCGCCCTCCAGTGCGGCGGCGACCAGGTGCGCGGTGCCGACCGACAATCCGATTCCCGCGCCCTCGTGGCCCGTCGCGTGCCAGAGGCCGGGCAGCCGCGGGTCGGGGCCGATCACCGGGAGATGGTCGTCGACGTAGGGGCGAAAGCCGCCGTACGCGCGCATGACGGCGACGTCAGCGAGCACCGGGTACAGGCGCAGCGCCTTGCGGGCGATGGCGGCGAGGCTGTCGGGGCGGATGCGGTCGTCGAAACCGCATTGGCGGCGCGAGGATCCGAGCAGCAGCGGTCCGCCGCGGGTGGATTCGACCACCGCGGAGGATTGCAGCGCGGCATCCGAACTGCCCACCGCGCCCACATAGTCCGCGTCGTAGACCTTGTGGAACACGGTCGGCGGCAGGGGAGCGGTGATCAGCACGTCACCGCGCCGCGGCTTGACCGCGATGGGGGCGCCGAGCTGGACCGATACCGGCCCCGACCAGGGCCCGGCCGCATTGATCACGGTATCGGCGTACCGCGGCCCCCTGGTGGTCCGCACGCCGATCAGCCGATCGGCCCGGACGATGGGTTCGGTGACCGCACAGCGTGTTTCGACCACCGCTCCGGCCGCCACGGCCGCGGACAGCAACGCGGTTGCGGTGCCGACCGGTTGCACCTGGGCGTCGTCCGGGTAGTAGACCGACGCGGTCACCTCCCTGGTCAATGCGGGCTCCGCCGCGGCGAGCCGGTCCGCGTCGAGGCTTTCGCAGCGCACCCCGGCCGCGCGCTGCCCGCGGGCGAACTCGGTCAGCGCGCCCGCGCCCGCCTCGGTGGTGGCGACGACGATGCCGCCCTTGGGTTCCCATTCGATGGCGCTCGCCTCGGCGGGCACCCGGTCGGCGAGGCGAGCCAGGACATCGGGCCACAGGCGGCGCGAGAACTGCGCCAGCGCCAACTCCGGGCCGGGGCCCTTGTCGGAGACGAGCACGTTGCCCTCGCCGTGCGCCGTTGTGCCGGAGGCCGTGTCGCCCGCCTCACACACTCGCACTGTTGCACCGGCCAGCGTGAGCCGGTCCGCGAGCGCGCATCCGATCACGCCGCCGCCGATGATCAGCACATCCGTCCCCCTCACGGAGGATGTGCCCGCCGAATCGAGAGTCATTGTGCGCGCGCCCCATTCATCGATCGGGGGATGGAAAGGGGGTTCTCCGTGCGCAGTTGCTCCGGCAGCAACTCCTGCGGCACCGACTGGAACACCACCGGGCGCAGGAACCGGGTGACCGCCGCGGTACCGACCGAGGTCGTCGTCGGGGCGGTGGAGGCCGGATACGGTCCGCCGTGCTGTTGTGCGTAGGTCACCGAAAGTCCGGTGGGCCAGCTGTTCCAGAGCACTCGGCCGGCGGCGGCGGCCCCGGCGGCGAGCAGTGCGCCGGCGGTGTCATCGGCTCGGTCGGCGAAGATGGACACCGTCAGCTGTCCGTGCACCGCGCGGGCGAGTTCGAGTAGTTCGGCGGTATCGCGATAGGTCACCACCAGCGTTGCCGGACCGAACATCTCCCGCATCAGGACATCACGATCCAGGAGCACCGATCGCGCGGTGGTGGTCAATATCAGAGTCTGTCCCGGGCCGCCCCCGGTGAGCGTCCGCACCTCCGGATGCGCTCGTACCTGCTCGACGACCGCGGAGAATCCGGCCGCGATCGCCTCGTTGAGCAGGTCGCCGACCGGCGCGGGCCCGGCGCCGATCAGCTCGGTCAGCACCGGCGATCCGTCCGGCACCGCGACCAGTCCGGGCTTGGTGCACAGTTGTCCGGCGCTGGCACTCACCGCGCTCACCAGACCGGCGGCGATCTCCGCGGCCCGCGACTGTTCCACCGTGGCGGTGACGAATACCGGATTGATCGAACCCAGCTCTCCGTAGAAGGGGATCGGCACCGGCCGCGCGCAGGCCAGATCGAACAGCGCCCGGCCGCCCGCCGTGGATCCGGTGAAGGCCGCGGCGGCGACCAGGGGATGGGTCAGCGCCTGCACCCCGGCCTCGCGGCCGAAGATCAGGCCGAAAGTGCCGCGTGGGCAGTCGCTTTCGGCCAGCACCGCGGTGATGATCTCCCCGACCGCGCGGGACAGGGCAGGATGTCCCGGATTCGCCTTGACGACGACCGGGCATCCGGCCGCCAGCGCGGCGGCGGTGTCACCGCCGGCAACGGAGAAGGCGAACGGGAAGTTGCTCGCCGCGAAGTTGACGACCGGGCCGAGTGGAATGTTCATGCGCCGCAGGTCCGGTCGGGGCGCACCCATCGGCCATTCGGGGTCCGCAGTGTCGATGCGCACGTCCAGCATGCCGCCGTCGAGCACCGTCCGGGCGAATAGGCGTAGCTGAAAGCTGGTGCGCTGCAACTCGCCCACCAGTCGAGCGTCGGTAAGGCGGGTCTCCCGGGCGGCCAGTGGGATCAGTTCGTCGGCGTGGTCGTCGAGTCCGTCGGCGATGCGCGTCAGGACCCCGGCCCGGGCGGCCGGATCGATTGCCGCCCAGGTGCCCGCGGCCGCCGCCGCGGCCTCGACGATCGAATCGACCTCGTCCGCCGTCGTATCGTTGTTGGGTTCGACCGTCGTTCCGGTCATCGAGCGGTCCTCACTTCCTGTAAGTCGCTGTGCCTGCTGTGCTTTCGGCTACCGGTAGCCCTTGGCCAGCACCGCCCGGGTGGCGTCGGTGATCGAGGCGACCAGCTCGGACGCGAGAGGGACACGCGGCGGGCGGCAGGCCCCGCCGCGACGCCCGGCCAGATCCATCGACAGTTTGATCGCGTGCACGAACTCGGTCTTGGAATCCCAGCGCAGCAGCGGGTGCAGGTCGCGGTACAGCGGAAGCGCTTTGTCCAGGTCGCGATTCACCGCGGCGTTGTACAGCTCCAGCGTGGCCTGCGGGATCGCGTTCGTGTACCCGGCCACCCAGCCGACGGCGCCGGCGAGGCCCAGTTCGAGCGCGACATCGTCGGAGCCGATGAGCACATCGAGTCCGGGGGCGAGTTCCTTGATCTCGTAGAACCGGCGGACGTCGCCGGTGAACTCCTTGACCCCGACGATCAGTCCCTCGCCGTGCAGCTCGGCCAGGATGTCCGGGGTCAGGTCGATGCGGGTGTCGATCGGATTGTTGTAGGCGACGATCGGCAGGCCGACCGCGGCCACCGTGCGGTAGTGATCGAGGATGACCTCGCGGCCGCCGCGATAGGTGTTGGGCGGCAACAGCATCACCGCCTGCGCCCCGGCCTCGGCGGCCTGCTCGGCCCACTTGCGCGCCTGCAGCGCGCCGTAGGCAGCGATCCCCGGCATCACCGTGAATCCTTGCGGCGCGGCCTCGATCGCCGTCGTCACCACGCGGGCGCGCTCCGTGTCGTCGAGGGTCTGGTATTCACCCAGCGAACCGTTGGGGCTCACGCCGTGGCAGCCGCTGTCGGCCAGCCACCGCACATGCTCGGCGTAGGCGTCGTAATCGACCGAAAGGTCCTCGGTGAACGGCAGCGTCGTGGCGACAAGCACCCCGTGCCAGGGCTTGGTCGTGGGCGACGTGGTCGTTTCGGGCATGCGAGCCTCCAATGTGCGCGAGAGTCCGGGAAGGCGCCCGGCCGCCTCTGCCACGCTGTGCTGTGTGACATTGCACTGACGGTAACCGGTTCGGCTATGCCTTCGCAACCACTTGTGTGGGGCCGCTCTCTCCCCTATGGTGCAATGTCACACATCACTACGGGTGGGTTTTCGCCAAAGATCTCGCCTTGTGCAACGTGACATGGCATAAGATGTCGTCAGCGATCCATATCAGCCGATCACGGGCAGGGGAACGATCACGTGAGCATCGACCAATTCACCCAGGTGGAGAAGGTGAGCCTCCGCGACAAGGTCTCGCGGGCGCTGCGCGCCGCCATCATCGCGGGGGAGATGGAGCCCGGCGAGGTGTATTCCGCCCCGTCGCTCGGCGCTCGCTTCGGCGTATCCGCCACGCCGGTGCGCGAGGCGATGCAGGATCTGGCTCGCGAGAACCTCATTACGATCGTGCCGAACAAGGGATTTCGCGTCACCGAGGTGGCCGAGAAGGACCTCGACGACATCACCCGGATCCGCCTGCTGCTCGAGCCCCCGATCGTCCGCGAGGTGACGCCGCTGATCCCCGCCGAGGACTTCCCCCGGCTGCGTGAGCTGGCGGCGAAGATCGTCGAGGGCGCCGAACGGGGCGATCTGGTGGAGTACACCGCCGCGGACCAGGTCTTCCATCTGGCACTGCTGGGCTACGCCGGTAACCCGCGGCTCAATGCGCTGGTCTCCGATCTGCGCGACCACACGCGCCTGTTCGGCCTCGCCTCACTCGCCAAGAAGGGCGAACTCGTCGACGTCGCCCGCGAACACCTCACCATCGTCGACATGATCGAATCCCGGGATCAGGACGCCGTCGAACGGTATCTGCGCGAACACATCCAGCAGGCCCGCGGCCGCTGGGCGAAGCCTCAGGACTGAGCGTCGCCGGTCGGCGCACCATGTCGAGTCCGGCGGCCCGAGGTGTCGTGATCGCGGCGCGCCGGAATGGCGGATGCTCGTCGCGAGATCACGGGGTGGATGCGGTAACCCGACCCAGGCCGGTGTGGGGTTACCGAGGTCCGGTCGTCCGTGCGATGGGGCCGCGCGGCTCAGGCTCGGGCGAAAGCGAGGGTTTCGCCCTCTACACCCCGCAGCCACAGGGAGTTGCAGGCGGTGGCGAGCTCGGGGAGGCCCTCTTCGATGGTAGCGAAGACGCTGCCCGGAACCCAGCCCATGTCACCGTTGATCAGTAAATTGTTGCGGCCGTAGAAGAGTGCAAGATCCGTGGCACCCTGGGCGTGATGTGCCTCGGAGCCGGGCTCGTAGCCGTAGGCGGGGTTGCCGATCTCCCAAGGCTCGAAGTCGAACAGGCATACGTCGCCGGGAATCGGTGTGACGGTGGGGTTTTCGCGATGCGGGGCGGCGGAAATGCGGGGGACCAGGGTGTACACCTCGTTGCGGGCGTACTTGGCGTGGAAGGCACTGCCCTCCTGCGGCAGCGCATCCCACACCGCGGCACAGGTGCGGGGGGCCTCCTCGTCGAGAAGGCGTGCGCGGCAGGTGATTCCGGCCTTGGTCAGGGTGATGGTGAGGTAGCGGGCCACGGAGACTCCCTTCGCGGGGTGGGTGAGCTCAGAGCTCGTCGAGGACGGCGGACCAGATCTCGAGCGCATCGTCGACCTGGCTCTCGGACACGATCAACGGCGGGATCATCCGCACGACATTGCTGTAGGCGCCACAGGTCAGCAGCAGCAGGCCCTTCTCGCCCGCGAGGCGCTGCGCGGCGGCCGCGGTGGCGGTATCGGGTTCGCCTGCGGCCGTGGTGAATTCGGAGCCTATCAGGAGGCCGAGCCCCCGCACGTCGCCCACCGCGGTGGTGGCGGACTTGCGCGCGCCCTCGATGAGCTGGCGCCCCCGGGCCGCGGCGTTGTCCACCAGGCCCTCGGACTCGATGACCTCCAGCGTCGCGATGGCCGCGGCGCACGCGACCGCGTTGCCGCCGTAGGTGCCGCCCTGCGAGCCGGGCCACGCCTTGGCCATCAGTGCGGCCGGGGCGGCGATGCCCGAGAGCGGGAAGCCACTCGCCAGGCCCTTGGCGATGGTGATGACGTCGGGCCGCACGCCGAAGTGCTGGTGCCCGAAGAACTTTCCGGTTCGTCCGAATCCTGTCTGGATCTCGTCGATCACCAGCAGGATGCCGTGCCGGTCGGCGCGCTCGCGCAGGCCCTGGAAGAACGCGGTGTTGCCGGGGATGTAGCCGCCCTCGCCGAGCACGGGCTCGACGAAGAACGCCGCGGTCTCCGCGGGCGAGCTGAGCGTCTGGAAGAGGTAATCCAGTTCGCGCAGTGCGAATTCGGTGGCCTGCTCCTCGCTCCAGCGGTAGCGGTAGGCGGTCGGGAACGGCGCGACGTGCACCCCGCCCATCAGCGGGCTGAATCCGGCCGAGAACCGGGTGCCCGAGGTGGTCATGGTGGCCGCGGCGACGGTGCGGCCGTGGAAACCGCCATGGAACACAATCACATTCGGCCGTCCCGTGGCCTGGCGTACCAGGCGCAGCGCGGCCTCGATCGCCTCGCTGCCGGAGTTGGAGAAGAACAGCGAGTCGAGTCCGGCGGGCAGCACCGTGCCCAGCTTTTCGGTCAGCTCGAGCAGTGGCCGGTGCAGCACGGTCGTGTACTGGCCGTGGATGAGGCTGCCGACCTGCGCGCGGGCGGCCTCCACGACCCGCGGATGGCAGTGGCCGGTGCTGGTGACCCCGATGCCGGCGGTGAAATCGAGGTACCGGCGGCCGTCGGTGCCGTACAAATAGCACCCCTCACCGTGATCGACGGTGACCGGGGTGGCCTGCTCGAGGACGGGGGAGAGTTCGGACATGTGAGCCGCCTCACTTCTCGACGATCATTGTCTATTGTCGGATTGTTGACAATATGAATATCATGGCGGGCAGGGCGACAGCAATGGTTTGCGGCGCCCGGGTCACGAATGCAGGAAACAAGCGTGAGGAGCGGGCAGTGACGCAGACCAGTGCCGGCCTGGAGTCCGACGAGCGGGCCGCCATCGACAGCGTGCCCACCGGACTGTTCATCGGCGGGCAGTGGCGGCAAACCGCCGCGCGACTGCCCGTTACCGACCCCGCGACCGGGCAATTACTCTGCGAGGTGGCGGACGCCGCACCCGAGGACGGCCTGGCCGCCCTGTCCGCGGCCGCCGGCGCTCAGGCCGCCTGGGCCCGCACCCCGGCGCGCGAGCGCAGCGATCTGCTCATGCGCGCGCACCGTCTGCTGCTCGCCGACACCGAGCGCCTCGCGCTGGTCATGACCCTCGAGATGGGTAAGCCGCTGGCCGAGGCGCGCGGCGAAATCGCTTATGCCGCAGAGTTCTTCCGGTGGTTCGCCGAGGAGGCCGTGCGCCTGGACGGCGGGTACATGCCCGCGCCCGGCGGTGGCTCGCGGTTCCTGGTGACCAGGCAGCCGGTCGGGCCCAGCCTGCTGATCACGCCCTGGAACTTCCCCCTGGCCATGGGCACCCGCAAGATCGGCCCCGCCCTGGCCGCGGGCTGCACGTGCGTGATCAAGCCCGCCGAGCAGACGCCACTGTCGATGCTCGCCCTCGCCGAGGTGCTGGTCCGGGCCGGGCTGCCCGCGGGGGTGGTGAACGTGATCACCACCTCGGACCCCGCGTCGGTGATGACGCCGATGATCCTGGACGAGCGCTCCCGCAAACTCTCGTTCACCGGATCCACCGCGGTGGGCAAGGTGCTGCTCGAACAGTGCGCCCGCACGGTCATGCGCACCTCGATGGAGCTGGGCGGCAACGCGCCCTTCCTGGTGTTCGACGACGCCGATCTCGACGAGGCGGTCGAGGGTGCGCTCGCGGCCAAGATGCGCAACATCGGGCAGGCATGCACCGCGGCGAACCGAATTCTGGTGCAGCGCGGCGTCGCCGAGGAGTTCTCGCACCGCCTCGCCGCGCGGATGGCGGCACTGCCGATGGGCCGGGGCACCGAGGAGGGCGTGGTGGTGGGCCCGCTCATCGATGCCGACGCGGTCGCGAAGGTGACCTGGCTGGTGGCCGATGCCCAGGAGCGCGGCGCCACGGTACTACTCGGTGGATCCGCGGCCGACGGCCATGGGAACTTCTATCCCGCAACGGTTCTCGTCGGAGTCTCCGATGATGCGGCGCTGTGCCGGACCGAGATCTTCGGCCCGGTCGCCGCGATCGCCGTCTTCGACACCGAGGACGAGGCAATCGAGCGCGCCAACGCCACCCAGTACGGCCTGGTGAGCTACGTGTACACCGAGAATCTGCGGCGCGGGCTGCGCGTCTGCGAGGCCCTCGACACCGGAATGGTCGGGCTGAACCAGGGCGTGGTGTCCAATCCCGCCGCACCGTTCGGCGGCGTCAAGGAGTCGGGCCTGGGCCGCGAGGGCGGTTTCACCGGCATCGACGAGTTCCTGGAAACCAAGTACATCGGCGTGAAACTGTGAGCCCGGAATCCGGATACGAGGGAGATTCGTTGAGTACCTACCGAATTGCGACCATCCCCGGTGACGGGATCGGCGTGGACGTGACCGCGGAGGCGGTGCGCGTGCTGGATGCGGTGCTGCCGGGCATCGAGTGGACCGAATTCGACTGGTCCTGTGAGAACTACCTGCGCACCGGCGCGATGATGCCGCCCGACGGCCCGGCGCGACTGGCCGGGTTCGATGCGATTCTGCTGGGCGCGGTGGGTTTTCCGGGCGTTCCCGACCATATCTCGCTGTGGGGCCTGCTGATTCCGCTGCGCCGGGCCTTCGGGCAGTACGTGAATCTGCGGCCGGTGCGGCTGCTGCCCGGCACCGAGTCCGCGCTGCGTGGCCGCACCGCCGAGGATCTGGACATTCTCATCGTCCGGGAGAACTCCGAGGGCGAGTACTCCGAGATCGGCGGCACCCACAATCCCGGCCGCCCCGAGGAATTCGTGCTGCAGGAGTCGGTGTTCACCCGCATCGGCTGCGAACGGATCATCCGGTACGCGTTCGAGCGGGCCGCCGAGCGCGACGGCCGCCTGTGCTCGGCCACCAAATCCAACGGCCTCATTCACTCGATGCCATACTGGGACAGCATCTTCGAGCGCATCGCCGCCGAATATCCGTCCGTGGAAACCCGCCAGATGCACGTCGACGCCCTCGCCGCCGAGATCGTGCTGCACCCGGACCGCCTGGACGTCATCGTCGGCTCGAACCTGTTCGGCGACATCCTTTCCGATCTGGCCGCCGCGGTGACCGGCGGCCTGGGACTGGCTCCCTCGGGCAATATCAACCCCCATCGCGAGGCCCCCTCCATGTTCGAGGCCGTGCACGGCAGCGCACCCGACATCGCGGGGCAGGGCATAGCCAACCCGGTGGCCCAGATCCTCGCCGCCGCAATGATGCTCGACCACCTGGGCGAGAAGTCGGCGGCCGCCGCCGTCGATCAGGCGGTCTGCGACATCCTGGCCGAGGGCGCGATCCGCACCCCCGACCTCGACGGCGCCGGCACGACGACCGATCTGGGCGCGGCCATCGCGGCCCGGGCCGCCGAACTCGCGGGCTGACCGACGGGCCCGGAGCCTGCGGCGGACGAGTGAGCAAGCGGGCGGATACTTTGTCCCATGGACGCATCGGCACCGCTCGCAGACGTCATGATCACTCTCGGCGCGCACGATCTTCCCCGGCTCCGCGACTTCTATCGCCGCTGCGGCCTGCCGCTGATCATCGAAGACGACGACTTCGCCGCGTTCGAGCTACGCGGCGTCGTCCTGGCGGTGTTCCCGATCGGCGAACTCGCCCGCGACGGGCAGACCGCGCCCGATCCTGGCAACGGTGGCATCCGCTTCAGTATCGGGGTCATCGTCGACACGCCCGAGGATGTCGATCGCCTCACCGAGCAGATGCGCGACGCCGGCGCGCAGGTCACCAAGGAACCCGTCGACGCCGAGTTCTTCACCGGCCGCTCCGCGTACCTGCACGATCCCGAGGACAATTACTTCGAGATCACCTGGGCCGCGCCGGACAACCCGATCATGCGGCGCCGCCGAGCTCGGCCCGCACAGGATGGGTAGGCCGGGCTATCGGCTCCGAGCACCCACCGCGCCGCGGTCCGAATCCCGATCCCGCGGACGGGTGATCCGATAGTGGGCCGGGTCGGGTACCGCGAGCATCGCAGACAGCCGGCGGCGGTCGAACGGCCACAGGTCGATGGTGCGGCCCTCGGTGAAATACCAGGAGTCGCACCCGGTGTTCCAGACCGTCGGCCCCATCGCCTCGTCCACGTCCTTGTAGTAGGCGTCGGTGGCCGACTCGGTGACCTCCACGGTATCGATGTCGCCGTCGCGGAACCTGTTGAGCCAGTGCGTGATATACGCGGCGGTGCGCTCTGCGGTGTACTGCAGGGATATCGATCCGGTGGGGGAGTTGGGTCCCAGGACGGTGAACAGGTTCGGGAAGCCGGGGATCGCGGTCGTGCGGTAGGCCCGCGGTCCCTGCGCCCACGCCTGGTCGATGGTGACGCCGTCGCGCCCGCGCAGATCCATCGGGCGCATGTACTCGTGGGCGCGGAAACCGGTCGCGAGCACGATGACGTCGACGGGGTGCTCGCGGCCGTCGGCGGTGCGGATCGCGGTGGGCGTGATCTCCGTGATCGCGTCGGTGACAAGGTCCGCATTCGGCGCGGTGATGGCCCGGTAGTAGCTTCCGGACACGACCGGGCGCTTGCACAGCGGCTCGTACTCGGGGGTGAGCCGGGCGTGCAGGTCGCGATCGCGGACCAGGGCGTCCAGGCTGCGGCGGGCATACGACTGCACCAGCTTTCGCCGCCAGCTCGGCCGGAGCACGATGTCGGTGAACACCCCGGATGCCTCCAGCGCGAGCCCGTACAGCCGGTGCGCGAGCGGCGGTGCGCTCCGCAGCAGCCGGGTGAGTGCCTCCGGCTGCGGAATTCCCATGGGAGCCCACAACACCCACTGCGGACTGCGCACGAAGTGCAGCAGGGTGCTCGCCTCAGGCTGCAGCGCCGAAACCACCTGCACGCCGGTGGATCCCGTGCCCACGACCGCGATTCTCTTTCCGGCCGTGGCGATGTCGTCGCGCCAGCGGGCGGTGTGCACGACCGGGCCCGCGAAGTCGTCCATGCCGGGAATGTCGGGGACGGCCGGATGATGCAGCACGCCGGTGGCGGCGATGACGAAGTCGGCCTCGAGGACCGTGCCGTCGGCGACCGTGACCTGCCATTGGTGCCCGTCGAACTCGGCGGCGGTCACCTCGCTGTTCAGGCGCAGGTACCGGTCCAGCCCGAAGTGCTCGATCACCTCGCGGTGATAGCGCTGAATCTCGCCGCCGGTGGCCCAGATTCGCGACCAGTCCGGCTTCGGCGCGAATCCGAACTGGTACAGGGTCGAGGGCACATCGCAGGTCAGGCCCGGATAGCGGTTCCAGTGCCAGACCCCGCCGACGTCCGAACCCTTCTCCAGGATGGTCACATTCGTGAAACCGGCGCGGGTGAACGTGTAGGCGGCGGTGATGCCGGCGACCCCGGCGCCGATGATGACAATGCGCGGATCACGCGATCCGGGTGAGGTTTTCATGCGTGATCCTCGCCGATGGCCCGCACCTGATCCTCGTAGGCCGCGCGGACTCCGGCGTCGTCCGGGTGCAGCGCGCGGTCAGCGTTGAACAGGCGGCGGACCAGCCGCACGGCCGGTTCGGGAGTAGCGGCCAGGAGTGCGTCGATCGGGCCGAGATACGACGGGACGGCGGTCTCGGCGCGGCGGGTGCGGCAGGTCTCGAGGATCGCGGCGGCCACGTCCTGCGGTTCGACGGTGGGCATGCCGCGGCCCAGGGTCAGGCCCGAGGAGAGCCGGGTGCGCACGGCCGGGGGCAGGACCGCGCTGACGCTGACGCCGTATTCGGCGAACTCGAGCCGCGTCGCGGCGGACAGCCCGACGGCGGCGAACTTGCTGGCGTTGTAGACCGCCAGGCCCGGGACGGGGATCTTGCCCGCCAGCGACGCGACATTGACGATATGCCCGCGCGAGCGGGCGATCATGCCGGGCGCCACCGTGCGCATGCCGTGGATCAGGCCCCAGACGTTGATGTCGATCGTGGTGTGTCCCACCGAATCCGGCTGCTCGAGGAACGGCCCGGCGGGCATGACGCCGGCATTATTGACCAGGATGTCGATATCACCGAACTCCGCGGCCACCTCCTCCCAGCGGGGGCGGTCGCGCACGTCCAGCTGGAATGCCCGGGCGCCCAACCGGTCCGCCACGGTCTGCGCGGCCTCGAGGTCGATATCGGCCAGCGCGAGCTCGGATCCGTTGCGGGCGAACAGCTCCGCGGTCGCCTCGCCGATGCCGCGCCCGGCGCCGGTGATCAGGACCCGGGCGCCGCGCGGTTCGACGGCCGGGTAGCGGGACAGCATCGTCATACGAATTCTCCTTGTTCGATGGTGCGGCGGGTACTGGCCATGGCGTGGTCGAGGGTCGCCCGGCGGCGCCGGGCGTCCATGAAATTCGGGCCCATTACCGCGAGATCGGCGGCGGAAGCACCGACGTACAGTACCCGGGTGCCGCCGGCCCGCGCGGCCGCGATCTCGGCATCGATAGTGTCGCTCATGCGATTTCGCAGCTGGCGCTCCAGGAGGTGGCCGGGACCGGAGGCGGGGATGCGGCCGGCCGAGGCCATCGGCGCCAACACCACCAGCTCGTCCAATTCCAGCGGTGCGAGCAGATCGACCGAGGCGGTCGAGGCGACCCCGCCGTCGACGTAGCGGCGTCCGCCGATCGGGACGGGCGGGTACCACCCGGGGACCGCCCACGATGCCCGCAGTGCCGCACCGAGTTCCGCGCGCGGCGCGCCGGGGGACCCGAACGGCACCCGGGTCCCGGTCTCGAAATCCGTTGCCACCAGCCATGTCGCGGGATGCGGCACCCAGTCCCGGCCCGGATTGAGTCCGTCGGCCAGCCGCTGCAGCCAGCTCGCGTCGCCGCCGCCGCGGGGCAGCAGCCCGCTGCCCGCGATCAGCATGTGCTGCGGAGATCCACTGCCGCGCAGGGTCATTCGTGGCGAGCCGAGACACGGGCGGGGCAGCGGCGGGAATCTGCCGGGCCCGTCGCGGTGATGCCGCGCCAGCACCGGATGCGTGGCGGTGCCGAGCTGCATGTCGACGAGTTCGCCGACGTCCACGCCGCTACCGAGCATCGTCACCACTTCCGCCCCGGCCGACGTGCCGATCAGCGCGTCCGCCTCGCGCGGATCCCAGCCCAGCACATCGCGTGCCGCGGCGAGCGCGGCCACGATCCACGCCGCGCCGAGGGTGCCGCCACAGCCGATGGCCAGTCCACGTCGATGTGTACCGAATGTGTTACCCACAGTTTCGGATACTAACAGTATTCGGATACTGATGGAATCCCGAAGGCGTGGGTATTTAGAATCGTCTCGTGGCACGTCTGACACGCACCGAATCGCAGGCCCGCACCCGGGAGAACCTGCTGAACACCGCCCGCGCGATCTTCCTCGCCGAGGGCTACGCGGGGACGAGCCTGGAACGCGTCGCCGAGGCGGCGGGCTACTCCAAGGGCGCGGTGTACTCGAACTTCCACACCAAATCCGATCTCTGCCTCGAGGTGCTGGCCTCGATCCACGAGACGAAGCTGGGGGAGGTGACCGCGGAGCTGGTGGGTGAGGGCACCCTCGAGGACCGGGTGGGCCGGCTCCGCGTCTGGGCCGAGCGCACCCTGGGCGATGTCGAGTGGACGCTGCTGGAATTCGAATTCGCGGTGGCCGCCCGCGACGATCCGCGCCTACAGGCGGCCATTGCGTCGAATCTGGCCGCGATGCGCGGCATGGTCGCGGCGCAGTTGGCGGGCCTGGCCGCCGATTCCGCCGTCGAGCTGTCGCTACCGGTCGAGGATGCTGCCGACCTGATCCTCAGCGTGGGTCTGGGCGTGGGCATCCAGCGCGCGGTAGACCCGTCGATATCGGTCGCCCTGCTCTCGCAGATCGTGCGGATGGTGCTGCGCCCCAGTGTGTCCGGCGATTCGCGCGCCGGAGATCGCTGATCGATCGAGCGATGTACCGCGGGCGGGCCCGTTGATATTGAACAGTCAACTCGCCTGTGCCACCGTCGTCCAGGGCCGGCGTTCGCCGGGCTCGCTGCTCGCGGAACTGCCGCTGCCGACGATGGGGGACCATGAGAAAACTGACTCGTTTCGGCGGCGCCTGGGTGTCCGCGGCGGACGGGGTTACCTCGCCGGCGGCGTTGCTGTCCGCGGTCCGGCGCCCGGCATCGAGCTGTTCGAGCGGGAGGTGATGCCGGGCCTGCGGTGACGAACCCGGCGCCCGGATCAGTTGTGCGAGAACGGCCGGTGGGGCAGGACCACCGGACCGGGGCCACCGGCGCACCGCCACTGCCCGCCGGTGTAGACGGGCAGCTGCCATGGCGTGTGGCAGTGCAGATTCGGTGGGACGGGCGGGGTGGACGGCGCCGGGTCCGCGGTCGCGCCGCCTGCCAGGGTCGCGGCCGATACCGACAGCGTGGCGAGCACGCCCAGGAGGGAGGCGGCCGATCGTCGAGTTGTCCGGGTCACGGTAGGTCCTTCGGTTGCACTGCCGGGATCGTTAACTCGCGCCGACGACCGTGAGCCAGATGGCCTCGGCGGCGGGGCTGCCCAGATCCACGGTGCGCTCGCCGATGCGCACGGCGATGGTGCCCGCGAAATCGCGGCGCTCGACGACCGCGATCGGGGTGTCAAGCGCGATGCCGACCGAGTCGAAGTAGCGCAGCATGGCCGGATCGAAGTCGGAAATTCTTGCGACGCGGCCGTTTTCGCCCGCCTGGAAATCGCTGAGCTGGCGCGCGGGCGGGGTGGGCACCGCGCCGTCGACCGAGGGGATCGGGTCGCCGTGCGGATCGCGATCGGGGTGGCCGAGCTTGCTGTCGATGCGGTCCATCAGCGTCTCCGAGACCGCGTGCTCGAGGACCTCGGCCTCGTCGTGGACCTCGTCCCAGCCGTAGCCGAGCTCGCTGACCAGGAAGGTCTCGATGAGCCGATGCCGCCGCACCATCGCGATCGCGGCGCGGCGGCCGTCCTCGGTGAGGGTGATCGAACCGTAGCGGGCGTGTTCGACGAGGCCCTGGTCGGCAAGCTTGCGCACGGCCTCGGACACCGTGGACGCCGAGACGCCGATGCGCTCGGCGAGCAGCTTGGTCGACACCTTCTCCTGCGACCACTCCTGCGCGGTCCAGATCACCTTCAGATAGTCCTGGGCGACCGAGGACAGGACGGGCGCCACGCTCCCCGCCGCGGCGCTCGAGTCGGCGAGAACGTGCGGCGCGGCGGCGGTGACGAGTTCACGACGGGTGGCGATATCTCGTTTTCCGGGCACGCACCTGAGCTTAGCCGTGGAAACACCGGGTGAGTGCGACCGGACACAGCCCGCGTACCCCGGGCCGGGTCCGGCTCGCGGGCAGATGACGGCGGCGTGACCAACCGCCGATCCGCACCCTGCGCGGCCGTTAACAAGCGCACCGCGAAATGCTCGGAAGCGCCCGCGGTGATTAGGCTGCCGGTGTGCAGAGATGGCGAAGTCTCGAGGAAATGCCCGCGGATTGGGGCCGGTGTGTGCTCACGATCGGCGTCTTCGACGGTGTGCACCGCGGTCACGCCCAGCTGATCAGCCGCGCCGTGAAGTCCGCGGCCGTGCGCGGGGTTCCCTCGGTATTGATGACCTTCGATCCGCACCCCATGGAGGTGGTGCGTCCCGGCTCGCATCCCGCGCAGCTCACCACGCTGACCCGCCGCGCGGAACTGGTCGAGGAGCTGGGCATCGACGTCTTCCTCGTGATGCCGTTCACCCACGAGTTCATGAAGCTCACTCCGGCGCGTTACGTGCACGACCTGCTGGTGGAGAAGCTGCACGTGACCGAGGTTGTGGTCGGTGACAACTTCACCTTCGGCAAGAAGGCCGCGGGCACTGTGGCGACGATGAAGGAACTCGGCGGCCGGTTCGGCTTCGAGGTCGACGGGGTCAAGCTGGTCGGCGAGCACGCGGTCACGTTCTCCTCCACCTACATTCGCGCCTGCGTCGACGCCGGCGACATGGCCGCCGCCGCGGATGCGCTGGGCCGCCCGCACCGCCTCGAGGGCGTGATCGTGCACGGCGACGGCCGCGGCCGTGACCTGGGCTATCCCACCGCCAACGTGGCGCCGCCGATGTACGCCGCCATTCCCTCCGACGGCGTCTACGCCGGCTGGTTCACCGTGCTGACCCCAGGGCAGACCGTGGGCACGACCGAGCCCGGCGAGCGCATGATGGCCGCGATCTCGGTCGGCACCAACCCGACCTTCTCCGGCCGTACCCGGACGGTCGAGGCCTTCGTGCTCGACACCGAGGCCGACCTGTACGGCCAGCACGTCGCGGTGGATTTCGTGGAGCACCTGCGCGGTATGCGCAAGTTCTCCTCGATCGATGAGCTCACCGCCGAAATGGGTCGCGACGTGGAGCGCGCCCGGCAGATACTCATCGCGGCGGAGTGAGGCATGGGGCCGCTGGTGAACTGGATGCTCTCGCAGCTCTCCGGTACCGGCAGCGCGGCGCTGTCGGACGTGCTGACCGCCGTGATCCACGGGCTGTCGGGGTGACCGGGGCGGTGGGGCGGGGGTACGCATTGGCACGGCCCGGGCCGGGGCACCGCCCGATTCGGCTGGTCGCGGCCCTTCCTGTAAGGTGGTACGTCGGGTTTGCTGCGGTTCGCGGTGGCGCCCGCCCGGGTTCGTCCCGGTCCCTCGAGCGCGGACTGAAACAACAGGAGAGTATTTCGTGGCTCTGACCACCGAGCAGAAGACGGCCATCCTCAAGGAGTACGGCCTGCACGAGAAGGACACCGGTTCGCCGGAGGCCCAGATCGCGCTGCTGTCCAAGCGGATCTCCGACCTGACCGAGCACCTGAAGGTGCACAAGCACGACCACCACACCCGTCACGGCCTGCTGGCCCTGATCGGTCGTCGTCGTCGCCTGTCGAAGTACCTGCAGGCCAAGGACATCGAGCGTTACCGTTCGCTGATCGAGCGCCTGGGCCTGCGTCGCTGATCTCGAAAGAGAGCAACACACCGGCCGGTTGACATGGCAGCCGACGGGGAGGCATACAATCTCCCCGTCGGCTAGTCGTGTATATGGACCCGATCGGGGTCTCGTACAGTACCGGCCACAACGCCGTATGCACCCGTCCTCGTGGCGTCGGTCCTCGGTAGTGGCCTTTCGGCAGGACATACGGTCCACCGGAGGGCTTCGATCGAAGGCCGCCTCCGCGTCGCCGCTTCCTAGGGGGAACCGGTCGGGTGTGTGAGCGGCAGTCAGGGTGACTGCCGCGCGCCCGCACCTGGGTACGGCACATTCTCCAGCCGGGGACATGGCTGGGGGATTACTACAGCCGGATCGCGCAAACGTGCGCTTGATCCGGCGAAGACGAGAGGTTGAGAACAGAAAATGTCAGACACAGTGACCAGCACCGCCGTAGAGGTCGAACCCGGAGTGTTCGAATCGGTGGCCCTGATCGACAACGGGTCCTACGGCACCCGCACCGTCCGCTTCGAGACCGGACGCCTGGCCAAGCAGGCCGCCGGCGCGGTCGTGGCCTACCTGGACGACGAGACCATGCTGCTGTCGGCCACCACGGCCGGTAAGCACCCCAAGGACCAGTTCGACTTCTTCCCGCTGACGGTGGACGTCGAGGAGCGCATGTACGCCGCGGGCCGCATTCCCGGCTCGTTCTTCCGCCGCGAGGGCCGTCCCTCCACCGACGCGATCCTGACCTGCCGCCTGATCGACCGCCCGCTGCGCCCGTCCTTCGTCGACGGCCTGCGCAACGAGATCCAGGTCGTCGTGACGGTCATGTCGCTGGATCCCAAGGATCTGTACGACGTGGTCGCCATCAACGCGGCCTCGGCGTCGACCCAGATTTCGGGCCTGCCGTTCTCCGGTCCGGTCGGCGGCGTGCGCGTCGCGCTGATCGAGGGCCAGTGGGTGGCGTTCCCGACCGTCGAGCAGCTCGAGGGCGCCGTGTTCGACATGGTCGTCGCGGGCCGGGTCGTCGACGGTGACGTCGCGATCATGATGGTCGAGGCCGAAGCCACCGAGAACGTCATCGCCCTGGTCGAGGGCGGCGCGCAGGCGCCGACGGAAACCGTTGTGGCCGAGGGCCTCGAGGCCGCCAAGCCGTTCATCGCCCGGCTGTGCCGCGCGCAGCAGGACCTTGCCACCCTGGCGGCCAAGCCCACCGAGGAGTTCCCGCTCTTCCCGCCGTACGGCGAGGACGTCTACGTCGCCGTCGAGGGCACCGCGAAGCGCGAGCTGAACGAGGCGCTGTCCATCGCGGGCAAGCAGGAGCGCGACGAGAAGACCGACGAGATCAAGCTCGCGGTGCTGTCCGAGCTGGCCGAGACCTTCGAGGGCCGCGAGAAGGAGATCGGCGCGGCATTCCGCTCGGTCACCAAGAAGCTTGTGCGCCAGCGCATCCTGACCGACGGCTTCCGCATCGACGGCCGTGGCCTCGCGGACATCCGCGCGCTGTCGGCCGAGGTCGCCGTGGTGCCGCGGGCGCACGGCTCGGCGCTGTTCGAGCGCGGTGAGACCCAGATCCTGGGCGTCACCACGCTGGACATGGTGAAGATGGCCCAGCAGGTCGATTCGCTCGGCCCGGAGACCAGCAAGCGCTACATGCACCACTACAACTTCCCGCCGTTCTCCACCGGTGAGACCGGCCGCGTCGGCTCGCCGAAGCGGCGCGAGATCGGCCACGGCGCCCTCGCCGAGCGCGCGCTGGTGCCGGTGCTGCCCTCGCAGGAGGAGTTCCCGTACGCCATCCGTCAGGTCTCGGAGGCGCTGGGCTCCAACGGTTCCACCTCGATGGGTTCGGTGTGTGCCTCGACCCTGTCGCTGCTGAACGCCGGTGTTCCGCTGAAGGCTCCGGTCGCGGGCATCGCGATGGGCCTTGTCTCGGACGAGATCTCGAACGACCAGGGCCAGTCCGAGACCCGCTACGTCGCGCTGACCGACATCCTCGGCGCCGAGGATGCCTTCGGCGACATGGACTTCAAGTGCGCCGGCACCCGCGAGTTCGTCACCGCGCTGCAGCTGGACACCAAGCTGGACGGCATCCCGTCCAAGGTGCTCGCGGGCGCGCTGAACCAGGCCCGCGACGCGCGCCTGACCATCCTGGACGTGATGGCCGAGGCCATCGCCACCCCGGACGAGATGAGCCCGTACGCGCCGCGCGTCACCGCGATCAAGATCCCGGTCGACAAGATCGGCGAGGTGATCGGACCCAAGGGCAAGGTCATCAACCAGATCACCGAGGAGACCGGCGCCAACATCTCCATCGAGGACGACGGCACGGTGTTCGTCGGCGCGACCGACGGCCCGTCGGCGCAGGCCGCGATCGACGCGATCAACGCGATCGCGAACCCGCAGCTGCCGAAGGTCGGCGAGCGTTTCCTGGGCACGGTCGTCAAGACCACCGCCTTCGGCGCGTTCGTCTCGCTGCTGCCGGGGCGCGACGGCCTGGTGCACATCTCCAAGCTGGGCAACGGCAAGCGCGTGGGCAAGGTCGAGGACGTCGTGAACGTCGGCGACAAGCTGCGCGTGGAGATCGCCGATATCGACAACCGCGGCAAGATCTCGCTCGTTCCGGTCGAGGAAGAAGATTCGGCGAGTGATGCATCCGACAACACTGCTGCGGTCGAGGCCGGTGCCGAGTAAAGATTCTCGTGTGAAGAAGAACGCGAAGACCCCCCTGCTCACTGGCGAGCAGGGGGGTTCGTCTCTCCTGAAGACCACGATCGACGCACCCCTGGCCGACAGCGGGGTGCGGCGCACCGTGCTGCCCGGCGGGCTGCGCGTGGTCACCGAGCATGTGCCCGGGGTGCGGTCGGCGTCCATCGGGGTGTGGGTCGGCGTCGGCTCGCGCGACGAGGGCCCGACGGTGGCCGGCGCCGCGCACTTCCTGGAACACCTGCTGTTCAAGGCGACTCCGACCCGCTCGGCGCTGGAGATCGCCCAGCGCATGGATGCGGTGGGCGGTGAGCTGAACGCGTTCACCGCGAAGGAGCAGACCTGCTACTACGCGCACGTGCTGGACGAGGACCTGCCGCTGGCGATGGACATGGTCTCCGACGTCGTGCTGAACGGTCTGTGCCGTACGGAGGATGTGGCGGTCGAGCGCCAGGTGGTGCTCGAGGAGATCTCGATGCGCGACGACGACCCCGAGGACATGGTCGGCGACGCCTTTCTGAGCGCGCTGTTCGGCGACCATCCGGTCGGGCGCCCGGTGATCGGCACGGTCGAGTCGATCGAGTCGATGACCTCGGCGCAGCTGCGCAGCTTCCATCAGCGCCGGTATCGCCCGGAGCGGATGGTGGTCGCGGTGGCGGGCAACGTCGAGCACGAGCACACGGTCGAGCTGGTGTATCGCGCCTTCGCCGATCGCCTCGATCCCACCCGGGATCCCGCGCCACGGCGCGAGGGCCGCTTCCGCGCCCACACTCCGCCGCGGCTGGAGTGGGTCGGGCGCGACAGCGAACAGGCGCATCTGGTGTTCGGCGTGCGCGCGTTCGGGCGGCATGACGGCGAGAAGCGCTGGCCCCTTTCGGTATTGAACACCGTGCTCGGCGGTGGCCTGAGTTCGCGCCTGTTCCAGCGCATCCGGGAGGAGCGCGGCCTGGCGTACTCGGTGTACTCCAGCGTCGACACCTTCGCCGATACCGGCGCGTTCTCGGTCTACCTCGGCTGTCAGCCCGAAAACCTCGCGCAGGTAGCGAGTCTGGCGCGCGGTGTACTGGAAGAGGTTGCCGCGGACGGCATCACCGATGCCGAATGCGCCCGCGCCAAGGGTTCCCTGCGTGGCGGTCTGGTGCTGGGCCTGGAGGATTCGGGCTCCCGCATGAACCGCATCGGCCGCAGCGAGCTCAGCTACGGCAACCACCGCAGCGTCTCGGAAACCCTGACCCGCATCGACGCGGTCACCACCGAGGAGGTCACGGCCGTGGCCCGCAAACTCCTCTCGCGCCCGTTCGCGGCGTCGGTGGCCGGCCCATATCGGCGCACCCGGGATCTGCCGGTGTCGGTGCGCAGAATAGTGGAGTGAGGCCTCCCGGCGCCGAGAAGTCACCCAATTGTGTTGCTAGATAACGGCACATTATATTGCGGTATGTAGTTTCGGTTCGTGGTGTGTGGCCCTCTCGATGTCCGCCGCGGCGTCTCCAGCCGAGGAGTGTCGTAATGGGTACCACGGGCCTGGAGCTGTCCATCCCGGCTGTGTTCGCGCGGCAGGCGGCGCTGACGCCGGATGCTCCAGTACTCCGAGCGACTGCTCTACGTTCTGCTCGTGCTGCAGCCGCTGTTCGGGTGGGGTCTGGTGTCGGCATCGGGACAGCCGATCGTCCTGTTCGGATCGTGGTACCTACCGGCCATCGCGCCGGCGAACATCACCGTGTTCGCCGCACTGCTGCAGGCGCACATCGTCGCCGCCTACGTCCTGTACCTCACCTTCGCCACGCATCTGGCCGGCGTGCTGTGGCACACGGATGGTGCCCGGCCGCGGCCAGCCTGGTGGCGACGTCGTGGCCGATACCCTTCGAGCCGCCGGTGGTCACTGCGGCGCGGGCGGCAGGAATTTGCGGTCGATGAGGGATTGCAGCGCGTTACGGAAGGAGTCCTCGGTGTCGATCACTGTGGTGAATCCGGCCTGGCGCAGTTTGACGGTGCTCACGAACGCTCGCGGCCCGGCCGGGGCGCCGTAGGCGAATGCGAAGTCCGCGTGCTGGTCGCCGTATCCGACCAGATCACGCAGATCCGGGGTGCGCAGGTCGTACTTCGCGGCGACGCGGGCCCAATCCGCGGTGTGGTCGGCGAGGTAGGCCGCCACGCTGGTCGGGGTGTCCGGGCCGGTCGCGGCCCCGAGTGTCTCGGCCAGTGCCGGCCACAGGCTGCGCCATTCGAACACGTCCCCGTTGGTGATGTTGAACGCCTCGTTGGCGGCGCGGGGTTCGCGTGCGGCCCAAGCCATGACGTCGGCGACCAGGTCGGCGTCGGCGGCTTCCCAGACGAACGATGGGCCGCCGGGAAATCCGAATGGTTCGCCGAGTTCGCGCCGGATCGCGGCGTACGCGCCGATGGCGGGCAGCACGTTCAGCGAGCCCGGAGTGGCGCCGGTGACCAGCTGCGGTCGCAGCGCGGTGTAGGTGAATCCACGCCCAGCGCCCATCTCCCGCACGTACTTCTCCTGATCGAGGAAGAAGTTGGCGTGATCGGGATCGACGTCGCGTTCGCGGGCCGGAATCGGAATCGGGTGCAGATGCACCCCATAGATCTTGGTGCCCTGCAGGATGCTGATGTGCCGGAAGTCCCCGGCCACCCGGGTGATCGGCTCCAGCACGTTGCGGAGCATGGCGTTGTTGGTGTCGATCTGGTCGCGACTCGACCAGCCTTCGACGAGTCCGGGCTTCTCGTACAGCGCGGTGTAGGCGATGTGCGTGAGGTCGGTCAGTGGTTCGAAGGCCGCGCGTGCCGCGTCAGCATCACGCAAATCGACTGACAGGAAATCGATTTCGCGTCCGCTCGGCAGTTGTGGTTCGCGGCGCGACACGCCGACCACCTCCCAGCCCGCGGACAGGAACTTCTCGATGGCGGCCACTCCCAGCAGCCCGCTGGCCCCGGTCACGAGCACTTTGTTCGGCATCGGTGAATCCTCCTCTGAGCTGCTATTGCTGGTACGCGAGATCGGCGGCGGTCAGGCCCTCCAATGCCATGCCGAAGGGCACACCCTCGACGACGCGGCGCAGCAACCGCTGATTGAGTGTCTGCTTCTGCAGTGACCGGTACAGCCGCGGCTTGGCCGCCAACGTTCGGGCGATCTCGAGCCCCCGGGCATAGGCCCGATCGTGCGGAACCACTTCGTTGACCACACCCCACCGCTCGGCCGTCGCGGCGTCGATGCTCTCCCCCGTCCACAACAACCACTTCGCCCGCGCGATGCCGGCGACCTCTTCCCACACCACCTGCAGACCGTCCCCGGCGGTGATACCGAATGCTGGATGCGGGTAGTCGCCGTAGGTGGCGCGCTCGGAGGCGATGTGAATATCGGTGAGCAGCAGGTATTCCGAATGCACGGTCGCGGGACCGTTGGCGACGCCGACCACGGGAAACGGTAGCGTGAGCAGCCGTTGCAGCACCGCGAGGCCCTCGCTGCGAATCTTCTCCCAGACAGCAGGCTTGAAGATCTCACCGAGGCTGGGCCCGTCGATGTTGTCCATGAATACGTCGTCGGTTCCGGTGAGGATCATCGCCTTGTTGTCGGTGTCCAGCGCGACGTCTTCCAGTGCCTTGGGCAGGTCCTCGTGCGTGCGACCGGTGAAGATGATCGGGCCAAAATCGGTGTGGAAGCGCAGGGTGAGGATGCCGTCCTCGGTGCGCTCGAAGGCGAGATCCTTGTACTTGCCGAAATAGCTCGGTTCAGGCATTTGCTATCTCCTGTCGGTGTTCGATTCAACTGCGCTATGGAGTCAATGTGTTTTTCCCCGGAATCGATCCCGTCCGGCGAGAGCGAATTCCGATAGCGGTCATAAGGCGGAGTGAGAACGGACGCAATTCGCCGGACGGATCCTGTTTCGCCGCGGCGATCTTGCTGCCTTTGCCGAGTCCGACGACCAGCACGTCCGCATCGAGAGAGTTCATCTTCGCTCCGATCAGTAGCCGGGAAATAACGAACGGAGATCTTCCATGGTGACCGCGCCCGCGGCGGTGACGTGGTCGTTCGGGTGATTTCGGCCGTGGTGCTGGGCGATCCGCTGCCAACCAGGCGTCACGCTGCTCGGTTGTGGACATGGCATCCCAGCGCTGCCACACCGGTGTCGTGTCCCGCTCGCCCGGCGGGGTGTCTTCACCATCGATACCCGCTGCAGCAGGATGGCTCCGATCTCGGCAGCGCTGCCGAGATGCGAGAGCACCTGCGCGATGCTCCAGCCTCGCGCATACGTGTGGTGAGATGGGCAGGTGGAGCTGCGGGAGATGCGCGCGTTCGTCGCCGTGGTGGAAGAAGGCAGCCTGTCGGCCGCGGCCCGGCGCCTGCACATCAGCCAGCCGGCCCTGTCCCAGACGATGGCCGCGCTGGAACGACAGCTCGGCATCCCACTCCTGACCCGCCGCAGCACCGGAGTACAGGCCACCGAGGCCGGCATGACGCTGTTGACCGAGGCGCGGGCCGTCCTGGCTCGCTACGACCAAGCAGTGGCGGCGGTGGCCCGCCACACCGGATCCGGCGCCAGCATGCTGCGCATCGGTATTCCACTGGAACTGCCGGCAGAGCTGCTGAACCAGCCGCTGGCCGACCTCGCCGCGGCCTACCCCGGCACCCGGGTGCAAGCCCGGCATCTGTCGACCGCCGCGCAGTTCGATGCCCTGCGCGCCGGCGAGCTGGACGTGGGACTGGTCCGGGAGCACCCGATCGGGCACGACTTCGATGCAGTCCTCGCCGCCGAGGAACGCCTCGGCGTGCTACTGGCCACCGCACTTGCCACCAAACTCGCAGGGCCCGAGGGCATTCGGCTCGATGCCCTCACCGGTCTGGACTGGGTGGGGTTCCCCCGGTCCGGCAGTCCCGCCTGGTACGACGAGCTGACCGCGATCCTGCGCAGCCACGGCCTCGAACTCGGCCCCGACGCACCCGCGGGACAGGAACTGATCGCCGAGGTCAAACTGGCCGCCGTCACCGCAGGCGGCGCCTTCGCCCTCGCCCCGCCCGACTGGTCCCAGCCGATACCCGACTCGGTGATCTGGTCCCCCTTGGCCGGCCACCCGCTGGTCCGGCGGACCTGGGCGGTATGGCCTGCCGGCTCCCACCGGCGCGACGTGGCACAACTCGTCGCGTCGCTGGAGCGAGACTGGAATTCCGAAGGGGATTCAGACCGCGCGAAGGGCTGGTAACACAGCTCCACCGGTTCCGGTCGAGCCCCGAGTAACACGGCATCCGCGTCGTTGCGGGCCGTTGCCGCTCGCGACACCCGATCCTGGCACCGCGATCCCGGTGGTGCCGGTTTTCACTCGGACCAGGGCGAGTTCTGGATGATCTCCACGAAGTCGATGTGCCGATGACCCGGGACGAAGTGCGCCAGTACATCGTCCTTGACATTGCCGAAGGCAGTCTCCGGTTTGGGTGCGACGCCCGCGGTGAACGCCGCGAGGATGCTGCGCTTGAAGTCCGGCCGTGGTTCCAGCGTGGTCACCGCGAGCCGGTCGGTGTCGCCGATGTCGTGGTATCCGATGCCCAGGACGTCGAATTCGACGCCGGCGGTGACCAGGGCGACCTCCGGTTCCATGAAGGCGGGGATGCCCGGGGTGGTGTGCAGTGCGATCGCGGTCCAGACGCGCCGGATGCTGTCCTCGGGTGCGCCGTGGCTGCGCAGGAAGCGGCGGGCCTCGTCGGCACTGTCCACCTCGAAGCGGCGGCCGCTGTCGTGGAACTGCCGGTTCAGCCCGAGGTCGTGGAACATCGCCCCGATGTAGAGCAGTTCCGGGTCATAGCTCAGGTCGCGGCGGCGGCCCTGCAGGCTGCCGAACCAGAACACACGCCGGTGCTGTCAACAGGCTGAACGAGCAGGTGAACGTATGCGGTCAGCGCACTAGCGGATGAAGGCGGCCAATTCGGTTGCCCAGCGGTGGGTCGGTGATGTCATCGGGGTCCGTTGGTGTTGAGGAACAGGACCGGTCCGCTACCGAGCTCACCGCGAGCGGTCAGATGTAGCGCCGCGGCAAGGGCTTTCGCGGTGTAGACCGGCTCGAGGCACAGTCCTTCGAGTTCGCGCGCCTTCGACGACGCTTCCCCCGCCGACGGGGTCGGATGCCCGTAGCCGGCGCCCAGCCAGTCCCGGGTCACCAGCAGCCGCTCGGCGGAGAGGGACAGCTGGGGTAGCCGTGCTCCGCGCCGCGCGAGCAGGGCCGCGCTGCGGTACGCGAGCCGCTGCAGCGTTCCCACATCCAGCCGCAGCGTGTCGTTCACGACGACCGCGACGACCGTGATGTCAGGCAGCCCGGCCAGGTGGAGGCCGAGATGCAGTCCCGCGGCGGTACCACCGGATCCCACCGGGACCACGATGTGGCTCGGGGCCGGCAACTCCCCCGCGGCGATCTGTCCGGCGAGTTCGAACGCGGCCTCGACATATCCGAGCACACCGAGCGGATTGGATCCGCCGGCCGGAACGATGTATGGCAGCCGGTGCCGCAGTATCAGGTACGGCACGGCCGCGATGGTGCGTGCTTTTGTGTGCGTGAAGTGCAGCCGTGCACCGGAATCGGCGAGGCGCCGTAACTGCGCGCGGACGTGATCGTCGAGCGGCTGGTCGACCAGTGCCAGCGCGGTACGCAATCCGTGGTCGGCGCCGTAACGGGCGGTCGCCAACCCCCAGTTGGTGCCCAGCGCGCCCACGGTGAGCACTGTGCGGTTGCGGCGCACCGCCTCGGCCAGCAGCCATTCCAGCTTGCGTACCTTGTTCCCGCCCCAGCCTCCGTCACCGTAGGCACCGTCGTCCTTGAGCCACAGCGACACCGGCCCCGGCGACAGGTTCGGCAACTCCCGGACCGGCGTCGGACCCGATCCCAGAGGGAGTCGGGGCAGCGTCTCCCGCAGAGCGGGAAAGCGGCTGTGCAGCAGTGCGGTCACGGGATCACCGGTCCCAGCACCTCGGCCAGATGGGGATTGGTGAAACGACCGTGCGGGTCGAGTTCGCTGCGGATCCGGGCGAACCGATCCCATTCCGGATAGGCGTTGCGGAGAGTTTCGGCGGTGCGGAAATGCCGTTTGCCCCAGTGCGGCCGACCGCCGTACTCCATCAGAATCTGTTCAACCTCGCCGAAGAACGGCTGCCACGGCAGCCCGCGGTACTGGTGGACCGCGATGTAGCAGCTGTCGCGGTCGTGGGCGGGGCTCAGATACGAGTCGTCACCCGCCACGAACCGGACCTCGAGTGGTGTGGGCACCGGATGACGTTGTGCGACATGGCGTACCCGCAGTACCGCTTCGGCCGCGTGCTCCCGGGGAATCGCGTACTCCATCTCCGTCAATGGCACCCGGCGCGGGGTCGCGAACACCCGGTAGGACCGGTCGATCCGGTGCTGGGAACCGGACAGCCGGGTCACCGTGCGATTGATCGCCGGAATCCACGACGGCACAGCCTTTCCGACCGCGCAGGCACCCCAGTATCCGTAATTGGTGAGCAGGACGTCCTCGAGCCACTCCCGGGTCCGTCCCGGGGGTGCGGGCGGTGCCTCGGCCCGGTTCCACACCTTCGTCATGACCAGCGGACTGTGCCCGAATGCGAAGAAGCCGAAATGGTCGTTGCCGTCGACCAATTCGTCCATATTGCCCAGCACCTCGTCCAGCCGAACGGTGGTCTCCACACTGTCGAGTGTGAATGCCGGCACCGCCTGCAGCGTGACGGCACTGACCACTCCGAGGGCGCCCAACGACACTCGGGCGGCCCGGATCAATTCGGGCTCGGTGGCGGCGTCGATCTCCAGTACCGTACCGTCGGCGAGCACCAGCTCGATCGCGCGCAGCGACGCGGACAGGTTCGGCAGCCCGATACCGGCGCCGTGGGTCCCGGTGGCGGTCGCGCCCGCGATCGACTGCACGTCGATGTCGCCGAGGTTCGCGAAGGCCAGGCCGCACTGCCACATCGCCGCACTCAGCGCGCCGAGGGAGATGCCCGCCTCACACCGCACCAGCCCCGTGCCCGTGTCGATGCCGAGCACCCGGTTCATCCCGGCCAGCGAGATCAGCATGCCGTCGGTGAGTACCCCCTCGGTGAACGAATGCCCGCCACCGGCCACCCGGACCACCTGCCCGGCTCGGCCGGCGCGGCCGACCGCCGCGATCAGCTCGGCACGATCGGCCGGCCGTTCCATGACCGCCGGCCGGCAGGTTTGATCGCCGGCGAAATTCGTCCATACAGCAGGTGTGACCATGCCCTCGACGCTAGAACGCCGGTGGCAGAACAGAAACACCGCTATCCGGTCGATCTACGGATTCGGGTTGTCGACGGTCCACGGCGGTTCGGTGGCGGAAGCCGACTCGAGCATCGCGATCAGCTCCGGATTCTCGTCGCGCACCCGCCGGCACACCTCGACGAACGACTGTGCCAACGCGGTCGCCCGATCCGCGCGCACCGCGACCGCCACCACGCTCGCGGGCGCGTCGCTGATCGGCACATACACGATCCCGGGAATCGGAACCCAGCGCGCCGCGGCGGCGGTGACCACGACACCCACTCCGGCCAGCACCTTGGCCAGTTCCTCGAGCAGGGTCGTCGACCGCGACACCACCGGTGCCGGGGCGCCGTCACGGAACTCCTCCAACTGCCAGAAGGCATTCCACGCGGCATCGTCGGTGGCCGACCCGAGCAACGGCTCGGACAGCAACTCACGCACCGAGACGTCACTGCGCTGCGCCAGCGGGTGCGATGCCGCGCACGCCACCACCACCGGTTCGGCGAACAATCGCTCGACCGTCAGACCCGGAGTGGACACCGGCAACCGCAGCAGCCCCACATCCACCGACCCGTGCCCCAACCCCACCGAGGGATCGTCGTAGTTGAACTGCCGCAACTCGATATGGACGTCGGGGTGCCGGGCGCGCATCGCCTCCAGGATCGGCTCAGTCAGCGTCAACGCCGCACCCTCACCGAAACCGATCCTCACCCGCCGGGTGGCGTCACGGTGCACGGACCGGGTTCGATCCACCGCCCGATCCAGCTGAGCCAGCAACCCGACCGTCTCGGCCAGGAACACCTCGCCCGCCGCGGTCAGCTCCACCCGCCGCGACGACCGTTCGAACAGCCGCACGTCGAGGTTCTGCTCCAGCTGACGGACCTGGTCACTGACCCCCTGCTGGGCGACCAACAGCCGCTGCGCGGCCTTGGTGAAACTGTGCTCCTGAGCGACTGCCACGAAGTAGCGCAGATGGCGAACGGTCAAACCCGGCAGATCGACCTTGTCCACTGTCACCCTCTCCTCACCCCGCCACGCGGCAGCAGTCGCACTAGCGCCACCACCCAGCCGACCGCACGAACCGGCCACCGGTCACCTGGCCCCGGACGATACAACGATCGTCACGCCCGGACCGCTCCGCCCGCCGGCGCAATTCGCCACAGCTTTCGTCATAGATGACGACCACCCGGGGACGGTAGCTGGTTGGCGTCCCAGCCATCCATTCCCGAGTCGCGATAGCCGAGATGAACACCGGCACCCGGAGCGGTGATTCCGCGCGCTGCAGAATCGACCGGCGCAGGCTTTCACTCTGCGCGCGAGAACACCGCCACTAGAAAGTCGGACTCGTCGGTGAACAGGCGTAGATCCCATGTCGAAAGCCGCAGATCCACGGTGAGTCCGGCGTCCTCGGCGTCGGCCAGGAACTGCCGGAACTCGTAACCACGATCGGCGCCGAACCCCACAACCACGCGGCCGGCCGGGGCGAGGTTGCGGGTGAACCCGGCCAGCACGGCCTGCCGGGTGGACGGCGCCAGAAATGTCATCACGTTTCCCGCGCACACGATGACATCGAAGTCGGCGGCGATCCCACGGCCGGGCAAGTCCAGTTCAGCGAGATCACCGACTATCCAGGTGGGACCTGGATAGTCATGCTCCGCCGCGGCGATCAACACCGGATCGATGTCGACGCCGACCACGACGTGACCAGCTCGGTGCAGGTACCCACCCACACGTCCCGGACCGCATCCCGCGTCCAGGACTCGGGCACCGCGCTCGAGCATTGCGTCGACCAGCCGCGCCTCCCCGACGATGTCCGTGCCTTGCGCCGCCAATCCCCGGAACCGCTCCACGTACCACGTCGAATGCGCAGGGTCGGCAGCGGTGAGCTCCTCCCACTGGCTGGGGGTACGTCCGCTCATCGCCTGTTACTCCTCACTCGAGCTCGCCTCCGATCCACTGTGCCACCGCCGGGCCGATTGGGAACCCACTTCTCGACCGCCTCGAGGCCCTCCAGAAGCAGGGCCTCGACCTCATCAATCTTGTCGGGCTTTACCTCGACGCGCATCAGCAGACCAACCGTGACCATCGTTCCTCCATAACTGGGTGAAATTTCCCGCCGGCACAACATCGGAATTGTCCCGAGTTCGACCGGTTTGCCGAGCCCGGCGGCCGGTGGAGACGGTCCCGCGGCGTCACCGGCGTGGGGTGATGTCGGTTCGGTGGGTCGACCACCAATTGCTCACCAGCGCCGCGTATTCGTCGGGCGCGTCTTCCCACCCGAAGTGACCCGCATCAATGAGAGCGAGGGCACTGTTGGGTAGCCGTTGGTGCAGCGCTTGGGCGTTCACCGGGGGCACCATCGGGTCATGGCGCCCGGCGATGATCTGCACCGGGGCGTAGATCTGGGGGAGCAACATGTGCAAGGCGGGCAGTTGCTTCGGATAGCTCCGCAGATAGGCCACGGACTGCAGCAGACGGTCGGGTCGGCTCGATCGACGAAATCTGCCAGAAGCCCGCCGAATTCGGCCGGAACAGTTGCTGGCCCGCCGCCCACGACCAGGCTGCGCAACCTCCCGACGTGGTATGCAGCGGCGAAAAGCGCGGCCGCTGTGTTCTGGGCCGGGGCGAGCACGTGCGGAGTCTCCAACCCGAACGCGTCGGCGGTGCGAACAATGAAGTCGCCCATCGCTGACGGCGAGAGCAGGGCGTCACTGTGTTCGGAGCGACCGAATCCTGGGAGGTCGACGGCCACCAGCCGAGCGTGTTCGGCCAGGGGCAACCAGATCTGCTCGTAGGCGAGCACGCTTTCCGGCCAGGGACTCAGCAGCAATGCGTGTTGGCCACGTTCCTCGCTTTCTGCCACCCGCACGGTCAGCCCGTCGACTGTGCGGAACCGCACGTGGATGGGGACGTTCGACCACTTGGTCACTGGTGTTGCTCCTTGGCTGCGCGATGGCACCCGCACGTTGAAGGCGACTCGTCAGCCTCCCTCCGCACGCCCGGCGCTCGCATCCGCCGTCGGCCAGTCGGTTCGGCCAGTCCTACGGCACGCCCAACCGACCGAGCGCCGTGCCGCTACCCCGCCTCGTCGGGGGAAGGGGTATTGGCGGGCAGTGCGTGAGTGAGCTCCACACGGGATCGGATGCCCAGCTTGGCGAACACCTTGCGCAGGTGGTACTGGACGGTGCGCGCGCTGATGAACAGCTGGGTGCCGATTTCGGCGTTCGAGAATCCGTCGCGCGCCAGCCGCGCCACCTGCAGCTCCTGCGGAGTGAGGTCTTCGCGTGTCTCACTGGTGCGGTGGCGCGCCGTTTCACCGCTGGCCCGAAGTTCACGGCGGGCCCGTTCGGCGAATCCGTCGGCCCCTATGGAGGTGAACATCTGGTCGGCAACTCGCAGTGCACCGCGTGCGTCGACCCGCCGGTTTTCCCTGCGTAGCCATTCGCCGTACAACAGGTGTCCACGCGCTAACTCAACGCCGACCTGGGTGCGTCCGAGGTGTTCGAGCGATTCGCGGTAGTAGGCATCCGCGTCCTGGCCTACGGCGAGCATCGCGCGCAGCCGAGCTTGGATGCCCAACGCCCACGGGGCCGCCACCACCTGCGTTTGTTCGTCGACGTAATCCAAAGCGCGCCTTATCAACTCGGTGTCTCCGATATGTGCGGCGGCCTCGGTCAGCTCCGGAATGACCAGCGCGGCAAGGCCAATATGGTCGCTGTCGAAGACTCGTGGGGCCGCCACACACGCGCGGTCGTGCCGGCCCAGACCATTGTCGAGCACCGAACTCGCGTAGAGCGCGAAGTCGGCGACCTTGGCCAGCCCCCCGGCGGCGGCACTGGCCACGGTGGCTTCGATCATCGCGGCCGCCTGTGGCCGGTTGCCGGATCCGCGTGCGCGGGTCCGGTGAGCGCGACACCTATCATATCGCGAACTATCCTTTGCCGCAGACGAACTCGCGGCTGGGCTGGCGGGCCGAGTCGGCTCGGACGGCCTGGTGGTTGTCGCGCTGCCGCGGTCGATCGGGCTGATCGTCACAATCATTGCCGTGCTGCGGGTGCGCGGGGCCTATGTGCCGGTGGACCCGTCCTACCCGGACGCGAGAATCGGTACCATGCTGGATGATTCGGGCGCCGCCCTGGTCGTGACGGCCGCGGAGTTCGGTCCTCGGATCAAGGGCCTGCTGCCGCCGCATGCCGAGCTGATGCTCGTCGACGAGTTGCCGCCGCCCCCGCAGGAGCACGGTGTGACCCGGTATCCGCATCCGGACGAATTGGCTTATCTGATCTTTACCTCGGGCACCACGGGGCGGCCCAAAGGTGTGGCGGTCACCCACGCCGGTCTCGCGAATCTGATTGCCGGGCAACGATCCCGCCTGGCGGTGGGTGGCGAGGCCTGCACGGCCGAGGTGGTCGACCGTGGCCATCATCGCGGTCGAATACGTCAACGGCACGCTGACCGCCTTCGCCACGCCCGCCGCCCGCGGGGCGCTGCCGCAGCTGCTTGAGCCCGAGCTGCGGCAGCGGGCGAACGCACTGATGGCGGCGGTGAAGAACGGGTCGGCGATCGGAGGCCCGGCGCTGGCCGGATTGCTGGTGGCCGGCATCGGCGGCGGCTGGACGATCGCGGCGAGGACGAAGCCGACGATGTCGCCGAGGGTTGCCGCGAGCGCCCAGCCCTGGGCTCGATCGGCGGCGGACCGGGCGCCCTCCGCATCGCCGGCCTCCCACTTCGTTTTCGCCTCATTGGCGAAGATGATCGCGGGTATGCCGAGGAACATTCCGATGAAGCAGCCGAGGAATCCGGCGATGGTGGCGAAGATCTTATCGGGCGGCGGCTCGGTGATCGAGCCGAGGCCGCCTCTCGGCAGCGACGACGTTCAGCAGATCCCGCTGGACGATATTGATGTCGAAGGCATGCGGGCCCTAGCTCGCGTCGGGGATGTCGGGCAATGCCGTGGCGGATGCTGCGGTCGAGCGGCCCGGTCCATCGGACAAATGTCCGGCGTCGGTGAGAGCTCAGGTCGAGGCCGGGGGATCGGCGTTGGCACCGAGCAGGGCGATGGCGGCCTCGACCGTGACGTCCACGAGGGTCTCGATGTCGCCGCCGTCCTCGACGGTGATGGCGATCAGCTCGCGGAAT
Organism: Nocardia sp. GP40; assembly: GCF_050434125.1. NCBI lineage: Bacteria > Bacillati > Actinomycetota > Actinomycetes > Mycobacteriales > Nocardiaceae > Nocardia > Nocardia sp. GP40. The sequence goes on along the minus strand of NZ_JBNPVW010000011.1, from coordinate 197,470 downwards.
CCGCCGAAGACGATGGTGGCCATCTCGCGGCTGGGCCGGTGCAACCCGCTGGATTCGAAAGCTGTTGAGCTGGCCAGGTTTTGGATCAGCACGATGAACGCCTCGGCCGCGCCGCGATGCAGCTGCCGGGCGAGCTCGCCGAGGGCGGGCGAGTCGCGAATCCAGGACAGGGTGATCCACGGATCCTCGCGCGAGGCGCCGATCCACGCCTCGATGGCCTGGCGGACCTGGATGCGCCAGGGCGCGGCGGCGTCGACCGCAGCGGCGATGTGCGCGATCATCTCGGTGTTGCGCTCGGTCATGAGCGCTACGAAACAGTCCTGCTTACTGCTGAAGTGCTCGTAGAAGGTGCGCCGGGAGGTGCGGGCGTACCGCACGATGTCGGCGACGGTGGCCTCGGCATACCCATTCTCGCGCACGGCCACGGCCATGCCATCCAGGAGCCGCCGCCGGAAAGCGGATTCCGGCGACCCCTCCTCGACGGGGCTGCGGGCGGGCTCGGTACGGGTCACGGAACACAGATTAGTGTGCCGATGCCGACGACCCGGACAGCGGCCGGTCGCACCCCTAGTGGCCGCACCCTACGCGGTGGCGGGTTCGGATCCACGCTCATGCTCGCCGACCACCTGCGGCTCGCGCCGCGCGAACCGCATCGCACCGTCGGCGATCCGGCCGTGGCGCAGGGTGTAGACGTCCTGCGCGTAGTTCATGCCCAGCCGCCACGGCTGCCGGGTGCCTGCCGAGGGGAACCGATCCAGCGCCCGAAGCACGTAACCGGCCTGGAAGTCCATCAGCGGCCGGCGGTCCACCGCCGGATCGGGCGTCGGCGTGCAGCTGTCGTAGCCGCGCGCGTCCATGTAACGCAGGAGGCGGCAGACGAATTCGGCGACCAGATCGGCCTTGAGCGTCCAGGAGGCGTTGGTGTACCCGATGGTGAACGCGAAGTTCGGGACATCGCCGAGCATCATGCCCTTGTAGGCCATGGTTTTCGGTAGTTCGACGGTGCGCCCGTCGACCCGCAGTTCGATGCCGGCGATCGGCAGCAGATCCAGACCGGTTGCGGTAACCACGATGTCGGCCTCGAGTTCGGCGCCGGACTCGAGGCGCAGTCCGTCCGGGGTGAAGCGCTCGATGCGATCGGTGACCACCTCGGCGTTGCCGTGGCGAATGGCCCGGAACAGGTCGCCGTCGGGCACCAGGCACAGCCGCTGATCCCACGGGCCGTAGGTGGGTTTGAAGTGGGTGTCGACGTCGTATCCGGCGGGCAGCTGTTTGACGGTCTGGCTACGGATGAAGCCGCGCATCATCGCCGGACGGCGCTGGCTGAGCTGGTAGATCAGCGTGGCGACCGCCACGTTCTTCCAGCGCGTGATCGTGTAGGCCCGCTGCGGACCCAGCAGTGTGCGCAGGCGGTTGGCCACGGCGTCCTCGCTGGGGAGGGACAGGATGTAGGTCGGCGAGCGCTGCAGCATCGTCACCTTCGCCGCCGATTCCGCAAGCGCCGGAACGAGAGTCACCGCGGTGGCGCCGCTGCCGATCACGACCACGCGCTTCCCGGCATAGTCCAGATCCTCGGGCCACTGCTGGGGATGCACTACCCGGCCGCGGAATTCGCCGATGCCCGCGAACTCCGGCGTGAATCCCCGGTCGTACCGGTAGTACCCGCCGCACACGTACAGGAAATCGCAGGTCAGTTCGGAGGTTTCGCCATCGTGCTCGATCCGGACCGTCCAGCGGGCCTGCGAACTCGACCAGTCCGCGCCGATCACGCGGTGCCCGAACCGGATTCGCTTGTCGATTCCGGCCTCGGTGGCGGTGTCGCGCACGTACTGCAGGATCGACGGTCCGTCGGCGATCGCCTTGGCGTCGGTCCACGGGCGGAATCGGTAACCGAGGGTGTGCATGTCGGAGTCCGACCGCACGCCCGGATAGCGGAACAGATCCCAGGTCCCTCCGATCGCGTTGCGTGCCTCCAGGATCGCGTAGGTGCGCTGCGGGAAGGCGTCCTGCAGATGCCGGGCCGCCCCGATGCCCGACAGTCCCGCTCCCACGATGAGGACATCGACGTGCTCGGTCATCGGGCGGCCCTCCGTGCACGCGCTTGGCCGGCTCGCATCACGAGCCCGAGCACGTCGTAGTAGTGGGTGGGGGTGATGCGGGTGATCGCGTCGAACAGGTACGCATCCGGGCCGACCAGGATCCGCGCCTTACCGGATTCGACACCGCGGCAGATGATTTCGGCCGCCTTGTCCGGCGAGGTCAGGGTGACCGCCTCGAATTCGGCGGCCATCTGCTCGGGGGTGCGGCCCATGCCGAGGGGATCCTTGCGGATCCGGGCGTTGCGCGCGATGTTGGTGGTGATCCCGCCCGGGTGCACGGTGACCGCCGAGACCCCGGTGCCCCTGAGCTCCTGCCGCAGTGCGTCGGTGAAGCCGCGCACCGCGAACTTGGCCGCACAGTAGGCACTTTGATGGGGGATCCCGCCGAGGCCGTACACGCTGGAGGTGTTCACGATGACACCGAAGTTCTGCTCGACCAGCAGGGGCAGGAAGGCCCGGGTGCCGTTGACTACGCCGTCGAAGTTGATCTGCCGCAGCCATTCGTCGTCCTCGGGCACCGCGTCGAGAACCGAGGAGGTCACGGCCACGCCGGCGTTGTTGAACACCGCGGCCAACTTCGGGGATGGTGAGCCGGCGGAGCTTGCCGAGCCGGCGGGGTGGGTGGGGACACTCCGATCTATCCACTCGCGCACCTCGTCGGCGAAGGCGCGCTGGTCGGCGGCGTCGCGAACGTCGAGCACGCGGGTCAGTACGGGACCGCCGAGCGATTCGGCGGTCTGCTTCAGCCCGGCCTCGTCGAGGTCGGCGATCGCCACCGGAGAGCCACGGCGGGAAAGCAATTGGGCCAGGCCGCGGCCGATGCCCGAGGCGGCGCCGGTGATCATCACGGGGTGGCCGGACAGTGGTCTGGACTTTCGGGGCATCGGTGGTCCTTCTCAGCGTGGGTGTGTGGGGCTGGCGGATTCGGCGGCGCGGATGTGGTCGTGGATAAGGTCCGCCAGGGTGGGCCACAGCTCGGCGGGCAGGTCGTGGCCCATGCCCGGCAGCGTGTGCCGCCGCGCGCCCGGGACGGCCCGTGCGGTCGCGGCGCCACCGCTGGGATGCACCATCCGGTCGCGGTCGCCGTGCAGTACCAGGGTGGGTGTGGTGATCCGGGTCAGCTCACGGGTTCTGTTGCCGGACTTCATTATTGCCGAGAGCTGACGGCCACTGCCGGGAGCCGGGCGCGGGTCGCGGTCCCAGACCCGTCCCGCCGTGGCGCGCACCGCGGCCGCGTCGAATGGATATCCCGCCGAGCCGATGTGCCGGTAGATGCGCTCGGCGCGATCCACATGCTCGTCCCGCGATCGCGCGGGCTTGCCGAGCAGATAACGCCACGTGGACCACGCCGGTCGGCCGTACCGGAATCCGCCCGGGCCGGAGATGATCGAGGTGAGCGAGGCGACGCGGCCTCGATGGCGGGCGGCGACGGTCTGCGCGATCATCCCGCCCATCGACATGCCCGCCAGATGCGCCCGCTCGAATCCCAGCGCATCGAGCAAACCGACGGTATCGGTTGCCATGTCACCCACGTCGTACTGATCGCGATGCCAGCGGCGGCGCAGCAGGTCCGGCGGCGCCGGCGGCGGGAACGGCAGATGTGTCGACGTGCCGACGTCGCGGTTGTCGAAGCGGACGACGTCGAATCCGCGCTCGGCGAGTATCCGGCACAGATCGTCGGGCCACTCGTGCAGCTGCTGCCCGAGTCCGGCGATCAGCACCAGCGGGCTGCCGTCCGCACGGAATCGCTGATAGGTCAGGGTGATTCCGCGCCCGACGTCGGCGGACTGTTCGATCACGCGGTCACCCGCTCGGATTCGGTTCGCTCCGGGGCGGGGGCCGGGGTGCGGCGATACACGACCGCGCGTCCCTTCTGTGCGGGCACCAAGGCGACTCCGCGCCAATGGGTCCGCTCGTCGGGCGCGGTGGTGGGCTCCAGGGTGAAATCTCGCAGCAGCGTGCGCAGGACGACGTTCATCTCCATGGTGGCGAAGGCGGCGCCGATGCATCGACGCGCGCCGCCGCCGAACGGAATCCAGGTGAAGGTGCCGGGCCGCACACCGACGAATCTATCCGGATCGAAGGCGCGCGCGTTGGGGAACAGCTCCTCGTTGTCGTGCATCAGCCGGATGTTGAGCGCGATCCGCTGGCCCTTCGGTAGCGTCCACCGCCCCACCTCGAGCTGGTCCGCGATGACCTGGCGCGCGGTCATGTCGATCACCGGCCGCACTCGCTGCACCTCGAGCAGGGTGGCCTCGAGCAGTTCCGAACCGCCCTCGTCGACCTCGGCGACCAAGCGGCGCAACACATCCGGATGCCGCCGCAGCCGCTCGACGGCCCAGGCCAGCGTGGTGGCCGTGGTCTCGTGCCCGGCGGTGAGCAGGGCGAGCAGCTCGTCGGCGATTTCGCCGCGGGTCAGTGCGGACCCGTCGTCGTAGCGGGCCAGCAGCATCATCGCCAGCACGTCATTGCGTTCGGACAGTTCGGGATCGGCGGCGGCGCGATCGATCAGCCGGCCCACGATCTCGTCGTAGCGGGCCCGCAGGACGGCGAATCTGCCCCAGGGACCGAAGCGGCCCAGCATCTTCTGCGGCATCGGCACCGCGACCAGCGCCGAGCCGACCAGCACCACCTTCGGCAGCAGTTCGCGCAGCTGCTCGAATTCCGCTCCCTCCGCGCCGAATACGGCGCGCAGGATGACGTTCAGCGTGATCCGCATCATCGAGTCCATTGTCGCGAATTCCCGGTTCGATGGCCAGGATGCCATCTCCCGCACCGCTTCCTGCTCGATCAGCTCCTCGTACACGCCCAGGCGCCGCCCGTGGAAGGGCGGGGCGAGCAGCTTGCGGTGCCGGCGATGCTCGCTGCCCGACAGTGCGAAAAGTGAACCGGGACCGAGCACTTGGCCCAGATTGACGTCCATGTTGTCCGAGACGTCGGTCCCGGCGAGAAACACCGACTTGACCTCCGCCGGATCGGACAGCACCACCATCCGGCCCAGCCGCGGCACGGACACCGTGAACGCCGACCCATAACGCTGATGCAGCCGCCGCCACCGCTGCGTGCGTCGAGTCAACACCTCCAGACCCTGCACGATGGTCGGCGCCGAGGGTCCCGGGGGAAGTTTGATAGCGGCCATGGGGACTCCTGTCCGTGGTACGTCTCTGTACCACGGAACGGTACGCTTACGTACCGTCGGTGACAAGAGGTCGGAATCTCGATCTACCGACCCGGGGCCGGATTGTCTCGGCGTCGCACATCAACCACCGCGTCGAGTAATTCCGTGTGCTCTACGACCGCGGCGAATCATGCGCTGTGGGTACGGCTTTCACCTCGTCGATGGGTACATCCTCGCCGCAGTGGCGACAGATCGTCCGCTGGCGAACCTCGCCGCCGCAGCCGGCGTGGGTGAGGACGACCGGAGGATCGGCCGGTGCGGCCCAGCGGTCGCCCCAGTGGGTCAGGGCGATGATCACCGGCTGTAGTTCTCGGCCCTTCTCGGTCAGGATGTACTCCTGGTAGGCCGAGCCCGACGCGTGGGGGCGGCGATACATCAGCCCGTCCTCGACGAATTTGTCGAGCCGCGCCGTCAGGACGTTGCGGGCGATGCCCAGGCTGCGCTGGAAGTCGGCGAAACGCGTGACGCCACGGAACAGTGCGTGCCTGATGATCATCAGGCTCCACCGCTCGCCGACCATCTCCAGCGCCCGCGCCGCGGAACAGTCTTGAGTCTCATACGTACTACCGAGCATGTCCACGAGTGTATCTCCGGGGTGGTTGCATGACGCAACTGGCCGATGCTACGGTCATCTGGTTGCATCACAAGACCAGTTGCGGGTCGGGGAAGCCGCCGGCGCAACTCATAGACAGGAGCCGAATGATGTTGCTCGACAACAAGAACGCGATCATCTACGGGGCAGGCGGTTACATCGGCGCGGAGGTCGCCCGGTCCTTCGCCGCGGAGGGTGCGCGGGTCTTCCTCGCGGGCCGCAGCCGCCCCGCGCTCGAATCGGTCGCGGAGAAGATCCAGGCGGCCGGGGGCGCCGCCGACGTCGCGGTGGTCGACGTACTCGACGAGGAGGCCGTCGACTCGCATGCCGATGCCGTGGTCCGCGCCGCCGGATCCCTCGACATCTCCTTCAATGCGATCAGCCTGCCCCAGACCGGAATTCAGGGCACCCAGCTCATCGATCTGCCCACCGAGAACTTCGATCTGCCGATGGCGACGTATCCGAAGGCCAACTTCCTGACCGCCCGGGCCGCCGGCCGGCGCATGGTCGAACAGGGATCGGGGGTGATCCTGACGATCACCGCGAGCCCCTCACGGACGGCGACGCCGCGCATGGGCGGAATGGCACCGGCCTGGGCGGCGATCGAATCGCTCTCCCGGGGCCTGGCCGCGGAACTCAGCCCGCACGGCGTGCGCGTGGTGTGCCTGAATGCCGCGGGAATGCCGGAAACGCCGCAGCTCACCGAGGTGTACGGATTGCACGCCGACGCCTACGGCATCAGCCGTGACGAGTTCGGTGCGCGCATGGAAAGCCTGACCGTTCGCAAGCAGCTGCCGACGGTCGCCGAAATCGCCGACGTGGCGACCTTTGTCGCCTCCGACCGCTCCCGTGCCATGACGGGCGCGATCGCGAATCTCACCGGCGGCATGGTCGTCGACTGAAATGCTCGCCGATCGCCGCGCCGAATTTCGCTGATCCTGTTCGGGGCGTGGCTGTTTCGCCGAGTGCTCAGCACATCCAGCAGTAGAGCGAGTGGTTCTGCCCGGTGGCTGTTCGTGCGAGCTCCGCGACGTCGCTCAGGAGAGCGTCGATCATTTCCGGGTCGAAAGGTGCTCCGGTGCTGGTGGTGTCCTGCTTCCAGCGGGTGCCGATCTCGGCCAGGACGGCGGGATCGGCCGTCGTCAGCGCCCGCTGGAGGGTAGGGGAGGCGGCGTATATCGCGGAACCGCTCTCGTCGTCGGTCACCGCGCGTGGTTCGCCGGCGCTGACGAGATCGTCGAGTGATCGGCCGGTGAACAGGCTCTCCCATTCGGCGAGGGCCTGGAAGACGAGGAAGTTGCCGTAATCGGTGACGGCGGGGAAGTGGTCCTCGGGGCCACCCTCCACTACCGTTGCCGCGGTGTCGTCGTCGGGCGCGATGAAGAATTCGACCAGAATGCTCACCGGTCGATGGTGCCCTGCCGATCGCCTCGATGCATGGCGACGTCGCCGCGACCGGGGCGGGCGCGGTTCCCGGACGGTGCCGGCGCGGTGTGTTCCGCGCCGGCACCGCAGCCGGCTACTTCGGGTCGAGCACGAATACCGGGATCTGGCGGTCGGTCTTCGTCTGGTACTCGGCGTAGGGCGGGTAGGCCTCCACGGCTCGGGCCCACCACTCGGCTCGCTCGGCGCCTTCGGCCTCGCGGGCGACGTATTCCTTCGTCGCTGTGCCGTCCTGCAGCGGAAACTCCGGGTGCGCCTTGATGTTGTAGTACCAGGTGGGGTGCTCGGGCGCGCCGCCCTTGGACGCCACCACCGCGTAGCTACCGCCGTGCTCGACCCGCATCACGGGGGTGTAGCGGAGCTTGCCGGTCTTCGCGCCGCGCAGGGTCAGCAACACCACCGGCGACCCGAGTATCTCGACGCCGGCCGTGGTCCCGGTCTCGAGGATCGTCTTGGTTTGGTCCTGCACCCAGTCCGTGGGGCTCAGTTCTGCGGATTCGCTTGCCATGCCGGATTCTAACATTCCTTGCGTCCGCCCTATTCCCGCGCCGTCAAGATATGGCGTGTCGCCCCGTAAAGCAGAAGCGACCACTGCCACGCATCTCTGTACCTACTAGTATGTATAGTGCTCTGTATGAGCACGCGAGACAACCTCATCGAGAGCACACGGGCGCTGCTGTGGGAACGCGGCTATGTCGGCACCAGCCCGAAGGCGATTCAGCAGCGGGCCGGGGCCGGTCAGGGCAGCATGTACCACCACTTCACCGGAAAACAGGAGCTGGCGCGCGCGGCGATCGATGTCACGGCCGAGGAGCTGTGTGCCGGTGTCGACGCGCAACTCTCCGGTCCGGGTAGCGCGCTCGAACGCCTCTCGGCCTACCTGCGTCGCGAGCGAGATATCTTGAAGGGCTGCCCAATTGGTGGACTGACCCAGGACCCGGACATCATTGCCGCACCCGTCCTTCGCGAGCCGGTCGAGCGGACCCTCGCCTGGTTGCGCACGCGCCTGGCGGGCGTGGTAGCGGAGGCCGTCGACGCCGGTGAGCTGAGCTCGGCTCTCGAGCCCGCGGCCACGGCGTCGGCGATCCTGGCCACGTTGCAGGGCGGGTACATCCTGGCCCGCGCCGCCAACAGCTCGGCCCCGTTCGAGCAGGCGGTCGAGGGCATCCTGGGCCTGCTCAATTGTCATGCCGCGCACTGAACATCGAACAACACACAATCGAAGGAACTCAGCAAGCATGCGTATCTCCCGCGCACCCCATACCGCCGTGTCCGCCTCGTCCGAGTGGATCACCGGCAATGCCCGCATCGAGGAACTCGCCACACCCGATGGGCCGTCGCGAACCCAGGTCGACAGCGTTCGCTTCGCGCCCGGGGCCCGCACACGCTGGCACCGCCACCCGCTGGGGCAGGTGCTCGTGGTGACCGCCGGCACCGGCCTGGTGCAGCGCCGTGGCGCACGGGTCGAGACGATCCGCGCCGGTGACACGGTCCGGATCGAGGCCGGTGAATGGCATTGGCACGGTGCGACATCCGACAGCCCGATGACCCATGTGGCCATCGAGGAACTACCCGGGGACGGGCGCGCGGCTGAGTTCGCGGAGGCGGTGACGGACGCCGAATACAACGGTGGCACTGGGGAACTCGCCGAGCCGACGCCCCCGATGAGTCGGGTGATCGTCATGGATCAGAAGCTGCCGGAGTCGCTGGCCACCCAGCGCGTCGAAATCCGGCGGATCACCATCGCGCCCGGGCATCCGGCGGGGCTGCACATTCACAACGGGCCGGTCTTCGGCAACATCGAGACCGGCTCGGCGATCTACCGGATCGAGGGCGAGCCCGAGTCGGTGCTCACGCCGGGTGATGTGTTCTACGAGCCGGAGGGTGTGCGTATCGCGCGCTTCGACGCCCAGGAGGACGGCGTCACATTCCTGGGGTACTTCCTGCTCGCCGACGGTGTGGATGCCGGTCTCGTGGACCCCGACGCCCGACAATAAGCAACTTCGGTTGACTAGCGCGATTTAGTCAACTACGGTTGCTTGCATGTCGGAGATCGAGATACCCACCGCAGTCGAGGATCCCGCTGACGCGCTGGCCGCCGTGGTGGCGCTTCGCCGCCTCGCCGATCTGCTCGAGGATGCGGCGGTCGAGCGGGCGATGCGGGCCGGGTGGGGGTGGCCGCGCGTCGCCGAGGCCCTCGGCGTGACTCGGCAGGCCGTGCACAAGAAGCACGTCAAGCGGCTGATCGCCGCGGGCGTCACACTGAGGAGGCGGTGACCGTGGTTGCCATGGGCACAGGCAAATTCATCAATCCGGTGCTGGCGAGAAGTCGCCTCGAGGCGCAGCGGGACGGTTCGGCGACGGTCGAGGCGCCACACCTGCTGCTGGCCCTCGCGGCGAGCGACGATGCCACCGTGCGGCGGGCGCTGACGGCTGTCGGACTCGACCACACCGCGATTCGCGACGCACTCTATCGCGAATTCGAGCACAGCCTGAGTCTGGTCGGCGTCGCCGAGCTCGCCCGCGGGCTGCCGCGTCCCAGCGCCACACCGGATCCGGCCTCGGCCCTGGGCGCATCGGCGAAGCTCGCCATCGCCCGGGGCGTCGAGGCCGCGGCCGATCCGCGGGACTTCCGGCCCGCCCACCTGCTGCAAGGCATCGTGCGCGCGCAGGCCGGAACGGCCACGCGGGCACTGGATCTCATCGGAGTCGATCGTGCCGAGCTGGATGCACAGGTATCGGCCGCGTTGGGGGAGGCGTGAGCATGACCGGCGAACCCCTGGTCGACGTCGAGGGTCTGGCAATGAGTTACGGGGACCGGACGGTGCTGCGCGATGTCACGTTCGCGGTGCGGCGCGGCGAGGTCCTGGCGCTGCTTGGCCCCAACGGTGCGGGTAAGAGCACCACGATCGAAGTGCTGGAAGGCTTTCGGATCCGTTCGGGTGGACGGGTACGGGTGCTCGGAGTGGATCCGGCGCATGGGGGCGAGGATTGGCGTGCGCGCATTGCCATCCTCGACGACGGGCGGATCGTCGCCGACGGCACCCCGGCTCAGCTCGCCGCCACGATCGTCGGCCACGACACCGTCCGATGGCGTTGCGATGGAACGTCGTTCGAGAAGTCCACGCCCGCCTCGACCGAATTCGTCCACGACCTGTTCTCCGAGCACGGCCGTGCCATCACCGATCTCGAGGTCCGCCGGGCCACGCTCGAGGACACCTATCTCGCGCTGGTGCGCCACGCCGAGGACGCATCTCTTCCGGAGGCATCATGATCCCGACCGCCGTGCGCTGCGGTACTCGACGCGGCCTGATCGAGCTGCGGCAGGCCTTCGCCGGTACCGCCATGATCGGCCAACTCCTATGGCCGGTAGTGACATTGGTGTCCATCTTCGTGTTCCGTAACCGGCCGCTGCCCGGTAACGGCACATTGGGAGCGTTCATCCTGCCCAGTGTCCTGGGAACCTATGTGGCGATGGGGATGCTGCTGGTGATCCAGTACCTCGCCGTCGAGCGCGACGACGGAACCCTGTTGCGGGCCAAGATAATTCCGAACGGCATTCAGGGCTATCTGATCGGCAAGATGGTCACTGTATCGGCGACCGTCGGGGTCTATCTGGTGATCATCTCCGGTCCCGGACTGCTGCTGGTCCATGGATTGGCGGTCGGTAGCGCGGGCGCCTGGCTGACCCTGGCCTGGGTTGTCCCGCTGGGACTCATGGCGACGCAGCCCATCGGCGCCATGCTCGGCTCGCTGGTCTCCGCCCCTCGCGCGGTCGGATATGTCTCCGTTGTCGTCATGGGCATGATCGCGATCTCGGGCATCTTCTACCCCGTCACCGCGATGCCACGCTGGTTGCAGTGGGTGGCCCAGGTCTTCCCGGTGTACTGGCTCGGCCTGGGCATGCGCTCGGCGCTGCTGCCACACGGTGCGCTGGCCGCCGAACTCGGCCATTCCTGGCGGCATGTCGAAACCGCTGCGGTGCTGGGTATCTGGGCGGTGGCGGGCATGGTCCTGGCGCCCGCGGTGCTGCGCCGGATGGCCCGCCGCGAATCGGGATCGGCGCTGGCCGTCCGCAGGGAGCGGGCATTGCAGCAGGTGGGCCGATAACCCGGCAACGGAGTCGACGATTCGGACCGGTCCACCGCGGCCGGTCATGTGACAGTGGTTTGTTCGGCCAGGCAGGGCGGTGGGGAACTACCCTGGGCTCAGCATGACCTGTGCTGTCGAGAGGGGATGGGGATGGATCCGGTTTCGCTCGGTATCGCCGCCGCGGCGTTGGTGGCGTCGAAGTTCGGTGAGCAGGTCGCCAAGGATGCCGGCGACACCGCGTGGCATGCGGTCGAGCGCCTTCGCAAGCTGGTCGCCGACAAGTTTCGTCACGATCCCGAAGCTGTCTCCGCGATAACGGCTTCGGCCGAGTCCGCCACGCCCGAAGCGCAGGCCGCGGCGGCGCAGCGGATCGCCGAGGCTGCCCGCGCGGACTCGGGATTCGCGGCCGAAGTCGACGTGCTGGTGTCCGCCGCGCAGAAGGACCGCTCGGCCGAGATCTTCATCGCGCAGGCATTCGACGATGCCCGGCAGGTGAACATCCACCGCGACAACACCGGCACCATCAACATCGGCTGAATCGGTGAGGCCGTGACCTATCTCACCATCGTGGAACGAGACAAGCCTCAGCGCAGCAGGTTTCGCCGGGATTCGACGTTGTGCCCGCACAGTCCGGCTGTCTCGTAGGCGATCAGGCCCTTGTCGAGCGCTGGACATGTCATGGTTGTTGTTGCGTTGAGTCTCGAATTGGCTGTAGCTCAGTGTAACTCGTGCGCGTCTCCCCGACACGCCGTGTGCGTGATGGTTCGAATGAAGTCAATCACGTTCTGCCGCTATCATTCTCGAGACGTTATGAGATGGTCTACGGGAAAGAGCTTCGCCATGATACTCCTCGCCCTTCACGACGTAGTTCACGCGCAGCTCGGCAATCCCACCCCGCAGACCCCGCCCGCGGCGGACAAGCTGATGAAGCTGGTGCGGTATTTCACCTGGTTCGTGATCCTGTCCGGCATCATGGCAATCACCTACGCCGGAGGCCATTTCGCCTGGGAGAAGTGGACCGGTGGTGGCTCGCAGTCCCCGAAGATGGTGGCGGGGGCCATGATCGGCGGAATCGTGGCGACCAGCGCGGGGACGATCATGAATGCGGTGATCGGCTAGCGGCCGCTACCCACCGTGAAAGGGCGGTTCCGGGAAGGGCTCGAGCGGTTGGCGGCGGGCCTGGCCGACGCCGATCGCCCTCTGAATTGAACCGGTCACCGGCCTGCGCGCGAAGTACGGTCGGGAGCGGGTGCGGCGGGCGAGGACGATACGGCACGCTCAGCGCGGCGACGGCGGAGAATCGATCGGGGTGCATTTCAGCGGCCGCCCATGCGGTGTTCGCGCCCCAATCATGGCCCACCACAACGGCTGTCGACTCGCCCAGCGCAACAAGGAGCGATTGCACACCGCACTGGCGGGGCTGCCGGAGGACTGCGACGGGGTCGTTGCCGACCTTCGCAGCGAGGCCGACGTCATCTCGCTGTTCGAGCAGGGGACGATCGGCGAACCGGAACAGATCGCCGCATCCCATCTCTACTTCATGCAGAACAGCTTCGTGACGGGGACGATTCTGACCGTCGACGGTGGGCTTTTGTTGGCCTGAGTATTACTGTGCGCCAAGCGGTCTCAGTTCCCTGCGACGCCCGCTACGACCGACGTGATGCTCAGCAGGTGCACATCCGAATTGGCGCAGGCGCTGCCCTGCCAGGGCAGGTAGAGTGAGTCGGTGTTGTCCGGTGGGTAGATTCGCAGGCCGGCGGCGGTGATCGGATGGCACCTGTCGCCGTAATTCCCGGCATCGGTGATGCGGAGTACGGCCGAGGCCGTTCCGTTGACCTCCAGTGTGACCGTCGGTTTCGGGGTGTCTCGATCGGCGGGGGCGCCGATCGGGTCGCCGGTGGGGCTGTCCGCGAACGAGACTCCGGGGAATCCGGTCAGGGTGCAGGGTGCCGTGCCCGCGTTGACGAAGATGAGCGGGGTGTACGCGCTTCCCGCTGCTCCGTCGGATTGGCCCGTGGACAGCTTCAGATCCGCGGTGTGGCACAGCGCGGGGCCGACGGGAGTGGATGTGGATTCGGTGGTGCTCGGGGCGGGCGTGGTGGCGCCGGTTGAAGTGCCCGGGCTCTCGGACGTGATGACGGGCGACGGGGCGGGGCCGGAGCTTCCCGAAGTGCATCCCGCCAGTGCCAGCGTCCCCACCGCGAGCAACACCGCGGCGGTGGTCTTCAAGGCTGTCATCAGTCCCTCCAAATCTGATCGCCACCGGCACAGGGCGACTCGGTCCCCCGTGCCGCGAGCACCATGAAACGCGGTGCCGCACCTGTCTATCGGATGTCGCGTCCGCGAACGTAACATCGAGGACCGACACTCGCCGCGTGACCGGGGGCCGGGAGCCGTGTTCCCCGATGTTGCGCCCTGACGACCTGGCCGTCACAGGGAACGGCACAGCCTGTTCGGCCCAGGGCCGGACAGCCGTTGTATATGATCTCGGTGGGTTTCGAGCGCGTGACGATCCGATGAGCAGCCGGATCCGCGGCAGCCGCGGTCGCTGCGGGACATGGTCGAGAGGATTTCGAATGAGGAGAACGACAAGCACTGCCGCACGAACCACGATCGGGGCCATGGCGATTCTGGGCGCTGCCGCCGTAGTCGGTTCCGGCACAGCCCATGCCGCACCACAGGATTGTGCCGTCACCCGGGACTTGTTCGGCGCGCGGGCGGCGTGCCACGATATCGGCGCACCCGCCGGCAGGGAGTACGCCCTCGTCGTCGAGTGCGTCGGCCTGCACGGAATCCCGAATGCGTTTCCGCTCATGGCCATTGGTCCGTATCAGGGCTCGTGGAGTGGTTCCTTCGCTCCGTCCGGTCAGGGCACGGCCACATGCATGGGTCCCACCAGCGTCGGGATCGCCAACAATGCTTATGTAGCGATATACCGCGACTGATCGGATCGCACCCTCGAGCTCACCGAGGCCCTGTCGCTCCGGTGGGCCGAAACCGCCGCCAATTGAGCCTGGACAGGGCGCGCCGCCGGTTCACGGCACCCGACCTCAGGCGTGCGGCGCAGTTGCCGGCGGGTGGGCCGGGTCGGCGCAGTATGGTCCCGGAGTCGTGCACGGCGACAGGATCGTCGAGAAGTACTGGAAGGCGGAGAAGGCCAGCATCGGTCCGCCGACGAGGATCAGGCCGCCGAGGGCTCCGGCGGGCCCGAGCAGGCCGGCGCCCACTACGCAGCCGACGACGGCGCCGGGTACCAGTCCTACCAGGAGCGTAGCCACGCCGGCGCCGGCAGCGCCGACCGCGGCGCCGAGCAGGCAGCCCGCGCCGCCCCCGACGATCGCACCCAGCACCGCGGAGACACTGCTGGTGATGATGAGTCGCTGCGACAGCGCCGTCATCGCCTGTTGGTCGCGTGGGGTGAAGGATTCGGCGACCGTTTGTAGTTTCGAGACCGGAACCAGGTCGGTTGGATGTACAGGGTCCGTGACGTGGGTTCCGTTGTGCCGGACGGGCGTCAAGGTCACGGTGCCGCCGTCGATGTGGGCTTGTAGCGGGTAGGCGGTGTCGTCGATCCGATAGGTCGAGGGCAATATCGTTTCTATTGCGCCGGAAGCGTTTTCGAGTAGCATTCGGCCGGCGTCCTGGAGCCAGTGTCCGTCGGTGGCGATCACCGCCGAGTCTCCCGACCTGCTCACCGTGTAGTGGACCGCCCCGGCCGCATCGGAGGGTGGCGGTGCGGCTGCCGATACTCCGGCGCTCAGGCTGACGGCAGCTACCAGTGGAACCGCAACTGCGGCCACATTCCTCATCTTCATGGTTTTCCTTTCAGGACAACTGCGCTCGCGAGGAGTGACTCAGCCGCGCGGGGTGCCGGTGGCTGGGTTGGCGCAGTACGTTCCCGGAGTCGTGCACGGCGACAGGATCGTCGAGAAGTACTGGAAGGCGGAGAAGGCCAGCATCGGTCCGCCGACGAGAATCATCCCGCCGATGGCTCCGACAGACCCGAGCAGGCCGGCGCCCACAATGCAGCCGACCACCGCCCCGGGTACCAGACCGGTCAGGAGCGTCGCGATGCCGACGCTGGTGGCGCCGACCGCGGCGCCGAGCAGGCAGCCCGCACCGCCGCCGACGATCGCACCCAACACCGCGGAGGAGATGCTGGCGATCGTGGAGCGGGAGGCCAAGGCTGCCAACGCCTGTTGGTCGCGTGGGGTGAAGGATTCGGCGACCGTTTGTAGTTTCGAGGCCGGGACCAGGTCGGAAGGGTATGTCGGGTCGGTGACGTGGGTTCCGTTGTGCCGGACGGGCGTCAAGGTCACGGTCCCGCCGTCGATGTGGGCTTGTACCGGGTAGGCGGTGTCATCGATCCGATAGGTCGAGGGCAGCATGGCCTCTACTGCGCCGGACGCATTCTCGAGCAGGATTCGGCCCGCATCCTGGAGCCAGTGTCCGTCGGTGGCGATCACCGCCGAGTCTCCCGACCTGCTCACCGTGTAATGGATCGGCCCGGCCGAGTCGGATGGCGACGGTGCGGCTGCGGCGACTCCGGCGCTCATGCCGACG
Source organism: Nocardia sp. GP40 (assembly GCF_050434125.1). Taxonomy (NCBI): domain Bacteria; kingdom Bacillati; phylum Actinomycetota; class Actinomycetes; order Mycobacteriales; family Nocardiaceae; genus Nocardia; species Nocardia sp. GP40. The sequence continues at coordinate 181,503 of NZ_JBNPVW010000011.1, read as the reverse complement.
GCTGCCACCAGTGGCACCGCCACCGCGGCCACGTTCCTCATCTTCATGGTTTTCCTTACTTGCGCGACCGGGGCCGCGTGCAGCTATCTGAGGCCTCAATTTCTGAGTGCTCAGATATAGTCGTGGATCACACCTCTGTCAACCCCATTGCTGTTGGTAAGCTGCCCGGTTTGCTGCGTTTCGGCTGGTGGCAGGACTGCTTGCTCGAAAATTATCTTATAGATAAGGTATATCGTCGAGGTTGGGCCGGTCGCCGAGGCGCTCGAACGGACCCGCAAGATCGCCTCATCCGCTCGAAAGAGGGCTTGATTGCGGGTTGACATCTTTGCGCTAAGACTTTAGAACTCTTAGCGCAAAGGTTTTTATGTGGCGTGCCGCACAGTCGGCGGCCGTTCTTCGAGGCGCATCCGGGTCGTGTACCGGCCCGATCGGCCTTACAAGGGAGTGTCATCGTGAGCGAATCGCTTACAACGTCCGTTGTGGCTCACCCCGCGCGGGGTGATGCCAGATTGCGGTGGTCAGTACTCATTCTCGCGTTTCTGGCCGTGTTGCTCGACGGCTACGACTCCACCGCGCTCGGCGGTTGCATTCCGTCACTCAGTCGGGCCTGGCATGTTCCGGCATCGCATTTCACCGCGGCCCTGTCGCTCACCAGCGCAGGTGTGGCGGTCGGATATCTCACCTGCGGCCGGCTGTCGGCGCGCTGGGGCAGACGACGGGTGGTGATGTCGGCGGTGCTCGTATTCACCGTAGGGTCGGCGCTCACCGCGATGGTCACCACCATGATCGGACTGGATCTCGTTCGGCTGTTCACCGGGCTGGGATTGGGAGCGGTGCTGCCGGCGGCGGTCTCGTTGGCCACCGCGGCCAACCCTGCTCGCTACCGGCAGACGCTCGCCATCTTCGTCGCCATGGCTATCGCGGTCGGCACGCTGGTGGCCGGACTACTCGGCGTTCGGCTGATCGGCCTGGCCGGCTGGCGATCGGTATTCGTCGCGGGCGCGGTAGCGTCGGCGCTCTTGCTCCCTGCACTGTGGTACGGGCTGCCCGACGAAGGGCCCGACACGACGTTCGACGACGCCGACCGGCCCACTGCACAGTCATCGTCGGTCGCGCGCCTGTTCGACCACGGCTATGGGGTACGCACTGTTCTGCTGTGGGCGTTCGGATTTCTCATGTTCACCGTGTACTTCATCTTCTCGTCCTGGTTGCCGACCCTGCTGACCAGCTACGGTTTCGCCGTGACGTTGGCTCCGCTGGGATCGGCCGCCCTGGGTGTCGGCAGCATCATCGGCGCGATCGTGATCATGGCTGCCGCGCTGCGGTACCGGATGTCCTCGGTCCTCATCGGTACCACCGTGCTGGCGATCGTCTTTCTCGCACTGTCATCGCGATTGGGAGCGGACAAGGCATTGCTGCTCACCGTATTCGGCGGGGTGGGGCTCGGCCTGCAGGCTGCCATGATCGGGCAGACCGGCATGGCGGCGGCCATGTACCCCAGCCGGACGGCGACTACGGGCGTCGGCTGGTCCGCCTCGATGGGACGGGCGGGATCCGTGCTGGGCCCGATCGTGGGCGGAATCCTGCTCGGATTCGGAGTGCCGACCCGCACGATCGTGCTGATCGCATGCGTCCCGGTGGTGGCCGCCTTACTCCTGGTGGCGGAACTTCGCCGCCGTACCGCTCTTGCGGATCGGCCACGCTGACTCGAATGCGAATCGGACCCCCGCCGCTCTGCCGATCCGGCTGTGGAGTTGGCGGGGGCCGGCCTGTGGGTAATCGATTCCGGTCGCGTGGACTCGGCTGTGCCGCTGTTGGGCTATGCCGTGTCCACGGCGGCCGGATCGCCCGCCTCGGCCGTGACGATCGACTGTTCGAGCTTGCGCAGCAGTTTGGCCAATTGGCGCTGTTCGGTGGCCGTGAGCCCCGCCAGCATGCGTGCCTCGTTGGCGAAATGCTCGGCGGCGGCCTCCTCCAGGACCTGCAGCCCGGCCGGGGTGAGGCAGGCGTAGACGACGCGGCGGTCGTCGGGATCGCGCTCGCGCTCCACCAGCCCGGCCTTCTCGAGCCGGTCGACCCGCAGCGTGATCCCGCCGGTGGTGACCAGCGCGGTCTCGGCGAGCTGGCCGGCGGTCATCCGGTACGGCGGCCCGGAGCGGCGCAGGGCGGCGAGGACGTCGAAGGCTGCCATGTTGATGCCGTGTTGCTCGAACAGGGCCGACAGCGAGGACTGATAGCGCAGATAGGTGCGATGCATCCGGCCGAACACCTCGAGCGCCGAAACGTCGAGGGCCGGCCACTGCTCGTTCCACTGCGCGACAATGTGATCGACCGCGTCCCGGTCGAGCTTCGACTGGCGCGCCACGGTTCCTCCCACTGTGCCGGACAATGTTTCCGACGTCGAAACGACGATAAGGGTCAGGCTACCCGGCGGCCGCTGTGGATCCGTTGCGCACCTGCGCGATTGCGTCGATCTCCACGGTGGCGCCATAGGGCAGCCCGCTGACTTCGACGAACGTGCGGGCCGGGCGCGGCGCGGCGAACAGCTCGAGGAATTGGCGGTTGGCCTCCTCGCGCAGTGACAGGTCGGTGACGTAATAGGTCAGCTTGACGATGTCGGCGAGGGTGCCGCCGACGGTGGCCAGGCGCTCGCTGGTGCGCTGCACCGCGGCATCGAGGGCCGCCTCCCGGCCGGGGACCGGCACGTAGTTCTCATCGACCGACAGGGCGCCGGAGACGAAGGCGAATCCGCCCGCCACGACGGCGGGGCTGTACGGGTGCTGGGCGATCACGGTTGTGGACACGGGGTCTCCTCCGGGAGAGCGGGTTGACGTGGGTGTGATCCGAGACTATACCTTAGCGCTAAGATATCTACTACTCAGGAGATTGCCGATATGACCGTCGGGGAAGCCTCGGTGTTCGAACCGATTCCGGACGAGATGCTGCTCGGCGGCCACTGGAAACAGGGCTCGGGCCCGCAGAGTCGGGTGGTGGATCCGGCCACCGGTGCGGTGCTGCAGACGATCGGCCAGGCCACCGCCGCGGACGCTGATCAGGCCGTGCGGGCCGGGGCCGCGGCCGCCGCCGACCCGGCGTGGCGGGACCTGCTGCCGCATCAACGTGCTCGTTATCTGTCTCGGATCGCCGACGCGATCGAAGGTTCGGCACAGCGGTTGGCGCTGTTGCAGAGTTTCAATACCGGCAAGACGCTCGCCGAGACGCGGGCGCTGGTGGCCAGCGCCGCAGGCACTTTCCGCTATTTCGGCGCCGCGGTGGAGACCTTCGACCAAGATCTGACCACCCCGCGCGGCGACTATCTGACCATGAACACCTATGAGCCGATCGGTGTGATCGGCGCGATCACGCCGTGGAATTCGCCGATCGCCAGCGACGCGCAGAAGATCGCGCCGGCGCTGGCCGCCGGGAATGCCGTGGTGCTCAAGCCCGCCGAATGGACACCGCTGGTGTCGCTGGCGCTGGCCCGGCTGATCGATGAGTCGGGGCTGCCGCCCGGACTGCTGTCGGTGCTGCCGGGTAAGGGCTCGGTGGTCGGCGACGCGGTGGTTCGGCATCCGGGTGTCGGCAAGGTGACGTTCACCGGCGGCACCTCGACCGGCCGGGCGCTGGCGCACGTGGCCGCGGAGAAGTTGATGCCGATCTCGCTGGAGCTGGGCGGCAAGTCGCCGACCGTGGTGCTCGCCGACGCGGATCTCGAGCAGGCTGTGAACGGGGTCGTCTACGGCATCTTCTCCTCGTCCGGACAGAGCTGCGTCGCCGGGGCGAGGCTGTTCGTGGACGCGAGCATCTACGACGAGTTCCTGGATCGGCTGGTGGCCAAGACCCGCGCCCTGCGGGTGGGGCCGGGGCGGCGGCCCGGGGTGCAGGTCGGGCCGCTGGTGCATGTGCGGCATCGCGACGCGGTCGCCGGATATGTGGATCTCGCGCGCGCCGAGGGCGGCAGGGTCCGTTGTGGCGGAACGATTCCCGATGATCCGGGGCTGGATCCGGCCGGCGCCTGGTACCTGCCGACGATCATCGACGGCGTCCCGAACTCGGCGCGGGTGTGCCAGGAGGAGATCTTCGGGCCGGTGCTGGTCGCGCTGCCATTCGACAGCGAGGACGATCTGCTCGCGCAGGCCAACGATTCCGTCTACGGACTGGCTGCGGGCATCTGGACCCGTGACTATCGGCGGGCGCTGAGGCTGGCGCGGCGGCTGCAGGCAGGGACGGTCTGGATCAACACCTACAAGCAGTTCAGCATCTCGACTCCGTTCGGCGGGGTGAAGGAGAGCGGGCTGGGCGTCGAGAAGGGCCGCGCCGCAATCGTGGGGTACTCCCGGCAGAAGAGTCTCTACCTGGGCATGGACCTGGAACCCAATCCCTGGGCGGATTGAGGGTCTGGCGCGATCAAATACCTTAGTGCTAAACTATTGATATCTAAGCTAACTGGAGGCAGTGTCGCATGAACGAACCGATCGTCCGCCTGCGCGCCCTGCGGTCCGTGGAACTCCGCACCACCGCCTGCGCCGACTCCGCGGACTTCTACAGCGGGATCTGGGGGCTGCAGGCCGTGGAGCGCGAGAAGGACGCGGTGTGGCTACGCGGTACCGGCACTCAGCATCACGTCTTGCAGCTGACCACCGCGCAGCGAAACGGCCTGGGGCGCATCACCTTCGCCGTCGCGACGCCGGCCGAGGTGGATGCTGCGGCGCGGCGTCTGGAGGCGCGGGGGATTCCGGTGCTCGCCGGACCCGGACCGACCTGCGTGGTCGGCGGCGGGTACGGGCTGCAGTTCGCCGATCTGGAGGGCCGGGTGATCGAACTGCTCGCCGACACCTTCGCCGTGCCCCGGCGGGCCGGCGACGCGATGCCGGTCGGTGTCACCCACGTCGTGCTCAACACCGTCGACATCGACGCCGCCGTCGCGTTCTACACCGACATGCTCGGCATGCGGGTCTCGGACTGGTCCGAGCATCAGATGGCGTTCCTGCGCTGCAGCGCCGACCATCACAGCATCGCGTTCAACCAGGCGAGCTGGACCTCGGTGAACCACGTCGCCTATCAGATGCCGACCGTCGACGACTTCATGCGCGGTATCGGGCGGCTGCGGCACCACGGCGTACTCCCACTGTGGGGGCCGGGCAAGCACGGTCCGGGTGACAACACCTTCTCCTACTTCGCCGACCCGGCCGGCCTGGTGTGCGAATACACCAGCGGCATCGCGCAGGTCGACGAGGACAGCTGGCTGTGCCGGGTGTGGCGGCGGGTCCCGGAGCTCTCGGACACGTGGGGCACCGCAGGCCCGCCGTCGAAGGATGTGCGTACCCACATGGCGGGCGTGCCCGATGCCGGTGCCTTCGAACGGTTCCCGGAGTTGCGGCGGCAGATCCCCGGCGCCGTACCGGATTCCGAGATCGGCTCGGAGGTTCCGGTCGCCGTGCCCGGAAGGTACTGATCCCGATGACCGATCTGCACGTCACCGATCTGGGCACCGGGCCTGATCTGGTCCTGCTTCATGGAATCGGCGGCAGCGCCGATACTTTCGCGCCGCAATTCGCAGACTGGGAGGCGCGGCTGCGGCTACTGGCCTGGGACGCACCGGGTTACGCACGCAGCGACGATCCGGCCGCGCCGCTGACCCTGGACGACTACGCCGATCTGGTGGCCGGCCTGATCCGGGACCGCTGTCGAGCGGGTGCACACCTGGTCGGCATGTCCTGGGGCGGGGTGATCGCGACCCGGGTGGCGTTGCGGCATCCGGAACTCCTGCGGAGCCTGATCCTCGGCAGCTCGACGGTCGGCTCCGGCGCCACCGCGGCAGGCTCGGCTGCCATGCGAGCGCGAGCCGACGAGCTCGACGCCGACGGCGCGGCGACGTTCGCGGCCCGGCGTGCGGCGAAACTTCTGTCACCGCAGGCCGATCCGGACCTGGTGCGGGCGGTGGCCGCGGCCATGGCGGACTCGATCCGCCCGGCCGGATACCGCAGCGCCGCGGCCACGATGGCCGCCACCGACCACACCGCCGACCTGCCCCGCATCGAGGTCCCGACGCTGGTGCTGTGCGGCGACCTGGACACGGTCACCGGCCCGCCCGCGAGTCAGGCGCTGGCCGGCGGCATCCCGGGCGCGGTATTCGTCACCCTGCGTGGGGCCGGGCATCTGGCCAATCAGGAGCGGCCGGAGGCGTTCGGCGCCTGGGTGGAGTCCTTCGTCCAGATCGCCGAACGCCTGCGCGCGGCCTGAATTCTTCCCTGTCAGAGAGTTTTACACCGATCGAGTAAGGAGACATCCGATGGACTACCAGACTGCGGATCTGAAGGAATATGCCGATTCGCTGATCCTCACCAAGGCCAGCCGCCACGAGGACTGGGACGCACTGGGTTTCCAGGCCAAGGCCGGAGACCAGTTCCGGCGGGCGCAGATTCGCTATGTCGGCTCTGGCGCCACCGGCAACCACGAGGATGATCGGCGGATCATTCCCTCACAGGGCTTCACCTTCTCCAACATGATGCTCCCGCCGGGCGCCGAGGGCCCCGAGCACACCCATCACGACGCCGAGGAGGCGTTCTTCGTGCTGGAGGGGGAGGTCGAGGTCGGCATCCACCGCGACGGCCAGGTGGAGAAGCGCACGCTCGGCTACCGGGACATGATCGTGGTGCCCGCCGGGGTGCCGCGCAGCCTGAAGAACAACGGCGATACGACCGCCCTGTTCTGTGTCATCATCGGCGCGCAGAAGCCGCAGGTCCCGACCTACCCGGAGACCTCCGCCATGCACGGAATCACCCGCGACTGATGTTGCAGGGCAAGACGATCCTGATCACCGGTGCCGGTCGCGGCCTCGGGAAGGCGATCGCCGCCCGGTTGGGCGCGGAGCGGGCCACACTGTGGTTGGCCGATGTGCGCGCCGACTGGGGTGAGGCGACCGCCTCCGAACTGCGCGCCGACGGTGTCGACGCCCGGTTTGTGCCGGTCGATCTGCGCGACGAGCGGTCGGTGGACGCACTGTTCGCCACCATCGCCGCCGCCGGGCCGCTCTACGGTGTGGTGAACAATGCCGCGCTCGCGGACGGCGTGGGCGGCAAGATGGTTCACGAACTCGAGGTCGCGGAGTGGGACCGGGTGCTGGGGGTCAACCTGCGTGGCACCTTCCTGGTGACCCGGGGCGCGGCGCGGGCGCTGATCGACGCCGGCGCCGGCGGGCGGATCGTCACCATCGGCTCCGACGCCGCGATCTACGGCTCGCCGCGGTTGTCGCACTACGTCGCCTCGAAGGGCGGGGTGGCAGCGCTGACCCGCACCGCGGCAAGGGATCTCGGTGAGTACGGCATCACCGTCAACACGGTGTCGCCGGGGCTCACCGAGAGCGAATCCGCGGAATTCGTTCCGGCACACCGGCACGAGTTGTATCGGCTCAACCGGGCGCTGACCCGGCCGCAGCAACCGTCCGATCTGGTCGGCGCGGTGGCGTTCCTGCTCGGCCCCGAGGCCGGGTACATCACCGGACAGCAGCTCGTCGTCGACGGCGGCTTTGTTCTCTACTGATTTCGCTTGGCATCGAGGAGATTTCGACAATGGACCTGCATCTGACGGGACGCACCTACGTGGTGACCGGCGGTAGTTCGGGCGTCGGCCACGCCACGGTGGCGCTCCTGCTGCAGGAGGGGGCACAGGTGATCACCTGTGCCCGCGATCTGTCGCGGTTGCAGGCGGCAATCGACGATCTCCCCGGCGCCGAGCGGGTGTACGCGCAGTCCTGCGACGTGCGCGATCCGGAGGCCGTCGCCGCGCTGATCGCCTCCGGCGCAGCATGTTTCGGCGGCCTGGACGGCCTGGTGAACAATGCGGGCAAGTCCCGCATGGTGCCGCGCGCCGAGGCGACCCTCGACGACTGGCGCGACGAATTCGACTTGAAGTTCACGAGCGTGCTCAACACCGTCGATTCCGCGCTGCCCTGGCTGCGACGGTCCGACGCGGCGGCCATCGTCAACATCAATGCGGTGCTGGCCCGGCAGCCGGAGACCCGGCTGGTCACCACCAGCGCCGCCCGCGCCGGGCTGCTGAACCTGACCAAGTCGCTGTCACTGGAACTCGCGCCGGAGGGCGTGCGGGTGAACACGGTGTCGCTGGGCCTGGTCGATACCGGACAGTGGCGGCGCCGCTACGAAGAATCCGGCACCGCACGGTCTTTCGCCGAATGGGAGGCGGAGATCGCCGCCGACCGCGGCGTCGGTCTCGGCCGGTTCGGCCGCGCCGAGGAGGTGGCCGCGATGGTGGTCACGCTGCTGTCCCCGCGCTCGTCCTACGTGACCGGCGCCGATCTCGACGTCTGTGGTGGCGTCGCCCGCTACGTCTGATACGTCCGAGAGGAAACGAGAACCCATGCCCAACGGTGGAGATCTACTGGTGCAGGTGCTGCGCGAGGCCGGTATCGACACGGTCTTCGGCATCGTCAGCGTGCACAACCAGCCGCTGGTGGAGGCGGTAGCCCGCGAGCTGCGTTTCGTGCCGGTGCGGCACGAAGCGACCGCGGTCAACGCCGCGGACGGATATGCCCGTGCCACGGGCGGTTTGGGCTGCGCCCTGACCAGCACGGGTACCGGGGCGGGTAACGCGGCCGGAGCCCTGGTCGAATCCTTGTCCGCTGGAACGCCGGTGCTGCACGTGACCGGTCAGGTGGAGACGCGGTATCTGGGCTCCGGTCGCGGCTTCATCCACGAGACCAAGGATCAGCTCGGCATGCTGCAGGCGGTATCCGCGCATGCCGCAACGATTCTCGACGTTGACAGTGCGGGCAAGGTGCTGCGCGACGGGGTGGTCCGGGCGCTGTCGCGCCCCGGCGGTCCGGTGAGCATCGAGTGGCCGATAGATCTGCAGTACGCCGAGCAGACCGTCACGACCGAGGAACTCGTGGTGCCGACCCCGCTTCCGGCAGATCCGGCGGGGATCGCGGCCGCGCTCACCGCGCTGGCCGCGGCGCAGCGCCCGGTCATCTGGGCCGGTGGCGGTGTGGCGCGCGCCGGAGCCGAACTCGCGGAACTGCTGGAGATGTGGGGTGCTCCGCTGTTCACCAGCAACTCCGGTCGCGGTGCGGTGTCCGAGGATCATCCGTTGTGCATCGGCAACTACGCCACCGCCCCGGCCGGTCGGTCGCTGCTGGCCGACGCGGATCTGGTGCTGTCGCTGGGCACGCACTTTCGCTCCAACGAGACCGCGGACTACACCATCGCCGTGCCGGCCGCGCACGTGCAGGTGGATCTGGATCCCGCCGCGCCCGGCCGGGTGTTCCCGGTGACGGTGCCGGTGGTGGGGGAGGTCGGCGAATTCCTCCGGGCCGTTGTGGATTCCGGCTGTCTGACCGCTGTGGACGAGAAATGGACCGAGCGCGGCCGCGAGACCCGCGAGCAGGCGCGGACCGCGCAGCGGGCCGGGCTGGGCGACCACGCCGTGCTCAGCGATGCGGTGCGCGCGGCGCTGCCGAAGGACGCGGTGATCGCCCGCGACGTCACCATCGCCTCCAGCTCCTGGGGCAACCGGCTGCTGCCCATGTACGATCCACGCGCCAATGTCTTTCCGCGGGGCGGCGGGATCGGCCAGGGCCTGGGCATGGCGATCGGCGCTGCCCTGGCCGACGAGACCCGGCCCACCCTCGCCCTGTGCGGTGACGGCGGCTTGGCCGTGCACTTCGGCGAGATTCTCACCATGGCACAGGAGCGGCCGTGGCTGGTGCTGCTGGTATGCAATGACGGCGGCTACGGCGTACTGCGAAACATGCAGCGCGCCAGTGGAACACGTACATACGCAGTCGATCTGGTAAATCCCGACTTCGCGTTGCTCGCCCGGTCGATCGGCGTGCCCTACGAGGTGATCAGGGGCGCCGGCGAGGCGCACGAGGTGCTGGCCCGGGCCGCGGCACTGCAGTCGCCGGTGATCGTCGAGGTGGATCTCGAGGCGTACGGCCCGATGCCCGCGGCCTTCACCCCGCCGGTTTCGGTGCCCACGGCGGGCGGTGATCGGCGATGAGTGACACCCTGGAACTCGTTGTGCGCCAGTTGCGCTGGGAGGCACAGGATGTCGTCTCGGTGCGGCTGGAGGACGCCGACGGCGCCGTCCTACCGGACTGGGGCCCCGGCTCGCACATCGACCTGCATCTCGGCAACGGCCTGATCCGGCAGTACTCGTTGTGCGGCGACCCCGCCGACAAGACCGGCTACCGCATCGCCGTGCTGCGCGATCCGAACACCCGCGGCGGCTCCCGATACGTGCACGACTCGCTGCGTCCCGGCCAGAAGATCCAGATCAGCGTGCCGCGCAACAACTTCGAGCTGTTGGACGCGCCGGGCTACCTGTTCCTGGCGGGGGGCATCGGCATCACCCCGATCCTCGCCATGATCGGCGAGGCACAGCGCCGTGGCGCCGACTGGGAGTTGCACTACGGCGGCCGCACCCGCGCCGGCCTCGCCTTCCAGGACGAACTGCGGGCCTTCGGAGACCGGGTCCACTTCGTCAGCGAGGACCGCGAGGGCATGCTGGATCTGCCCGGCCTGCTCGGCGCCCCGCGCCCGGGCACGCTGGTCTACAGTTGCGGCCCGGAGGGCATGCTCGCGGCCGTCGAACGGCACGGCGCGACCTGGCCCGCCGACGCCGTCCGGCTGGAGCGATTCGCTCCGAAAGCCCGCCCGGAACAGGATGTCTCGGGTGAGCGTGCGGTGCGGGTGATCTGCCACCGGTCCGGTATCGAGGCCGTCGCCGCTCCCGGCGACCGCATCCTGGACGTCCTCGAGGGGGCCGGACTCGACCTCCCCAATTCCTGCCGGGAAGGCATCTGCGGCAGCTGCGAATCGGCTGTGCTGCAGGGTGTTCCGGATCACCGCGACGACGTGCTGTCCAGCGCCGAGCGGGAAGCCGGAAAAACCATGATGATCTGCGTCTCCCGCGCGCTCACCGACGAGCTCGTGCTCGACCTCTAGGAGAACATGATGAGTTATCTCGTTGTCCACCAGTCCCGTTCGGCCGAACCCACGCCGTACGAGATGAAGCTCGCCGGGGCGATCGAAGAGGTCTTCGGCCGTGGCGAGCACACGCTCGAGGCCCTGCTCGCCGGGCTCAACGGCCTCGGCATCCACGGTCCCGACGGAAAACCCTGGACCGAAGAAACTTTCACCACCGAGATGGCACGGCTGGGAGCGTAACCATGGCCAACGTTTACACCGGCGGCGCGCTGACCGCCGAGCGCATCTACACGACCGGCATGCGCGACCAATGGCATGCGATCTGCCCGTCGGATCACATCGCCCCGGGCGGCCTGCTGCGTGTCACCCGGCTCGGCGAGGACTGGCTGCTGTTCCGCCAGGCCGACGGGACCTTGCGGATGCTCGCCGACCGCTGCCCGCATCGCGGCGCCCCCCTGTCCCAGGGGCAACACCTCGGCGACCGCATCGCCTGCCGATACCACGGCGTACAGGTCGACGGCGACGGCACAGTGCTGTCGGTGCCCGGCATGCCCGGCTGCAACCTGGAGGGCAAGCAGCTGGTGCGCAGCCTGCCGGTGCGCGAGGTGGCGGGCGCGGTCCTGGCCTGGTTCGGCCTCGATCCGGCCGCCGAACCCGGCCCGCTCGAATTGCCGGAACGCCTTGTCGACGAGGACATCTCGGCGTTTCTCTGCTACGCCGAGTGGGACGCCCCGTGGCGATTCGCGCTGGAGAACCTGCTCGACCCGATGCACGGCGCCTTCCTGCACCGGGAATCGCATTCGATGTTCGGTGGCCAGACCTCCGCGCGCTTCCGTATCCGGGAAACCGATCGCGGCTTCTTCTTCGAGAAGACCGATCAACGCGGCGTGAACTTCGACTGGGTCGAGTTCTGCCGCACCGGCGTCGACTGGGTCGACCTGGAGATTCCATACCCGACGGCCACCGGGCCCGGCGGTCGGTTCGGCATCGTCGGTATGGGCACCCCGATCGACGAGGGTCGTACCGCGGTCTTCTTCTGGCGCTACCGCCGCGTCACGGGCTGGGAACGCGACGTGTGGCGCTTTCTGTACAAAACGAAACTCGAACAGCGCCACTGGCATGTGCTGGAGCAGGATCGAGAGATGCTGGAGGGCATGGCTGCCGACGCCGACCAGGCCGAAAACCTCTACCAGCACGACCTCGGTGTGCTGCGGCTGCGGCGGCTCTACAAGGCGCAGGCCGAAGACCAGTCTCGGCGGCTCTCCGCTGTCTGAGGGAATCAGGCGATGACCCACGACATGGCGCGCCCGGCACGCCTGCGCGCCCACAGCGCCGTCTCCACGGCCCTGGCGCTGTACAGCGATCACGCGTTGCGCGAGATCGTGGACGCGGCCACGCCGCTCGGTGCCGGTATCGGCGGGAAGTCGGCGCTGCTGGAGGTCGCCGGAAGCCCGGTCTTCGTGAAGCGGGTGCCCCTCACCGACCTGGAGCGGCAGCCCGAGCATGTCCGGTCCACGGCGAACCTGTTCGACCTGCCGCTGTTCTACCAGTACGGCGTCGGCCTCATCGGCGGGCTGGGCTTCGGGGCCTGGCGCGAGCTCGCCGTGCACATCATGACGACGAACTGGATGCTTGCCGCCGAACGCGAGAGCTTCCCGCTGATGTACCACTGGCGCGTGCTGCCGGACACGACGCCGCTGCCGGCCGAGCTCGCCGACATCGACAGCGTCGTCGCCTACTGGCACGACCGACCGCAGATACGCCAACGGATCGAGGCCGTGCGGGATTCTTCGGCGAGCATCGCGCTGTTCCTGGAGTACATCCCACAGAACCTGCACGAGTGGCTCAACGCCCAGGTCGAGGCGGGCGACGAGGCCACCGACCGGGCGTGCGACATGGTGGAGCGGGAACTGGCCGGCGGCGTCGCGTTCATGAACAGCCGCGGACTGCTGCACCTCGACGCGCACTTCCAGAACATCCTGACCGACGGCCGACGGCTCTACTTCGGCGATTACGGCCTTTCGCTCTCCTCCGGGTTCGACCTCTCGTCGCAGGAGGCCGCCTTCTTCGACCAGAACCAGAGCTACGACCGCGGCTTCACCGGCACCTACCTGGTGGACTGGCTGCTCACCGCCCTCTACGGGCTCCGGACGGACGACCGGGAGAAACGTGCCGCGATGGCGCGCGCGATCGCCGAGGACAATCCGCCGAAGAGCATCCCCGAAGGGGCTGCCGCGCTACTCACCCGGCACGCGCCGATCGCCGCGGCAATGTCCGTATTCACTCGTGCGTTCCAGCAGGAGAGCCGGAGCACCTCGTATCCGGACCAGGAGATCCGCCGCCTGCTGCCGCCCGCGCTGTGACGAACGCTCGGACACAGGCCTCGATGTCGCTCGAGGAGTGCTGCGCCGAGATCTGCACGCGGATGCGGGCTTGTCCCGTCGGCACCACCGGGTGGCTGAATGCGACCACGTACACACCGAGGCGCAACATTTCCTCGGCGGTCCACACGGCTTTCGAGGCGTCTGCGAACATCACCTTCGGCATGAGCGGGTCCATCCAGCGGTAGCGCAGGCGGGCTGTGGCGAAACATGTTGCGGCCCATGATATTCAGGCGAAGTCGGTGGCGTGGTAGCAACGGCCGCATGCAGGAAGCCGGCCTGACTGTCGGTGTCCAATCGCATTGCGGCGCTAGCGCGCCTCGATGATGATGGGTGTATGAGAAGGGGTCGGGTCGCTCGACTCATCGGTGGGGTATTCGGACTCGTGTTCATCGAGGTGAATGCCGGTGCCCTGCCGTTGATTATCGATGTTGTGCTGCGGGTGCTTGCGGGCGCGGTGTTTCTCGGGCTGTTGGTCGTGCTGCGGCGTTCTCGCGTTTCGCCGGTTGCCGTGCCGGGGACGAGCTTTGGACGGCGCTACTGGATTGTGGTGGCCGTCGAGGCGGTCGTCGGAATGGCAGGGATCGCCGTCATCAACGCGTTGCTGCACACCCCTCGGGCAACCGTGGCCTGGATCGCGCTCGTGGTCGGATTGCACTTCTTCGGGCTCGCGATCGTTTGGCGGGATCGGCGTTGCGCTGGCTCGGCGCCGCGATGGCGGCGTGCAGCGCCGTGGGTTTGATCCTGGTTGCTTGCGGATCCTCCGAAACAGCTGTCGCCGCGATCGCGGGGGTCGTCCCCGGAATTCTGCTGCTCGGCTCCGTCTGGTGGGGAATCCGCCGCGCTGAGTAGTGCATGACCGTCCGGTCGATCGCCCTGCGTGGGCTTCGGAATTCGTTTGCCTGGCGCAGCGGAGCAGCCGAGAATGGCTCGGTGCTGGTCTCCCTGATGTCGTTTCTGATCGCCTGCACCGCGGTTGCCGCGGTGCCTGGACAAAGCACAGCGTTGATCATCCGTCAGTCGATTCGTGGCGGGAGGCGCGCGGGCATCGCCACGGTCTTGGGCAACGAGACCGGAGTGTTCTTCTGGGGCTGTGCCGCGGCGTTCGGCCTTACGGCGCTGCTCAGCGCCTCGCAGATCGCCTATGACGGCATGCGCATTGTCGGCGTGTGCGTCCTGCTGTGGTTCGGTGTGCAATCTTTTCGCTCAGCACGTCGGATGAAGCACGAGGGAGTCGACAATGAGCAGCCGGAAGCCGTGGTCGACCGTGGGTCGTCCGCGCTGCGTTCCTATCGAGCGGGCGTGCTCACCAATCTGGCAAACCCGAAGGCAGCCATCTTCGCGATGTCGTTTCTGCCGCAGTTCGTCCCGGTGCATGCGGCGAAGCTGCCGACGATGATCCTGCTCGCCGCTATATGGGCCTGCTACGAGATCGGCTACTACTCGGTGTACGTCTGGTCCGTGCACCGCATGAGCTCCTTCTTCAGCCGCCGTGCGGTCCGCCGGCGGATGGAACAGATCTCCGGCGCCATGATGCTCGGCCTCGCCGCCCGCATGGTCCTGGAGAACGGATAGACCGCGGCGAGTTCGCGCGCTCGATCTTCGAAGGCCACTGGCTCCGACCCCGATCGGACGATGCAATCGCCTGACCGGCTGGGGCACAACATGATCAGGGCGCTTCCGATCTGTGAACGATCCATGAGAAGGTAGCTCCCGGGAACAACCCAGGGAGGACTCTGCACATGATCATCTTCGGTACCAGGAGCTACCTGCATCAGCTGGCGATGCTGCTGCTGGCGTGCGGGCGCTGCGGCAACACCGCCGCCCACGTCCTGCGCAAGCGCGAGACGAAGTTCACGCTGTTCTTCATCCCGCTGTTCACGACCTCCACGAGGTACACGACACAGTGCACCTTGTGCGGAATCGAACAGCTGGGCACCGAACAACAGGCGAACCAATTGCTGGCCTACGCCAATCAGCAGCAACACGGACAGCCCCGGCCGTCCTACCAACCCTGACCGGCCCCGGCGCCTCGAGCGATTGTTTCGTGCCATAAGGCTGCGACTGGTGGCACATGTGGGGCAGCGCATCCCCCTCGTGGACGTCCTGCATTTGGGTGAGGTTGTCCCGCAGTCGATCCCGTCTCAGCGGGCCGCGAGAGGGTCGGATAGTATCGAGCGACCAGCGCGCTTATGAGGGGGAATCGTGACACAGACGCCTGAGCAATGGGGTGGCCTTCCGCGGCCCACCGGTCAACCGGCATACGTTGTGCCGCAGCCTTATCCGACACAAGGTGTGCCGCAGCCGCATCAGTCCGCGCCAGGGGTGAATGGGACCGTGCCCGAGGCGCCGGCCCGTTTCGCTCCTCGAGGCGGGTTCCCGACACTCCAGCCGTATCCTGCGGCAGCACAACAATATTCGCAGCCGTCGGGCTACCCGCAGGGTGCTTACGTTGGTACTCCACCGGCCGGGGGTCTCGAATGCCGCGTCTGTGGTGCCGGGCCCGCCGTCAAGGCGACGTTCATGGGCATCACCGGATTCGTTGCGGCATGGACGGTTCGGCGGTGGCGGGGTCCGTACTGTCGAACCTGCGGGCTGGCGACGTTCCGGGAGGCAGTGTCCGAGACGCTGGTCGGCGGGTGGTGGTTGATCATCGGGTTCGTTGTCGTCCCGGGGTACGTCTTGGCCAATCTGTTCGGACGATCTCGGGTGATGAGCCTCGGGGAGCCCGCTGGTCAACGATCGCAACCTGCGGTGCCGGGTCCACCGGTTCTTGCGCGCCCGAAGGTCCAGATCGTTGCTGCCCTCGGGGTACTGCTCTGGGTATTGTTCTTCGTGTTCGCCAAGTGGAAGCCATAGGCTGCCGCCGTCTGCGAAACTGTTGCGATCCCGACAACAGGCGCGCCGGGCGCCCGAGGTCGTTCGCGGCCGAACCGGTGGTAGTAAGAGGCGGAAGACGGGAGAACCGCACGGGCGGGGCGCGCGAACGGCGCCCTGAGTAGTCGCCACCGGACCGGCCTCTCCCCGCCGTGGCTCGCGCTCGGCGAACTTCGCGCCGAACCTGTTGTCATCGACGAGGTTACGATCGCGCTCCCTATCGTGGGCGGCCTTGCCTGACCTCAGGTCGGCGACTTTTCGCAGTGTCGCCGCGTCTGGGCGGTGATCGGCACCACTTCTTCGCCGGCCTCCGCTCGGCGCGCCGGTTCGGAGGCATGCTGCCGAAGCGCGCGTAGATCGAATGCACTCATGGGTGGTGGCGGGAGGAGTCGGGGGTGATGCGGCCCGCGGCGACGAGGGTGATGAAGGCGGCGTGTTTGCGGGGGCAGTTGTGGTTGCGGTGGAGCTGCATGCAGCGGTGGGCCTCGGGAATGGTTAGGGGGTGTTTTGGTGCGGTGCAGGTGAATTCGGGGGGCCAGGAGATCGGGCGGAGGGGGCAGCGGGGTGGGGAGGGAGTGCGGGTGGGGTGGTGTGGGCGGTTCGGGGGCCAGAGGCAGCGGATGCCGAGGAGGATGGCGGCGGCGCCGGTGAGGGCGGACAGGACGCTGGAGGTGATGTCCCAGGGGGTCATGGGGTGCGCCACCGCCCGTCGCCGTGCTCGCGCAGGTCCCGGGTGAGGCGGTCGAGGCCGTCGAGGATCTGCCGGAATAGTTGGGGCTCGGGGATATTCGGACCGGTCGGGTCGGCTTCCCCGGGGTTCTCGGGTCGGGAAGCGGTGTCGTGCGGCCTCGGGCCGGTACCGTCGGCCGGGTCGTGGTCGTTCGGGTGTGGATCGGGGTGGGCCGGGCTGATGGCGGGATCGTACGGGGTCGGGCCGGTGCGGTCGGACAGATTTGTGCTGGTGGGGTCGGGGAGGCCGCGGCGGAGGGCGCGATCGCGTGGGCTCGTGTCCGTCGGAACTACGTGGCCGTGGTGGATGAGGGTGGTGTATGCGACCCATTTCCAGGCGCACAGGTCTATGCGGCAGGTGCGGTGGAGTTGCATTTGGTGGTGTGCCAGGACGAGGTCCGCGTGCGGGCAGATCTCGTCGGGGACTACTACGGTGTTGCCGGTTCTGGTGTAGTACAGCATGTTCGGTCCCCTCGGTGGATGGGCGGCGGTGTGGTGAATGGCCGATTACCTCGGACGTATGGGGTGGAGGTGACTTTCGGTCGGCTCGCCGAGCTGATCGCGCGAAGGCAGTGTAGACGGTCCGCATTGAGCGGCGGGGGTGGTGGCGGCTCGGGCCCATGTTGTTGGGGGACAGACGGTTTCGAGGTCCACGGCGGTGCATGCGCGGGCAGGGTTGTCGTCCACGTGGGCGAGGTCGTAGATGATGAGGGTGTCGATGGTCAGGTCTGCCGCAATGCCGAGGGCGTAGGCGAGGGGATCGTCGAGGTGCGCGGGTGGGTGGATGGTGTAGACGTACTGGTAGCCGAGGGTGAGGGCATGGCGGTGGAGCGCGGCGGTGTGGCGGGGCGCGTGTACGCCGGAGAGGTCTGTGCGTAGATATCCGAGCGCTTTTGGTCGGCGGGTGGTGGCGTTGGCGATCGCTGTCCCGTTGTTCGGTGCCGGGGTGTGGGTGCGTCTTCCCCGGGTTACTGGAATATCCGTAAAGGAATGCGCCACTTGGTCATTCGATCGATAATCGCGCGGGAGGGCGATGGTGAATGGCTCCTTGTCAAGGGTTGCTGAATCCTCTAGCATGGCGCTCGACTCCGAAAGTAATTGTGACAGTGCGGAATTGGAGACGTCCGACGGCCGGGGAGGGCCCGCTCAGTGGATCCGAGCGGCGGTGAGCGGGATGGTGGTCGACCCGGCCGCCGGGCGCATTCCTATGACACTCCGGTGTCCCGAACTCCGCAACGTTCAACTGTTCTGGTTTACGAAAAATTTGTCGTCGTTTCCGTTGGCGACAAAACCGTGTTCGAGATGAATCGCTCCTGAACAAACGAATTACTACGTAACGAGCCCGAGGAGGCCCGAGATGGCATCCACTACCACCGATTGCAACGTCGCCCGCCGCATGCTCGGCCTGACCTTGGAGACCATGCGCAGCAAACAGGGCATCAGCAGAGAGACGGCCGCCACGGCCATCTCGATCGCCCGATCCACACTGTGGAAGCTGGAGACCGGGCAGAACGTGCGGCTGAATCCGGTGCTGCTCAAGCATCTGTGCGAGCTGTACGAGGCCGATCCGCAGGAGATCCAGGTTGTGCTGGAGTTGATCAAGGAGACCGCGTCGAAGGGGTGGTGGCAGGCGTTCTCGGATGATGCGATCCCGAAGGAGTTCGGGTTGTTCGTGAGCTTGGAGGATGCGGCGGAGCGGATTACGTCGTACCAGACGACGTTGCTGCCGGGGTTGCTGCATACGGCTGACTGTCGGCGGGCGCTGATCTGGGCCGAGTTCCCGAACAAGCCCACCGACGAGGTCGAGCGCGTCCTCGAGGTCAGCCTGAACCGTCGGGCAAGGTTGACCGAATCGGACAAGCCGTTGATGTTTCGCACGTTCGTCGACGAGCATGCACTGCACAGGATCACGGGCAGCGTATCGATCATGGGGGACCAGTTGCACCACCTCGCCGAGATCGGAATGCTGCCCAACGTGTCGGTCCGTGTCGTCATGCGATCCGCTGGGACGTATCGCGCTCTGACAGCCGGGGCGTTCGTGATGTTGGATTTCCCGCTGCGACCAACGATCGAGTTGACGATGCCGCCGGTTGTCTACATCCAGGGGTACCTCGGCGACCTGTATCTTGAACAGAGAGAGGAGATTCGGAAGTATCGGGAGGTGCTTGCCGACCTCGACCGGATAGCACTGGACGAGAAGGACAGCCGTTCGCTCATCCTCAACATCGTAAAGGAGTCCGCTCGTGAACCTTGATCTATCCAGGGCCCAGTGGTTCAAGAGCAGTCGGAGCTCGGCAATGAAGGACTGTGTCGAGGTCGCCTTCCTCGATGAGGGCTTGGTGGGGGTGCGAGACAGCAAGAACCCCACTGGCCCAGCGCTCGTGTTCGCCCCAAACGAGTGGGATGTGTTCACAGCCGCCGCCTGCGCCGGCAAGCTCAGCGGTTAGCGCCCGTACTTCCAGCTGATCGGTGGCCCTGGCTCGGGTATTCGAGGCAGATGGCCACCGTCAGATGAAGGCCGGGATCGCGGCACTCCTTTCGCAGCCGAATGTGGCATGCTCCCAAGACAATCCAGACGTAGCGACTGCACGTCGAGGATCCAGATAGCTGCGGTGATCGTGCTCTCCTCGCAGTGGAGGTTGAGGTCAGTAGCCTGGCTGTACCGGTACGGGCCGAGTCGTCGAGCCCTCAACGTCCACCAAACCGAACGCAGCCTTGGTGGGGGTCATTACATCGTTCTCCAGGGCTGGGTCGCGACTTGTGCTGCCGCTCGATTCGCCCGACTCACGGCTACTGACCTGCAGGTCAGCGGTGGAAACGTGCAAGTCGCAACGAGAGGTCGAGGTAGGGGGCTGAAGTTGCTAAGGTGAGACCAACTTTTTCTCGATGATCGGGGGTTGTATGCGTGCGCTCGCAGTAGTGGCCGGTGCGTGTGTGGTACTGGCGGTGGCTGGATGCGGTAACGGGGGCCAGTCGGGCACTTCGACGACAGCCACCCGCACACTCACTCCTGATCAGCTCTGGGATCCGTGCAGTCTGCCCGACGCCGCTGTGGCGGCGACCGGGGTCAAGGCCGACACGAAAGACGCGAATCCATTTGGCTCCACTACTACCGGCTGGAAAGGGTGTAATTGGAATAATGACACCTACTACCTCTCGGTCTTTGCGAACAACCGTACAATGGACCAGGTTCGGTCCAATACAAGTTTCCATAACATCCACGATGTAGACGTTCCTGGACGGAAGGCTGTTAGCTATACAGAGGGTTCCAACAACAGTTGTGGCCTGGACTTTGCAACCTCGCAAGGGGTTGTGGAGGTAATAGTAAGACCCTCGCCCGGCACTCCGTCTACTGGCGACTATTGCGCTACCGCACTTAATACTGCGCATTCGTTGAATAGTTTGATTCCGAAATAGGTGATACGGTACTGAAGGGTATGCCGATGGGTGACTCTGATGATATAAAGCAGCAGTTTGCAACCTTGGCGGATGGCACTGGATCTGGACAGCTGATCATCGAGGATGGCGTAGCCGATAAGTGCATACAGCACTGCCAGAATCATCTTGTGGATCTAAAGGGACTTGCTGTCAGGGCTCAGACGTTGATGCATGTCGATTCGTTCGGTGATCTTCCATCTGCTACATATCTGGCAAATAAGTTCCAGACTCTGGGAAGCGACAGCGGGTCGGGAACTGGGTCTTTTGTGGATGCCGTGAATAGACGCATTGCCGTGGTTGAACAGATGGAAGAAATGTTCAAAAAAGCGCGAGATGCATTCAAGAACTCGGATGAGTCCACGAAAGACAAGATCCGACAAGCTATGAAAAATCTTGATGCGTAGATAATCGAAGGGGGGACCGGTGGGTTTCGGAGACTTCATCAGTAGCCTTACGGGTCTGTTCAGTAGCAGTGTAAGTCCTACTCAAAGCGCGACGAATGCGGGAACGCAGGGGCAGCAGGATCGGGCAACTGCTCAAACGCAGGGCACCACGCTCGCCCAGAATTTCCACGGCGACTACCTGCCGGAGGGGGTGACGGCGATGATGGAGAGCTTCGACACGATGTCGCACGACCGGATCATTCAGTATCGCGACAAGGTCGTTCCCAACGATATGAATGAGAGCGCGGGGCGGTGGAAAACGCTCGCCGACGACACGCACGCCAAGGCCACCCTATTTCAGGGCGCCATAGAGGGGCTGATCAACAACGGTTGGTCCGGCGCTTCCGCCGAATCGGCGAAGGCGAGTGTCCGCAAGTATGTCGACGACGTGGACACGCTCAAGAACGCGGCGGCCATCGTAGCTACCAAGATCAGCGATGCGGCGGCGACCTTGACCCAGGTCAAAGCCCAGATACCGGATAAGCCGCAGAATCGCGCAACTTCCGTTCTGGGAATCGTGACCGATGTGGTAACGGGTGTAACAGGGAATCCGGACAGCCTCATCGGTTCGATAATGGCCGATCGCGGCCGCAGGGACAATGCCCAGAATGCCGCCCGGGACGTGATGAACAATGTGTACAAAAAATATCTCCCCGAGTCGGACCAAAATGTTCCGAAAATGCCGGGAGTAACCACGGCGGATAATACGTCCCACACAGGTGCGTCCGGCCCGTCCGGCCCCTCGTCCAGCTACGGCCCGTCGTCCAATTCGAACTCGCAGAACTACGGCCCCTCGACGAGTAACAGCCCGACCGGCGCGTCCGGCCCCTCGAGTCCCTCGTCCAGCACCAGTAGCTCGACTTCCCCGTCGAGCCTGAATCTCCCCGACGCCACGACCGGAACCTCGGCGAATCTGTCCGGGTTGAGCTCGAGCATGTCAGGCACCAATACGTCGACCGCCGGGTACAGCCCGTCGGGTGTCGGCACCGCGGGCACCACCGGCACCGGTGGCTTCAACTCCTCGACCGGCGGCAGGGGCAGCAGCGTCCCCGGTACCACCGGGACCACGACGACCACGGCCGCGAACGCAACCACCGCGGCAGGCAAAACCACCTCGGGCATGCCGAGCGGAATGATGGGCGGCGCTGGTCAGAAGGGCAAAGGTGAGGAGGATGGCGAACACAAGACGCCGGAGTGGCTCAAGGGCATTCAGGAGGAACTCGTGGGCCCCGAGCCGAAACTCCTTCCCGGCGGCGTGATCGGCGGCGATTATGCCGACAGCTAACGCGTGGAAGCTCACCCAGATCGAATTCTATTGTGCCTGGCGGGCTGTGGGCCGCGACCGCATGCCGTTCCCGATCGAGTTTCGTAGCGACATCGAGGTCGGGGCCGACTTCGACCGCGAATGTGCCGTCGCCGCACGCAGAGTCGCGGAACTGGCGCACGCCGATCCGGGCATCTATCAGGCCCTCGAAGTCCTTGCGCAGCCCCGAGTCCGGGTCGAGATGCTGGGTTATCGCCGCGACGGACGTGACCGTATGGTCCGCATGCACGCCGGAATCGCCGACGGCGCAGGCGCATTGCTGGTCCAGGAACCGGGCGCCGCCACCGATCTCGAGGCAGCGGGCGACATCCGGGTCTACCTGCACGGCCCCGGCGGTGCCGTCAAGCGCATGGTCTCCCTCCTGCCGGACGTCCCGCCCGGCACCGCCCCCGGAGTCTGGATCAACCGCTTGGACCTGGCCCCGCAGGAGACCTGGAGCGCCGGCGAAACCCGTAGCCCCCGTGAACAAGCCATGCGCTTCTTCCGCCAGCCCTACCGCACCTACGTGGAAATCAAGATCGACCTCGGCCCCGCCCTGGATGGCTGGCAGGAAGGCGGCGACTACCTCCGGGTCGTCGATTTCGACAAGACCGGCCGCTACCTCCTGACCCTGGGCGACCGCGTGGAAGCCAAGGCCCTCACCGCCGACAAACTCCAGGCGACCATCCAACACCGCATCGATCGCGCCCTGGAACGAGACCGCGCCGCCCCCTGGCGCTGACCCATCGAATCCCCATCACACCCGAACCGACCTGTACCAGGCAGGCCGGTTCGGGACGATCGCCGACAACGAGTCAGCGTCTCGGCGCCAGCTCGGCGTGGAGATCCGGGATCAGGAGCACGTTGGGCACGGCCGGGTCCAACTGCATTCCCTCGCTGATCGGTCGGCCTATCGGTCGCAGCCTGACCCTTCCACGTTCGACTACAACATTGATATCGGACCAGCGGTAGGCATTCTTCATCCGTAGGGAACTGAACCCGTGGGCGTCTACGGTGTATTCGCCGGCAATGTTCAGCTGCTGGCCCGTGCGGATCGCCCCGAGAATCTGCGCGTGCAGTCGCGGCTGCAGGTGCGCGCGAAGCAGACTCACCAGACCACTCCATGTGTCGTCCTGCGCTTCGGACTCGCCGTGAACGAAGCGGATATCGATGACAGGCCCGGGCTTGACACCGCGCGCTTTCCTATAGGAGCCGCGCCCCAGTGTGAACCTGAACGTACTGCCGTCGTCTCGCGGCCCGCCCATCTTGACTCCAAATGCCATGTTCTGGACGTACTCTTGGGTCACCGAGTACCCGAACCACTCGACGTCAGCCCAGTGCATAGTTGTGCCGCCATAGGTGACGCTGGTCGCATCGGCATAGACGTCGTCCCTGAAAATGCCGACACGACCCCGAACGACCAAGTCATTCCGAGTGCCCTGTGAAGCGCCCTGCGGAACCGGTGGGGCAGGAACGGGTGGAATCGGCTGCGCTGGCCGTTGCACCGCATTCGTCCACCGCATGCCATCCCACCATCGGTACGTCCCGTTACCGGAAGGATCGGCGTACCAGCCAGGTTGTGCCATCGTGAAGCCCCAATCATCCACTGTGAACTTTTAGAGAATGCCCGACCGCGGCTCGCCGGACGACGGAGGTTGCGAAGGCGCCCCGCTGATATCCCCTGGCGCTGACCTCAGCGAATCCCTATCACACCCGAACCGGCCGGTGCCAGGCAGGCCCGTTCGGGACGATCGCCGACCGTGCGCTTTACCGGGCCCAGTCTTTCAGCTCCGCCAACGTTGGAAACTCGCCGGCCTGCGCATCGGGACCGATCACGCCGGACATCCAATCCTCGGGCTGAGTCCGGCAATACTCCAGGGCCTCCAGCGGTGTATACCCCGCCTCGAATGCTCTGCTCAACCACAATTGCCATAGTCCGGCGGCAATCTCGCCGTGTCGACCAGCGGGACCGTAGGGCAGATAATCCGCGCCGTCACCGGCAAGCGCCGCCCACACGAAGCCGAGCGCCCCACCCTCCTTCGTCACCGTATAGAACCGGACACTGCCAGCCGTCTCCACGGGATACCGCCGCAGCGGCGAGCTGATCAACGGCCCCCACCCCTGCGAACGATCCACCGGAGTCCCGTCCGGATACGTCCCATCCTGAATCAACGGACTCGGCACCGGCTGCGCACCCGGGTTCAACGACTGATTCAAGCCCTCCAAAGTCTCCGAGCGACCCTCCGCGGCGTCAGCAAGAATGCCCCCGCCCTTCGGGTCCTCCGGCACGCCAATCCAACTACGCACCGCATCCTGCGCCGACAATCCCCGCGAATAGCATGCTTTCAACCGATCTCCCCACGTGTCGACTGCACGCCACGAGGGATCGGCAAGCAATTCCGCGGTCGAAAGTTCTGAAATCCTCGCCGGGAGATTCCGGATGAACCCGGCGGAGTTGTGAGTCACCGATGCGTACAGATAGCCCAACAGTGCACCGCGTAACGTCACCGGGTAATAGAAGACCGGCTGGCGAGTCCACCCGTCGTAGGTGGTACGGGTACCTAGCCAATCCTTCCCGAACGTCTCATGGCTCGGTGGAGCCTCCCGTGGCATCGGATACTCCGGCGGCCCTCCCGGCCAGTCGGAATTCGACATTATCGTTGTACCTCGTTCCGCAACGCCATCATCTCCTGTTCGTATCGTAATACGTCTGAATCTCGCCTGGCTGGATCGAATGCTCCATCGATGTCCTCCGGCCTGCCGGCATAATCAGGTTTCGCAACTAGACCAGACGTCGGATGGATTGTTGTCCGACCCTGGTCATACGTGGGTCTCATGTGGGCGGGTAGCGGCGTTGCCACTCCCCTTGGTTGAGCACGTCGCGGAGTTCTGTGGCCAGCTCCTGTCCGAGGGTGTCGAGGACATGGATGTCCGTGATTGGATCGCGGAAGACCTTGGGAATGGCCTGGATTCCGTACTCGGCCCCGATCAACATCCCCGCCACCGCGGCAACCTCGTTTGCGTGGGTGGCATAGTTCAGGGCGAGGATCAACGCCTCGCGCAGGTAGTCGCTGACCATAGCGCAGTACAGTGCGATGCCCAGGGCTTCGGCGCCGTCCGCCCCACCGTCAGGAAAATACAGGCGTAAATTGTTGGCCTGAGTGGGGGTCCAGTCCTCCTGGACCAGAGCGACCGCGGTGTCGATCTCCTTTCGAGTCTTCTCGCTGCCCGGGTACCGGGCTGCCTGTTTCCAGGCGACGTATAGGCAGTCCATGAATGGCTTATCCCGGATCTGTTGATGCAGAATGACCGCCAGGGTCCCCGCTGCCAGGCAATCATCGGGATGGGGATGAGTCAGCGCGGCGATGGCGACCCCGAGATCGAAGGTCTCCGACAGATCTTCCGACCACACCGCCGCGAGAGCCGCGCGGACCAGAACGTCGGCGCCACGGGCGGTACTGTGCGGATCCTCCATGGTCGAGCGGTCACCGGTGGAAGCAAAACCGAGCAGGGCCCCGACGACGGCGGGATCTGGGCTCGCGTCAATTCTGAACAAGGATTCGCCGGCTACCATACCGTCGGGGCCGTCAAAATCGCCGGCGTCCTTCCCGTACGGGCCGCCGTAGATCCGCCACCGATCCCCGACTTTTCCGGAGCCCCTATGCATGTAGTGCAGCCAGCGCTGATAACCGTGCTGAACGGTCGACACGGGATCGACCGGATGCCCGGTCCGCCGTCCACCCAGCGCACGAATCATTCCCTCCGCGGCGTAACCCATCAACTGGGTGACCCAGGTCCACCACATAGAACCTGAGGGCAGATAGTCGACCAACCGCTCTTCCACCTCGATGGCGCCACCGGAGTGCCACGAGTATTTGGTCAGGCCCCCGCGGCTGTCTGCGAACGCGTCACCAATCGCTGCCGCGACGATGGCGCCCCGCAGCTTTTCGGCCCCGGTCGGCATCGGTAGGCGCTCGGTGCCGCCCGGGCGATAGCCGCCGATCTCGTCGCTACGCTGCCCGAAATCGAGTTCCGCTTCGATCGGTGCGCCAATATCGACGTGGTGCTCGTTGTAGTCGCTGTCCTCGACCCGGCGTAGTTCCGGATCGAACTCGGCACGGTCGCGCCACCGCTTGGACCAGTCGTGATGCCAGTTGTGGCCTTTGAGGCTGCGTCGGTCTCTTTCATTTGTGGACCAGCCTTTGGGAGCGATCTTTGGATCCCTCACCGCGTCGCCACCTCCTCCAGGCTCATCACACCACGCCAGTCGAGTGCATCAGGCTCCAAGAACACCCGCTTACCCAACCATGACAGCATTCGTGACTGCCCTGGCAACATGTCTTCAGGCCTGCCTAGGTCCGCAATTTCCTTGGCTGTCGGGAAGTTCTGCGAGCCGACTTGGAACCGTTCGCGCAGTTCCGCTATTTTGTCAGTATATTGTATCTGTTCTTTGATGCTCTGCTTCCGTTTCATCTTTTCCGGTCCCTCTGGCAAAGAGTCATGTTCCAACCAAAGCTCTCGAAGCTTTGCCTTCTCGTTGTCGAGCTCTCTGTCTATGCGCCCGCCGAATTTATTCACGGCTTCATGCTGGATGGTGAAGTTAAAATTCTGTCTGGCCCACGCATAGCTCCCGACGTCTTTATTGGCTACGAGTGTGACATCTTTTACTCCTGAATTCTTATACCATTCGATCATAGCCTCATTGAAGGCGGATGCGCACCCTTGACCCTGGACGTGCTTTTCCAGCGAGAAGACATCGTGAAAGACGGTCAATCGACCCTCGGCATCTTGTAGGAATTCTCGTCTAACCTTCCCGACCTCGATACCGTCGGCGTATATCTTCGATCGCACCATCATTCGTTCTGAATTCCCTGTGATGTTGTCGACGCTGATGCGCAGCCCGCCGTACTCGCCGTCGATAACACGCCGGAACTGCGGCAGCAGCTTCGCCTCGTCGACCGGAAGACCATGCGGTGGGAACAAGTTGCGCAGGTTCGGCTTCGGCTCGGCCGGAGCGCTCGACGATACATCGCGATCAGGCGTTGGAGATTCCGCGGGCTCCGGCTCAGCAGGCTCGCGAGCAGGATGGTCGCGCGGCTCTCCGTCGGGCCGACCGCCGAGCGGAGCGTGCGGACCGGACGTTTCCGGTCCCCGGTGCAGCTCGGACGGGGCCGCGGTATCGTGCTTCCGCAATTCCGCAAGCCGGTCGAGCCCGCGCGCCCTTTCCGCCGTCCCCCACTTCGGATCCGGCAAATCCGGCAAGTCCAGAGACCCACTGCTGCGCCTCCGATCCGAATCGACCGGGCGCTCGGGTGCCGCAGTCTCCGGCTCGCCATCACGCGGCGGTTGCTTGTCGTCGGGCTTGGAAGAACCGCGGTACGACGCATCGTCCACAGGCGATTCGGATTTCGGATCCTCTTTCAGCCGGGACGGCTGATCGGCCTCGGGGCGGCGCTCATTCGGATGCGCACCTTCCTCAGGACGGTTGTCTTCTTCGGGTCCCGTGCCCTTCTCGGATCGCTTGCCCTCGGCGGGGAGTGATCCCTCCTCGGATCGCTTGCCTTTCCCCGGACCCGAGCCGTCGTCCTGGGGCGTGCTCTCGGGCCGCGATTCGTCCGTCGGAGGCGGGTTGTCTTCCGCGCGTGTCTCGTCGCCCGAGCGTTGGGTTTCCTCCGAGCGCGGGTTGCCTTCGGTGCGCGGGTTATCGGATTTCGGATCCTCCCTCAGCCAGGACGGCGGCGGCTCGGCCTCGGGGCGACGCTCATTTGGACGCGCGCCCTCCTCGGGATGTGCTTCGGGTGGGTTCGATTCCCGCGACATTGGCTGAGGCGCATCATGATTCATCGGTGGTGCTGGGGGGCGCGGTTCGGCGGGTTCGGGTCGAGCGCCGTCGGGGCGACCGGGGGGCGTCGTGTCCGACCGCGGCACACCGCTGGTGCGCTCCACTGGCGGAGCATCCGGCCGCGCCGACGACACCGCTTCCGAACGATCCGGCCGGGACATGTGGGGCCGCGGGGAACCGGAATGTGTTCCAGACATTGGAATTTCATGTCCAGCTGGCCGCGCACCGGCGCTCGGCGCGGTCGTCCGCACCGCCGGTGTGTCGGGCCGAGGCGAGGCATAACCCCGGCCTGAACCGGCCGGAGTGCTCGGCCGGGCCGAAGCGTGTGACGCCGGTGTGTCGTGGTGCGGTGAGGCCCCCGGGGATGGCGCAGAATGCGGGACCACCTTCGCGTGGATCTCGTAGACGGGCCGATTCTCGATCCTGCCGTCGCGATGTACCACCTGAGTCCAGCCGGTGTGTGTTACCCCGGTGATGCGGTACTGGGTATCGCGGGGCAGCAACAGTTCCCGCTGGTCCTCGTAGGCGCTCTTGCGTCCCATCCACACACCGTGGGTGCCCGGAGGAAGGTCGAGCTTCATCTTGTACTCGAACGGGTTGTTGTCCACCACCGCCGGGTTCTCCCCGAGGGATGTCGACATGTAACCGCGTTCCATCTGCGTGGTGCCGATGAGCGCCCGCGGGTCCCGGATCCCGAGTGGATGTCCATCGGCGGCGGTCAGGAACGAGATGTCATGCAGTCCGCGCATTGCCCGAACCGGTTCGGGCAGAGGATGATTCAGGGCGGCATCCAGTTCACGTATTCGGCGGTCGAATGCCTCGGGAGTCGGGGTGCCTCCAAAATACTTGTGCAGGAAGTCGTTTTCGGCATGGTGGCGCGCCATTTCGAGAAGACGCTCTTTCGGCGACGCACTGGTCAAAACGTGATCTATCCACGCACGGTGGAGATCCGTCGCGTGTGGGCTGTACGCCAGCCGTTCCAGCTCTTCGCCTGTCTTGGGCATCGGCCCGCCGTTGAGCCAGCTCAGTGCACGGGCGCCATGGCTCTCGTTCTGCAGACGCTGGAAATGCTTCGCGACGTTCCCCCGCGGATCGTGCCCTCGCAGAAAACCATTGGGGAATGACTGCTCGGTGTAATGCCACAACGCCGCCCGGAGCTGCTGCGGCAGTTTGGCACGTATGTGCCCGAGGCGGTTCTCTCCGTATCGTTCCCCCGCTTCGTCCGTGGCGAAGTGCCGGTATCCATCGGGTTCACGATGGCCTTCATACGGAGCCGGACCGGCATTGTGAACGGGAGGACCGGGATGCGGAGCGTTCGGGTGCCCGGCGGCGGGACGGCCTGGATCGGCATACGGGTGGGAAGATGCTGGGCGCTCGCTTCCCGGGTGTGGTGCAGTAGGGCGAGGTGGAGTCTCGGCGCGCGGCGGTGTCGCCGGTGTGGCTGGGTGCGGCGGCGTGGATTCCGGTGCACGGTCATCCGGGATCGTGAACGGTTTCGGTTGCTCGGTCCGGGGGCGTGGCGTCTCGGTACGTGGCGCGGGGTGTTCGGCGCTCGATGTGTGGGTGTCGGGGCGGGGCCAGTCGGTGGGGAGCCGGGACGCTTTGAGGTGGGCGTAGGGGGCGAAAGGATTTTCGGGTTCCGATGTGCGCGGCTTTTCCTCACGCGGGTTTCGGGACGGCTCCGGGTGATCGGGGGTGCTCTCGCGCGGGTCTCGCTCGGGCGCATTCGGATTCCGGTCGCCGGAGGCCGACGACGGATGGTCGGGTTCGGTGGGCGGAGTGTCCGGTCGGCTCGGGTTCTCTTCGGGGCGCGCCGTGGGCGATTCGGGCCTGTCGGCTTCCGGGCGGGCGGGATCGCGCGATTCGGGATGTGAAGGATCACGCGGTGCGGGGCCGGAGGGGTCACGCGATTCCGGGCGTGCGGGATCGCGCGGCGCTGGTCGCGCGGTGTCGGGCCGTGGCGGGTTGTCGCCTCGGGACTCAGGACGATCGGACCCGCCGGATCCGGGGCGGGCGGCCACGTCCGGCCGGGGAGCTGTGTCGGGACGAGCCCCCGGGGCGGTGTCGGCACCGGCGGGGGTGTCGGGCCGAGTTGCCACGTCGGGGCGATTGGTCGCATTGGGACGACCGGCCGTGTCAGGTCGTGTCGCTGTGTCGGGACGGGCGGGGGTGTCGGGCCGAGTCGCTACGTCGGGGCGATTGGTCGCATTGGGACGACCGGGCGCGTCGGGTCGTGTCGCTGTGTCGGGACGGGCGGCGTTGTCGGGACGGGTTGGGGCCGTGGAAGATTTGGGGCGCAGCGGGTTGGTTTCTGTGCGGGCGGGGGTTTCCGAGACCGGCGTGTGGTTGGGGATGGTGGTGCGATGGCCCTCGGATGCGCCCGCGCCGCCCTCGGAGGTGTGCATGCCGCCCAGGCTGCCCATCGACGGTGTGCTGGTTGTCGATCCGGCGGTCGTCGTGGTGTCGGCGGATGATGCTGTGCTGGTGGGGGAGTCGTCCGTGGTGATGGTCGAGGAGTGTGTGTCGGATGCGGTGGTGACGGAGGATGCGGTGGTGACGGACGAAACCGAGCTGTCGTGCGCTGCCGTATCCGTCGCATGGTTGGTGCCTGGTGCGGCGGATTCCGGTGTTGCCGAATCATGGGATGTGCCAGTGGTATTCGTCCCGGCGCTGGTCGCCGATGTCGCGGCGGATGAATCCTGCTGGTGGGCGGTTTCGGGGTGCGTGGGCGCGGAATCGGTGGTGACCGGTGGCGTGTCGTGGGAAGTGTTGACGGTGTCGTGGGGCGGCAGATTCAGACTCGAACCATTGTTGGCCGGAACCGAACTGCTGGTGTCGTGGGTGGCGGGCTGATCGTGACCGGTCGTGGTCGGATGCTGCGTCTCGGTGTTGTTCGGGGTGTCGTGTGAGGCCGTCGGCGCGGTGCTGGTGTCCGCGTTGCTGTGCTCGGTGGTGGAGCTGGTGTCGTGGCGGTCCGAAGCTGGATTATCGTGCTGCGCATTGGTATCGCTGCTGGCAGTGTTCGAGTCGTGGGCTGTCTCCGAGGCCCGGGGAGCATCCGTGCTCGAGTGGGTCGCGGTGCCGGAATCGTGTGTGTCCGGCTGGGTGGTCGTGCTGGAGTCGTGTGAGCTCGGCTGGGTGGTTGTGCTGGAGTCGTGTGAGCTCGGCTGCGTCGCAGTCTCGGAGTCGTGTGAATTCGGCTGCGTAGCGGCCGCGGAGTCGTGCGAACTCGAGTTGGTGGCGGTATCGGAGTCGTGCGAACTCGGTTGTGTCGCTGCAGCACTGTCATGAGTGGTCGACGTATTGGCATGGCTGCTCGACGAAGTCGACTCGGAATCGCCGGAATGTGATGCGGCGGAATCGTGTGACCCGTGCAGGGCCCCCATCGCGCTGCCGGCCGCCGACGAGGACAGCAACGTGGTCGCGTCGACATCGAATTTCCCGCCCAACGGAACCGTGGCCGCGGTGCCCGCGACCGAACCCAGCGCGTTCCCGGCAACATCGGATCCGAGCTTGGTGGCCATCGTGCCGAGCTTGGATTCGACATTGCCGGCCAGCTTCCCACCGAGGCCGCCGCTGCCGAGCGCT
Organism: Nocardia sp. GP40; assembly: GCF_050434125.1. Classification (NCBI taxonomy): domain Bacteria; kingdom Bacillati; phylum Actinomycetota; class Actinomycetes; order Mycobacteriales; family Nocardiaceae; genus Nocardia; species Nocardia sp. GP40. Next base: position 149,953 of record NZ_JBNPVW010000011.1, on the reverse strand, counting down.
CCGCCCAGGGCGCCCCCGACTGCACTCGAGACCGCCTCCCGGCCCAGGTTTTCCCACTCCTGCTTGGTCAGCCCGCCGCGATGCCCCTGCGCGATCTGCAGTCCAGTCGCGCCCAGGTCGACACCGACCCCCTGAACCACACCCCAGAGGGCGTTCTTCAGCGCGGCCGCGCCAGCCCGGGAGAGCATCTTCTCGAGCAGTTTTTTGATCGCTATCCGGATCGTGACCCGGGTCGCGACCTGCATGGCGGCCTCTTCGGCCGCAGCGGCCGGAGCGCCGATCAACGTGGCTGCGGTGGCCAGCGCCTGCGCCAATTGGATCGCGAAGATCACCAACGCCGCGATGATCGTGTACTTGGTGTGCTCGATATCCGCGGCGCCGTCCTCGAGTTCCTTGGCCAGCGCCTCGGCCGTACTGATCAACCCCGGCAACAGCCCCTTGTCGCCGGCGATCTTCGTCCAGAAGTCCCTGATGGCATCGTGGGTCTTGCCCGCCGACAAGGCCTGCAACGCGGCCTTGACCACCTGATCCGAGTCGTCACTCACCCCGTTCAGCGCTGTGGCCAGGGTTCTCCATCCGGTAGCGATCCGCCGCATGGCGGTCTCGTCGCCTTCGGGCCAATCACCCGCGCCGACAACGTATTTCGCGACCCACTTCAGCTCGTCGGGGATCTCGATTCCCACGTCAGATCTCGGACTTCTTCCGCGTCAGGGCCGCCGCTGTGGACTGATCTTGCTGATCGATCGCGTTGGCGATCGTCTTCATACTGTCGCCCAGGCCCGACAGCACCCCCGGCACGCTGCCCAGGCTGTCCTGGGTCTGCTTGGCCGCGTCCACATAGTTTTTCGCGAATGCCGCGCCGGGCTTGTCCGTCCCCCAGCACGTCCCTTCCTTCTGGATCACCTGCGTCAGCGCCGCCACGGCGTCCGTGACTCGCGACGCGAGCTGTGCGAACTGCGGCTGCGTCGCCCGCAACGCCTCCGGATCCGCCTCGAACGAATTCGCACTCATCTCAGCGATCCCCGAAATACCGGCGGTTACGGTAGTAGCTGTCCTCGTCGTCGTCCACGTCGGTCGGCACCCACACGTCCGGCGACGAGCTCGGCGGCCGACCCGCCGGGTTCGACGGAAAACCCGGCGAAGTGCCGGACGGGACGTTCGGCGGCATGTCCTGCGGCGGAGCCGGCGGCACGCTCGACGGTGTGTTCGGCTCGTCCAGCGGCGGCGGGGTGAGCAGCTCTTTGATGCTCGGAGCCCCCGGCACCAGATCGGGCAGATCCGGCAGGTCCCCCGCCATGCCGGTGACCGAGGCGAACGCCCGCTGCGACTGCTCGGTCGCCGCCCGCGCGGCCGCCTGGGCGGCCTCGGTCATCGAACGCGCCAACTTTTCCGGGGTGGACCGCTTGAACGCCTCGGGGGCCAGATGCACCTGCACCGGGATACCCGCCACATTCGCGATCACCCGCACCAGACTGTCCGACGACCATGCTTCCCCGGTGATCTCGGCCACGCGGCCCTGCACCTCGGCGAGTTCACTTCGCTGCTGCTCGAAGATCTCCAGCAGGGAATCGACCTGGTCGCGTAAGGCATCGTTGTGCCCGCTCGACTCCTGGTGCTCGCCGCTCATCGGGTAGTGATCTCACTTTCGTGCGGTCGTCTCGCGTTCGAGGGATATGACGCAAGAAGTCCACCGCAGGTTCCATCGGATTGCAAACTCGTTGCCGAGGCTCGGCGCCGTCGAACATCCCGTCACCGCGGGTACGGTCTGGCGGGAAAATGAAATCGCCTGGTGGCAAACCCTTCTCGACGAGAGGCCCGCCGGATCTCCGCCTTCCCGGCCTCCCGGTCGCCGTTGTCGACGGTCGCGAGGTAGTCCCACGGATAGCCGCCGTCGACCATGACCACGCCGGCGATCCGATCCGGATTCCTTGTGGCCCAATGCACTGCGAGCGCGGCACCGTACGACCAGCCGACCAGCAGTGGGCGCTGCACACCGCGCGCGCCGGCCACGGCGTCGATATCCCGGAGGCAGGCCTCGAACGAGTAGTCCGCCGACTTCCCGGACTTGCCGCGGGCGCGCTCGTCGAAGGTGATGTGCCGGTAACCCGGGCCGAGTTCGGCGATGACCGGCTTCCAGCTCCGGTGGGTCGCGTAGGAGCCGTTCAGGTAGATCACCGGGCGGCCGGGGCCGCCGGAGTCGCTGACCGCCAGCGCGGTGTCGTCGACGGCGACCATGCCGCTCCAGGCCGAGTTGTTGGCGTTGTCGAGGTTCTTGGCTGCGTTATCCATGGGAGTACGGTCGCGGGCTCGCCTGATACCGGCCTGACATCGACCCGATGGCACCGCTGATACGGGCGCGGGGAGCCCCGGACCCGCATCGTTCCGGTCGAGCGCCGGCCCGCTGAGCGGAACCGATCGCGGCGGCGAACGGCGGTGGCTGAATAGGATCGGCCGATGACCGACCTGCTCCGTGCCGATATCGCGACGATGCTGCTGGATCGCGTGGGGGACGATCACCCCGGGTTGCGCACCCGGACCGCCGATTGGACGTGGGACGAGGTGGTGCGCGAGTCGGCCGCGCGGGCCGCGCTGGCGCGGGAGTTGCGGCGGGAGGGGCCCTTTCATATCGGGGTTCTGCTGGACAACGTGCCGGACTTCGTATTCTGGCTCGGTGCGGCGGCGCTGGCGGGCGCCACCGTGGCAGGTATCAATCCGACTCGGGGAAATGCCCAGCTGGAGAACGATATTCGCTATGTGGACTGTCAGCTGATCCTGACCGATTCGGCGGGGATGGTGCGGCTGCGGGAGCTGGATCTCGGGCTGAGCCCGGATCGTTTCCTGCTGGTCGACGATCCGGCCTATGCCGCGATGGTCGATAAGCACCGGGGCGCCGAGCCGGAGGCCGTGGGCGGCCCGGAATCGCTGATGCTGCTGCTGTTCACGTCGGGAACTACCGGAACGTCCAAGGCGGTCAAGTGCAGTCAGCAGCGGCTGGCGACCACCGCGTACGCGGCCGCGACGAAGTTCGGGCATGTGCGCGAGGACATGGACTACTGCTGCATGCCGCTGTTCCACGGCAATGCGATCATGGCGCTGTGGGCGCCCGCGTTGACGGTCGGCGCGACGGTCTGTCTCACGCCGAAATTCTCTGCCTCGCAATTCCTTCCGGACGTCCGCTACTTCGGCGCCAGCTTCTTCACCTACGTCGGCAAGGCCGTCGGATACCTGCTGGCAACCCCGGAAACGCCTGTGGACCTGGACAATCCGCTGGTGCGGGGCTTCGGCACCGAGGCGTCGGTGACCGACCAGGAGGAGTTCAGCCGCCGGTTCGGTGCGCGACTGTACGAGGGGTACGGGTCCAGCGAGGGGCCGAGCCTGGCCGCCCTGGACCGGAGCGCGCCACCGGCCGCGCTGGGCCGTCCCGCGCATCCCGGGGTGGCGATCGTCGACCCGGCGACCCTGAGCGAGTGCGCCCGAGCGGAACTCGACGAGCACGGCCGGGTGCTCAATCCCGACGCGGCGATCGGCGAAATGGTCGACAAGCGAGGCGCTTTGGCGTTCGAGGGCTACTACAAGAACGATGCCGCCGACGCGGACCGCATCCACAACGGCTGGTACTGGACCGGGGACCTCGGTTACGTCGACACCGACGGATACCTGTATTTCGCGGGCCGGCGGGGAGATTGGATCCGCGTGGACGGCGAGAACACCTCGGCCCTACTGATCCAGCGGGTGCTCGGGCGCCACCCCCGGGTGATCGCCGCGGCGGTCTATGCCGTGCCCGACCCGCGCTCGGGCGATCAGGTGATGGCGGCCATCGAGGTCGCCGATCCGGCCGCCTTCGACGCCCTTGAATTCGCCGAATTCCTCACCGCCCAGGACGATCTCGGCACCAAGGGCGCGCCCCGGCTGCTCCGGGTGTCCGCCGATCTGCCGGTGACGGGCTCCAACAAGATCCTGAAGCGCGAGCTGCAGGCCGAGTCCTGGCACACCGACGAGGCGGTCTACCGCTGGGCCGGACGCGGGACCCCGGAGTACCGGTTGATGACCGCCGAGGATCGGGCCGAGCTGGACACCGAGTTCGCCGCGTTCGGGCGTCAGCGACTGCTCTGAGTCCGAGCGGACATCGCGGCGCCCTGGTTTCTGTCGGGTCAGATGGCCGACCCAGCGCGTTCGGCTAGCGGCGGATGCTCCGCGTCGCGGTGCTTGGGCGCTGGCCTGAGTTCTGGCGCGCGGGGCAGTGGGGGCATGCTGCGCCGAGTTCCGCTGTCGCGCGGTGTGGGTGCGTTGCCTCGAGTTCCGGCGCGCGGGCAGTGACCACACGTCGCCCGGAGTCGCCCGGGTGGGGCCGACGTCATGGCGTTCGGGCGTCAGCGGCGCCGGATGGCGTCCGCGCGTTTCTTCGGGCCGGTATCGTGCGGGTTCTCGGGCCGGACGGGCGTTGAACGTCCCTCGGCGCGGCGTCAGCGGGAGTGAGGCGATCGTGATGACCGACAGCGGGGTGACCGGGCATGCGATCCGCCCGGGTGGATTCGCGAGCGCGCCCGAGGAGTACGGCGACCTGTCGATCAGCGAAATCGTCCGGGAATGGGCGCGGCAGCTCCCCGGAGAACCCGCCTTCGTCACCGCCGGCCGGACGACGACCTGGCGCGAATACGACGACTCGGCCGAGGCCATCGCGGCGGAACTGCGTGAGAGCGCCGGCGCGCGCGTGGCGCTGGTGCTGCCCGATACGGCGGTCGTGCATGCCGCGCTATGCGGGTGCTACCGCGCGGGGCGGATCGCGACGGCGATCGGCGTCCGGTCGGGAGCCCGGGAGATCGCACACATCATGGGCCGTGCGGGGGCCCGGACGCTGATCACCGTGGCCTCGATCCGGGGGCGGTCGTGGCGCGAACTCGTCGGGGAGTTACGGGAGCACGGTGTCGACGCGGCGGATGTCGTTGTGCTCGATGAGGAGTCGGACGTCATCATCCGGCATCGACTGGGCGCGGCGGACTCCGAGGAATCAGGTGAGCAGTTCGCCACCTCGGACATCACGATCCTGAACTCGACCTCGGGTACCACCGGCCTGCCGAAGGTGGTCAGGCACAACGAACGCCGGTGGATCGAGTTCGCGCGCGAGGCCATGGTGGGCGGCGGGATCGGCCCGGACGACGTGCTGTGCTCGATCGTGCCCGCCCCGTTCGGATTCGGCCTCTGGTCCGCGCACTTCCTGCCCGCACTGCTCGGCATCCCGGTCGCGGTGACGGCGCGGTTCGACGCCGAGGAGACCGCGATGCTGATCGAGCGCGAGCGGGTCAGCGTACTGTGCTGCGTCAGTACGCAATTCAAGATGCTGCTGCGTTCGGACGCGGCGCGCGAATGCGATCTGTCGAGCCTGCGGGTGCTGTACACCGGGGGTGAACCTGTGCCCTATCGCGACGCATTGGAATTCGAACAGCGCACGGGCGCAAAGGTTCTCCAGTTCTACGGATCCAACGAGTCGGGCGCGGTGAGCCGGACCACGGTCGAAGACGATGTCGAGACCCGGCTGCGCACGTGCGGGCACCTGCTGGAATCGATGAACGTCCGCATCCTCGACGAGTCCGGCGCCGACTGCACCGGACCGATCCGCCGCGGGCGCCCCGCCGTTCGCGGTCCGCTCGTGTCCGCGGGCTACTGGGACGATCCCGCCGCGAATGCCGAGCTGTACACCGGCGACGGCTGGATGCTGCTGGGCGACATCGTCGAGGTCGACGAGGCGGGCCGGGTTCGAGTCGTCGGGCGCACGGCGGATTTCGTCATCCGGGGCGGGAAGAACATCTCGATCGTGGAGATCGAGAACCTGGTGCGCGGGCACGCCGGCGTCACCGATGTCGCCGTGGTGGGTGTGCCCGATCCGGTCTTCGGCGAACGCGTCTGCGCGGTGGTGGTGCTCGCGGCGGACGCGCATCTGGATACGGAATCGCTTGCGCGGTGGCTGAAATCCGGGGGAGTGAGCGCGGAATACCTGCCCGAGTACGTCGTTGCGGTCGACCACCTGGAGATCGGACCCGGCGGAAAGACCGATCGCCGGGCCGCGCGCGAGGCCGCCGCCGCTGCCCTCGGCCTCGCCTGATCGGTCCTACCGAATCGGCGGCACCTTCATCCCCTGGGAGAAGTCGATCTGGGCGGCGGAATTGCCCAGGGCGGTGACCATGCCGGTGCCGATCGGCCCGCTCGAGTCGAATATCGTTGCGGTGCCCACGGATACGCCGTTCGCGGTCAGATGGCTCTGGGCGTGCAGGCCGATGCGATCCCCGACCGGCAGGCGATCCAGCGCCACGGTGAGATCCCCGTTGATGTAGCCGACGCCCTCGGAGCCGAAATTGGTCACCAGGCTGGTGGATTCCGCGGCGATGACGGCCTCGACGAACGGTCTGCGCTCCTCGCCCTCCACCGCGCCCAGCGGCACCGTCCACAGGCTTTTGCGCCCGGGGTTCTGGTGGTCGCTGATGTCGGTCGACCAGTCGTGGTCGCTGCGGTACCACCAGTTCAGGCCGGCGTCGGCGGGCGGATCGAACGGGTGCTCCGAGTGCCACTCCTGCCCGTGCGGGGCGTCGGTCGCCCGCAGCTGGACCAGGCGGGCCTGGGCGACCTCGGTGTCGCCCTGCCGCAGGCTGGCCTGGGAGATGTGAATGCGCCCGCCCTCGCGGATCACCTCGGTGTGCACCTCGAGCGGCTGCCCCTTCGCCGCCTTGAACAGGTCGATCGTGAAGCGCACCGGAATGAAGCCGGACCGGCCGTGGTCGCGGTCGAGCGTGCGCGCCGCGGCGGCGCAGACCGCCGGTCCGCTGAGCATGTCGGCTCCCCAGCGGCCGAACGCCCACCGCGTCGGCAGGTACCGTCCGGCGTCGTCGACGGTGAACATGGAGGGCATATCTGTCATACGCCCATAGTGGCGCACCGACAATACGGTGTAAAACCGGCCGTCCCGTTGTCCGCGCGCATGTGCTCGCGGACCCTGGCCGGACGGCCGCCGGCGCGCGGACCGGGCGCGCTGCGGCCGTGGCCGGTCGGTCGGTCGAATTACTGTGCGCCCGCCTGGATTCCGGCGTTCACCTCGTTGATCGCCTGCTGAACCATGCCGATTGCGGCGACGCGGTGGCCCGCCTTGTCGGGGGTCGCCTGCTGCAGCTCGGTCTGGGCGGCCTGCAGGTCACCGCGGGCGCCGACCATGTGGCCCTGGAACGCGAAGGCCGTGCCCGCGCCGATGCCGGTGAACGCGACGGCGCCCACGACGGTGGCAATGGCCAAGCGCAGCTTGGAAATTCGCATGATGGGATACCTCCGGTTGATGCTTGAAACGACGCGCTGAGCGTAGCCACGGTCCGTCCGTGACCGCGACTGCTCGCTGAGTTCGAAAAACCGGTTCTGAACTGCGTAGATATCGGGAATTGCGAGGTGGGGATCTTCAGTCGATCCTCAGTGAGTACCGGCCGGCATGGTCCGGCTCGGCGATCCCGGGAGCCGGCCGCTGATCAGGCCTCGTGTGCCCGGTTGGCGGCGGTGATCACCGAATCCAGCAGCCCCGGCAGTGCCTCGTCGACCTCGGTGCGGCGCAGCCGCGCGTAGACCTGTCCGTCATCGACGATGCGCTCGGTCACCCCGGCCTCGCGGAGGGTTTTCAGGTGATGCGTCGCAGTCGACTTGTTGATCGTGTCGTAGAGGGTGCCGCAGCGCTGCGGCGCGCCCGCGTTGGCCAGGCGGCGCACCATCTCCAGGCGCACGGGGTCCTGCAGTGCGGCCAGCACATCCTGCACCGAGCCCACGGGGTGCGATTCCACGGTCATCTTGGTTCCGGTCATGATCTACCCCACTTTGGGTTTGACGGGAATCAAACCCTAGTTACGGTCGTTGAGTTCGATCACAATCAAACTTACCTGATGGAGTGAACGATGGCAGTGAGTACGGCGGTGGTCGAAGCCCCTGCGCACCGGGCCACCCAACCCTGGGCCTACGCCCTGATCCTGCTGGCGAGCGGCGTGGCGCTGGGCGTATCCGGTGCGCCCGCGCCGCTGTACGGGCTGTACCAGCGGCAGTGGCACTTCTCACCGTTCACGACCACGATCGTCTTCGCCGTCTACGCCGTCGCCGCGCTGGCCGCGGTGCTGGTGTCGGGGCGGATCTCCGATGTGGTCGGCCGTAAACCCGTGCTGCTGGGCGCCTTCGCGACGATGATCGTGGGCCTGGTGGTCTTCCTCTTCGCGGACAACGTCGCGATGCTGCTGCTGGCGCGGGCGCTGCACGGCCTGGCGGTGGGATCCACCGTCGTCGCGGGCGCCGCGGCGTTGCTGGACCTGAAGCCCAAGCACGGCGCGCGCACCGGACAGCTCAGCGGCGTGGCATTCAATGTCGGTATGGCCGTGGCGATTCTGGGCTCGGCGCTGCTGGCGCAGTACGTGCCGCATCCGCTGCGGACGCCGTATCTGGTGATCACGATCCTGTGCCTGGCGATCGGCGCCGGCGTGCTGGCCATGCGCGAACCGCACACCGCACGTGCGACGGGCCGCATCACGATCGCCAAACCGGCCGTGCCGCAGGAGATCCGGGGTGACTTCTGGTTCTCGGCACTGGGCGTGATGGCGGCGTGGTCGGTGCTGGGCGTGCTGTTGTCGCTGTATCCCTCGCTGGCCGCGGCCAAGACCGGCGTGCACAACCTCGTCTTCGGGGGCGCCGTCGTCGCGGCAACCGCCACCGCCGGTGCGCTGGCCCAGCTGTTCGCCACCGGAATTCCGGCCCGGCGCGCGGCCATCGCCGGTGATCTCGGCATGGCGGTGGCGCTGCTGCTGACCATTCCGGCGCTGGCGACCCACAACTGGGTGCTGGTGCTGCTGGCCGGTGTGGTGCTCGGCGCGACCTTCGGCCTGGGCTTCGGCGGCTCGCTGCGGCACCTGGCCAGCGTTGTGCCGCAACACAAGCGCGGCGAGACGATGTCGGCGTACTACCTGCTGGCCTACGGTGCGATGGCGCTGCCGACCGTGCTCGCGGGGTGGGCGGCGACCGAGTGGGGGATGGCCACGATTTTCCCCTGGTTCGTCATCGCGGTCGCCCTGGCCTGCGTGGGCGCGGCCGTCATCGGCCTGCGGGGTCGCGCGGCGGATTGATCCTCGTCCGCAAGCATGCCGGGATGACGGCATGGAGGTGTGTGAGGAGTTTCTGTGCGCTGCACGACAACAGGAAGCGTGCGGTAGCGCCTGCCGAGGGGTGCGGAAGCGTGCCGGGTGTTCTGTGTGCATCGCATCCAACAGGAAGCGTGCGGTGGCGCTTTCGCGGTCGTGAGTAAAGCGTAGGGGTGCAGGGGGTGCGCTGCGTGAGAGCGCGGAAGCGGGCGGCGCTCGGTGCGTGCGGTAGGCGACAGCGATGAGTGTCGCTGCGGTGGTGCCGATTTGGGGCTACCATGCCGCTATGTTTCGGAGGGGGCGGTTCGGCGAGCGGCTGACCCGCCGGGTGCAGCGATCGGCGCTGCTGCTGGCTGTGGTGTTCGCGGTGGTCGGCGGCCTGGCCATCGCGGGTATCGCCTGGTGGGTGCTGTGGCTGGCGTTGGGGGCCAGGGTACAACCGCCGAATCAGCTGGACCTGACCAAGATCGCACTGTCGATCTCGGCGGGGGTGGGCGGCGCGGTCGCCTTGGTCGTCGCGTATCGGCGGCAGCGCGACAACGAGCGCGGGCGGTTCACCGAGCAGTTCGGCGCGGCGGCCAAGCAACTCGGCGATCCGGACGTGGCGGTGCGCATCGCCGGCGTGTATGCGATGGCGGGCGTAGCCGACGAATTCGGTTCCGCGAGCCGGCGCCAGCAGTGCGTCGATGTGCTGTGCGGATACCTCCGGCTGCCGTACGAACCCGAGGTGGGCGCCAATCATCTGGTGTCCAGGTCCGAGACCGTCGAGGTCGACGGCCGTAAGCAGGAGCTGAAATATCAACTGCGGCAGAATGATCGGCAGGTCCGTCGCGCCATCGTCGATGTGATCGTCGCGCACGTGCGGCCTACGGCCGAGGTGTCGTGGTCGATGTGCAACTTCGATTTCTCCGATGCGGTGCTGGAGGATTCGGACTTCCGGCGGGCGATCTTCGCGGGGGAGCGCACCTATTTCGCTCGTGCGGTCTTCACCGGCAACCGTGCCACGACCTTCGAGTTCGCCAGGTTCACCGGGCAGTACATCTCGTTCCGCAGCTGCGAATTCCGCGGCGCGACGACCCTGTTCCGGGACGCGGAGTTCGCGCCGATCGAGCAGGCCAAGAACGAGATTCCCGGCTCCGGGGTCCGATTCGACGGCGCGGTGTTCGACTCCCGCACCGGCTTCGAGCGCGCGGTCTTCCGCGGGGTGAAGGTGACGTTCGAGGAGACGGCTTTCACCGGGGAGCGGACCTCGTTCGCCGACACGAAGTTTCTCACCGAGACCACCGCATTCGACGGCGCGGAATTCGACGGTTCCGCAGTGCGCTTCGACGGCGCCGAATTCGACAGTGCGCGAATCTCGTTCGCCGGGGCCAAGTTCTACGCCGCGCGAGTGATTTTCGACGGCGCCCGATTCGGCGCGCGCACGCGCTGGCGGCGCAGCGCCACCATCGGCACCGATCTCTCCGGCGCGGAATACCACGGCGCGGTCTCCTTCGCCGACGTGCACTTCGAGGGCCGCGCCACCGACTTCTCCGGCGGCGACTTCTTCGGCGAGATCAGCTTCCGCCGCACCAAATTCGCCGCCCAGCAGACCCACTTCGACCAGCCCAAGGCGTGGGTGGGCGTGCGCGTGGACTGGGATATCGATCCGAAGTACAAACCGGCGCAGATCACGCCGGAGATCTGGCCCCCGGCCCCGGCGGGTCCGCCGGAGGAGCCCTCGGCCTGAGCGTGCCGTCCCGGGTACGAGGTGCTGTACCGCCCGACCGGAGCCGGGGACACAGCATCCGCGGCTGTGCCACGGTCTCCGGTTCGGTGTGGCGGTATTGCGCGCCTCGTCCCGGCAGGCGGTGAGCGCTGCGCAGAGCCGGCTGCGAGGGTGAACGGCCCCGGGGCGATCACGCGTCAAAATCCCGCCGAGTTAAAGGAGTTACCCGACCGCGGCGCATCCGTACCGTCGAAATCCGAATTACGCAGTACGCGATGCCCTTCGGAGGTTCCACCATGCCTGTGTCTGCCCGTAAACTGACGAGCCGGATCGGCGCGGTCATCGAGAATTTCGATTTCGAGCGTGAGCCCGGCGCGGATGACATCGCGGAGCTGCGAGAAGCCCTGAACGTGCACAAGGCGATCGTGTTCGACGGCGTGCACCTCGACGACGCGGGCCAGCAGCGGGTGGCGTCCTGGTTCGGGGAGCTGACCGCCGCGCACCCCACCCTGCCGGCCGTGCAGGACGCCGCCCGGGTGCTGCCGGTCGACAGCGAGACATCGAAATCCAACCAGTGGCATACCGACGTCACCTTCGTCGCCAACCCGCCGCAGCTCACGACGCTGCGCAGCATCCTGGTGCCGCCGTACGGCGGCGAGACGCTGATCGCGAACGCCGGCGCCGCGTACCGGGACCTGCCCGCCTCGCTGCGCGATCTCGCGGACTCCCTGCGCGCGGTGCACACCAACGATTACGACTACGTCCGCCCGTCTGCCGCGAGCGCGGCGCGGCAGGAGCACGACCGGATCTTCGTCTCGACCGTCTACGAGGCCGAGCATCCCGTCGTCCGGGTGCATCCGCTGACCGGGGAGCGCGGGCTGTTCATCGGCGGCTTCGCCCAGCGGATCGTCGGGCTCTCGGCCAGCGAATCCAGGGATCTGCTGCGGACGTTCCAGAAGTACGTGACCCGCCCGGAGAACGTGGTCCGGTGGTCGTGGTCGCCGAATGAGCTGGTGATCTTCGACAATCGGATCACCCAGCACTACGCGATCGACAACTACGACCATCATCCGCGCAGGCTCAACCGGGTAACCGTCGCCGGGGAACTGCCCGCGGGCGTCGACGGCACCCGCAGCCGCCAGCTGGTCGGCGATTCGTCCCACTACTCACCGGTCCTCGAGGCCGTGGCATGACACGCGCGGGTGTCGCACCACCCGTCATCGGCGGGTTCGTGAGTGCGCCGGACGTCGCGCCACCGGAACCGGCGCGCGAGGTTTTCGTGGCAGACGGTGCCCGGGCGGGCAACCGGTTCGCGCGGCTGCGTCGCCGCATCACCTGGCCGCTGGGGATCTACACGACACCTGTGCTGATCCTGGTGCTCTGGGAGATCCTCTCCGAGACCGGAATCCTGGGTGCGGCCTACGCGCCCGCGCCGACCGCGATCGTGCGGTCCGCGGTCGAGTTGTGGCAGCAGGGCGTGCTCGGTCCCGATCTGGCGATCTCCTTGCGCCGGGCCGCGACCGGCCTCGCCATCGGCCTCACGGCCGGCATCGTGACGGGCATCGCCGGGGGACTGTTGCGCAGCGGCGAATACCTGTTCAACGGGGTGGTGAGCATCTTCAACACCATCCCGATCCTCGCGGTGCTCCCGATCATGATCGTGTGGTTCGGCATCGACGAGCTGCCCAAGGTATTGATCATCGGCTTCGGCGCGTTCGTTCCGATGTATCTGAACCTCTTCTCCGCGATACGCGGCGTCGACCAGCGGCTCATCGAGATGGCGCGGACCACGGGCGCGGGGACCCGGCGACTGGTCAGCCGGGTGCTGGTGCCGGGGGCCTTGCCGGGATTCCTTGTCGGCCTGCGGTTTTCCCTGGCCTACAGCGTGCTGGGGCTGGTTGCCGCGGAGACCGTCAATGCGAACAAGGGTCTTGGCTTCCTGATCACGCAGGGGCAGACCTATCTGCAGACCAATCAGGTGTTCGTCGGACTGGTGATCTACTCGATCCTCGGGCTGCTCGCCGATCAGTTCGTCCGGATCCTGGAGCGGGTGCTGCTGCGCTGGCGACCCGGTTACGAGGCATCGTGAACGGGGCGAGGCGGAGCGAGCGAAGGTGCCGGGCTGTGGGTGCGACGGAGCCGAGCGAGGTGGAGTCGTGACCAGCGTACTCGAGCCGAGGTTGCGGGCCGGGGTGCTCGTGGATCAGGTGGTCCGGCGGTTCGGTGACCGCACCGTTCTGGATCATCTCGATCTGCGCATCGAGGCGGAGGAACTCGTGGTGCTGCTCGGCCCATCGGGCTGCGGCAAGAGCACCCTGCTGCGGCTGCTCGGGGGACTGGATCGGCCGGACGGCGGCGTCGTCGAGGTCCCGGCCAAGCGCGCCATCGTGTTTCAGGCCGATCGGCTACTTCCGTGGCAGCGGGTCGTGCGCAATGTGACCCTGGGCCTGCATGGGGCCGACGCCGACCGCCGCGCCCGCACGGCGCTGCGGGAGGTCGGGCTGGAAGGCCGCGAAAAGGCTTGGCCCAGAGAACTTTCCGGCGGCGAGGCGCAGCGCGTCGCCCTGGCCCGCGCCCTGGTCTCGGAACCCGATCTGGTGCTGCTCGACGAACCCTTCGCGGCGCTGGACGCCATCACCCGCCTGCGGATGCACGAACTCGTCCGGGCCCTGCGGCACCGGCATCATGCCGCGATGCTGCTGGTCACCCACGATATCGACGAGGCGATCGCGCTGGCCGATCGCATCGTCGTCATGAGCGGCGGCCGGATCGGGGGTTCTCATTCGGTCGGACTCTCCGCCGCGGACCGGGAGGCGAGCATCGCCCGGGAGGAACTGCGAGCGGCGCTGCTCACCGAGCTCGGACTCGTTGCCCGGCAATAACTCTCGGCAAGTGCAGCGATAACTTTCACATCAGCAAGGACCTCGAATGTCGATCACGCTCAACCATGCCCTCCGAACCCTCGCGCTGGCCGCGGCCGTGACCACCCTCGCCGCGTGCGGCTCGTCCGGCGCGGGGACGGCCAAGCCGCTGGCCAAGACCTTCGGATCGGCGAATCATCCCGAATGGAGCAGCTACACCTTCACCATCGGCGACAACGGCGGGGACGGCAGCGAGGGCCTCGCGGCGCTCACCGGCGTCTTCGACAACGCCCCGTACAAGGTGAAGTTCGCGCGATTCACCTTCGGGCCGCCGCTGGTGCAGGCCGCGGCGTCCGGCGATCTCGACCTGGGCAGCGTCGGCGACGTCCCCCCGATCACCGGGGCCGCGAAGGAGTACGGGTTCAGCATCGTCGGGGTGTCGCGGTATCTGGATCCGACGCAGGCCGTCGAGAACATCCTCGTGCCGAAGGGTTCGTCGATTCGCAGCGCGCAGGACCTGCGCGGCAAGAAAATCGCTGTGCCCCAGGGCAGTTCCGCGCACGGGCTGGTCCTCAACGCGCTCGCGAGCGCCGGGCTGACTCCGGCCGACGTCCAGCTGGACTTCCTGGACCCCGCGGCGGGTGCGACGGCCTTCGCGAGCGGGAAGGTCGATGCGTGGGCGATCTGGAATCCGCAGTCTGCCTTGGCGATCAAGCAGGGAGCGCGCGCACTGGTCGAGGGACTGCCGCCGCTGGATCAGACCAGCAACTATTACGTCGCGCCCAACCGGGACCTTGCCGATCCGTCCCGGCGTGCGGCGCTCACCGATCTCTTCCAACGTCTTGCTGCGGAATTCTCCTGGGGTGCAAAGCATCCCGATCAGCTCGCGCAGGTGATCGCCCGGGAGGACGGCATCCCGCTCGCCGACGCCAAGGCAGTGCTGGCCGAATACGAATTCCATGTGACCCCGGCGCAGCAGTCCGACATCGACGCCGAGCAGCAGCTGGGCGATGCATTCCTGAAGGCGGGGCAGATCGATAAGTCCGTCACTGTCGCGCAGCTGACGCAGAACATTCTCCCCGCGGGGTACGACAGCGCGAATACCGCGGGCAGTTGATCGGTCCCGGCGCGATGACCTCGGAGAACCAGGCTGGACAGGGGCGCCGAACTCGCGCCGAAAACGTCTCGCACCCGAACGGCCGGGCGCAGTACTGTCTCGGAACATGGCAAGGGATGAGCGCGGTGTCACCGCCCAGAGCGAGGATTTCTCAGCCTGGTACAACGAGGTCGTCTTCAAGGCGGGCCTCGTGGACCGCGGCCCGGCCAAGGGCACCATGGTCATTCGACCGTACGGGTACCGCCTGTGGGAGCGGTTGCAGTCCGAGCTCGACCGCCGCATCAAGGACACCGGCCACGAGAACGCGTACTTCCCGCTGCTGATCCCGCAGAGCTACCTGAGCCGCGAGGCCGAGCACGTCGAGGGCTTCTCCCCGGAGCTTGCCGTCGTCACCCACGCCGGGGGCAAGGAGCTCGAGGAGCCGCTGGTGGTGCGGCCCACCTCGGAGACGATCATCGGCGAAATGATGGCCAAATGGATCGATTCCCACCGCGATCTACCGCTGCTGCTGAATCAGTGGGCGAACGTGGTCCGCTGGGAGATGCGGCCGCGAATGTTCCTGCGCACCACGGAGTTCCTGTGGCAGGAGGGTCATACTGCGCATGCGAGCGAGGCGGACGCCCGCGGCGAAACCATGCTCGCACTGGACATCTACCACGAGGTGGCCCGCGAGCTGGCCGCGATGCCGGTGATCGCGGGGGAGAAGACGCCGGGCGAGCGGTTTGCGGGCGCGGTGGCGACCTTCACCATCGAGGGCATGATGCGTGACGGCCGCGCGCTGCAGGCGGGCACCTCGCACTACATGGGAACCAACTTCGCGACCGCGTTCGACATTCGCTACACCAGCGATGCGGGCCGGGATGAGCTGTGCCACACCACATCCTGGGGCATGAGTACCCGGATGATCGGCGGCATCGTGATGACCCACGGCGACGACAAGGGCCTGATCTTCCCTCCGCGCCTGGCGCCGCATCAGGTGGTGATCGTGCCGATCGTGCGCGGTGACGATACGACGGTTCTCACGGCCACCGACGAGCTCGCCCAGCGTCTGCGAGCGGCCGGGGTGCGTACCCACGTCGATGCCCGCACACAGGTCACGCCCGGCTTCAAATACAACGAGTGGGAGATGCGCGGGGTGCCGATCCGGCTCGAGCTCGGTCCCCGGGATCTGCAGGCGGGCACCGTCATGCTGGTCAGGCGCCTGGGGCAGGACGGTAAGGAGGCCGTGCCGATTGATACTTTGCCGCAGGCAATGCCCGCCATTCTCGATGAGTTCCAGGCGTTCCTGCTGGCCCGGGCCACCGGGTTCCGTGACGAGCACACCCGCACGGTCGGGAGCTGGGACGAATTCGCCGAGGCGGTGTCGACCGGATGGGCCGTCGCGCTGCACTGCGGGATACCCGCGTGCGAGGAGGACATCAAATCCGTCACGGCCGCCACCCCGCGCTGCATACCGCTGGAGGGCCCGGCGGCGACCGGTGCCTGCGTGCGATGCGGGGCGGCATCGGCATACGGCAAGCGCGTCATCTTCGGTCGCGCCTACTAGGGTTGCGCCCGATTTCGGCCTGTGCGTGCTCGCTTCATGAAGACCGCGCCGAATTTTCCTACGGCACGGGAAAAGTGACACGATCCCGCACGGCCGAATTCGTGCTGTGAGGTTTCTGGGTGAATGCTGAGGTGTTTCTCGAGGTCGTCGGTGAGTGGCGCATCCTCGGAGGTCAGCACGGTAATCTGACGAAATGTCGTCCCCGCTCCTTGTTCTCGGCGCTGGTCAGCGCTGCGGAAGCACGCTGCTGCAGCGCTTGATCTCCTCCCATCCCGACGCGTTCATCTGGGGGGAGCAGCGCGGGCATCTGGCGAATATTCTCGAGGCGGTGGAGGGCCTGCGCGGCCACAACGAACAACGCGGCTGGGGCGGGCGGGACGAATTCGCCACGCAGGGCTATCAGGGCTTCATGGCCAACCTGATGCCGGAGCAAGCCGTGGTGGACGAGGCGTTCGAGGCGTTCTGCACCCGCCTGTTCGCTGCGGAGGGCGCGCGTGTCTGGGGCTTCAAAGAGGTGCGGTACGACCTGCGATTCGCCGAGGCGTTGCGGCGTTATCTCCCGGGCACCCGGGTGATCTTCGTCGTCCGGGATCCGCGCAGCGTGCTGTGCAGTCTGGACGAATGGGAGCAGACCGATTGGTGGACGCGCGCGAAAACCCAGGCCACGATCAACAATTGGCAGCGGATCGCCTCCTCGTTCCAACAGGAGACCGCGCTTCCGGTGCTGACCCTGCGCTACGAGGATTACACCGCCGATCCGGCGGGCACGGCGCGGCGGGTGGGCGCGTTCGCCGGTCTGGATCCGGCGGGCTTCGATCTGTCGGTCTTCGACCGCAAGGTCCACAACCTCGGCGCCGAGGGGCACCGCGACCTGCGCGAGTGGAGCGAACTTCCGCTCGCGCTGCGCGCGCTGCTGTACGACGAGCCGATCCGTTTGGCCGCCAAGGCCTACGACTACTGGATCTATTAGGCGATCCGCCGAATCGGTTGTCGCGGTACGGACTCACGCGCTGAGCGGGACCCGGTCTTGCCGGGATCGGGAAAGGCGTTCAGGCTGGACCGGGTACGGTCCGGGTGGCCGGGCGCAAGGAGAGGTACCGCTGTGGACATCGATGACACGTCGTCCGTTGACGGCACCGGAAATGGTTCCGCGGCAGGGGATTCGGAGTTGTGTTTCAGCTCCGCGCGAGAGCTGGCCCGGGCGCTGCGCGTGCGGCAGGTGTCAGCGACAGAGGTGGTCCGGGCGCATCTGGCGCAGATCGAGCGGGTCAACCCGTCGGTCAATGCGGTTGTCACGCTGGTTGCCGAGCAGGCCCTCGAGCAGGCGCACGCGGCCGACGAGCGGCTGGCCGCGGGGCTGCCCGTCGGGCCGCTGCACGGAATTCCGATGGCACACAAGGATACTCACGATACCGCCGGAATCCTGACCACCTACGGGTCGCCGGTGTTCGCGGCGAACGTGCCCGCGCGCGACGAACTGGTGATCGAGCGGCTGCGCGCGGCCGGGGCCATCGCGCTGGGCAAGACGAACGTGCCCGAGTTCGCCGCGGGCTCGCACACCGTGAACCCCGTCTTCGGTGCCACCCGCAACCCGTACGATCCGGGTCGATCGGCCGGCGGCAGCAGCGGCGGGGCTGCGGCGGCGCTGGCCTGCGGCATGCATCCGCTCGCCGACGGCAGCGATATGGGCGGGTCGCTGCGCAATCCGGCCTCGTTCTGCAACGTGGTCGGGCTGCGGCCCTCGCCGGGACGGGTGCCGAGCTGGCCCGTCGCGGACGGCTGGTCCACCCTCGCCGTCCAGGGGCCGATGGCGCGCACCGTCGGCGACGTGGCGCTGCTGCTGTCGGTGCTGGCCGGGCCCGATTCGCGCAGCCCGATCGCCCTCGGCGAGCCCGGCACGGATTTCGCGTCTCTGGCCCTCCGGGAGCCCCGCGGGCTGCGGGTGGCGTGGACGCCGGACCTGGGCGGGGCGGTGCCGGTGCAGCGGGAGGTCCGCGAGGTCGTCGAATCCGCCGCGCGTGTGTTCGAGGGGCTGGGCGCGATCGTCGAACCCGGCTGCCCGGACCTGACCGGCGCCGACGAGGTCTTCCGCACCCTGCGCGCGGCCAACTTCGCGCTCGGGCTCGGGTCGCTGCTGGACGCGCATCGCGAATTGCTCAAGCCGTCACTGATCTGGAATATCGAGGCCGGACGGTCGCTGACCGGGCAGGAGATCACCCGCGCCAAGCAGCTGCACACCGCGCTGTTCCATCGGGTGCGGGAATTCTTCGACCGCTACGACGTGCTGCTCGCACCGGTCAGCCAGGTCGTGCCGTTCGACATCGACCTGGAATATCCCGGCGAGATCGACGGCGAACCGATGCAGACGTACCTGGACTGGATGCGCTCGGCGTATCTGATCAGCGCCACCGGCTGCCCGGCCCTGTCGGTGCCCGCCGGATTCACCCCGGGCGGGCTGCCCGTCGGGGTGCAGATCGTCGGGCCGCACCGGGCGGACCTGGCCGTGCTGCAGGCAGGTTACGCGTTCGAGCAGGCCACGGGGTACGGGCGGGTGCGGCCGGCGGTGGTCGGCTAGCGGCGCGCGGTATTCGGAGGGGGCTGTTGCGGTCTGTCCGGCAATCGATCCACAACCGTGCCCGCATCGTCACGCCAGCTGTGCTCAGAGGCGACATCGCTGGTACGACAGCCGGATCGGTCAAGACAGACTCTGCCGCTGACGGATCGATGGAAGCGGACTTTTGGCGAACCCGGTCCTTCGGGCGAGCGGGGTGGGTCGGGTGCGGGCGGCGCGAACGGCGGGGAGTTGGGTGCGGGGATTGTGCAGTGGTCATGCAGCAGGGGGTTGGTGCGGGGTAGCGTTTCGTTCATGAAGATCCGTGGTGCTGTTCTGGAACGCATCGGTGCGCCCGCGCCGTACGCCGAGTCGACCCCGCTGGTCGTCGGGGAGCTGGAGTTGGGGGAGCCCGGTCCCGGCGAGATTTTGGTGCGGATCGAGGCGGCGGGGCTGTGCCACTCGGATCTGTCGGTGGTGGACGGGAATCGGGTGCGGCCCGTGCCGATGCTGCTCGGGCACGAGGCGGCCGGGCGGGTGGAGCGGATCGGGCCCGGCGAGAGTGATCTGCGGGTCGGGCAGCGTGTGGTGATGACCTTTCTGCCGCGGTGCGGAGAGTGTGAGGGGTGTGCGACCAACGGTCGCACACCGTGTGTGCCGGGCAGCGTCGCGAACAATGCTGGGGAGCTGCTGGGTGGTGGGCGGCGGCTGTTGCGGGGTGAGGAGACGATTCAGCATCATCTCGGGGTGTCCGGGTTCGCCACGCATGCGGTGGTCGACCGGCGCTCGGTAGTGCCCGTCGACGACGACGTGCCGCCCGAGGTGGCCGCGGTGCTGGGCTGTGCGGTGCTGACCGGCGGTGGGGCGCTGCTGAATTCGGCGAAGCCGGGGCCGGGGGACCGGATCATGGTGGTCGGGCTCGGTGGGGTCGGAATGGCCGCGGTGCTGGTCGCCGCCTCGCTCCGCAAGGACCTGGGCAGCGAGGTGATCGCCGTCGACACCCTGCCCGAAAAGCTCTCGCTGGCAACCGAACTCGGCGCGACGCAGGTGTACACCCCGGCGGAGCTGGCCGAGCGGGGCATCGTGGCGGAGGTCGTGGTCGAGGCGGCGGGCAACGTGCGCGCCTTCGAGACCGCAGTCGCGGCGACGGCCACGGGCGGCACCACGGTCACCGTCGGGCTGCCCAATCCCGAAGCACGCGCGAGCATTTCGCCGCTCGGCCTGGTCGCTCAGGGTCGCTCGATCGTCGGCAGCTACCTCGGCTCGGCCGTCCCTGCCCGCGACATCCCCGAATACGTGCGGATGTGGCGCGAGGGCCGGCTGCCGGTCGAGCGCCTCGTCTCCTCGCGGCTGCGGCTCGAGGACATCAACCACGCAATGGACGAGCTGGCCGCCGGGCACGGGCTGCGGCAGGTCATCGTGTTCGACTGAGGGTCGGCGGGTGCGTCGCGGCCACGGCGACACCGACTTCGGCCTCCGCGAGCGTGATGGGCTCCTTGGCGGACGGTCCCTCGGGGTGAGACCTCGGGCACTTCCGGCGGACGGGGTGTCCGGACCATATTTTCGCGGGCAGTAGGCTCTGCGGAGACTGTCGGCCGGGCATGTGAGGAGATCAAGGTGAGTGCGGACCGGATCCGGGTGGGTGTGCTCGGCGCGCTGGGCAAGGTGGGGCAGGCGGTGTGCGCGGCGGTCGAGGCGGCGCCGGATCTGGAGCTGGTCGCGGGCCTGGACAAGGGGGACCGGCTCGAGGGCTTCACCGAGGTGGGCGCGCAAGTGGTCGTCGATTTCACCCATCCGGATGTCGTGATGCCGAACCTGCGGTGGCTGGTCGAGCACGGTATCCACGCGGTCGTCGGGACCACCGGATTCGACGAGGCCCGGCTGGCGCAGGTGCGCGGCTGGCTCGCCGACCGGCCCGAGGTCGGGGTGCTGATTGCGCCGAACTTCGCAATCGGCGCGGTGCTGTCGATGCGGTTCGCCGAGCAGGCCGCCCGCTGGTTCGATTCGGTCGAGGTCATCGAGCTGCATCACCCGAACAAGGCCGACGCGCCCTCGGGCACCGCCTATCGCACCGCCGGAATCATCGCCGAGGCCCGCAAGAACGCGGGCGTCGGGCCGAGCCCGGACGCCACCAGCACCGAACTCGACGGCGCTCGCGGCGCGAGCGTCGACGGCGTGCGGGTGCATTCGGTGCGCCTGGCCGGGCTCGTCGCCCACCAGGAGGTGCTGTTCGGCACCCAGGGCGAGACGCTCACCATCCGTCACGATTCCCTCGACCGCACCTCGTTCACGCCCGGCGTGCTGCTTGGTGTGCGGCAGATCGGAGCGCGGCCGGGCCTGACAGTCGGGCTCGACCCGCTGCTGGACCTGTGAACGTGAATGTGACACAGGCGCAACGACATCGGCTCGTTGAGCACACAGCCCAATGCCGGTGCGGTGCTGACTCGTGCGGGCGTTCGATGAGTGCCGTTCGCGTATCCCCGGTCGGAGCCGATGAGGAGGTGTGGCGATGACCGCTGCTACCGATAACAACCGCCAGCTGCTGAAGGTCATCGGGTTCATCGCGTTCCTGGTGATCGCGCTGGCGTTCTACTTCCTGCTGCTGGGCCGGATCGCGGTGGCGCTCATCGGAACCGGGAAGGCCGCCGCCGTCGCGATGGGCGTCGGCGTGCTGATCCTGCCGATCATCGGCGTCTGGGTGGTCGCGACGAGTATCCGTGCGGCCCTGGCTCATCAGCACCTGGCCCGCCGGATCCACGCCGAGGGCGGCGAGCTGGACGTGTCCGAGCTGCCCCGTCGTCCCTCGGGCCGCATCGAAAAAGATGCCGCCGACGCCCTTTTCGAACAGGTCAAACGGGAATGGGAAGCCGCCCCGGACGATTGGCGCACCAACTATCGCGCCGCCCGCGCCTACGACTACGCGGGCGACCGGACCCGCGCCCGCGAAACCATGCGGCGGGCCGTCGCGCTGGAGCGTGCCGAGCGCGCGGAACTGAACTGAACTGAACCGCTTCACCGTACTTCGCTCGGTGTCGGCCGAATCATCTGCTCTGGCAACGAGAATCATGGGACATCGAGGGCCCCGCTGGCCGGGCGGCCCTGCTGTCGCTCGGCCGCGAAGCCGAGCCGGTCGGCAACGGTAAGGCTGACGATGCCGGCTCGGCGAGGGCAAGTCGAGTCTCAGCCCCGCGGCGGGTGCACCTTCGCCCAGTGCTCGGCGATGTCGATCCGGCGAGCCAGCCAGACCTTGTCGTGGGACTGGACGTGGTCGAGGAAGCGTTCCAGGGCGCGGGTGCGGCCGGGGCGGCCGACCAGCCGGCAGTGCAGGCCGACCGACAGCATCTTGGGTGCTCCGGCCGCGCCCTCGGCGTACAGGACGTCGAAGGCGTCGCGCAGGTAGGTGAAGAACTCGTCGCCATTGGCGAATCCGGCGGGGGAGGAGAACTTCATATCGTTGGTCTCCAGCGTGTACGGCACCACCAGGTGGTCGGTGTCGTGCACGCGGGTCCAGTACGGCAGGTCGTCGGCGTAGGAGTCCGAGTCGTAGGTGAATCCGCCGTGCTCGACCACCAATGCGCGGGTCTGCGGCGAGTCCCGGCCCGTGTACCAGCCGCGCGGCGGCTCGCCGAACAGCTCGGTGATGATGCGCACCGCCTCGGCCATGTGCTTGCGCTCGGTCTCGGGATCGGTCAGCTGGTACGACACCCAGCGCAGGCCGTGGCAGGCGATCTCGTGACCCAGGCGCTTGAATGCGGCCACTGCCTCGGGATTTCGCTCCAGCGCCCGCGCCACCCCGAAGATGGTCAGCGGAATGTCGCGGCTCTCGAAGGTGCGCAGCACCCGCCACAGCCCCGCGCGCGAACCGTACTCGTAGAGCGACTCCATGCTCAGGTGGCGATTCGGGAATGGCTGGGCCGGAACCATTTCCGAGAGGAATGTCTCCGACGCCTCGTCGCCGTCCAGGACGCAGTTCTCCGAGCCCTCCTCGTAGTTGAGCACGAACTGCACGGCGATGTTCGCCTCGCCGGGCCACTGCGGATGCGGTGGATTCGGCCCGTAACCGACCATGTCGCGGGGGTATTCACTCATCACTGCTCCTCGTTACTGTGCCGTGGTCCGGGTGCCGCCGCCAACACGCGAACCTTGTGCTACCGCGTAGTTCGATGTCGATCAGAGCCGTCGAAGCTAAGGGCGCGGTGAAACCGGCTGCGTCGCTCACGATATGGGCAGCTTCCGGTCCCGCAGCTGGTGCAGCACCTCGACGGTCGCCGTGGGGACCAGCGCCGTCACGTCCTCGGGTCCGAAGGCTCCGCAGTCCAGCCCGCGCAGCACCACCGTGGCCAGCGCCTGCGCGGTCGCCGGCTCGTCGACGACGGCACCGCCCTGCCGCTGCAGGTAGCGTTCGATGCGGGGAGCGGCCGTGGTCAGCGCTCCCCGGAAGAAGGTGAAGGTCGCCAGCCAGCGCGTCACCAGGTGACCGGGATGCATGTCCCAGCCCTGGTAGTAGCCGCGCTCGAGGGAGCGGGTGACCAGCCGGAAGTGCCGGCTCAGCGCCGCGGGCGCCTCCGCGCCCACGGGCAGCACCTGTGTCGAGCCGTCGCACACCCACACTCCGGTCTGCGCGGCCGCGGCCTGCATGACGGCCTTGGCGTGGTCGGCGACCGGATGCTCGAGCGACTGGAACTGAGGGGAGATGCCGCAGGCCGCGCTGTAATCGTAGGTGCCGTAATGCAATCCGGTGCAGCGCCCGGCCGAGTGCGCGATCGCCCGCGCCACGGTGGCGGTGCCGTCGGCGGCGACCACCGCCTGCGGGCTCTCGATCTGCAGCTCGAAACGCAATGCGCCCGAGGCCAATCCGTGGGCCTGTTCCAGCGCCTCACACACCTGCACCGCGATGTCGACCTGTTCGACCGCGCGCAGCTTGGGCACGGTGAAGACGAATCCGTCGGGCACGCCCCCGGCGCCGTCGAGCACCCGCTCCAACGTGCGGATCGCGCGGTCGTATTCGGCGGCGGTCAGGCCCTTGGTCCGGATGCCGCGGGAGATGACGGTCGCGGGCAGCGCGGCGAGCACCTCACCGGCGCGGGTGGCGTCGCCGTCCTCGACCTCGTCGCCGCGGGTGCCGTAGCCGTCCTCGAAATCCAGCCGAAGATCCTGAATCGGGCGCTGTGCCAGCGTGTTCCGCACCCGGCTCACCGAGTCGGCCCCGGTCAGCTCGGTCAGCAGATCGGCGTGCCGGTCGGCCAGTTCCAGTGCGGCCGTACCCCATTCGTGGGGGAGATCCTTGGTGGCGTCGGCCGCACACACATACGCGGTGTGAATCGGCTGACCGGGCCGGTCGCCGGGATACCGACGGTTCAGCTCGGCATCGACGGCCCGCAGGCGTTCGCCGACGCTACCCAGGAATTCGGCGGGCACTGTCATCTATCGTCTCCTTCGCCGGCGACCTCGGCCGCGCAGATCGATGTATCCAGCGCGGAATCGGCCCGATGCGTCGTCGACGGCCGGTGGTCGGTCGCCGGCGCGGCTCGGGAATTCCGCGGGCAGCGTCATCGATTATCTTCCTCGATGCCGAAGCCGGACAGCAGTCCGGTGTAGTGCTTGGGCAGGGGCGCGGCGAACTCGCCGCGCCCCGACTTGCGCAGCCCGAGGGTGACCAGCGACTGCACCGTCAGCGTGGCCGCCGCGACCCCGTCGATGACCGGCACGCCCGTCTCCTGCGTCAGGTACGCGCACAGATCGGCCATGCCGGCGCAGCCCAACACGATCGCCTCGGAGCCGTCCGCGGCGATGGCCTCCCGGCAGGCTTCCGCGATCACGCCGCGCACCTTCGGATTCTCGAGCTCGAGCACCGGAATGTCGGTGCCGTGCACACCGAGGCAGAACCGTTGCAGCCCATAGCGTTCCGCCAGATCCACTGCCTGCCCGGCGGTGCGGGCCAGGGTGGTGACGACGCTGAACCCCCGGCCGAGATGGCTCGCGGCGTGCATCGCGGCCTCGGCGATGCCGATCACCGGCCCCCGCGCGAGCTCCCGCGCGGCGTACAGGCCCGGATCGCCGAAGCAGGCGATGACGTACCCGTCCACACCCTCGCGCTCGCCCCGGGCGATCTCGGTGAGCAGGCCGGGCGCCGCCAGCGCCTCGTCGTAGTGGCTCTCGATCGAGGCGGGTCCCGTGCTCGAGGTGACCGACTCCACGACGGTGCCCGCACCCGCGACCGCGCGTGCGCACTCGTCGATGACCGCGGTCATCGTGGCGGTGGTGTTCGGGTTGATCACGCGGATTTTCATGGCGACGCGGCACGCTTCCGATCGAACGGCCCCGCGCGAGCGGGTCTGACTCGCGCGACGGTACCCAGCCGGTGTTGCCTGATTGTTGCATGAATTGTATATGTTGCCCGGCGATTACCCTGACCTGCGGCGATCGTACGGCTACCCGGCTGGATGCGCTGCGGATTCCGTACGCGGCCAGGGGCTTCCGGCCAGGGCCTCGATGCCGTTGTTGAATCGGCGCAGGTAGGCGGCGAAGGTGGCGACGTCCTGCGCCGGCCAGTCGCCCAGCACCCGGGCCATGCCCTCGACGCTGGCCGTGCGCGCGGCCTCGAGGCGGGCCCGCCCGGCCTCGGTGAGCCGGAACTTGCGGGCGATACCGCCGTCCGGATCGGCGATGCGCTCCACGAGCCGGGCGCGCAGTAGCACCCCGGTCTGGCGGTTGAGGGTCGATGCATCCAGTCGCAGCGCATCGCTGAGCTGACGGATCGACAGCGGCCCGGCGGCCGCCAGCCGGCTGAGCAGTAGGTAGGCGCTGCGCTCGAGCAGGCCGTTCGCGCTCCGGAAGTGCGGATTGAGGGTGTACCTGCTGAGCAGCATGGTCTCGAATTCGACCAGGTCCATGGGTCCATCCATACGCGGAACCCCTTTCGTTCGCCGCGGGTGCACATCGCCGCGCATCGCACTTTTGTGCATTCGGCAATTGTTGTGCATCTAGCACTCAATATGCATAATACACACACAGAGGCATAACTCTCGAGGGAGAACGACGTGGCCGAAGAAGAACCCGCCGCCAGGTCCGGCGGCATCCTGGCGGTGCTGGCGATTGCCGGCATCGTCGCGTCGCTGACGCAGACACTGGTCATCCCGCTGCTGGGGCAGCTGCCGCAGCTGCTGCACACCTCCACCGCGAACGCGACCTGGGTGGTGACCGCGAGCCTGCTCGTCGGCGCGGTGGTGACGCCGGTGGCCGGGCGGCTGGGCGACCTGTACGGCAAGCGGACCGTGCTGATCGGCTCGACGGTGCCGCTGATCGTCGGGTCCGTCGTGTGCGCGCTGTCCTCTTCACTGTGGCCGATGGTCATCGGGCGCGGCCTGCAGGGCATGGGCGTGGGCATCATCCCGGTCGGCATCGCCGCACTGCGCGATCTGCTGCCGCCCGCGCGGCTGGGCTCGGGCATTGCGCTGATCAGCTCGTCGCTGGGAATCGGTGGCGCACTGGGGCTTCCGCTGTCCGCGGCGGTGGTGCAGTACAGCAACTGGCGGGTGCTGTTCTGGGGCGTCGCGGTGGCCAGCGTCGTGGTGGCCGGGCTGATCTACTTCGTGCTGCCCAAGACGCCGCCGGTCGGCGGGCACGGCCGGTTCGACGTCGTGGGCGCGGTGGGGCTGGGCGCCGGACTGGTCTGCCTGCTGCTCGGGGTGTCCAAGGGGGGCGACTGGGGCTGGGGCAGTGGCGGGATCATCGGGCTGTTCGTCGGCGCGGTCGTGGTGCTGCTGCTCTGGGGCTGGTGGGAGCTGCGCATCGCCGCACCGCTGGTCGATCTGCGCACCACCGCTCGCCCGCAGGTGCTGATGACCAACGTCGCGTCCATCATGGTGGGCGTCGCGATGTACTCCTCGTCGCTGATCCTTCCGCAGCTCATGCAGCTGCCCACGATCACCGGATACGGTCTGGGACAGTCGATGATGGCGATGGGTCTGTACATGGCCCCCGGCGGCCTGATGATGATGCTGGTCTCGCCGGTCAGCGCCAAGCTGTCGGCGCTGCGCGGGCCGAAGGTGACCCTGGCCGTCGGCGCCCTGATCATGGCCGCCGGGTACGGCCTGTCGATGGTGCTGATGGGGCACGCCTGGTCACTGATGCTCGTGACCATCATCGTCAGCTCCGGCACCGGATTCGCCTACGGGGCAATGCCCGCGCTGATCATGAGCGGCGTGCCGCAGTCGGAGACGGCCGCCGCCAACAGCTTCAACACCCTGATGCGCTCGATCGGCACCTCGACGGCGTCGGCCGTCATCGGTGTCGTGCTCGCGCAGATGAGTATCACCCTTGCCGGGCACAGCATTCCGACCAAGAACGGATTCCGGACCGGTCTGCTGATCGGGTGTGGTGTTGCGTTGGTCGCCGCGGTTGTCGCGATGGCCATTCCGGTCCGCCGGGCGGTCACGGCGCGGCATGCCGCGGGCGCTGTTGAGGCAGCCTCTCCCGGGCGTGCGGCCAGCGGTGTAGCGCGGCCCGTCGCTTCGTCGAGCCGGGCTCTACCCGCCGACGGCCCAGTGGTTTTCGGCCGCGTGCGGGATGCGAGTGGCGTTGTGCCGGGCGCGACCCTGACACTGATCTCGATGTCGGGCCGGCAGCTGGGCCGGGCCGCGACAGGGGTCGACGGATACTACGAGCTGACTGCCTCGTCCGTGGGATCCTATGTACTGATCGCCTCGGGCCCAGGGCGGCGCCCGGACGCCACCACCGTCACCCTCGGCTCGCGGCCGGTCGCCTGCGATGTGCTCCTGACCGGCATGGGCGAGCTCACCGGAACCGTCACCCGCACAACCGATCACGACCCAGTGCCCGCCGCGCGCGTGGCGGCGCTGGATCCGCGCGGGGAGGTGCTGGCCTCGGCCGAGACCGACATCCTGGGCCGGTTCGGCCTCACCGAGCTGCCCGAGGGAGATTTCATTATCGCGGTGAGTGCCATGGGTTTTCATCCCACCGCGATGCCTGTGCGGGTGAGCGGGTCCGGCGTGACCGAGATCGAGGTGTCGCTGCGGCCGGGTACCCGTCTGGGCGGGGTGATCCGGGGACGCGACGACCGTCCGCTGCACGACGCCCAGGTGACGCTGATGGATCCGGCCGGGCAGGTCGTGGACACCGTGACGACCGGCCCGGACGGCACGTACCTCTTCGGGAATCTGGACGACGGCGAATACACCGTGGTCGCCAGCGGCTATGCGCCGGTGGGGGTTTCGGTGAAGGTCCGGGGTGCGGTCATGGGCGGTGTGGACGTGCAGATGAGCCACGGTGCGGCCTCCGCGCTGCCGACGGTGGCCACTGCGAGGCTCGACTGAGGTCTGCTGCGGTCGGTGGCGACGGCGACGTGTTGCGCCCGAACTGGTTGGGGTGCGGGATATTCCGCGGGCTCGGTGACGGCCGAGATCTCAGTCCATGCCCCGCTTGCCCGGAGCCCAGAAGGGTTTGGTGCGAACGGCACGGCGGGGCCAGAGGCGCTCGGAGACCAGGTGTTTGGTGATCATCTGGATGGTGCGGGCCTCGCCGGCAAGGTAGGCGGCGCCCGGCGTGGGTGGGAGCGCGAGGTCGCGGATCGCTTCGAGCAGCGTCTCCGAGCCGGCGGCCGACGCACTTCCGCGCAAGGGGCGGGACAGGTCGGTGGCGCGGGCAAGGGGGAGACGGTCTGCGGCGGTGGCGGTCTCGATCGCGCCGTGGATGGAGACGTCCTCGGGAATCGCGCGCAGCATGGGGCCGAATGCGACCGCGGCGGTCTCCTCGCCCGCGAACAGGTGATAGGGTGCATCGTCGCGGAGCGTGAATGAGCCCTCGGGGCCGCGGAATCGAACCTCCTGACCGACCTGCGCGGTGCGGGCCCAGCGTGCGCCGGGGCCGTCGCCGTGGTCCAGGACGCACAGGTGCAGCTCGCCCGCGTCCGGGTCGTGGTGCCACACCGAATACGTGCGCAGCTCGCCCATCCGGGCCAGTGGGTTGCCCGTCTCCGCTGTGCCGGTGGCGATTCGAAGCTGCTGGCCGGGGATCCAGGTGAGGCCGCCCAGTTCCGGGCCGCCGAGGCGCAGGCGGATGGTGCGGGCGGCGATCCGCTCGATCTCCAGGATGTGGGCGGTGGTGAAGAAGCGGTCCAGGAGCCGGTCGCCGAGACCGCGCGCCTGGCGGTGGGGTACCGACTGGGTGGGAATTCCGGTGTGCGCCATGGGATTACCTTCGTCGTGAGGTGGTTGGCTAGTCGGGCCGCCGACCGCGGCGGCGACGATCGTGATGGTGTTCGTGATGCAGACGCTTGGCCTCGGCCTTGATGTCGTGCAATTGCCGTGTGGCCGTGGCCAATACGTCGCGCACCTGATCGACGACCGCGGGATCGCCGTGTGAGTGCACGACCGCCGAGACGGCGGTCTTGAACAAACGCAATGCGGGACCGATGATCTCGGCCGCATCCGGATCGCGGAATATGCCCCAGTCGCCGCGCTCGGCGGCCCGGGTCCAGATCCGGTCGATCCCCTCCTCGTGCGCGGCGACCTCGGCCCGGCCCGGCCCGGTGGGATGGAATACCTTGCGGCCGCTGTCGATTTCGAGTTCGACCAAGCCCTCGTCCTCGAGCTGCTGCAGGGTGGGATACACCGCGCCCGCGCTGGGGCGGTACGCCCCGCCGCACCGATCCTCGAGCCGCGACATCAGCTCGTATCCGTGGCCGGGCTGCTCGGTGATCAGCGCCAGCAGGGCCAGTCGCAGCTCGCCGGGCCCGAAGAAGCGCCCGGAGCCGGGCCCGCCGACCTCGGCGGAACGTCGTGGACTCACCATCCCAAGATATATCTTAAGATACATCTGAAGCAAGAGGTGATTGAGCCGTCGGTGCGAGACCCGGCGAGTGCGGATCCGCCCGCGCAGGGTGGTTCGGCGTCAAGGCCTGCCGTGCGGAATGCCGACCGGACGAGTCGGCCGGAGGAATCCCCGCGGGCGATTACGAGACGCTGGACAGGTGCACTGTGTGTGCGACCGCCGTCACCTGGAGCCCGTCGGGGCCCGGCTGGATGGCCGTGAGCTGGGCGCCCAGCGGGAGCTGCTGCAGCGGCACGGTGAAGGCGAGGGTCCGGCGCAGCAGCGACAGCGGTATCGACGGCCCGCCCGCCGCGGCCTGCACCGAGACCGGGGTGACCTGGATGCCGTTCGCGGTCGGCGCGACGGTGACGACAACCGTTGCGGGAACGGAGATTCCCTCGACCTCGAACGTGCCGGTGACGTGCAGCCCGTCCGCGCCGTTGGTGATCGACTGCACACCCGAGGGTGCGTAGCCGCGGACGGTGTCGTAGGGAACCACGGCCGTCGCCGACGCCGTCGCCGCGACGAAGTTCGAGGTCCGGTTGTGGAGTACGTCGGCCAGGGGCGCGGTGACGTCGGTCAGGGTGACATCGAGGTCGCGGACGGAGATCCGCTGGTCGCTCCAGGTGCCGACACGCACGTCGATGTCGTGGTAGCTGCCGTTCACGGCCTGCGTCAGGAACGGGATGCCGCCGATGGTGACGCCCGGCTGGGACGGGAGGTTGTACTCGGCGGCGACCCTGCGGCCGATCTCGTTCTGCGCCAGCACGACGCCGACCCGGTCGCCGACGACCACCGCGATTCCCAGCACGATGATCAATATCAGCAAAGCCCGCATGCACTCACCCTCTCGGCCATTCCATCGTCTTGCGGGCGATCATGGTCGAGTCGCGAGTCCGGCCACGCCGCCGAGGGCGAGGGTAGCCGGGATGTCGTCGGGAATCTCGTCGGGATTCCATCGGGGCAGGTCGACCAGTCCCGGTTCGATGAGATCGAATCCGTCGAACAGCGTCGCGATCTCGGCCCGCGAGCGCAGGACGGCCGCGGTGCTCGTCGACCGCGTCACCGTGTTGATCTTTGCCACGAGCTCGGGCGGGCCCTCGTTGCAGCCGTGCGAAATAGCCAGATAGCTTCCGGCGCTCAACCTTTCGCGAACTCGGTCGATAATCGCATGCGGGCCTGCCCGATCGGGGATCACGTGCAGCACGCCGAGCATCAGCACGGCCACCGGCTCTGTGAAATCGAGCAGTCCGGTCACGGCGGGATCGTCCAGGATCGGCTCGATCCGGGTGATGTCGCCGCGCATGGCGGTCAGCCGGGAGTCTCCGGTCAGTAGTTGCCGTCCGATCGCCACCGCCACCGGATCGATGTCGACGTATGCCACGCGCACCCGTGGGTCGATCGCGTGTGCGATCTCGTGCACGTTGCCCGCGGTGGGAATTCCCGAACCCAGGTCCAGGAATTGGTGCACCCCCGCCTCGGCGACCAGATGTTTGACCACGCGGCGCAGGAACGCCCGGTACGCGCGGGTGGTCGCGATCAGATCGGGATCGGTCCGGGCCAATCCGTCGGCGATCGCCCGATCGACCTCGAAATTGGCGAACCCGCCGAGCATGTAGTCGTAGATCCGCGCCACGCTCGGCGTTTCGGAGTCGATGTCCTCCGGTAGCCAGTCCGGCAGAGGAGCGCTCATCCACACAGTATGGCGATTATTCGGTTTCGCTGAAGTATTCGCGCAGAGTCGGCGCCAAGGCCGCGGGATCTCCGCCCTCGTTCGTCTGGCTGCGGTCCGCGGGGGAGCCGTGGTCCAGGCCGTCGAGTACGACGCTGCGATGATTGGGCAGGACTCGGTCCAGCGCGTCGAAGGCGGGGCGGATGAACGCCGGGCCCTTCTTGGTGCCGCGCAGCAGCAGCACGTCGGTCCGCAGGTCGGCGAAATCGTTCAGCCTGCCTGCCTTTTCGGCAAGGATGACGGCCTCGTAGCGCAGGGTCGGGGTCATCGCGCGCAGGGTGATCGTGCCGGGCGCGGGCGCGCGGTCCTCCTTTTTCATGGCCGCATCGATGAACGCGGCCAGCAGGCGGCGGGGCATGAATTTCATTGCCGCGGGGGCCAGGTCGAATCCGAGCATGCAGGTCACGATCGCCGCCCCGTCGCGCCCGGCGGCCAGTTCACGATCGAAGCGGGATACCCAGTCGGTGTAGGTACCCGAATCGTCCAGGAGCAGTCCGGGCTCGTAGACCGCGAGCTTCCGGATGGCCGGCAGGGTGCGCGCCGCCTCCAGGGCGATCACGCCGCTCGAGCTGATGCCGAACACTCGCTCGGCGCCGGAGACCTCGAGCATTGCCGCCAGGTCGTCCACCTCGGTGCGCAGCGAATGGTCCGCTCGGTGCGGACCGGAGGCGCCGCGTCCCCGCCGGTCCGGCAGGTAGACGGTGAACGAATCCGACAGTGCTGCAGTCAGTCCTGAGAGGCTGCGGCCGGACTGATTGCTGCCGTGCAGCAGTATCATCGCCGGGCCGGTGCCGGCGCGCAGGTAGCCGATGGTGGTGCCGTCGGCCGAGATCGTCGAGCCGGATTGAAACTCGACGGAGGTCGTGGTGGTCATGAAGTGCTCCCGAGTGCATCGCGCTGTCTGGTCATAGTGTGATTGAAACTAGTTTCTCTAACACTATTCGTAGACGAGTATATGTCGGTGTGCGCGGATGCGCCAGTGGTGCGGCAGATATGGGGCGAGATCGCTAGGCGAAGGCCGCGAGCACGGCGGGTGCGGTCAGCGCGATGCTCAGCACGATGTTGGTGCGGCGGTGCAGGGCGAGGAAGGCGACGAATTCCCGGAGGAAGGCGGCCCCGAGGCCGGCCGCCGGCGCGACGATCGTGGCGATCCGGATCCCTTCCAGGCGTACGACCACGGCGCCGTTGGCGAACAGTCCGATGCCCGCCATCAGCAGCGCCAGCCGCGACAGCACAATGAACAGGCCGAATCCGAGCGCCTCGGCGGAGGTGTGATCGATCTCGCCGAGCGACCAGATTGCCCACGGCAACAGCGTCGCGGCGGCGGCGAATACGAATCCTCGTGCGGCAGGCGTTGGTTGGGCGTCAGCAAGACCCGCCCGGTGCGGAGGTGCAGCCGGGCGGGGGCCGGTGCGGGCGCGACGCTCATTCGGGCACCTCCGATCCTGTGCTGTGTTCACCCGGACTGTTCCGTGGTGGTCGTGAAATCTACTGTCGCAGTTCGATCTTCAGCGCATGTAGGTGTCGGTTGCGAACTCGCTGCGAGCCGCGAATCGCGAGCTTGCGGCAAACCGCACAGAGCACATCGCGAACTGGCCGCGCGCTGGGAACTGGCTGGCCGCTTGCGAACTGGCTGTGGCCGGCGAGCGGTCAGGCGGCGACCAGGATCGGCTCGGTGAGGTCCGGCAGCGTGATGTCGTACACGGTGTCGTCCTATATGGTCGCGCCCACCGCCGCCGTGACTTCCGGTGCGCCGGTAGCGTTCCGGTGCAGGAAGGGTCGCATCGCCAACATGACGACGACCGCGACGATCAGCGATATGCCCAGTCCCGCAAGGGGATTGCCGGTGAAGGCGCTGCCGATATAGCCGAGCATCGTGGCATAGCAGGCCCAGAGCATCGACCCGATCACAGAGGTCGGGGTGAACCGGCGCAGCCTCCAGCGCAGGGATCCGGCCAGCACCGCCCCGGCGCTGCCCCCGGCGGGCAGCCAACGCGCGGCGACGAATACCGGTACACCCCAGCGCTCGGCCCGATCGACCAGCCACCCGGTCGCGCGGCCGGTCGCACGACCGCGGGAGAGCCAGGCGAGCACCCGGGCGCCGCCCCAGCGCCCGGCGGCGTAGAGCAGGTGATCGGACACCGAACAGCCCAGTCCCGCGACGGGGATCAGCACGATCGGCGAGACGTGCAGCACGGCGGCGAGCGCGCCCAGTCCGACCAGCGTCGGCTCCGTCGGCGCGATCGGCAGAACGGCAACCACGAATGCGGTGATCAGCGCTGCGATGTCCATATGCCACAGCATGATCCCCGAGCCTGGGAGCGGGCTGCGAGCACGGTGTGGTAGTGGTCGTAGGTATGGACGATCATGAACTTGCCGCCACGCTGGCCGAGGAGGCGGGCAAACTGCTGCTGGCCATCCGATCACAGGGCGGCGCGGCCGGTGACCGGCAGTCCAATGCGTTACTGCTGGAACGACTCGCACAGGCCCGGCCCGACGACGCGGTGCTGTCCGAGGAGAGCCCCGACGATGCCGCCCGCGTCGACCGCTCGCGCGTGTGGATCGTCGACCCGCTCGACGGCACCCGCGAATACGGCGAGCCGCCCCGCCCCGACTGGGCCGTGCACGTGGCGCTCGCGGTAGACGGCGAGCCGGTCGTGGGTGCGGTGGCGCTCCCGGCCGAGGACCTGGTCCTGCGCACCGGCGTACAGCTCGAGCTCGCCCCGCCGGTTCCGGGCCCGATCCGGATGGCCGTCTCCCGTAGCAGGACCTCCCCGCGGGTGCGACGGCTGCTGGAGACCCTCTCGGCGACCTCCGTGCCGATGGGATCGGCGGGCGCGAAGGCGATGGCCGTCGTGCGCGGCGCCGCCGACGTCTACGCCCACTCCGGCGGCCAGTACGAATGGGATTCGTGCGCCCCCGCCGCGGTCGCCGCTGCCGCGGGCCTGCACGTCTCGCGCCTCGACGGCAGCCCCCTGCGCTACAACCGCCCCGACCCGTATCTGCCCGACCTGCTTATCTGCCGCCCGGAACTGGCCGAGCGGGTGCTGCGCGCAGTCAACGGAGGGTGAAGCCGCCACCCGAGCGGAGTTCGGCCCGGGCCAAGTGAATGGCGCGTGGGGAGGGTCCCGGGGTGGCTCCGCGTTTCTGCTGGTCGAGACGCGGACGGTGTGCTTCCCCGCGGTCGTGTCGTCGAGATCGATGTCGTGGACCGCTCGAGCCTGGAAGGATCGGTTCTGGAACCCCAGATCGCAGATGCCCTGGCCGCGCGGGCTGGTCATGCGGTTCGAGTCGGCGACCCAGCTCGCGGACCAGCCGCGGATAGGTCGGGGCGCCCCGAATTTCCCACGGACACAGGGAGGTACGACTCGTGAAGGCTCTGCAATATCGCACCCTCGGCGCCGCGCCGGAGGTCGTCACCGTCGCGGATCCCGAGCCGGTGCCCGGTCAGGTGTTGCTGCGGGTGACCGCGGCCGGGGTCTGTCATTCTGATATCGCCGTGATGTCCTGGCCGCAGGTGCCGTTCGAGCTGCCGCTGACCCTCGGTCATGAGGGCGCGGGCATCGTCGCGGCGCTCGGCGCGGGCGTGACCGGTTTCCAGGTCGGCGACGCGGTGGTGGTGTACGGGCCCTGGGGCTGCGGAACTTGTCCGCCGTGCGCGGCGGGCAAGGAGAACTACTGCGTGCGGGCGGCGGAGCTTGGCATTCGCCCGCCCGGCCTGGGTGCGCCCGGGGCGATCGCCGAATACATGATCGTCGACGATCCGCGGCACCTGGTGCCGCTCGATGGATTGGATCCGGTGCGGACGGTACCGCTCACGGATGCCGGGCTGACGCCGTATCACGCCATCAAGCGGTCGCTGCCGAAGCTGATACCCGGGGCCACCGCAGTCGTGATCGGGGCGGGCGGGCTCGGTCACGTGGGCATCCAGCTGCTGCGTGCGCTGAGCCCGGCGCGGGTGATCGCGCTGGACGTGAGCGAGGAGAAACTGGCGCTGGCGCGCTCGGTCGGCGCGCACGAGACGGTGATCTCCGACGAGGGCGCGGGGGCCCGGGTGCGGGAGCTGACCGGCGGCCGCGGCGCGACGGCGGTCTTCGATTTCGTCGGCGCGCCCCCGACTACGGCGACCGCCGGTGCGTGCGTGGCGATGGAGGGCGATGTGACGATCGTCGGGCTCGGCGGCGGCACCCTGCCGGTCGGGTTCGGGGCGCTGCCGTACGAGGTGAACGTCATGGCGCCGTACTGGGGCAGCCGCGGCGAGCTGATGGAGGTGCTGGACCTGGCGCGCGCGGGAGCTGTCGACGTGTACGTCGAGACCTATTCGCTCGACGAGGCTCCGCTGGCCTACGAGCGGTTGCACGCGGGAAAGATCAACGGGCGCGCGGTCATTCTGCCCAACGGCTGAGCCCCCGGATCGGCTTCGTCCCCGGCCGCCGTGAGCGACCGGGGACGAAGCGTTCTCGAATTACTTGACGGCCAAGGTGATCAGCGCGGCGACCACGGCCAGTACGACGGCCGCGGCGCCCCAGAGCGCGCCCTGCCGGCGCCACGGGCGGCCGTGGTCCAGGGACAGGCGCCCCGCGCCGGTGAAGGCGATGGCGGTCACGGCGATGGCGTAGACCAGGGGCAGTTCGTAGCCCTTCGCGAAGCCCAGGTCCCAGGTCGTGTGGATCGCGTTGATCATGGTGCCCAGCGCGATGGCCGCGCCCAGCGGGGTGAGCAGGCCCAGGATCAGCAGCGCGCCGCCGGTCAGCTCGGACAGTGCGGCCAGCGTCGCGAAGAACCGGCCCGGGGTGTAGCCCATCTGCCCGAAGGCCCCGGCGGTAGCCGTGAGGCCGTAGCCGCCGAACCAGCCGAAGAGCTTCTGGGTGCCGTGGACGGCGAGCAGCGCGCCGAAGCCGACGCGCAGGATCAGCAGGCCGATATCGGATCCGGACGTGCCGATGCGGACGTCGGAGGCGGTGTCGATCGTTTCTGCCGGGCTCGTCGTGGTGGTCATAGGGGTATCTCCTGGTGTCGGTGGTCGGCGGGGGCCATCGGCGGCGGACTAAGCGGACTGCGGTCCGATTGCATGCCGGAGATCGTAACCGGCGCCCGGTCGCGGTTATTCCGGCGGGTTGTCCAGGGGGATTTCCGGAGTTGTTGCGGGTCGGCGAGCCGGGCTAGGGGTTCCCGTAGACGCGCTCGGGCGTCACCAGGACGACCGCGCGGCGCTCGTCGGCCATCACCCGGTCGTATTCCTCGAAGTCGTCGTGGGTGCCGCCGGCCGCGGTGAACACCTCGCGCAGCAGCAGGCGCAGCCGTTCGGCATCGATGCCGGGCACCAGATCGTCTGGTCCGCAGATCCAGACGGGCCCCTCGGCGGCGGCCCACTCCCAGCCGACCCGGGCGACGACGGTCATGCGCGGCCGCGCGCGCAGATTGGCCAGCTTGCGGGTGCCCCCGCGAATCACCATGCCCACCATGCGTTCACCGGTCTGCGGATGTGCCAGCACACCGGCATTGACGAGAGTGGACTGCACGGTGCCGTCGGCCCGCGCGGTCGAGACGACGCAGAGCCCGTGATCGCCGCCGATGAGACGGGCGAAGTCAGCAAGATCGCTCATAGCCGGAGTCTACGAGGACCGCGGGCCGCGGACCAGGCCGCGGCAACGGGCACGATCGCCACGCTCGACGGAAATTGTGGAGCTGTCCCGATCATCTCCGAACCCGCGCAACGGTTTTCGCCGGCCTTCGGCTTCCGGCGCCGGCGCCGTCGATTGCGGGAGACGCTGGGCGCGGCGTAGCGACCGGGTTCAGGTGCGCAGGACCGGCGCCAGCGTATCGACGAGCCGGTCGGCGTAGGCCGGGTCGAGTTCGCCGCCGCTGATCAGGAGGCGGTAGTAGAGGGCGCCGTAGATCAGATCGATGACGATGTCGGCGTCGGTGTCGGCCGCGAGCCGGCCTTCCTCGATGCCAGCGGTGATGAGCTCGATCACTCCGGCGCGTCGGGTATCAATGAATCGTTCCCGTAGCGCTGTGGCGAGTTCGGGATCGTGCTGCGCCGCGGCGACGAGGGCGACGAACGGGCGACGGGCCTCGGGGGTGTTCATCAGCCGTGCCACGCGCTGGACCTGAATTCGTAAGCGGGTCAGGGCATCTCCCTGAGCGGGCGCTTCCATCCGCCCCGCGAAGGCATCGGTGAAGGCGTCCATCACCACCGCCGCCTTGGTCGGCCACCAGCGGTAGATGGTGTTCTTGCTGACCCCGGCGCGCGCGGCGATCTCGTCCATGGTCATTCCGGGGAGGCCGCGGTCGGTCAGCAGCTCGCCCGCCGCGTCCAGGACCGCCCGGCGGGATCGCTCGCTGCGCGGTCGTCCCGGTCCGCGCCCACCGTTCTGTGCTGGCATTGCGACAGTGTAGCAGTTTCGATACTGTACGATCAGTATCGAAAAGATGGCCTGTTGAGGAGCTTGCAATGGAGATGGATCGGGTGTGGCTGGTGACCGGCGCGTCATCGGGATTCGGCCTCGAGATCAGCCGGACGGTGGTTGCGGAGGGAGGTCGGGTGGTGGCGACCGCGCGCCGCCCGGAGCGCGCCGCGGCGCTGCGGGAGCTCGCGGCGGCTCATCCCGATCGCGTGCTCGTCGTGGCCCTGGATGTCACCGACGCGGAGCAGGCGCGCGACGCGGTGGCGCGTGCGGCGGCGGAGTTCGGCCGCCTCGATGTCGTCGTCAACAACGCGGGCTACGGGATCTTCGGTGCGACGGAGGAGATTCCCGACCGTGCGGTGCGAGAGGCGTTCGATACGAACGTCTTCGGATCGCTGAATGTGATCCGCGCCTGCCTGCCCGTGCTGCGGGTGCAGCGGCACGGCCACCTGGTGCAGATCTCCTCGACAGCCGGAGTCGCTTCTCCCTCACCGGGTCTGGGCCTCTACGCGGCCACGAAGTTCGCGGTCGAGGGTATGAGCGAGGGGCTGGCCAAGGAGGTCGCCCACCTCGGAATCGGCGTCACCATCGTCGAGCCGGGCATGTTCGGCACGAATTTCGTGGGGGCGCTGGCGAATACGCCCGTGCGTCACCCCGATTACGCCGCGAGCGTCGCGAGCACCCACGAGCGCCTGTCCGGTCTCGACGCCGGCGTCTACGGTGACCCGGTCGAGGCGGCACGGCGCATCGTCGCCGCCGTCGAATCCCCGAACCCGCCCCTGCGGCTGCCGCTGGGACGGGACGCCGTCACCGCGATCCGCGCCAAGCTGACCAATCAGCTTGCCGAGCTGGATGAATGGGACACGTTGGCCACGCTGGTCGAGTGAGCGGATTGCAGCCGCATTGTGCGCGGGCCTCATTCGGCCAGGGGCACGACTCCTGGCGTCGGGCCGCCACCCGGCCCCGTGGGGGCAGCGGCGCGATGACGGCTCTACTCGTCCTCGGGCTTGTCGGTCTCGGCGAAAAGCCCCCGGTCCGTGGGCAATCCGGCAACCACGCCGTTGATGCGGGAGTGGTGCACCTCGGTCGCCGCGAGCAGTTCCTCGGCGTCCCCGGCCAGGAATGCTGCCAGCTGGCGGCTGTGGTCGGCTTGCAGCACCACCCGGTCCGCCGTGGTCGTGTGCACCATCGGCTGCACGGGTTCGGTGATGTTCCAGGCGTATTCGAGCATGTGCACGAGCCGGGCCATGCCCGACGGTCGGGTGAGCGCCAGGTGGAAATTGCGGGTCTCGCGGTGGTAGGCGGCCGGATCGTCCTGCAGCACAGCCTGTTCGAGCCGGGCGTGCGCCTCGTTGGCGATGCGGTGATCCTCCGGCCCGGCCCGGTGTACCGCCGCGGCCAGCGCCGCGGACTCCAGGCGCTCGCGCGCCACATACAGCTCGCGCAGCTCGGCCGCGGTCAGCCGGGTCACGGTGTAGCCGAAGTTCGGCCGATGCTCGATCAACCCCTCGCCGATCAGGGTCTGCAGCGATTCCCGCACCGGAATCGGGCTGACGTCGAACCGCTGGGCGAATTCGCGCAGCGGCAATCCGGTGCCCGGCGGCAGGTTCCCGTCCAGGATCAGCTGCCGCAGTCCGGTCAGGATCTCCTGCTGGGAGTAGCCGCGGCGAGGATCCGCGGATGGTGCGAGGTCGGGCAGCCGGGGCAGGCGCGATCGGGAGGTCACCGATGTACGGTATCCGGTCACCCGTTTCGGGTGATACCGCAACTAGCCTGGACCCGTGCCGACCCTGCTGATCGTCCACCACACCCCCTCGCCGTTCATGCAGGCGATGTTCGAGGCCGTGGTGTCCGGCGCGACCGATCCGGAGATCCAGGGCGTGCGGGTCGTGCGCCGCGCGGCGCTGGCCGTGTCGCCGACCGACGTGCTGGAGGCGGACGGGTACCTGCTCGGTACCCCGGCCAACCTCGGCTATATGAGTGGCGCCCTCAAGCACGCGTTCGACGTCGTGTACTACCCCTGCCTCGATTCGACGCGCGGGCGTCCGTTCGGGCTCTACCTGCACGGCAACGAGGGCACCGAGGGCGCGGAGAAGGGCGTCACCGCCATCACGACCGGGCTGGGGTGGGTGAAGGCCGCCGAGTACGTGGTGGTGTCGGGCAAACCGGCCAAGAACGATCTCGAAGCCTGCTGGGAACTCGGCGCGACCGTGGCGGCGCAGCTCATGGAATGAGCGCCGCGTACCGATGAATCCGGGGCGGACCCGTCGTCGAAGCAGGCATGACCAAACCTTTTCGATTCGGTGTCGTTGCCCCGCTCAGAACCGACCTGCCGACGTGGCTGGACCGGGCGCGGCGCATTGCCGACAGCGGCTACTCGACGCTGCTGATGCCCGACTTCCCGCTGATGCAACCGGCGCCCGGGCCCATGCTTGCCACCGTCGCCGCGGTGACCGACCTGCGCGTGGGCAGCTGGGTCTACGCCTCCCCGCTGCGTCCGGCCTGGCTGACTGCATGGGAATCGCACTCGCTGTCGCTGGTGACCGACGGCCGCTTCGAGATGGGCATCGGCACCGGCCGACCGGGAATCGAGGACGAGCTGCGCGAGAAGGGAGTGCCCGACGTGCCGGCGCGGAGCGAGCGGCTGGCACAGGTGCGTGAGACCGTCAGGCGGCTGCGCGATTTCGACGGCCCCGACCGGCACACGCCCGTGGCGATGGCCGTCATGGGGCTGAAGGCCCGCGCGCTGGCCGCCGAAGTCGCGGACACCGTCACTTTCGTGCTGGGGGATCAGCCCCGGGGCGAGGTCGAGCAGCTGGCACGGGATTTCCGTACCGAGGGGCGCGTCGAACTCGCGCTCGCCGTGCCGGTCATCGGCGACACTGTCGCGCCACACATGGCGCGTCCCGACACCGATACCGCCGCTCTGCGCGCGGCTGACGCGATGACCGTACTCCCGGACGACCCCGCGGCCGCCGCCGAGGAAATCCAGCGGCGGCGCGAGGAGATCGGCTTTTCCTACTTCGTCTTCGGGGCCGACTTCGCCGACCGGTTCGCTCCGATCGTCGCGGAGCTCGCGGGGAAGTAGTGCCGACCGGTCGTCAGTGCGCGGCGACGAACGGTCCGGAGTAGGTTCCGGGGTGGGTTGCCATGTCCTGCAACATGACCGCCGCGTTCCAGGCGACGGCGGTATGGGCGCTGTCGCCCGGCAGGGTCAGCTGGATCGAGGCGACCTTCAGTACGGGGTCGCCGCCGGCGTCGGCAAGGTAGGTGATGTCGAAGCTCCCGGCGCCGCCCGGCGGGAGGGTGATCGTGGCCGCGGTGGCGTTGGAGTGCTCCAGCGTCCACTTGTAGTTCGGTGACGCGCCGGTCGTTCCGACCACATTCTCGCCCGTGCCGACCAGATCGACGTCGGGAAATCCGTTCAGCTTGCACGGTGCGCCCGAGGTGTTGGTCAACGTCACCGGCTGCGTGTTCTGCCCCGGCGTCAGCGTGGTGAGCTTGCCGAGGGTGGCCTTGACGTGCGCGCTCGTGCAGCCGCCGGAACTCGACGCGGTCGCCTTCGCGGGGTGGCTGGGCGCGGCGGTCGCGGTGGCGGTCTGCTGCGAGGCCGAGCTCGCCGCGGGGGATGCGTCCTTCTGACTGTTCGAGCAGCCGGTCAATACCGTTGCCGCCGCGCCGATTGCCACCACTCCCAGTGCCCAGCGATTTGTCACGCTCATATCCGTCCCTCGGGTGTCGATGCCGGACGCGCCTCCCCGCGCGCTCGGCCGTGAGCTGCAGATTAGCCTTCCGGCCGGGGATCCAAACGCTGTGGTCCTCCGGTGTATTCGCGGCGGCGCCTTGTGCGGCCGGTCGAATCCGGTGCGGGCGTGCGTGAACGGCTGCCGCACATCGGATCCGTCCGACAGCGCTACGCCCGCACGGGATCACTCGGGGCAGGGCGACGGCCGCCGGCCGCCACGCATCGGATCAGTCGGGAAGTGCCACCGCCGCGCCGCTCACCCGCACCCGCGGATCGTCCTGGCGCAGTTCGACTCCCAGAATTGCGGGACGACCGAGATCGTCCCCCTGGTTCATGTCCATCCCAACGTGCCGGGCCGAGATTGTTTCCGGGCCGTGCTTTTCCTGGCCGTTCGGCCGGATCGCCATTGTGGTAGCGCGCCTCGAAAGGGTGCAAGCCCCCAGGTCTCTGGGCGGAGTGGGCGCGCATCGAATTGTGAAGAACCACAAAAGAAGTGGAGACATATCATGGACACCCAGACGCCAGGGGACCCTCCGGCCTGCCCACGCTGCAGAACGGATCCCGCGGTGAGGCGGTGACCAAGCTGCAGCAGACCCTCAACCGCTGGTATCCGAAACTGCCCGCGCTGGCGGTCGATGGCGTGTTCGGTGCGGCGACCCACGACCGGGTTGTCTACTTCCAGCAGCACGCCGGTCTGGCCGCCGATGGTGTCGTCGGCCCGAAAACGTGGGCGGCACTCGGCTTCCACTGACGCCGCGACCCCCCGAAACCAATGGCTGACGCTCGGCCTCCCGCACCTGCATACTCGAATCCAGTACGTTTCCGGGTTCCGGCGGCGTACGCGCGCGCCGCCACCGGGGGCGAGGTGTTCGGGAGCTGGGAAGAGGTGACAGCGGTATGGACGGGGCATATCAGGGGCAGGCCGCGCCGCGGCGGATCGGGCTGGTCGAGGATCACGAGTCCGTCGCGCTGGGGCTGGCCAGCATGCTGGCGCCGCAGGACGACCTCGAACTCGTGATCACCGCCGGGACGGTGGCCGAATTATTCGATGCCGCACCGGAATTGGATCTGGTGGTGCTGGATCTGCGACTCGCGGACGGTTCCGCGCCCGAGGACAATGTGCGCGCGCTGCGTGAGGCCGGCCTCGAGGTACTGGTGTTCACCGGGGCCGACAATCCGTTCCTGGTGCGGGCGGCGGCCCGGGCGGGGGTGCTGGGGGTCGTCCGCAAGTCCGAGGACGTGCAGACCGTAGTGTCGGCCGTGCGCGCGGCCGCGTCGGGCGAGCAGGTCGTGACGACCGACTGGGCCGCGGCCATCGACGGCGACCCGCAGCTGTCCGACGTCGGGCTCAGCCCACGTCAGCAGGAGGTGCTCACGCTGTACGCGTCGGGGGAGAAGGCCTCGCGGGTCGCGCGCATGACGGGTCTGTCCGAACAGACCGTCAACGACTATCTCGGCCGGATCCGCCAGAAGTACGCCGATGCCGGGCGTCCCGCCCCCACCAAGACCGACCTGTACAAGCGGGCGGTCGAGGACGGCTGGCTGCCGGTGCCCGAGCGCAATCCGCGGGCATGAGCGAGCGCGGCGAGCGGTTGATCGGCACAGCCGCCACAGCGGGCATGTCGGAGCCGAGCGCCGGCGAGGCACAGACATGACCGCTGCGGGCGCCCTGAAATCCCGGCGTGCGCACACCAGGCCCCAGGTGCCGGCCGGGCCCGGATGGTGGGGGAGAGTCGCCGCGGCACAACCCGTGTCGTGGTCGGCAACGGACGGCATCGTGCGGCGCGTGGGGCTGTCGATCGGGCTGGGCGGGGTGATCATGGGGCTGGTCGACCTGCCGGAGATCGTGGAGCAGGGCCGGGGTGCGCCCGGCGGGTGGACCCCGATCGCCGTTGTGCTGACCTTTGGATTCTTCCCGGTGCTGGCCGGGATGTCGGTGTGGTCGAGGCCCACGACGGTCCGTGCCGTGGCCGGTTTGGCGGCGGTGAGTTACCTGGAGGCTCTGGCGATCACGTTGTTCGCGCTGCACCCGCACACCCTCGACGCCTCGTCGGTGTGGCTCTACCGGATGCTGCCGCTCGGCGTACTCGTCGCGGCGCTGGCCTGGCCGCTGCCGGTCGCGATCGGCTACCTCCTGATCGGTGCGACCGCGGTGGTATGCACCGATATCTTTCTGGCCCAACCGATCACAACGTTGTTGGCGGCGAACGACTTCGTGCGGGCGCTGGGCCTGTCGACGCTGTTCCTGTGGTGCATGACCTGCGCGCGGCGCGCCGGCGCGCGGGTGGATCGGGAATCTGCGATCGCCGGGCGGCGCGCGGCAGCGGCCGCCGCTACGACCGCCCGCGATCACGAGCGTGCCCGGTTCGCCGCGCTCATCCACGACGCCGTGCTGTCTACCCTGCTCGATGCCTCGCGAGGCAACGAGACGTGCACTGCCGCGGACGCGCCGGCATTCACGACCGCACAGCGGGTGGTCGACTCGACCGGGTCGGCCCCGGTGAACTCGGTTGTGCGCAGACAGGCTCGGGCGACTCTGACTCAGCTCGACGAAATCCGTCTCGATGCGCCCGGGCCTGATGTGCTCGACGCCAGGTCGGCAGTGATCTATCTGCGTTCGGCGGTGCACGAGATCAATCCGGGTATCCGGTTCGCCACCCGTACCTGGCCCGGCTACGACGATATGCGCATGCCCGTCGCGGTCGCCGGGACCCTGGCCGCGGCGCTCGGGGAGGCGGTGCGAAACAGTCTGCGCCACGCCGCCGGTGAGGGACGCCCGGTCTGCCGCACGGTGACCTGCACGATCAGCGCCGGCAGCATCCGGCTCGTATTCGCCGACGACGGAGCGGGGTTCGACGTGCGGCAGGTGCCCGCCGACCGCCT
This sequence comes from Nocardia sp. GP40, assembly GCF_050434125.1. Lineage (NCBI taxonomy): Bacteria > Bacillati > Actinomycetota > Actinomycetes > Mycobacteriales > Nocardiaceae > Nocardia > Nocardia sp. GP40. The sequence goes on along the minus strand of NZ_JBNPVW010000011.1, from coordinate 105,427 downwards.
GGGCATCGCGGTCAGCATCCTGGGGCGGATGCGCCAGCTGCCCGGCGGTGCCGGATTCGTGGAATCACGCCCGGGAGAGGGCGTCACGGTGACGCTGGTGTGGGGCGGCGATGACCTTCCGTGACCCGGAATCCCCCGATGCCGACCCGGAATCCGGTTTCGACCTGCGGGATCTGCTCGGCCTGCGTGGCGGCGTCGCATGGTTGTTCCTGCTGGTCCTGGAACTGACCATCGTGCTGTACATGCTCGGCAACCTCGGCGCCGCATCGCCGGTGCGCGCGCTGAGCGCGCTGGTGGTGATGGCGGTCGCCGGGGCGCTTGTACTGATGGCGCCGACCGATCCGCTGCCGCTGCCGGTCACCGCGATCGTTGCCGGAGGCGGGCCGGTCGCCACCGTGCTGACCGCCACGACCCTGAACTCCGCACCGGCCCGGCATCTGGTCTGGACGACCTTCGCCTCCTCGTACGTGGTCGCGGTGCTGGTGCTGCGCAGGCGGATCGGGGCCGCGTGGCTCAGCGTGGCGGCGTCGGCCGCGGTGCTCGTTGCCGCCGCGGCCGTGTACGGCGTGCCCGCCGACACCGTCGTCTCCGCGTCGATCGTCCCGGTGGGTACGGTGACGGCCATCTCCGTGTTCTCGGTGATCATGCGACCTACCCAGCGGTCACTGCGCATGCTGCGCGAGGAGGCGGAGAGGCGCGCGGCCGCGGCGGCCACGATGGCCGCCGCGGACGGCGAACGGATCCGGCAGCTCGGCCGTCTGGACCGGGTCGCGCGCCCGATCCTGGAGCGGATCGCCGACGGCGCGGTGCTGACGGGCGCTGAGCGCGAGCAGTGCCGGCTGCTGGAGGCCGAGCTGCGCGACGGCCTCCGGGCCCCGCAGCTGGTGACCGAGGAGCTCAGCAGCGCCGCCCGGGGTGCGCGGGCGCGCGGGGTAGAGGTGGTGCTGCTGGACGACGGCGGCTTCGCGGACGCGCCGCCCGGTGTACGCCGGTGTGTGATCGACTCGGCGGCAACGGAACTGGACGCCGCCAACGCGGGTTCGGTGACCGTGCGGGTGCTGCCGCCGGGCCGCCGGGTGCTGGCCACGGTGCTGGCGCACGCCCCCGACTACGACCGCCGCACCGAGATCGACACCGAGGGGAACGTCGCGGTCACGAGCTGAGCCCGACGAGATACCCTGTGCGCGAGGATATTTCAGGCTTCGTCGTGGTCCTTCGGCCGATCCTGCTTCGCCTCGCCGTTCGGAGCATCCTCCCGGAACGTCTCGGCGTGGTAATGCCGGCGCGGCCGCATCTGATCGCGCAGGGCGTCCTGCACCGTCGCGCCCAGCCACGAGTTCAGCGACATCCCGCTCTGCGCGGCGGCCTGCTGGGCACGGTTCTTGATCTCGTCGACCATGCGCAGCGTGACTCGGCTGATGTCACCGGTGATGTCCTCGAACGTGGGTGCCTCCTGGCCGGGTTGCGACCCGTTCCCGCGCACATCGACGTGCGCGTCGGTGCCGTCCACCGAGACGTGCACCGTGCGGTCGCCGAGCGATTCGCTGATCTCCGCGGCCAGATCCGACAGCGCGGCCAGCAGGGTCAGCCGGGCGGCGTTCTCGGTGGCCGAGGCCAGGGCCGCCGCGGTGGACTGGGTCTTTTCGTCCCCCAGGGCCGCGGCGGTGACCAGGTCCTCGCGGAGGCGGGCGGTGTACTTGTTCAAATCCATGACACCATAATGACGTCAAATGTGGCGTCATTCAAGGCAAATCTGGCGCCGCAACAGTGAATGTGCTTCGAATTCGCCCTGGGGCCCAGCGGGTATGGAGGGCGACCGTTCGGGCCGTACATGGCGACCAGGTAGCCTTTCTGACCATGACGAACGGTGAATCGACGGGAACGGAGCTGCGCGCCTCCGGCACGGTCGGTGTCGCGATGGTGACCCCCTTTACCGCCGAGGGCAAGCTCGATGTCGATGCCGGAGTGGCCCTGGCCGCTCACCTGGTCGATCGCGGTGTCGACCTGCTCGCCATATCCGGCACCACCGGGGAGTCGCCGACCACCACCGAGTCGGAGAAGTTCGATCTGCTGCATGCGGTCGTCGGGGCGGTGGGCGAGCGCGCCACCGTCATCGCCGGCGCCGGCACCTACGACACCGCGCACAGCATCGAGCTGGCCCGCAACGCCCAGCGCGCGGGCGCGCACGGATTGCTGGTGGTTACCCCGTACTACTCGCGCCCCTCGCAGGAGGGCCTGATCGCCCACTTCACCGCCGTGGCCGATGCCACCGATCTGCCGGTGACCCTCTACGACATTCCGCCCCGCTCGGTGGTGCCGATCGCCTCGGAGACGATCCTGCGCCTGTCGGAGCACCCGCGCATCGTCGCGGTGAAGGACGCCAAGGGCGACCTGGCCGGTGGCGCCCAGCTGATCGCGGAGACCGACCTGACCTACTACTCGGGAGACGACATCCTCAACCTGCCGTGGCTATCGGTCGGCGCGACCGGATTCATCAGCGTCATCGGACATCTCGTGCCGGAGCGGCTGCGCCAGCTGCGGCACGCCTACCTCACCGGTGACGTGGTGCGGGCGCGCGAGCTGCACGTCGGCATGCTGCCGCTGTGCCGGGCGATGGCCCGGGTCGGCGGCGTGTCGATGACCAAGGCGGCGCTGCGGCTGCTCGGAGTGGAGGTCGGCGAGCCGCGCCTGCCCCAGTTGATGCCCGACACCGAGCAGATCGACGCGATCGCCGCGGATCTGCGGATCGCGGGGGTGCTCTCGTGAACGACCAGACCGCAGGTTCGAACGAACAGGACAGCGGCGCCCCCGTCGCCCCGGCCCGCCGCCCCCGCAGGGCGGCCTCCCGGTCCGCCGGCGCGCCCGCGCCCGCGCCGGAACCCGTTGCCGCACAGCCGGTGTCGGCCGAGCCCAAGAAGGCCTCGCGGAGTTCCGCCAAGCAGGACGCCGACGCGGCGCAGCCGGAGCAGCCCGCGCGCGGCTCGGCGAAGCAGGATGCCGAGGGCGCACAGCCCGCGAAGGCGACGCGATCCCGTGCCGCGAAGGCGACGAAGTCCCAGCCCGCCAAGGCCCGCCAGGAGAAGTCCGAGGCGCCCGCCGAGCGCAACGGCGCCGCCCGCCGCCCCGCGCGTGGCCGTGGCGGCCGCGGCCGCTTCGATCAGTCTGCGCCGCACCCGGTTTCGGCCGAGCAGCAGCCCGCAGGCCTGCCGCCGAAGCTGCCGCGCAACGGATTACGCGTCTTCGCCCTGGGCGGCATCGGCGAAATCGGCCGCAACATGACGGTTTTCGAATTCGGCGGCAAGCTGCTGATCGTCGACTGCGGCGTGCTGTTCCCGGAGGATCAGCAGCCCGGCGTCGACCTGATCCTGCCCGACTTCCGGCCGATCGAGGACCGGATGGACGACGTGGTCGCGGTCGTGCTCACGCACGGGCACGAGGATCACATCGGCGCGGTGCCGTTCCTGCTGCGGCTGCGGCGCGACATCCCGGTGATCGGTTCGAAGTTCACGCTTGCGCTGGTCGCGGCCAAGTGCCGCGAACATCGGTTGCAGCCCAAGCTGATCGAGGTCACCGAGGGCGAGAAGACGACCCATGGCCCGTTCGAGTGCGAGTACTTCGCGGTCAACCACTCGATCCCGGACGCCATCGCCGTGGCCATCCGCACCCCCGCGGGCCTGGCGCTGCACACCGGCGACATCAAGCTCGACCAGCTCCCACTGGACGGGCGCCTGACCGACCTGGCCGGCTTCTCCCGGCTCGGCGACGAGGGCGTGGACCTGTTCCTGGTCGACTCCACCAACGCCGAGGTGCCCGGCTTCGTCACCCCCGAGCGCGAGATCGGCCCGGTGCTGGACAGCGTCATCGGCAAGGCCAAGGGCCGGGTCATCGTCGCCTCGTTCGCCAGCCACGTGCATCGCATCCAGCAGGTGGTCGAGGTCGCGCAGCGGTACGACCGGCGGGTGTGCTTCGTCGGGCGGTCCATGGTGCGCAACATGCAGATCGCGCAGGATCTGGGCTACCTCGAGATTCCCGACGGGGTCGTGGTCGATCTCGATCAGGCCGCCAACCTGCCGGTGCACAAGCTGGTGCTGATCTCCACCGGTTCGCAGGGCGAGCCGCTCTCGGCGCTGTCGCGGATGGCGCGCGGTGAGCACCGGCAGATCAACATCCGCGCCGACGATCTGGTGGTGCTGGCCTCCTCGCTCATCCCCGGCAACGAGAACGCCGTCTTCGGCGTCGTCAACGGGCTGGCGCGGCTGGGCGCGACCGTCGTCACCCAGCAGAACGCGAAGGTACACGTCTCGGGGCACGCCTCGGCCGGCGAGCTGCTGTACCTGTACAACGCGGTGCGGCCCACCAATGCGATGCCGGTGCACGGCGAATGGCGGCACCTGCGCGCCAACGGGGCCCTGGCGGCCGCGACCGGCGTGCCCGAGGACCGGGTGATACTGGCCGAGGACGGCGTGGTCGTGGACCTGGTCGACGGCATCGCCTCGATCGTGGGCCGGGTGCCGGTCGGTCAGGTGTACGTCGACGGGCTCTCGGTCGGCGACGTGGGCGAATCCACGCTGTCCGATCGCCTGGTGCTCGGCGAGGGCGGCTTCATCTCGATCACCGTCGCGGTCGACGCGACCACCGGCAAGGCGGTCAGCGCGCCCGAGGTCAGCGGCCGCGGCTTCTCCGACGATCCGGAGGCGCTGACCGGCGCGCAGGAGCTGGTCGTGTCGGAGCTGCTGCGCCTGGCCGGGGAGGGTGTCACCGACACCCACCGGATCGCGCAGGGCGTACGCCGGGTGGTGGGGCGCTGGGTCGCCGAGGCGTACCGGCGTCGTCCGATGATCGTGCCGACCGTCATCGGGGTCTGAGATTTTCACGCAACGGCCCTCTGTCTCGTCGAGGCGGAGGGCCGTTGTCGTGGCGTCACAGCGGGGTCATCGGACTGCCGTCGGTCGCTCGGAGGGGTAGGTGTTCAGGTTGTTCGGGCCCGTGGTCGCCTGTGGAGCGGTGCGGGTGCGACTCCGTTAGGCTCACCTCATGAGTATGGCTCAGCGCGAACGGCGCGCGTTGGTCGTCACCATGACCGCGGCCGGGCCCGACGCCCCGACGCTCTGTGGTGAGTGGACCGTCCGGGATCTGGCCGCGCACTTGGTCGTTCGCGAGCGGCGGCCCGACGCGGCCCCCGGCATCATGATCAAACCCCTTGCCGGATACCTGGATTCGGTGCAGGCCAAGGCGGCCGGGCGGCCCTTCGCAGAGCTGCTCGAGCAGGTGCGCACCGGCCCGCCCTGGTGGTCGCCGTTGCGCCCGGTCGACGCGGTGGCCAACCTCGCCGAATACTTTGTGCACCACGAGGACGTGCGGCGCGCGCAACCGGACTGGGAGCCCAGGGAATTGGCTGTCGCGGATCAGGAGCAGCTGTGGAACACGGTGCGCCGGATGGCCCGGATGGCCTACCGCAAGGCCCCGGTGACCGTCGTGCTGGCCACGCCGCAGGGTGATCGGGTCACCGCGCACAAGGGCGCCGGTCCGGAGGTCGTGCTCACCGGCGAGCCCTCGGAGCTGCTGTTCCACGCCTTCGGCCGCAACGAGGTTCGCCTCGAGGCCGCGGGCGCGGAGGCGGATGTCCGCGCGGTGCACGATTGCAATCGCAGTATCTGAGCCGCGTCTCCTCGACCGCTAGCGCGAAGGTCACCCACACCGGATGCGGCTGCCCCTCCTTGCTCGCTATGGCGGGCGAATAGGATTACCCGCCGGAAAGCAGCTTCGTTGCACCGCGCCGGATTTCCTCGATCACCGCGTCGAGCGTACGGCCGGTCGACCGGCGGCGGTGACGGGCCAGCAGCAATCCGGGTTCGGCGATCGCCGGCCCGGCGAAACGAGCCAGCCGCCGCTCGTCGACGGCGAAAACGGGCAGTACGGCCAGTCCGAGTCCAGCCGCGACGCAGGCCCGGGTGGCCTCGATACTGCCCAGCCGAGTCGTGCGAACCACCGCCGCACTGTCCCGCAGGCACCGAGCGACCTCGTCGCTGTAGGTGCAGCCCTCTTCGAGTAGGAACCATCGCTGCTCCGCCAACTCCGCCCACGATTGCGCCGTCACCGATTGCCGCCGATCGGTGACGAATGCGAGTTCGAGAGTGCCCAGCTGATCGACAACGAGATCGGGCGCCGCGAGCGACGGCTCGAGCATCAGTGCGAGCGCATAGCGGCCGGCGCGTAGCGCGTCGATCGCGTCGGCCGTGCCCGCCGGCGACAGCGTGACCTCGACCCCGGGATGACGTCGGTGCAACGCCGCGATCACTCCGGGAAGCAGGTGCCCGCACAGGGATTCCGGCGCCACGATGCCGACCGTGCCTTGGATCGGGCCGGCTACATCCGGATCGGCGCGCAGCGCTGCCTCGGCATCGAGGACCAGACCGGCCTTCTCCAGGGTCCGCCGCCCCGCGTCGGTCAGCGTCGCGCCGAGCCGCAGCCGATCGAACAGCCGCAGCCCGAGCTCGGTCTCCAGCGTCTTGATGTGTGCGGTCACCGTCGACTGGGCGAGGTGTAATTCGGCCGCGGTCGCAGTGAAACTGCCGGTCCTCGCGAGTGCGACGAAGGTGGCGAGTACCCGGGTGTCCATACCGCCGATGCTATCGGAATATCCGATAGAGAATATCAAAATACATCGTTGGACCCGATCGCCGCGCGATGCGAGCATAAGACATATGAGCACCGAAGTACTGCGCTACACCGCATTCAGTACCGATCCGGCCGGCGGCAACCCCGCCGGGGTCGTCCTCGACGGGGCCGGACTCGACGACTCCGAGATGCAGCGGATCGCCGGGAAGGTCGGCTATTCGGAGACTGCCTTCCTGAACCGCACAGACGACCGGCACTACCGGGTTCGCTATTTCAGCCCGCTTGCCGAGGTCGATTTCTGTGGCCACGCCACCATCGCGACCGCGGTCGCACTCACCGAACGCATCGGCCCCGGCACCCTGAATTTCCGAACCAACACCGGCGACGTCGTCGTCGAGACCAGTGCCGCCGATGATCACCCGGCCGCGACATTGACCAGCGTCGCAACGCATTCCAGGGCGGCGACCGCGACCGAGATCTCCGGCACGCTGGAAGCACTCGGCTGGGACCCGGCCGATCTCGATCCGGCCTTTCCCGCCCGGGTGGCTTATGCGGGCAACGAGCATCTGATGCTGGCCGCCGCGTCCCGCGAACGCCTGGCCGCCCTGAACTACGACTTCGACGCCCTCGGCGCGGTCATGCGCGAGGCCGGGTGGACGACGGTGCACCTGTTCTGGCACCAGGACGATCGCCGCTTCCAGGCCCGCGACCCCTTCCCCATCGGCGGAGTCGTCGAGGACGCCGCAACCGGTGCCGCAGCGGCGGCCTTCGGCGGATACCTCCGCGACATCGGTTATGCCGAATCTGGCCGAATCTCCATCACCCAGGGCGCGGATATGGGTCGGCCGAGCCGGCTGCTGGTCGACCTCGATCCAGCCGCAGCCGGCATTCGGGTCACCGGACATGCAGTGCGGATCGACTGATTCACCGTGACGGGGGCGCTGTCGGCCTCGGATGTCGGTGCGAGACAGGTCTCGGAGGTGTGGGCTTGGACGCGCCAGCGGCGTGTCTGGCCGACTCGGCGGGGCCGACCGCTAATCTGTGACCCGGATCTTGGTTTCGCGGGTCGCGCGGACGCCGTTGCCCGAACGTGGCCGAGATTTCGTCATGTGATGTCCGTGGTGTGGGTGTTGCGGATGGTCTCGATGGGGCTGTTGCGGCTAGCCTGTGAGTCATGGCAGGCAAGTCCCGCAGTACCACGGCGTCTCGTTCGCGGGCGGGATCGGCGCGGGGGCGGGCTCCGGCACGGTCCCGTTCGGCCGGTTCACGCGGCGGATCCACCGGAGGTTCGACAAGGGCGGCCGCGCCCCGCGCGCGCAAGGCCTCGGCCCGCCGCCCGGCCCCGCGCCGGAAATCGAACACCGCGCCGCTGGCGGTATTCCGGCGGGGCGTCGGCAACGGCTGGACGATGCTCGCGCGCGGCATGGGCGCCACCACCCGCACGCTGAGCCGGGCCGGGGAGATCGAACACGGGCACCGGCGCGACGGCATCGCGCTGGCGCTGGTCGCCTTCAGCGTCGTCATCGCGGCGGCGGTGTGGCTGGGTGCGGGCGGTCCGATCGGGCACGCGATCGATACCGCGGTGCGCCTGTTCACCGGGTCCGCCTCAGCGGCACTGCCGTTCGTGGCCTGCGCGATAGCGGTGATCCTGATGCGCACCGAACCCCATCCGGAGATCCGGCCACGGCTGGTCCTGGGCGGCGTGCTGGTCGCGCTGCCGTTCCTGGGACTGTGGCACATCGCCGCCGGTTCGCCGGCCGATGCCCACGGGCGCGCGCACGCGGCCGGATTCGTCGGATACGTCATGGGCGGCCCGCTGCGCAATGGTCTCACCTCGTGGCTCGCGGTGCCGCTGCTATTGCTGGCCATGGCATTCGGCATTCTCCTGCTGACCGGGACCACGGTGCGCGAGGTGCCCGAGCGGCTGCGCTGGCTGTTCGGCGTCGGCGGCGACGAATACGACTCCTACGACGACCAATACGGGCTGTACGACGCGGAAGGCTATGACGAGGACGGTTTTCCGCTCCATCGGAACAGCTCCCGCAAACGCGGTCGCACACCGCGGGAGAACTACCCGACCGACGAATTCGGCGGATCTGATGCGGTCACCGAGGCAATCGGCGAGCCGCCGCTACAGGCCGCCAAGGCGATCGCCGACAAGCCGCCCGTTGAAACCCCGGCCGCGCCCGTCGAGAAGCCGAAGCGCAAGGCGCCCAAGGTCATCGATCAGACCCCGCCGCCCCCGGAACCGCAGCAGCTCGAGTTCGTCACCGAGCGCGAGGTCGACGGCGACTACCACCTGCCGCCGCTGACGCTGCTCACCGACGGCGAACCACCCAAGAAGCGCAGCGCCGCAAACGAATCGATGATCGAGGCGATCACCGAGGTGCTGGTGCAGTTCAAGATCGACGCCGCGGTCACCGGATTCGTGCGCGGCCCGACCGTCACCCGCTACGAGGTCGAGCTCGGGCCCGGTGTGAAGGTCGAGAAGATCACCGCGCTCGCGCGCAATATCGCCTATGCCGTTGCGACGGAGAACGTCCGGCTGCTCGCGCCCATCCCGGGCAAGTCCGCGGTCGGTATCGAGGTGCCCAACGCCGACCGCGAGCTGGTCCGCCTGGCCGACGTGCTCAAGGCGCCGTCCACACGAAACGTCCACCACCCGTTGCTCATCGGGCTCGGCAAGAACATCGAGGGCGAGTACCTCTCGGCGAACCTGGCGAAGATGCCACATCTGCTGGTCGCCGGATCCACCGGCTCGGGCAAGTCGAGCTTCGTGAACTCGATGCTGGTCTCCCTGCTGCACCGCGCCACCCCCGAGGAGGTGCGGATGATTCTGATCGACCCGAAGATGGTGGAACTCACACCGTACGAGGGCATTCCGCATCTGATCACCCCCATCATCACCCAGCCCAAGAAGGCCGCCGCCGCGCTGGCCTGGCTGGTGGAGGAGATGGAGCAGCGCTACCAGGACATGCAGGCCAGCAAGGTCCGGCACATCGACGACTTCAACAAGAAGGTGAAGTCGGGGCAGATCACCACTCCGCTGGGCAGCGAGCGGGTCTACCGGCCGTATCCGTACATCCTGGCCATCGTCGACGAGCTCGCGGATCTGATGATGACCGCGCCGCGCGACGTCGAGGACGCGATCGTGCGCATCACCCAGAAGGCCCGCGCGGCCGGTATCCACCTGGTCCTGGCCACGCAGCGGCCGTCGGTGGACGTCGTCACCGGCCTGATCAAGACCAACGTGCCCTCGCGGCTGGCCTTCGCGACCTCCTCGCTCACCGATTCGCGGGTCATCCTGGATCAGCCGGGCGCGGAGAAGCTGATCGGCATGGGCGACGGGCTGTTCCTGCCGATGGGTGCGTCCAAGCCGACCCGCCTGCAGGGCGCGTTCATCTCCGACGAGGAGATCCAGGCCGTCGTCGACTTCGCCAAGAACCAGGCCGAGCCGGACTACACCGAGGGCGTCACCGCCGCCAAGGCCGGGGAGAAGAAGGACGTCGACCCCGATATCGGCGACGACCTGGACCTGTTCGTGCAGGCGGTCGAGCTGGTCGTCACCTCGCAGTTCGGCTCCACCTCCATGCTGCAGCGCAAGCTGCGGGTCGGCTTCGCCAAGGCTGGCCGCCTGATGGATCTGATGGAGACCCGCGGCGTCGTCGGCCCCAGCGAGGGCTCCAAGGCCCGCGACGTGCTGATCAAGCCCGACGAACTGGACGGGTTGCTCTACACGATCCGCGGTGGGGGAGATCCGGAGCCCTCGCCGGATGCCGACGGGCCGGAGGAGTAGACCGGCGGTCCGAGCGCCACACCACGCCATGGCTGTAACACAAATTGCGTTACACTTGGATATGGGAACTTTGAACGTACGCACCGACGACGCGATGGAAGCAGCGCTGGTCGAACTTACCGCTGCACGGCACACCACCCGATCTGAGGCAGTCCGCTACGCACTGCTGCAAACCTACAAGCAATTGCTGTTGCAGCGAGCCGACGGCGATGCCCAGCGACTCGCGGACGACGCCGATGATCAGGCCGAGATGCTGGCAATCCAGCGATTCATGGGCATCGCGTGATCTTCAGGGGGGCCATCTACGAGATCAAAGCACTTCCCGGCGCACGCGGTCACGAACAGCAGGGCCGCCGTTATGCCGTCATCATCCAGTCCGATCGGTTCGCATCCAGCACGGTGATCGTCGCCATGATATCCACCAGTGCTGGACAGGCCGTGTACCGACCCGAAATCGAATTCGACGGGACCAAGACCCGCATTCTCGCCGATCAGATCTACACGGTGTCGCCTGAGCGTCTCGGCGATTTCAAAGGCAGTCTCGATGGTCGTGAGATCGCCGCACTGGACCGTGCCCTCATGCTCAAACTCGGCCTGTTCTAGCGTCCGTCCGGGCCATCGATCGCCTTCGAGCGGTGCTGTGCGTGTATGAAACCGCTGAGCGCGAACGGATTTCGGCCGGCTCCGTCTCGATCCGGAGCGCGGCGCGGCGCCATATGCGGCGGGTCAGGTTCGGCACCGTCGCGATCTGTGCGGTAGGCGTGCTGATCGTGAGCGGGGCCTGGCTTACCTGGACGCACATCGGAACACCCGTACAGATGCTGACCACCCCGTACGGCCGCCACCTGACCGTGAAGCTGGTCATGGTGGCGGCGATGCCGGCCGTCGGGACATACAACTCCCGGGTGCTGCTGCCGGGGATCGCCGCCGCGCGCGAACGCGGCGATCACGCCACGGCCGGACTGTCGGCGCTGCGGAACTTTCCGGTCGCGGTCGCGGTCGAGGCGATACTGGCGGTGGGGGTACTGCTCGTGGTGCCGTTTCTCGCGGGCTCGGGGCGCACGCAGGCGGGCTGGCCGGCCGCGCGCGCATTCGATCCGACGCTCTTCGGTACCGGCGTGCCCTTCGTCGCGCTGGTGGTTGCCGCGCTGTGGGCGGGTGGCCGGGCGCGAGTGAGACGGGCGCCGGTGCGCGAGATACGGTGTGGCGCAGAATGAAACGCGTGTACGCGATCGGGTAACTCGGTAGCAACCGGTGCGGCGATCTCGCCGCCGACCATTTATGTTTCGGTGAGTGAGTGACGATGTGAGTGAATCACATTGATAATCCCGATATTCCGCATTCCTTCAGCGTGCTCACCATGATTGGGGAGCCAGTGGCGGAAAGATCTTATGCGGTGCCGATTTTCGGCGCCATGGCCGCGGCGTACGAGATCACTCGAGGGCTTATCCCTTGAAACGCGTTGCAGTGACAGGCGTTTATTCAAGGTCAACTTCGTTGCGGAACAGCGATTTTCGGCGACTCATTTGTGACACGTCACCCGTTTGGGTATTGGTCTCGGTCAAACATGCTGATGCTGAGCATGATTCGCGGTGTCATCGATACCGTTCGGAAATTTTACCGAAATTTTGCAAGCGATTCGCGTCACGCGAGTGGGGAGAACAGGTTACATTTTGAGTCCGTTTCAGTGTCGGCGCGGTCACCCCACTTCGTCGACGCACCCCTCGAGAAAGTAAGACAGTCATGAGATCTACTGCTGCGCTCATTCGCGTCGCGACACTCGCTCCGGTGGCGCTGATCAGCACGCTGTGTCTGGCCGGTACCGCCAACGCCGCGACCACCATCAACTGGACCTGCCAGGGCACAGTCGACGGTATCGCCGCGAACTCGAGCATGAGCACCTCGGTGACCGGCACAGCGCCCGCCACCGCCACCGCCGGGTCGGCCGTATCGGTCACCCTGACCCCCGGTTCGGTGACAGTCCCCTCGAACGCCTCCGGCTTCACCGTCAACAACGTCAGCAACATCGTGATGACCGCCACGGTGACAAACGGAACGGCCAACAGCGTCACGGCATCCGGCGGCTCCGTCGCGGGCACGGCCGCGGTGTCCGGCGGCAACGTGGTGCTGACCGTGCCCGGTCCGATATCGGGTGGGACCACCTACACCCCGCCGGCGGAGGCGATCCAGACCACCGCCGGCGCCTCGGGTAAGACCATGACTGTCCAGTACGCCGGTACCAGCTTCTCCAGTCCCGGTATGACGCTGACGGTCAACGTGCAGACCCCGTTCGGTGCGCAGAACGTCGCCACGGTCTGCTATCCGAATCCGAACTCGGCTCTCACCTCGACAACCATCAGCTGAGTCGACAGGGCGACGGCGGCCGGCGGGTGCCAGGGAATGTGAACCCGCACTTGCGGTGAGCCCTGTGCGCATGGGCAGCGCCTGCCGCCGTCGATGAGGTGTGGGTGGGAAAATATGCCTGGGTTGGGCCGTGCCAGCAGCTCAACCCAGGTCACACCCTCGGATATCACCGCCGTGGCGATGACATCTCCGTTTCATACATCGAAGGCAAGTCCACGGCTAATGTCGCGGATACCCCATGCCCTGGTATCGATGCATGCCGAATCGTAACACGGTAGGGGGGTCGCCGACCGGCTGCTGAACTATTCGCTCCAGGACCAGCCCGCGACGGTTTCCACCTCGATCCGGACCACCGGCCCCTGCGGCGGACTGTCTTGGTACTGCGGATATTTCGCGGTCAGCCACGCGATCGGCGCCGCGCGGTCTTGCGGCGCCGTCAGTATGCGGGCCGCGCCGTCGAGGCGGACCCACCACAGCCGGGTCCAGTCCTCGTCGTACATATCGGCCAGCAGCGAAACCCGGCCTGTTGCCGCGATATTGCGCAGCCGCCGGAGATTCGTGGTCGTCTTGGGCTTGTGATCGATGGCGAAAACTGCGACGGGGCACGGTTTCTCGATCGCGAGAGCGAAGGTCACCGGCACCAGATGCGGCAGGCCGTCCGCACTCACCGTGGCGAGGCGGGCCACCCGTGCATCGCGGAACCGCACCAGCGCCGCCCGCTCGGTCATCCGCATGCGAACAGGCTATCGCCCGATACTCACGCGGCCGGGTCGGGTCCGTCCGGATGCGGCGGCGTGTGCACCCGGGCGGCGATCGCGCTGGCGACCAGGCAGGCGGCGGCGCCCACCAGCAGGGCCGCGCGTGGACCGGAGGCGTTCATGATCCAGCCGGTGATGACGCTGCCGATGGGGGTGGTGCCGAAATACACGAACACCCACAGCGCCATGATCCGTCCGCGATAACTCGGATCCGAATGCAATTGCAGCGCGGTCGATGCCAGGGTGACGAAGCTGAAGGCGGCGAAGCCACTCACGATCAGCGCCACACAGGTGAGGGGCAGACTCGGCGCGGCCGCCGTGACCGCGAGGCCGACGCCGAAGGCCGCCGCCGTCGCCACCAGATAGGGACGGCGGGGGTGGCGCACCAGCCCGACCGCCAGTGATCCGGCCACCGAGCCGACGCTCAGGACGGTCGAGAGCAGGCCGTAGGTGCCGCCCGTGCCGTGAAAGGTGCGCTCCGCCAGCACCGGGAGGATGACCGGGAAGTTGAAGGAGAACAGGCCGACCAGCGCCATCATCGTCAGCGGCAGCCAGAGTTGTTGCCGGGTGCGGACATAACGCAGCGCGGACCCTACCCCGCCCGAGCCCGCGCGGACAGCGGCGGCGGCCGAGAGGGGTCGGATCGCCACCAGCGCCCCGACCACCGCGAGATAGGAGACGGCATTGACCGCGAAGCACGGTGTCGTTCCGACGAACGCGATCAGCACCCCGGCCAGCGCGGGCCCGACGACCCGGGCGCTGTTCACCACCACCCCGTTGACGCTGGCCGCGCTGGCCAGGTCCGCGGGCGGAACGAGTTGCGCGACAAACGATTGCCGCGCGGGTGCGTCGACGATCTGCACGAACCCGCCGGCCATGGTGACGCCGATGACCAGCGGCACCCCCGCGTGTCCGGTCGCCGCCGCCAGCCACAACGCCGTCGCGAGCAGCCCGAAGGCGATCTGGGTACCGATCAGCAGGCGCCGCAGGTCGACCCGGTCGGCGACCACTCCGCCCCACGGCCCCAGCAACAGCGGCGGCAGGCCACCGGCGGCCAGCACCATGCCCAGCGAAGCGGGGGATCCGGTCAGCCGCAACACCAGCCAGCCGATCGCGGTCACCTGCACGAAGGTGCCGCTGGCGGAGGCGATCTGCCCCGCGAAGTAGATCCGGAACGGCCGTGACCGCAGCGCCCGGAACGCATTGGCCCGGCCTTCCCGCGGAACCTCGTGCGCCGCCACGGCCTCGGGCATCACCGCCAGTGCGACGCGATCCATCCTGTACTTCTCCTGCCTATCGTTCCCGCATAGTATTCCGAACCGCCCCGATCCCGGAGGGACTCAGGGGCGCGGGATGTTGCGCAGGTTCAGGCGGGCGATGTTGGCGATCTCGCCCACTCCTCCGGTCACCATCGTCTTGCCGAGGCCTAGGGCGAACCCGCGCGCCTCCTCGACGGTCAGGTGGGAGGGGACTTCCAGAGCGTCGGGAGTGGTGACCACGTCCAGCAACGCCGGGCCGTCGTGTCCGAGCACATCGCGCACAGCCTCGCGCAGCTCGCCGGGTTCGGTGACGCGGCGGGTGTGGAAGCCCGCGGCCGCAGCGATGGCGGCGTAGTCGACCTCGTCGTGGTCGGTTTCGAACGGCGGATCGCCCGCGACCATCATCTCCAGCCGCACCATGCCCAGACTGGAGTTGTTGAACACCACCACCTTCACCGGGAGGCGGTGGGTTTTGACGGTGAGCAGCTCACCCAGCAGCATCGCCAGCCCGCCGTCCCCGGACAGCGAGACGATCTGGCGGCCCGGATACGCGAGTTGCGCGCCGATCGCCATGGGCAGGGCATTGGCCATGGAACCGTGCACGAACGAACCGATGAGCCGCCGTCGCCCGTTCGGGGTGATATAGCGCGCGGCCCAGGTGCAGCACATGCCGGTATCGGCGGTGAAAACGGCGTCCTGCGCGGCGAGTTCGTCGACGAGCGCGGCGAGGTGCTCGGGGTGGATCGGCCGGTGGGTGGCGATGTGGGTGCTGTAGGTGTCGACGCTGTGTCGCAGCGCCCGCTCGTGGGCGTGCAGCATCTCGTCGAGGAAGCCGCGGTCGACGCGCTGGGATAGGCGGGGCAGCACCGCATCCAGTACCGCGCCGATGTCCGCGACGATCCCCTGCGCCAGCGGCGCGCGCCGCCCCAGTCGCACCGGGTCGAGGTCGATCTGAATGTTGTTGCGCCGCGGCAGGAAATCGTCGTAGGGAAAGTCGGTGCCCAGCAGCAGCACCAGATCGGCGTCGTGCAGCGCTCGATAGCATGCGCCGTAGCCGAGCAGGCCGGTCATGCCGACGTTGTTGGGGTTGTCGTAGTCCAGGATGTCCTTGCCGCGCAGGGTGTGTCCGATCGGGGCGTGTAACAGCCCGCCCAGCCGAAGCACCTGCTCGCGCGCGTCCGCGCAGCCGATGCCGCCGAAAATCGTTATCCGTTCGGCGGATTCGATTCGAGTGAGCAGTTCGTCCACCGCTGCGGGATCCGGCACCCGGCGCGATCCGGCCGCGAGGACGGGCCGACCGGGCGGTTCCCCAGCGGAGTGCTCGGCCAGGATGTCGCCCGGCAGCACCAGCACCGCCGCTCCGCGATCCAGGATCGCGCTCTGAATTGCGCTGCGCGCCAGGCGATTCATTTGATCGGGGTGCGCGACGGTCTCGCAGTAGTGGCTGGTCTGCGCGAACAGCGCCTCGGGCTTGGTCTCCTGGAAGTACCCGGTGCCGATCTGGCGGCTGGTGATGTGCGAGGCCAGCGCCAGCACCGGCGCTCCGGAGCGATGCGCGTCCATCACGCCCTGGACCAGATGGGTGTTGCCGGGGCCGCAGCTGCCTGCGCACACCGCGAGGCGTCCCGTCAGCTGGGCCTCGGCCGACGCCGCGAAGGCGGCCGCCTCCTCGTTGTGCACGTGGATCCAGGCGATGCGGCCGTCACGGCGCACGGCGTCGCTGAAGGCGTTGAGGCTGTCACCGACCAGCCCGTAGATTCGGCTGACTCCGGCGTGGACGAGTGTCTCGACCAGATCGTCCGCCACCGAGCGATGCAACGCGGCCATCAGAGGCTCCCACTGTCGGCGGCGAGAAGGTAGCTGTGATGTCCCGGCCGGGGCCGGACGATCTCGAAGCGGACGAGATCGGACACTTTCTCTGACGTCGTCATGTCGAACCTCGGATTCTGTTGTCGGGCACCGTGATCGGTGGATGTGGCAGAGCGGGACCGGCGGGCGAGGTAGGTCGCCCGCCGGGGCCCGGATCGGGATCAGTCTCGCAGAGCCTGGCTCAGCACGCTGACAGCCTGCGCTACGGCGCTCTTGGCGGCATTGGTGTCGTGCAGGGTGTTGAGCATGACGAAGTCGTGGACGATCCCGCCGTAGCGGACGGCGGTTACCGGCACGCCGGCCGCGCGCAGCTTGGCGGCGTATGCCTCGCCCTCGTCGCGCAGGACGTCGTTCTCCGCGGTGATGACCAGGGCGGGCGGCAGACCGCCGAGCTCATCGAGCGACGCGCGCAGCGGGGATGCGGTGATCTGCGAGCGGTCGGACTCATCGGTGGTGTACTGATCCCAGAACCACTGCATGCCTTCGCGACTCAGGAAATAGCCGGTGGCGAACTCGCGGTAGGAGCCGGTGTCGAAGTTGGCATCGGTCACCGGGTAGAACAGCACCTGCTGACGGAAGGAGACATCGCCGCGCTCCTTGGCCATGAGGGTCAGCGCGATGGCCATGTTGCCGCCGACCGAGTCGCCGGCGATGGCGATGCGAGTGGTGTCCAGGCCCTTGGACGCGCCGTCGGTGGTCACCCACTGCGCGACCCGGTAGGACTGCTCGTTGGCGACCGGGTAATGCACCTCGGGGGAGCGGTCGTATTCGGGGAACACCACGGCCGCGTTCACGCCGACCGCGAGGTCGCGCACGAGGCGGTCGTGGGTGTGGGCATCGCCGAAGACCCAGCCCGCGCCGTGGGTGTAGATGATGACCGGCAGGGTGCCGGTGGCGTTCTTGGGTTTGACGATGCGTGCTCGCACCTGCCCGGTCGGTCCGCCCTCGACGGTGATCCACTCCTCGTCGATCTCCGGCTTGAAGATCGGGGAGTCCTGCACGCCGTCGACGGTCTTGCGGCCCTCCTCGGGTGCAAGCTGGTACAGGAAGGGTGGTTCCGAGGTCGCGTCCACGAAGGCCTGGGCGGCGGGTTCGAGTGAGATGCCGTGCGGGTTGCCAGCCATAGTCGTTCTCCCTGAGGTCGCGTCGAAGTGCGCGCGGTGCGCGCGCCCTGCCAGTCTTCGGCACGAGGGCGAACGACGGCCCCGCCACGCGGGCCAGGAATCCCTGAAATTGGGACACCGATCGCCCGGCGCACGTATGCCTAGACGACGACGCGGTCCGCCCAGGCCGGGGACAGCGTGGACAGGGAGACCTCCGCGATCTGATGCAGGCGGCGGGCCGGGGCATCGAGGCGGCTGAGCTGGATCAGGCCCTGCGAGACCAGGATGATGTGGGCGCTGAGTGCGGGGATCGCGTTGTGGTCGGCGGCGGGTGCGGCCCGGCGGAGGTATTCGGCCACCGCGTCCTCCATGGCGGCGGTGGTCCGGGCGCCGATCTCGGCAACTTCCGGGATCCGCGCGCCGAGGGCGGCGACGCTGTTGATCATGAGGCAGCCGCGGCGGCGGGGTTGCGCGACGCAGTCCTCGATGACGGCGCACAGTAGCGCCAGCATCGCCGCGCGGATGGAACCCGGTGCGGCGAACAGCGTTTCGCGAATGAAGGCGGCCCGGCGATCGCAGTAGCGGGCGAACGCGGCCAGGAACAAACCGCGCTTGCTGCCGTATGCCGCATAGATACTGCCGTTGCCGACGCCGGCGATCTGCGAGATCTCTTCTACCGACGTGTCGTCGAAGCCCTTGGACCAGAACTGTTCGATGGCGGCGTCGAGCAGGTTCGGTTCGTCGAACTGTCTCGGCCGTCCCATGGGGTCACCGTACCAATCCACGTGCGCCGATGGCCTCCCCTTGTTCTGGAGGCACGACTCCATAATACTGGTGACATGTCCACTGACGCGGCAACACCGCGCAAGCGCATCGGTTTCCTGATCTTCGACGGTGTCAAGACGCTCGACTTCGTGGGCCCGGCCGAGGTTTTCGTGGAGGCGAATCAGACCGTCGACGACTACGAGGTGACGCTGCTGTCTCCCGACGGGCTGCCCGTGCAGACGTCGCTCGGCACCCGGATCGAGGTCAACGGGGCGGCCGCGGACCCCGGGCGCTTCGACACCGTGGTGATTCCGGGCAGCGAGGCGCCGCCCGGGCGGTTCGTCACCGCGGAGGTGCTGGCCGCGGCCTGCTCGCTCTCGGCCCGCACGCGGCGCTTCGCCTCGATCTGCAGCGGCGCGTTCGTGGTTGCCGAGCTCGGGTTGCTGGATGGCCGCCGGGCGACCACGCATTGGAAGTTCGCGCGGGAACTCGGGCGCCGGTACCCGGCGATCGATATGCGGCCCGACTCCATCTTCGTGCGTGACGGAAACCTGTACAGCTCGGCGGGAGTCGTCGCGGGCGTGGATCTGGCGCTGGCCCTCGTGGAGGAGGACCACGGGCCGGATGTGGCGCGGCGGGTCGCGCAGTCGCTGGTGGTCCACATGCAGCGCGCCGGCGGGCAGTCACAGTTCTCCGCCTCGCTGAACGGCCCCGCGCCCCGCAGCGCGCTGGTGCGCCGGGTAGTCGATCTGATCTGCGCCGATCCGGCCTACCCGCACACCGTGCAGACCCTGGCCGCGTACGCCCAGGTGAGTCCGCGCCACCTGACCCGCCTGTTCCGCACCGAGCTGGAACGCTCACCGGCGGAGTATGTCGGCTTCGTCCGCTTCTGCACGGCCCGGGACCTGCTGCACGCTGGGCATTCGGTGACCGAGGCCGCCGTCGCCGCCGGCTACGGCAACAGCGAGGCCATGCGCCGGGCATTCATTGGGCGCCTGGGCATTTCACCGCGCAAGTATCAGCAGCGATTCCGCTCGACCGGGTCCGCCGCGGCGGACGAGCCGGAGCGGGCCGCGTCCTGATGCGGAGGCGGCCCGTCGGCGCGGGATGATCCGTGTCGTGTTGTGCGGTGCGCCGCTACTCGGCGAAGGCGCCCATCGTCGGCTTCCACTCCACGAAGCGCGCCTCGTGGAGCGCCTTGTTCTTCGCGAACGGATCGTCGGCGAACAGCTTCTCGACCGCGGCCTGGTCCGCCGCGCTGACCAGGATCAGCGCGCCGGAGCCATCGGGGAACGGGCCGCTGGTCAGCACCGTGCCCTGCTCGACCAGATCCTGCAACCAGGCGCGGTGGGCCGGGCGGTGCTCGTCGCGCACGGCCGCTTCGGACTCGGCATAGGTGTAGAGGGCGGCGAAGATGGGCATGAAAAGTCTCCTGATTCAGCTCAGCGTCAGCAGCATACGAGTATTGCCGAGGGTATTCGGCTTGACGTAGCTGAGGTCGAGGAACTCCGCGACGCCCGTGTCGTACGAGCGGCACATCTCCGCGAACACCTCAGCGGTGACCGGCGTGCCATCGATCTCGGCGAAACCGTGCCGCTCGAAGAACGGCACCTCGAAGGTGAGCACGAACACCCGCCGCAGCTGCAGCTCGCGCGCGGTCTCGATGAGCCGGTCCACGATCAGCCGCCCGACGCCCTTGCCCTTGACCTCGGGATGCACCGCGACCGTGCGGACCTCACCGAGATCGGACCACAGCACGTGCAGCGCCCCGCAGCCGACCAGTTCGCCGTCCAATTCGGCCACCCAGAACTCCTGCACGGCCTCGTACAGGGTGACCAGGTTCTTCTCCAGCAGGATCTTGCCCGCGTAGACATCGACCAGCGATTTGATCCCCGGCACGTCGGAGGTGCGGGCACGGCGGACGATCGGGGTGCCTGCTTCAACCCCGTCGATCGATCCGCTGTGTGGTGCCCGTGTCGTCATGGGGTGCACAGTAGTCGGCGCGGGTACCGATAGTCTGGTGTGGTGCCGCACATCCACCCCGCCCGCCCGCCCGAATCCGTCCGGGCCCATCTCGGCCGAGGGCACCGGTGACCGTGCAGAGCGACGATATGGAAGGCGGCTGGACCGAGGCCCTGCGGCCGCGGCAGCCGGAGGCGGCCAAACCCCGATCCGAAACCACCAGGGCGCGGGCCAATCTGATCCCGGCGACGGCGAGTACGACCGAGCCGGCCGCGGTGCCGCTGCTGAACATCGCGAACATTCTCACGATGGCGCGGATCCTGATCGTGCCGCTGTTCCTGCTGGCGCTGTTCGCGGGCACCGGGCACGACACCGGATGGCGCGTCCTGGCCGCGGCCCTGTTCGGCCTGGCCGCCATCACCGACCGCATCGACGGTCAGCTGGCGCGCAAGTACGGCCTGGTCACCGATTTCGGCAAGCTCGCCGACCCCATCGCCGACAAGGCGCTGATCGGCGCCGCGCTGATCGGCCTGTCCGCGCTGGGCGATGTGACCTGGTGGATCACGGTCGTGATCATCGTCCGCGAGCTGGGGATCACGCTGCTGCGCCTGGCGGTGGTGCGGCGCGGGGTGATTCCGGCGGGTCGCGGCGGCAAGCTCAAGACGCTGGTGCAGTCCCTCGCGATCGCGGTGCTGCTGCTGCCGCTGTCGGGCGCGTTCGCCACCGCGGGCCTGTGGCTGATGTATCTGGCGGTGGCGCTGACCGTGGTGACGGGGCTGGATTACGTCGTGCAGGCCGCCCGGCTGTGGTCGGGTCCGGCCACCCGGCGATGACCGATCCGCTGACCGCGGCGGTTCCGGCCGCCGAGTTGGTACGCCTGTTGATTGCCGCCCGCGCGACCGTGGCGACCGCCGAATCGTTGACCGCGGGGTTGCTCTCGGCCACGATCGCGGGCGTCCCGGGCGCGAGCGCCACCCTGCGCGGCGGCCTGATCGTGTACGCCACCGACCTCAAACACACCCTGGCGGGGGTGAGCGAGCACACCCTGGCGGCGGACGGGCCGGTCGCGGCCGGCACCGCCGAACAGCTCGCGGTGGGCGCGCGGACAGTCTGCGGTGCGGACTGGGGCATCGGCCTGACGGGGGTCGCGGGCCCGGATTCGCAGGACGGCAAAGACGTCGGCACCGTGTTCCTGGGCATCGCCGGTCCCGAGAGCACCGAGGTTTTGCGGTTGAAACTGTCCGGAGACCGGTGGACGATCAGGTTGGAGGCGGTCCACGCGGCCGTCACCGAGCTGGCCCGCAGCCTGGGCGAGCGAAGCGAGTGAGCAATGGGTACAGCTGGGCTTCTGCCCGGGCCACCGCCGAGTGTCGGCAAGGTAGTGGCATCGGTGGGAAGTCGACCGGGGCGGCCGGGCGAGGGTATGGATAGAAAGACGTGGGAACCGGTCGGCGCTGTATGACGTTGTCAGTGCAGAGGCTCGGTCCGGCGAGGCATGAACCGTAAGGAGAACGAGATGACGCTGCTGCGAGAGGCTATCGGGGAAAGTTTGCGGCATGCTCGGATCGCTCAGAGCCGGACCCTGCGCGAGGTGTCGACCTCGGCGCGGGTGAGTCTGGGATATCTGTCCGAGGTGGAGCGGGGTCGCAAGGAGGCGTCCAGCGAGTTGCTGGCGGCCATCTGCCAGGCCCTGGACGTGCCGCTGTCCCAGGTCCTGTCCGACGTGAGCACCGCCCTGGCGGATGCGGACTTCGCCGCGGCGCACCCGGCGGCCGAGCCCGCGGGTGTCGCGAAGGCGTCCGCGTTCGGCCGGATCGCGGGCGAGACCAGGATCGTCATCCCCGCGCCCAGCGCCGACAAGCTGGTGCTGGTGCAGGCGAACTGAACGCGCTGGCTGATCGGGGGGTGCCGAGGCCGTGCGGGAGATGGTCCGCGCCCGAATGAGGCCCAGACCGGCGGGGCGAAGGGGCACCGCGGAGGCCCAAAGACTCGGCAAGGCTGTACGACGGGACGGAAACGGATAGATTCTCTATAGGCAACGGTCACGGGCGGGGTTCTCCGCTCGCGGCGCCGGGCAATGGAGATAGGGACACCAGGGGTGCGTGACGGTCGCGCACTACAGTCGCGTTGGAGCGCGGCGCGTCAGATGGAGGCGGGATCAATCGATGGCTAATCCGTTCGTCAAGGCCTGGAAGTACATGATGGCCCTCTTCGACTCCAAGATCGAGGAGCATGCGGATCCGAAGGTGCAGATCCAGCAGGCCATCGAGGAGGCCCAGCGCCAGCATCAGGCCCTCTCGCAGCAGGCCGCGTCGGTGATCGGTAACCAGCGTCAGCTGGAGATGAAGCTGAACCGCCAGCTGGACGAGGTGGAGAAGCTCAACGCCAACGCCCGGCAGGCGGTCATGCTCGCCGATCAGGCCGCCACGGCCGGCGATACCGACAAGGCGATCCAGTACACCAACGCCGCCGAGGCGTTCGCCGCGCAGCTGGTCACCGCCGAGCAGGCGGTCGAGGACCTGAAGGTGCTGCACGATCAGTCGCTGCAGGCCGCCGCGCAGGCCAAGAAGGCCGTCGAGCAGAACGCGATGCTGTTGCAGCAGAAGGTTGGCGAGCGCACCAAGCTGCTCAGCCAGCTCGAGCAGGCCAAGATGCAGGAGCAGGTGTCCGCCTCGCTGCAGCGCATGGATTCGACGCTGTCCGCGCCGGGCACCACCCCGAGCCTGGACGCGGTGCGCGAGAAGATCGAGCGTCGCTACGCCAATGCGCTGGGCGCCGCCGAGCTCGCGGGCAACTCGGTCCAGGGCCGCATGCTCGAGGTGCAGCAGGCCAGCATTCAGATGGCGGGCCACAGCCGCCTCGAGCAGATCCGTGCCTCCATGCGCGGCGACGCGCTGCCCGCGGGCGATGCCGCGCCGCAGATCGCGCAGCCCGCGGCGCAGCCGCAGATCAACCAGGGCCAGGCCTCGCCCCAGCAGCAGTAGGCCGGTGGCGGCGAGAGCCGCCGACGTTCGAAAGGTAGTCAGGAGCGATGGCCAGATCGCGGACCGGTAACGAGTCCGCGTCCGGCCGCGCCCGATTGCGGCGGAAGGCGCGTTCGGCACCGGATCCGCGTGCAGCGCAGGCGTTTCCGCAGCCCGGCGCGCTGCCTGCGGGAACCTCGGACGCTCCCTCCTCGCCGGACACCAGAGGAACAGTCTCCGAGGTGCCGACCTCGCAGCGGGGAAACGGATCGGCGGAGCGTGGATCCGGTGAGCGGAAACCGCGGGCGACGCACACGCGGTCGAACTCCCGGCCGTCCAGGGAATTGGCAACGCGCGGCCTCCGGGATGCACTGTCCCAGTACGGAATCGACGATCGGGAGATTGAAAGGGCGCGGCGCCTGCCCGATACCCTGCGCGAAGTCGGCGAACATGCGATGCACGCGGTGCGCAGCTGGGCCGAGCCGCGCGAGCGGGAGCTGCGGCGGCGCCGCCGGGCCCGTCGGCGCACCCTGCGGTGGGGGACCGCGTCGGGCATCACCGCCGCGGGCACCGCGGGTCTGGCGATTCTGGCCGCGCCCGCCTGGGCGGTGATCATTGTCGGCGGCGGTGCGGTGGTCATGGTCACCGGGGCGGCCGTCACCACGCGGCGCTATCTGGTCATGCGCCGGAATCCGTTGCCGCAGGCGGCCTTCGTACCCCGCAAGCTGCCCCCGGTCCGCTCGATCACCCGGGAACCGGTGGCCCGCCTGGTCCGCGCCGAGGAGGTGTTCCACACACTCGTTGCCCAGATCGTCCGGGGCCGTAGGCTTCCCGAGGAGGATCTGGCCGACACGGTGGAGACCGCCGCCTCCAGCGCCGCGGCCCTGCATACCCTGGCCGCCGACGTGGTCGCCATGGAGAAGGCGGCGGAGGTCGTCGCGCGGGGAAGCGCTGCGCCAGCGGTCGACATGGCCGCGCCGCTGCGCGCCGGCGCCGCACGACTGTCCGCCGGTATCGCCGAATACGAGCTCCTGGTGGCCGCCGCCTCCCGGATCCTGGCGGCTCCCGAGTCCGTTACCGCGCCAACCGAATTCGATATGGATCTGCTCAACCTGCGCGACTGTGCCGACCGCCTCGACGGCTGGGCCCAGGCCCTGGCCGATCTCGCCGAGCGCCGCTGAGCGGGCGAAGCCCCGCCGCCGCGGGCCACTGCGCGATGCTCGAGTCCATCCGCTGGACCGAGCCCGGAAGCGGTTGGCTGCCGGACTGATTCGGGCCACTACCAGGGCATCGGGCGCACCGGCCCGGGGTAGAGCTCCCCCGTGTGTCCGTCGGGTGCCGCCGTCGCCAGGCGAAGGATGACGCCCGCCGCGTCCTGCTGGGCGGTGTTCACGGAAGTGGTGGCTGCCGGACTGATCCGGGCCGTCACCAGGGCATGGGGCCCTCGGGGCCGGAGTAGCTTCCGGTGGGCCCGTCCGGTGCGACGGTGGCCGCACGCGCGACGACCTCGGCGGCCTGATCGATCGTCTGGATCCCCTGGTGATGGTTGAGATCGGTTGCGGTGTAACCGGGTTCGACCGCGTTGATCCGAATCTGGGGGAACGCCTTGGCGTATTGCACGGTGAGCATGTTCACCGCGGCCTTGGATGTCGGGTACGCAACGCCGGGATAGGCGGACGCGGGGCCGGGGGTGGTCATACCGGCGAACGAGGCCAGCCCGCTGCTCACGTTCACCACCACCGGTGCGGCGGAGCGCTCCAGCAGCGGCAGGAAGGCGTGCAGCACCCGGACGACGCCGAAGACGTTGGTGTCGAACACCTCTCGTATCGTGTCGCCGGTGAGGTCGGCGGCGGTGGGCACGCTGCCGTCGGGGTTGCGGCTCTCGATGCCCGCGTTGTTGATCAGCACGTCCAGCCCGCCCTCGGCCTCGACGGCCTTCGCGGCCGCGGCGACCGACGCGTCGTCGGTGACGTCGAGCTGGACGACGCGCGCCCCGATCTGCTCGGCGGCGGCGCGGCCGCGCTCCAGGTCGCGGGACCCGATGTAAACGGTGTGGCCCTCGGCGACGAGCCGGCGCGCGGTCGCGAACCCGATGCCCTTGTTGGCTCCTGTGATCAGTGTCGTTGTCATGACTCCAGCCTCGCCGTCGTGGGATGGGACAGCCAGCTCCCTGACCTTCCTGGGACTGCCGATACCAGGCACGGTACCTGCCGACGCGGAACACTGGAGGTATGGCGACCTCGGAACTGGGCAGGGCGATGCGGCGATGGCGGGACCGGCTCGCACCGGGCGACGCGGGGCTGCCCAGTGGGGGCCAGCGCCGCGCGCCCGGGCTGCGACGCGAGGAGCTGGCGCTGCTGGCGGGCATTTCGGTGGACTACATCACCCGTCTCGAGCAGGGACGCGCGTCGAATCCCTCGACCCAGGTGGTCGAGGCACTGGCGCGGGCGCTGCGGCTGTCCGGCACCGAGCGCGCGCACCTGTTCCGGCTCGCGGGGCTGGCGCTGCCGGAGCCCGAACTCGTGCCGTCCCACATCACCGCCAGCGTGCAGCGGGTGCTGGACCGCCTGACCGGGACGCCGGTCGCGGTGTACGACGCCACCTGGACGCTGCTGGTGGCCAATCCGCAGCATGCCGCGCTGGTCGGTGATCAGTCCGGGGTGCGCGGCATCGAGCGCAACGGCGTGTGGCGGCACTTCCTCGGCACCGGCAACTCCGGCAGCACCGTCCGGCGTACCCCGGAGGCCCTGCTGGAGTACGAGACCGCGCTGGTCTCGGACCTGCGCACCGCTGCGACCCGCTATCCGGCCGACCATCAGCTGCAACAGCTGATCACCACCCTGCGCACCGGCAGCCCCCGATTCGCCGAACTCTGGGACTCGGGCGTCGTGGGCCGCAGGACGAGCCACCCGAAGACCATCGAGCACCCCGCGGTCGGCTCGCTGACCCTGGACTGCGACGTGATGACGGTGGCGGGCAGCGATCTGCGGATCATGATCTACACCGCCGAACCCGGCACCGAGGACGCCGAACGGCTGGCGCTGCTCGCGGTGCTGGGCACGCAGTCCCTGGCCGAATCCTCCTAGCACACCGGCGAATTTTCCCTCTGGACGCGCGAACCGCTCAGCGCTATCGTCGTGATATCACTTAGATATTGGGAGGATGTCATGGAGCTGCGTCCGGCCTTTCGGGTCAACGGGTTCTTCATGTTGTTGCT
Source organism: Nocardia sp. GP40 (assembly GCF_050434125.1). NCBI lineage: Bacteria > Bacillati > Actinomycetota > Actinomycetes > Mycobacteriales > Nocardiaceae > Nocardia > Nocardia sp. GP40. Next base: position 78,753 of record NZ_JBNPVW010000011.1, on the reverse strand, counting down.
GCTGCTCGCCGTCGGCATCGTCGGCGTGGTGCTCGGGGTCAGCGGCTCGGGTTCGCACGGCTCCGGGGCCAGTGCCGGTGCGGTGATCGGGTATGTGATCCTGGTGCTGGCGGTGCTGCTGCTCACCGGACTCACGACGGTCGGGCCGAACGAGGCGAAGGTGCTGCAGTTCTTCGGCCGCTACATCGGCTCGGTGAGCGACGCCGGATTCTTCTGGGTGGTGCCGCTGACCGCCAAGCGCCGAATCTCGTTGCGGGTGCGCAACTTCGAGACCCAGAAGCTGAAGGTCAACGATTCGGACGGCAACCCGGTCGAGATCGCGGCCGTGGCGGTCTACCGCGTCGTGGACAGCTTCAAGGCCGCCTTCGCCGTCGACAACTACGAGGAGTACGTGCGCACCCAGTCCGAGACCGCCGTCCGCCACCTGGCCACCACGCATCCCTACGATTCGGACGACCAGTCCCGCACCAGCCTGCGCAACGGCACCGAGGTCGCCGAGGAGATGACCGTCGAACTGCGCGAACGCACCGCGCTGGCCGGCATCGAGATCCTCGAGGCCCGCATCACCCACCTCGCCTACGCGCCCGAGATCGCCCAGGCCATGCTGGTCCGCCAGCAGGCGAGCCAGGTGGTCGCCGCGCGCAGCCGCATCGTCGACGGCGCGGTCGGCATGGTCGGCATGGCCCTGCAGCGCCTGGCCGACGAGGGCATGGTCGAGCTCGACGAGGAGCGCAAGGCGTCGATGGTGTCGAACCTGCTGGTCGTGCTGTGCGGCGACCGCGCCGCCCAGCCCGTGGTCAACACCGGGACCCTCTACTCCTGATGGCCGCGCGGGAGCCGAAGAAAGTGCTGCTGCGCCTCGATCCGGCCGTCTACGAGGCGATCGCCAAGTGGGCGGCCGACGACCTGCGCAGCATCAACGCCCAGATCGAGTACGCGCTGCGCCGGGCCCTCGAGCAGGCGGGCAGGACGGTCAAACCGCCGAACTCGAAGCCCGCGCCAGGCGTGGAATGACGAAAGCGATCGAGCCGGACCGGGGTCTGACAGGACCCCGGTCCGGCTCGCGCAAAGCGGAGGTCGTCTCACGGGTACAAAACAGACCGAACGCCTGTTTTGCCTGGAAGTGTCCTCCAGTATGTCACGTATTGAGCACAAAACGACCTAGGACGTGCGAATACATATCGAGTAGGTAGCGTGGTCGCGTGCCAATCTCGTTCGAAACCGGGGGACTGCAACAACTCGACCAGAGCACCTGGGGCGATCCGGTCACCCGGGACATCATCACGCTGACCTATATCGAGGCCGTGCCGGACCTCCCCGCGCCGCTGGAGGACGAGGAGACCCTGCGTCTGAAGCTCACCGAGCTGCAGGCCGAGTTCGGCTGCCTGCTCGAGGCCCACTCGATCACCGTCAACGGCCAGCCCGCCCTGCTGCGGCTGGAGAAGTTCCCGCTGCCGGACCGCGAGGCGGGCCTGGGGTTCACCGCGGGCATCGTGGTGCCCAAGGCCAGCTGCTGCGCGATCCTGAAGATCATGTGCCCGGAGAACGGCCGCCCCGGCGCCCGTGAGGCCGCGGTCGTGCCGAGGGTCGGATTCCCGAACATGTTCCCGCCGCACCCCTACGCGCCGGAGGTCCGCGGCAAACTGCCGTACAACGCCGCGGACGACATGCGCTGGGATTCCATGTTCCCTACCCACGCGCTCACCCGTGCCCGCCGCTGGATCGTGAACGCCAGCCGCACCGCCAAGATCGATCCTCGCTATGCAGCGCTGCCGGCCTTCACGGGTCCGGCCACGGTGAGCGTGGGCTCGAGCGGCGCGAATTCGGACGTGTCCAGCAGCTCGGTCACCGAGGCCATGCCGATCGCGCCGGTGCCGCCGTCCGCGGAGACCAGGCCGATTCCCAAGTCCTAGGCGTACCAGCACATTCGTTCCGGCCGTGCGCGGTCCGAGGACTACTTCGCCCAATGCTCATTGCGTCCATCGCCGCGCGAATTCCCATGGCACAACTGGGGATCCGGCGGTTGTGCCCGGCTGAACGGCCTACTGTTACGGCACCGCTGTCCGGTAGACAGCGGGCGTTCGGATCGAGGGAGTCATTGCATCCATCTCGCCACGCGCAGATCCGGAACGAGCTTCCCGGCGTCCCGCAGCGCGGTGTACGCGGCGCGCTTGCGGGGGCAGTCACGCATGCGGCAGGAGCGATGGTCGCGCATTGCCCGGTGAGCATCCGGGATCGGCAATGCGGTATCGGGTGCACGGTGTGAGTTGTGCCCACCGTCCGTGCGGATCGCCTTGTCCGGCAGTGTTTCCGGGATGTCCTGCGCGGCTCGGGACGGTGCGAGGAACAAGGCGGCGGCGAGCGCGGTCACCGCGGCGGCGAGGACGGCTAACAGTACGAAGGCGAGCATGGCTGTCTCGGTGTCGTGTGCGGGTTGTGTGAATGTGGAGACCGGGCAGAGCCAGGATCGGCGACGACAACGGCTCCGAGCGGGACGTTGACCGTCCGCTCGGAGCCGCCCCTCATCGCCAGGACCTCAGCTCAATTGCCGCTGCCCACGGTCTTGTTCGCCTGAATGACGTAGCTGTCTGTGTAGGTCTTGGACACATCGACCGAGCCGTCCAGTTTCCCGACGAACTTGTCGATTGCGATCGCGGTCTGCGCGGCGCCGGCCGGCATCATGCCATCGGGCAGGAACTGCCCCTTGTCCTGGTCGAGGGCCTTGATGTAGTCATCCTTGGTGACCAGTTCGTTGGACACGAATTTCGGCGGCAGGTGCGCCGCGATGTCGGCGGCGCTGTGGGTGTTGATGTAGTGCATGGTCTCGACGAGTGCGTTGACCACCTTCTGCACCAGATCCTTGTGCGAGTTCACCCAGTCCGTCCGGGACAGGACAGCGGCCGCGGGGTACACGCCGCCGAGCCACTGCTGCGAGCCGGCGGTGCTGGCCAGGTCGGTCGCGGAGTAGCCGACGCCCGTCTTCTCGATCGCGGCCACGGTCGGCTGCGTCGTCATGGCGCAGGCGATCCGGCCCTGCTTCAGCGAGGAGATGAGCGTGCTGCCGTCGCCGACGCCGACCCGGCTGTAATCCTTCGTGCCCAGGTGTTGTTGTGCGGCAAGGTACTGACTGAGGTCGTCCGTGCCGGAGCCGAGGTCGGTCACGCCGACGCTCTTGCCCTTCCAGTCGGCGGGGGAATGTACGTTCGAGCCGGTCGCGCACATCTCGCGTTCGCCCGGGGCGCCGGACAACTGGGCGACCGAAATGACGTCCTTGCCCTTCGACTGGAATTCGGCGGCGTGGATGTACCACGCACCGGCCATATCGACCTGCCCCGACCCCATCGCGTCCTCGGCGCCGACACCGCCGGTGGTCTCGGTGCTCAACGACATGTTCACGCCGTATTTCTTGTATAGGCCGAGGCCCTCGGCGAGCTGGTACGGCAGGTAGATCTGCTTGTCGATGCCACCGACCATCATGGTCACGGTCGGCAGGCCATTGCTCGCCTTGTCGCTGCTCGATCCGCAGGCGGTGAGGCCGACGGCGAGCCCGACGGCGGTGGCGGCCACCACCACACGGGCCACGATACTGCGCTTCATCAGTAATTCTCCTCGATGAGAACGGGGTTGATCTATTGGGGTTCAGGGGATTTCGAGGTCTCAGATTCCGGCAGCCTCCGAGTGTGCGGCCGGGCGCCAGCCCAGCAACCGGTTCTCCACCCGGGTGAGGATGAATTCCGCGGTCAGGGTGATGATCGCGATGATGACCATCGCGGCGAACACGCCGTTGGGTTCGAAGTTGTTCTGCGCGGTGGAAATCACCAGGCCGAGCCCGTGCTGAGCGCCGAGGAATTCACCGACGATCGCGCCGATCACTGCGAACCCGAAGGCGACGTGCAGGCTGGCGGTGATCCAGGTCAGCGCGGAGGGCAGCACCACATGCCGGATGACATGCCAGCGTGATGCGCCGAGCACCCGGACGTTGGCAAGCAGGTTCCGGTCCACTTCACGCACGCCCTGGAAGGCATTGAAGAACACGACGAAGAACACCAGGACCGCCGCGAGCAGCACCTTCGACGGCGTGCCCAGCCCGAGCCAGACCACGAAGATCGAGCCGAGCACGATCCGCGGCATGGCGTTGAGCACCTTGATGTACGGACCGGCCACGTCGGCCAGGAACGGGAACTGCCCGAGCAGGACCCCTGCGACGACGCCGCCGACGGTGCCGTAGACGAAGCCGAGCAGGGCCTCCTTCATCGTGATCCCGATCTGTGACCACACCGAGCCGTACTGGGTTCCGTGTTCGACCCAGTCGACCAGCGTGGACACGATCCCGCTGGGCCTGCCGAAGAAGAACGGATCGATGACCTTCCAGCCGGTCAGCAACTGCCAGCCGCCGATCACTACGACCGCGACGGCCAGCCGGGCCAGGTACACGCGAAGTTTGCGCATCCGGGCGCGCCGCCGGGCCAGGTCGGACATGTCAGCCTCGTTGGGCACATGCCGGATATCGGTTTGCATGGTCGTCATGGCGTCGGACACATTCGATGCGCTTGTCACGGCTTTTCTCCCTGCTGTGCGGCGGCGGTAGCCGCGTATGCCTGCTCGACCTCTTCCCGCAGGGACTCCCAGATCTGCTGGTGCAGTTCGAGGAACCGCGGCTCGAACCGGATCTCCTGAACCGCGCCGCGCGGGCGGGGCAGGTCGATCTGGTAGACGTCCTTGACGGTCCCCGGACGCGAGGTCATCACGACGACCACATCGGCCAGCGCGATGGCCTCCTCCAGGTCGTGGGTGATGAACAGGACGGTGGGGCGGGTCTGCTCCCACAGCTGCAGCAGCTCGTTGGACATGATTGCCTTGGTCTGCACGTCCAGGGCGCCGAACGGTTCGTCCATCATCAGCAGCGACGGCTCGTTGATCAGCGCGGCGGCCAGGCTGGCGCGTTTGCGCATGCCACCGGAAAGCTGGTGCGGGTAGTGGTCCTCGAATCCGGCCAGCCCGACCCGCTGCAGCCACTCCGTGGCCTGCGCCCGCGCGGTGCGCTTGGGCACGTGCCGGAACGTAGGACCGAGTGCCACGTTCGACACCACATTCTTCCAGGGCAGGAGGGCGTCGGCCTGGAACATGAAGCTCGTTCCCGGCGTGATGCCCTTGACCGGCTGCCCGGCCACGCGCACCGATCCGGCGGTGGGGCGGTCCAGGCCGGATACCAGGCTCAGCGTGGTGGACTTGCCGCAGCCGGTCGGCCCGACGATCGCGCAGAACTGGCCGGGCTCGATGGTCAGGCTCACTTCGCGCAGGGCCGTGAAGGTCTCGCCGGTCGGGCTGGTGAAACGCTTGGTGACCGCGGACAGCTCGATCCGGGCGTCCGATGAGCGGTGGGGAGCCGTCGGGGGGTCGGCCACCGTATTTCCGGCTGACGCAGCCATTGTCGCTATCTCCTTGGTGTCGTTCTCGTCCGCCGGGGTGGTCTCCGTTGACTGGCGGTCCGTGTGCTGTTATGCGAACGACAGTGCTCCGTGACCCGTGTCACGTCCACCATGTGGGCAGCAAACGACGGTTCATGACTATTACGCGCATTTCCGCGCATTACGCTCACGAAATGGGAGCTGAAGATGCGCTACCATGCCGTGGTGACGCCCCTCACCACCCGGCGTCGGAGCTTGCGTTTGTCCACCCAGGTGCTCGTTCTGTTGCTGGGGATTCTGCTCATTTCCGCGGTTGTCGATGCGGCCCTGACCTACCGGGAGATCCGTTCCGACATGGATCGGCAGGCGGGTCAGAATTCGCTGCGCATCGCGCGATCGGTCGCGACCGATCCGACGATTGTCGACGGTTTCGCCGCACCCGACCCGGCACGGGCGATCGACCCGGCCGCCGAAACCGTCCGCCGGGCCACCGGCGCGACCTTCATCGTGATCACCAACCGCCAGGGCATTCGGTACTCGCACCCCGACAGCTCCCTGATCGGCACGTCACTGCTCAACGATCCGGGGGAGAACCCGGCCGCGGTCCTGTCCGGTGGCACCTACATCGGGGTGCAGAACGGTTCGCTCGGCCGGTCGATGCGTGCCAAGGTCCCGGTCCGCGATGGCGCCGGGCAGGTCATCGGCCTGGTGTCGGTCGGCACGCTGGAGGACACGGTGAGTTCCCAGCTGTTGTCCCGCCTGCCCTCGACGTTCGTCCCGCCGCTGCTGGCCCTGGCGCTGTCGGTGGCGGGCACACTGCTGTTGACGCGCCGAATCAAGCGGCAGACCTATGGACTCGAACCCGCGGAGATCACCGGGATGCTGGAACATCGCGAAGCGATGCTGCACAGCATCGCCGAGGGCGTAATCACCCTCGACCTGACCGAGCACGTGACCATGATCAACGACGAGGCGCAGCGTTTGCTGGGTATCGAGCGGACCGATGTCCTCGGGCGCCGGCTCCCCGAATTCGTCCCCGCGGGCCGGGTGCGGGATGTGCTGGGCGGGCACGTGCCGGGCCGCGACGAAATCGTCCTGCTGGGCAAGCGCATCCTCGTGGTCAACCACATGCCGGTCGATGTCCGCGGCCGTCCCATCGGTGCGGTGATTACGCTACGCGACCGGACCGAACTCGAGGGACTGCTGCGAGAGCTGGACGACAGCCGGTCGCTGGCCGACGCACTGCGCTCGCAGGAACATGAATTCGCCAACCGGCTGCACGTCATCGGGGGGCTCATCGAGCTGGGCCGGTACGACGACGCCGTGGAGTTCATCAACCACACCTCGGTGCTGCACCAGCAACTCGCTGCCCAGCTCGTCGACGGGGTGAGCGACCCGATCGTGTCCGCGCTGCTGCTGGGCAAGGCGGCGGTCGCCGGCGAACGCGGCATCACGCTGTCGGTGTCGGCGACCGGCGAATTGCCCGCCGATCTCGACGAACCGCAGGGCCTGGTCACCGTGCTGGGCAACCTGATCGACAATGCGCTGGAATCGGTCACCCAGGCGGGCCCCGAGGGAGGCCGGGTGGATGTCGGAATCACCACGCGCACCGGCGTTTTGGAGATCACCGTGCGCGACACCGGGCCCGGTGTCGACGCATCGCTCGCCGACGAGATATTCCGTCACGGGTTCACCACGAAGGCGGCGCACGCGGGCAACCGCCGCCGCGGCATCGGACTCGCGCTGGTCAGCCGCGAGGTGTGCGCCCGGGGCGGCCACATCGCCGTCCGCAATGTCGACGGTGCGCTGTTCACGGTCACCATCCCGCTGCGGGAGCGGGCCGCGATCTCCGGCACCGGCGAAACCGAAAGTGCCGAGCGGTGATTCGGACCCTGGTCGTCGACGACGACGCGATGGCGGTATCGGTGCATCGCCAATTCACCGAACGTGTCGGCGGATTCCAGGTGGTGGGCGAGGCCACCAGCGGCGCAGCCGCGCTGCGCGCGCTCGAGACGGTGCGACCGGACTTGATCCTGCTGGACATGTACCTACCCGACCTGGGTGGCATCGACATCTTGCGCCGTATCCGAGCCTCCAACGCAGCGGCGGTCGATGTCATCGCGATCACCTCCGCCAAGGATGTCGACGTCCTGCGCTCGGCCATGCACCTGGGTGTGGTGCACTACATCGTGAAACCCTTCACCTTCCGTATCTTTCGGGAGCGGCTGGACAGCTACGCCGCGGCGCGCACTCAATTGGACCGGATGAGCGTCCCCGCGCAGCGCGATATCGACCGGCTGTACGGGCGGCTACGCTCGAGCGGCGAGCAATCGCTGCCCAAGGGCATCTCCGACACCACCCTCGACCACGTCACCGAGACGCTGCGCAAGACGCAGGATGGCGTGACCGCCACGGAACTCGCCGAGCGGATCGGGTTCAGTCAGGCCGTCTCGCGGCGTTACCTGAAGTTCCTGCACGACACCGGGGCTGTGCAGATCGTCCCGCGTTACGGCACGGCCGGGCGGCCGGAACATTCCTACCGATGGGCGGAGAACCGCGACCGTTAGGCGATCAGTCCGTCGATGACGTGGTCGGGGTGGTCGGCGGCGACGGCCGAGCGGTGAGCAGTGCCAGTGCGAGCAGTCGCGGTAGGTGTGCCCTCCGTCTCGTTGTGCGGATGCACAAGACCGGTTCGCCGGTTTGTTGCGGATCGACGCTAGCGGCCGAAGTGTGACCCACGCATCATTGCTCGTGACACCCCGATCAGGGGGAGGACCCGTGGGCGCGACCGGCTTCGGCTGGGCCTGAGCTGAGGGAGCACAGCCGATGAATACACAGCACATCGACTACGACACCGCCGAAGGAGTCGACGTCCTCATCGTGGGCGCCGGAGCATCCGGCGGGGTGGCAGCACTCGAGTTGGCCAGCAAGGGCCTCGAGGTCGTGTGTCTGGAACAGGGAAACTGGAACTTGCCCGACGATTTCACCGGCGACAAGCCGTCGTGGGAGCTCACCCGTCTGAAGCAGTGGAACGCCAGCCCGAATGTGCGTCAGAACCCGGCCGACTATCCGGTCGACGCCACCGAGAGCCCGGTCGAACCGCTGATGTTCAACGGCGTCGGCGGCAGCACAATCATGTTCTCCGGGCACTGGGTTCGCGCGATGCCGTCGGACTTCCGGGTCAGGACACTCGACGGCGTGGCCGAGGACTGGCCGTTCACCTATGACGATCTGCGACCGTTCTACGACGAGGTCACCCACCATATCGGCGCGTCCGGGCTGGAGGGTGACCCCGCCTATCCGGATCCGCACACCTTTCCGCTGCCGCCGCTGCCGATCGGCAAGTACGGTCTGGTCGGGGCCAAGGGGATGGACAAGCTGGGCTGGCACTGGTGGCCGGCGCCGAATGCCATCGCGTCGCGCAACTTCAAGAACCGCCCGGCCTGTCTGCGCTACGGCGCGTGTGAGTCCGGATGCCCGACCGGAGCCAAGGCCAGCACCGACCTCACCCACTGGCGTGACGCGATCGCACTGGGTGCGGTGCTGATCACCGGTGCCCGGGTCAGCCGGCTCACCGTGAACGACCGCGGCCTGGTCACCGGCGCCGAGTACATCGACCGCGACGGCAACCTGCAACACCAGTCGGCCCGGGTGACCGTGATGGCCGCGAACGGTGTCGGCACACCGCGCCTGCTGCTGAACTCGACCTCGTCGCTGTTCCCCAACGGCCTCGCCAACTCCTCCGGGCTGGTGGGCAAGCGCCTGATGACGCACCCGTACGCCTCGGTATACGGCGCCTACGACGAAGAGCTCGAAACCTGGCTCGGCCCGGCAGGACAGGCGCTGCAGTCGATGCAGTTCTACGAGACCGACACCGACCGCGGTTTCGTCCGGGGAGCGAAGTGGAACCTGATGCCGACCGGTGGCCCGCTCGCCCACACCCTGTGGGAGCGGGGCCACAACTGGCGTGAGGGTTTCGGATCCGCCTTCCACAGCCGTCTCGAGCGCACATTCGGGCGCTACACCGAGTGGGGGATCACCACCGAAGACCTGCCCGATGAGCACAACGCGGTCGTACTCGACCCGGACGTCACGGACTCCGACGGGATCCCGGCCGCGAAAATCCGCTACACCATCGGTGAGAACTGTGAGCGAATGCTCAAATTCAACGTGGAGCGGGCGATCGAGGCGCATCAGGCCGCCGGGGCGGTCGAAGTCCACCCGATCCCAGTCGTACGCCACAGCGCCTGGCACCTGCTCGGGACGGCCGCCATGGGCACCGACCCCGCCACCTCCGTCGTCGATCAGTGGGGCCGGGCACACGACGTACCCAACCTGTTCATCATCGACGGCAGCGTCTTCGTCACCTCCACGGGCGTGAACCCGACCGCGACCATCATGGCGATTGCCCTGCGCTCGATGCGGCACCTCGCCGAAACCCGCCACAGCATCCAGACCGCGTTCTAAGGACAGCATGATGCTCGATTCCGACCAGCGCCGCACCTTCGCGCTTCTCGCCGACACCCTGATTCCCGCATCCGGCTCCATGCCCTCAGCGAGCGCCGCCGGAGTATCCGACGCGTTGCTCGACCAGGTTCTCGGTTACCGGCCCGATATCGCGGAAGCATTCGCCGCCGCCGTTGCGTCCTGTACCGGCAAGGACCCCGAAGCCGCTCTCGATGAGCTCGCTGCGGGCAGGCCCGACCAGTTCGAGGCGCTGACGGTGCTGGCGGCGGGCGCGTACTTCCTCAGTCCCGCCGTGAAGGCCGCGATGCCCTATGCCGCGGCACCGCGTCCGGCCCGCGAGGACATGGATTCCTACGTGGATCTTCTCGCCGGCGTCGTCGAGCGCGGCTTCGTCATCCGCTGAGCAAGCCCGTCGCGGCCGAAACCACAGTCTCCAAAACTGCCCCCGGGCGAGCGAAAGAAACAAGCAGTGAGTGTAAAAAACAGCAGGCGTGAGGAATCCGTCTCCACCATCGAATCGGCCACCATCCAACCGATTCCGGCCGACCAGCGCCACGGGCGCAATCGGGACATGTTCACGATCTGGTTCGGCACCAACATCATGATCCTGGCGATCGTTACCGGGGCGTTGTCGACGACCCTCTTCGGGCAGCCCGCGTGGTCGGCCGCGCTGGCGGTCATCGCGGGAAACCTCTTCGGTGCGATCTTCATGGCGCTGCACTCTGCTCAGGGGCCGCGGCTGGGTGTTCCGCAGATGGTGCAGACCAAGGGACAATTCGGTTCGCTGGGATCGATTCTCATCGTCGCAGTCGTCGTCGTCATGTACCTCGGGTTCTTCATCTCGATTCTCGTCTTCGGCGGGGAGTCGCTCGCCTCGGTCATACCCTTCCTGAGCGGTAAGGCCGGCATCGTGGTGCTCGCGGCGATCAGCCTCTGCGCGGCCATCTGGGGTTACGCCCTGATCCACGCCTACGCACGCATCATGACGTGGGCGTCGGGGCTGGTTCTGCTGGCGGCGTTCGTCTGGGCGTTCATCGTCCACCCGGTGCCCGCTCACTTCTTCAGCACCGGCACGGCGACGCTGGCCGGCTTCCTGAGCACGTTCGGGGCGTGCGCGGTGTGGCAGATCGCCTATGCCCCATACGTTTCCGACTATTCGCGCTACCTGCCGGCAAAGACGGGCTCGAAGCCGGCATTCTGGATGAGCTACTGGGGCACCAGCATCGGCTCGATCCTGCCGATGTTCCTCGGGGCAGGCGTCGGATTGCTGCTCCCCAACACCGACCCGGTTATCGCCCTGACCAAGGCCACCGCCGGGATCAGCGTCCTGGTGGTTGTGGTCTTCAGCATCGGAGTCGCCGCTACCAACGCGATGAACCTGTACTGCAGCACGCTGTGCACGATCACGATTGCGCAGACGATCGTGCCGCGCTTCAATCCACGCGGCCGCGAACGCGGTTTGATCGCCGTCGGGCTCTGCGCGCTGGCCGTGTGTGTCGCGCTCACCGCGGGCAGCGGCTTCGTCTCCATCTACAACAACTTCCTGGTTCTGCTGCTCGGTTCGCTGGTCCCGTGGACCGCGGTGAATCTGGTGGACTACTACCTGGTCCGGCATGGGGACTACGTCGTCGAGGACTTCTACAAGCGCGACGGCGGTCGCTACGGCCGGGTCAACTGGCCCGCGGTCAGCTGCTACCTCATCGGTGTCGCGGTACAGCTCCCGTTCATGATCATCGGGACCGCCTTCGTCGGGCCGTTCGCCAAGATGCTCGGCAACACAGATATCTCGTTCATCGTCGGGTTGGCTGTCGTTTCACCGCTCTACTACGTCATAGCCACGGCTTTTGCCCGCCGCAGCAATCGTTCGATGGAACCAGTCACGCAACCGGTATGAACCACCCCACCGCCGCGTGAGCGAAACGAAGAACCTATCTACAGGCGCCGGACCGGGCGCAGAAAGTACAGGCGAATGATCATGGCATCAACCGAAATCAGGCGATTCACGGTACGGCGGCCCGCTCCGGATCAGGTTCCCGTCGCCGACCTGCCGCCCGTGGGCCACTTCATCGGCGGATCGTTTGTCCAGGGCTCGTCCACCGAGGTCATCGACGTCGTCGATCCGGCCACGGAGAAGGTCCTCGGATCCGTCCCGGCAGGAACCGTCCAGGATGTCGATTCGGCCGTGGCGGGAGCCGTCGAGGCTCAGAAGTCGTGGGGCGCCACCACGCCGAGGGAGCGATCCGAGGTGCTCTCCCGGATCGCGGACATCGTAGAGGCCAACCGCGAAGTACTCGCAGTGCTCGAGTCCGCGAATACCGGCAAGCCCCGCAGCGTCGCCGACGACGATATCTCCAATACCGTCGACACGTTCCGGTTCATGGCGGGGGCGGGGCGGACGCTGACTTCCCTGGCCGCTGGAGACTACGCGCAGGGACACACCTCGGTCATTCTCCGCGAACCGGTCGGAGTGGTCGGGGTGATCACGCCCTGGAACTATCCGCTGCTGATGGCCGCCTGGAAGATCGCCCCCATTCTCGCCGCCGGAAACAGCGTGGTGCTCAAGCCCTCCGAGCAGACGCCGCTGTCGACACTGAAGCTGGCCGAACTCGTCGCCGGACAGATCCCCGACGGAATCGTCAATATCGTGTCCGGCCGCGGCCGGACAGTGGGACAGCGCCTGGCCGAACACCCCGACATCGCACTTGTCGCGGTGACAGGAAGTGTTCTCAGCGGCCAGGCGGTCGCGGAAACTGCCTCGCGGTCGGTCAAACGCGTTCACCTCGAACTCGGTGGCAAAGCACCCGTCGTCGTCTTCGCCGACGCCGACCTCGGTGCGGCCGCGACCGGAGTGCGTAACGCCGGATTCTGGAATGGGGGCCAGGACTGCGGCGCGGCCTGCCGGGTGCTGGTGCACGAATCGGTGGCGGAAAAGTTCACCGAACTCCTGGTTGAGGAAGTCGGCCGCCTGGTGGTCGGCGCGCCGGCCGCCGGGGACGACATCGAAATCGGTCCCGTGGTTTCCCGCCCGCACTTCGAGCGCGTCCGGGATGCGCTGGCCGAGGCAACCGCGGCCGGCCTGCATGCGGCCGTCGGCGGCGGGGTCCTGGGCGGCCCCGGCTACTTCATCGAACCGACGGTGTTCAGCGGGGTGCCGGCCGGGGCGCCGATCACCCAGCACGAAATCTTCGGCCCCGTCGTGACGGTCGAATCGTTCAGCACCACCGACGAGGCGGTTGCGAGGGCCAACGAGACACCGTACGGACTCGCGGCGTCGGTCTGGACCCAGGACGCGGGTCTGTCCCTCGACGTGCCCAAGCGGCTCGACTTCGGCACCGTCTGGGTCAACTCGCACCTGGTGTTCGCAAACGAGGCGCCGTGGGGTGGGTTCAAGGGATCGGGCTACGGGCGCGACCTCTCGCTCTATGCGCTCGACGACTTCTCCCGGACCAAGCACGTCATGATCAACCACGGTGCATGAGCCCCGGCGACGAGCACCGGAACTGGAAGTGAACTCGGCCATGCTGTGCCGATGAGACGGAGCTGAGGCTCCAGTCCACCAGAAGGGTGGAGCGGTGTACTGCCGGACACTGCTCCACCCCTTCGGGCGGGGTCGGCCCGATGTTCTATTCGATCGCACAAACGGCCTGTGCGCCGGGGCCTAGGATGCGATCGTGGCAATCACTATCGGCGAGCTCACGGAGATCCCGCACCTCCGACTCGAAGTGCACTCCGGAGCGGCTGGTCTCGGGCGTGAAGTCGCGTGGACACACGTCACCGATCTCCCCGAACCCTGGCGCTGGGTGACCGGCGGCGAGTTCCTGATGACCAACGGTATGTCGTTTCCGAAATCAGCGAAAGCGCAGGCCGACCTGGTGCGACAGCTCGCCGCGAAGGGCGTGGCCGGCCTCGGCATCGGCGAGAACATGTACTGCCCGCCGCTCACCAGGGCAGTGTCGAGGATCAGTGACGAACTGGGGTTTCCGCTGCTGTGGATCCGGTATCCACTGCCCTTCGTCGCCATCTCGCGGGCCGTCGCGGAGGCCACCCTTGTCGACCAGTCGCAGCGGCTCAGTCGCACGGTCCGGATGTATGACCTGATCCGCCGCCACACCGCGCACGGCGCCGACCCAGCCACCGTCCTGTCCGCGCTGGCGCGCGAGCTGGGATGTGAGATCCAGGTATGCGAACGCGCGACCGGCGAGCCATGGTTCCCGGACACGCCGCCACTGGATCCGACCGTCAGCGACGCCATCGCGGCATTGTCGGACTCGTCGAAGAACGTGGCCGGTGGAGCATACGGCCTGCCGTCCATCGGTGACCGCGCGGCCATGCTCACCGATATCCCACGGCACGCGGATGCCGCATTGGTCGCGCTCAGCGACCCGAAGGTCGGCGTCGACCCGATCCAACTCCAGCACGCGGCCACCGTCGTATCGATCGAGCTCTCCCAGACCCGGCTCATGCTCGAACACGAGCGGCGTTACAAGTCGGGATTGCTCACTCAGATGCTCGAAGGGCGGATGGACATTCCCGCTGCCGCCGATCAGCTCGCCGAACTCGGCCTGGATCCGGCGTCCGCGGTGCTCGTCGTCGCCCGCAGCGACGACCCGAATCGCATGCTGGACCTGCACAATTCGTTGTGGCGACGGTCACTGCCCAATCTGTGCCGGCTCCGGATGGACACGGCCCACGTTCTGGTGCCCGATGACACCCATACCGACGCCGTCCTGATCCGGGCGCTCGGCCCGACCGCCCGGATCGGAGTAAGCGGGAAGATCGGTTCGCTCAGCAGGTTTCAGGATGCGGCCCGCGAGGCTTCCTGGGCGTTGTCGATCGCGGAACGCCAGGGAACCGTCGTGTCTCGGTACGGCAGCGCCGTACCCTGGATCGGCCTGTCCGACGTGGCCGAGGCGCAGACCCTGGTCGACCGCATCCTGCGGCCGGTCCTGGACTACGACGAGAAGCACCAGTCGCAACTCGTGGAAACCCTCGACATATTTCTGCAGAACCAGCGGTCGTGGCAACGGACTGCACAGGCCATGCACATCCACCGGCAGACGGTGATGTACCGAATCCGGAAGGTGGAGGCGCTCACCGACCGCGACGTGGCGGATACGAACGCACTGGCAGAGCTATGGCTGGCCGTGCGGGCGGCCGAGCTGCTCTCATTTTCGAGGACCGAGACAACTCCGAGTAGACGTCTGAAGTAACCCGCGTGCATCATTCCCCTACCGGGGTGGCAGGGCTATCCGTGTACGTGCAGGGGCTTTCCGGAGACGGCCAGCAACGCCTCGCCCAGTGCCTCGCCCTGCGTGGGATGGGCATGCACGAACTTCGCGGCCTCGCCCGCATCGGCCTTCAGGTTGTAGAGCATCTGTGCCTCGCCGATCAGCTCGCCGACCCGATCGCCGGCCATGTGCACGCCGATCACCGAATCATCCGGCGCCACAATGAGTTTGACTGCTCCCGAGGTCTTGAGGATCTGGCTCCTACCATTGCCCGCGAGGTCGTAGGTCACGGTCTTGATCTCCTCGCCGAACGCCTCCCGTGCCGCGGCCTCGGTCAGGCCGACCGACGCCACCTCGGGGTGTGAGTAGGTCACGCGGGGGATGCCGGTCTCGTCGATCGGGTCGGGGTTCAGTCCCGCGATCTCCTCGGCGACGAAGATGCCCTGCTGGAATCCGCGGTGGGCCAACTGGAGTCCGGGCACGATGTCGCCGACCGCGTACACGTTCGGCAGTGCGGTGCGCAGTCGCTCGTCGGTGGTGACGAAGCCGCGGTCGAGCACGATGCCCGCCTCCTCGTAGCCCATCGACGCGGTATTCGGACCTCGGCCCACCGCGACCAGCACGACGTCGGCATCGAGGACGTCGCCGGACGCGAGGGTGACGCGCACGCCGTCGTCGTCCTGCGCCACCTCGGTCACCCGGGCGCCCGTCTTGGCGGTGATCCTGCGCCGCCGGAAGGCCCGTTCGAGGTACTTCGAGAGCGCCTCGTCCTCGTTCGGGACCAGCCGCGGCAGCGCCTCGACGATCGTCGCCGAGGCGCCGAATGATGCCCAGACACTTGCGAACTCGACGCCGATGACGCCGCCGCCGAGGATCACGGCCTTGGCCGGGACCTCGGGCAGGGTCAGGGCCTGGTCGCTGGTGATCACCCGGCCGCCGATGCTGATCCCGGGCAGCGACTTGGGGTGCGACCCGGTCGCGAGGATCACGTCGGTGCCGGTGATCAACTCGCCGTCGACCTCGACGCCAGTCGGTGCGACGAACCGGCCGCGGCCGTTGACCACCTCGATGCCGTACGAACTGATCAGGCCCTGCAGGCCCTTGTGCAACCGGGTGACGATGGTGTCCTTGTAGCTGAGCACCTTCTCGACGTCGATGCCTCGCAACGACGCATCGACACCGAATTGGGAAGCCGTGCGGGCATTGTCGGCCACCTCGGCGGCATGCAGTAGCGCCTTGGTGGGAATGCACCCGCGGTGCAGGCAGGTGCCACCGAGCTCGTTCTCCTCGACGAGGATGACCGAGCGGCCGAGTTCGGCCGAGCGGATGGCGGCGGCGTACCCGCCGGAACCGCCGCCGAGAACGACCACGTCTGCGGATCGTGCGGTCATGTGAATACTCCTGGTGTGGAATGTGAAAGCTGTGTGGATGAAGGCATTTCGTGGATCTACCGGGAATCGGCGGCGGCCATCGCCTCGGCATGCAGGCGGCCTGCGCGGTAGGAGGACCGGACCAGTGGACCCGACATGACGCCGAGGAATCCGATCTCGCGGGCGACTTGCTCGAGGTGCGCGAACTCCGCGGGCTCGGCCCACCGCTCGACGGGATGGTGCCGGGACGACGGCCGCAGGTACTGGGTGATCGTGATCAGCTGGCAGCCCGCGTCGTGCAGGTCCCGCAGTGTCTGGATCACCTCGTCGGTGGTCTCGCCCAGGCCGAGGATGAGGTTCGACTTCGTGATCAGACCGTCCGCTCTGGCCCGGGTGATCACCTCGAGCGACCGCGCATAGGTGAAGGCGGGCCGAATCCGGCGAAACACGCGTGGAACGGTCTCGACGTTGTGCGCCAGCACTTCTGGACGGGTGTCGAAGACCGCACGCAGTTGTCCGGGATCCGCGGTGAAGTCCGGAATCAACAGTTCTACGCCGGTGCCCGGGCTCTGCCGGCGAATCTGGCGCACCGTTTCGGCATACAGCCAGGAGCCGCCGTCCGGTAGATCGTCGCGAGCGACGCCGGTCACCGTGGCGTACCGCAGGCCCATCGCGCGCACCGACTCGGCGACCCGTCGCGGCTCGTCGAGGTCGAGGTCGACGGGTTTACCCGTGTCGATCTGGCAGAAGTCGCAGCGCCGTGTGCACTGGTCTCCGCCGATCAGGAAGGTCGCCTCGCGGTCCTCCCAGCACTCGAAGATGTTGGGGCACCCCGCCTCCTGGCAGACGGTGTGCAGGTTCTCGCGTTCGACGAGGGCGGCGAGCGCTCGGTACTCGGGCCCGGTGCGCATCCGCACCTTCATCCACGGCGGCTTGCGTTCGACCGGAGTCTGGGCGTTGCGAACCTCGAGCCGAAGCAGTCGACGGCCGTCCGGGGCGAGGGGGGTGCTCATGGGAACTCCTTCGATAGCCGGAGCCTGTGCGATCTCGCTGGCAGGATCCGGCTGCTGTGCGGCGACGCGAAGTCGCCGGTGATGTGAGACCCGCACGATCATGGCCGGGCAACGCTCGCAGGACGCGGTGTCGGCAGAGGAGAGGAAGCAGGCCCTCAATACCTTTGCGGGACTTGGTATCGGGACGCCGAATGCTCGATGTGTGCGGTCACAGTGAGCGAGTTCCAGAGCGAGGATGCCAAACGCTGCCGCATTTTGGCAAGGGTGATCGGCGGTCGAGTGGCCGGCGAGAAGTTGGTGGCAGACAAACCCCGGGGGAGTGTGTACAGTCCTGCACGTCACAACTGAAGACGCCGATGACGCGCAGCGGGAGAACCTCCGAGTTTCAGGCTTCTGAACTCCGAGGCGCCGTAGGAGCAACTTCCTCCCCGGGAATCTCTCAGGCCCCAGTACCGCAGCGCCGAGGCAACTCTGGAGAACAGGAACGGCCGCAGGCCGGTACTTACCGAAGGTGAAGAGCAGCGCCGTAGCCGCGGCAATGTGCAACTCTCAGGTTTCAGGACAGAGCGGGGAGGTGTCCCTTAGTCGATGTCCGGTGCGGTCCGGACATAGCGAAACCGGAGTCACCTCGTGTCGGTTGAAACCCGTATTGCCCCCAATGGTGGGCCCTCTACCAGCGACTTTCCCTCGCGTCACATCGGTCCCGACGCGTCCGCGGCACAACACATGCTCGAGGCACTCGGCTACGAGACGCTCGATGAGCTCATCGACGCCGCGGTGCCGGACCAGATCCGCAGTGAGCAGGCCATGGACCTGCCGGCGGCCCGGAGCGAGCCGCAGGTCCTCGCCGACCTGCGCGCCCTCGCCGACCGCAATCAGACACGTGTCCAGATGATCGGTCTCGGCTACCACGACACCGTCACACCTGCGGTTTTGCGGCGAAACATGCTCGAATCACCGGCCTGGTACACCGCCTACACGCCCTACCAGCCGGAGATCTCCCAGGGTCGGCTCGAGGCGTTGCTGACCTTCCAGACGTTGATCGAGGATCTCACCGCGCTCCCCCTGGCCGGGGCCTCCCTGCTGGACGAGGCCACCGCCGTCATGGAGGCCGTGCTGCTCATGCGGCGGGCGAACAAGTCCAAGTCAGCCACGAACCGGGTGATCGTCGACGCGGACTGCCTGCCGCAGACCCTCGCGGTCGTCCGGGGGCGCGCCAAGTCCGTCGGCATCGAGGTGCTGGTCGCGGATCTCTCGACTGAATTGCCCGACGCCGACGCATTCGGTGTGGTGTTCCAGGCGCCGGGCGCGAGCGGCGCCGTCCGCGACCTGTCGCCGCTGATCGCGGCCGCGGGCGAGCGCGGCGCGCTGACCACGGTGGCCGCCGACCTGCTTTCGTTGACGATCGTGACGCCGCCCGGAGAACTGGGCTGCGATATCGCGGTCGGATCCGCGCAGCGCTTCGGCGTGCCGCTGTTCTTCGGCGGCCCGCACGCCGGCTACATGGCTGTGCGCACCGGGCTCGAGCGCATGCTCCCGGGCCGCCTGGTCGGGGTGTCGGTCGACGTCGACGGAGCCCCCGCCTACCGGCTCGCGCTGCAGACCCGCGAACAGCACATCCGCCGCGACAAGGCGACCAGCAACATCTGCACGGCGCAGGCACTGCTCGCCAACGTGGCAGCCATGTACGCGGCCTACCACGGTCCGGAGGGTCTGCGCGCCATCGCAACCCGTGTCCACCGCCATGCCGTGACGATTGCCGAGAGCCTGCGGGCGGCCGGCCACCAGATCGTGCACGACCACTTCTTCGACACCGTGCAGGTCCGGGTGCCGGGCCGGGCCGGGGAGTTCGTCGCCAACGCCGATCGTTTCGGCATCAACGTGCGCCTGGTGGACGACGACCACGTCGGCATCTCCTGCGACGAGTGCACCACCGACGACGTGGTGCGTCGCGTCGTGGCCGCCTTCGGCGCGACGGTGACCCCGACGCCGACCGCGGTCTCCGGGCTGCCGGCAGAACTCGACCGCACCTCGACGTTCTTGCAGCACCCGGTGTTCCACGAGCACCGTTCGGAAACCGCGATGCTGCGGTTCCTTCGGAAGCTCTCGGACAAGGATCTCGCCCTGGACCGCACCATGATCCCGCTCGGGTCGTGCACGATGAAGCTGAACTCCGCGGTGGAGATGGAGCCCATCAGCTGGCCCGGATTCGCCGGCATCCACCCCTACGCGCCCGTCGAGCAGACCGGCGGGTACCTGGAGCTGATCGGCGACCTCGAGCGGTGGCTCGGGGAGATCACCGGATATGATCGAGTCTCGTTGCAGCCCAACGCCGGATCTCAGGGCGAGCTGGCCGGACTGCTGGCGATCCACGGATACCACGAGTCCCGCGGCGAGAGCGGCCGCAACATCTGTCTCATTCCGCAGTCCGCACACGGAACGAACGCTGCCTCGGCGGTCCTGGCCGGGATGCAGGTGGTCGTGGTGGCCACCGCGGCCAACGGCAACATCGACATCGACGATCTGCGCGCCAAGATCGCGGTCCACGAGGGCAAGGTCGCCGCGATCATGCTCACCTACCCCTCCACTCACGGCGTATACGAGAACGACGTGCGCACGGTCTGCGACCTGGTGCACGAGGCCGGCGGTCAGGTGTACGTCG
Organism: Nocardia sp. GP40; assembly: GCF_050434125.1. Classification (NCBI taxonomy): domain Bacteria; kingdom Bacillati; phylum Actinomycetota; class Actinomycetes; order Mycobacteriales; family Nocardiaceae; genus Nocardia; species Nocardia sp. GP40. The sequence continues at coordinate 58,605 of NZ_JBNPVW010000011.1, read as the reverse complement.
ACGGCGCGAACCTCAATGCGCTGGTAGGCCTGGCCCAGCCGGGCAGGTTCGGTGGCGACGTCTCGCACCTGAACCTGCACAAGACCTTCTGCATCCCGCACGGCGGCGGCGGACCCGGTGTCGGACCGGTCGCTGTGCGCGAGCATCTCGCACCGTTCCTGCCCGGGGATCCGCTCGGCGGTGGCGACGGGGGAGCCCCGGTCTCGGCCGCCAACTACGGCTCGGCCGGCATCCTGCCGATCACCTGGGCGTACCTCGCGCTGATGGGCCCGGACGGCCTGACCAGCGCCACCGAGACCGCGGTGCTGGCGGCCAACTACGTCGCGAAGTCGCTCGACGCGTACTTCCCGGTGCTCTACACCGGACCGTCGGGTCTGGTGGCGCACGAGTGCATCCTCGACCTGCGCGCCATCACCAAGGAAACGGGTGTCACCGCCGAGGACGTCGCAAAGCGACTGATCGACTACGGATTCCACGCGCCGACCCTGTCCTTCCCGGTGACCGGCACCCTGATGGTCGAACCGACGGAGTCCGAGGACCTGGCCGAGCTGGACCGGTTCATCCAGGCGATGGTCGCGATTCGGCAGGAGATCGACCTGGTCGGCGCCGGGGTGTGGCCGCTCGAGCGCAGCCCGCTGCGGCAGGCGCCGCACACCGCGGAACAGGTCACTGCCGACGAGTGGACGCTGCCCTACCCCCGCCACCTGGCCGCCTTCCCCGTCGCCTCCCTGCGCGCCGCGAAGTACTGGCCACCAGTACGCCGGATCGACGGGGTACACGGGGACCGCAACCTCGTCTGCTCCTGCCCGGCGCCCACGGCATTCGAAACCCCGACCAGCCACAACGACACCGACACCGCGGCGAACGTCGACACCCGCGAGGAGGCTTTCGCATGACCGTCTCGACATCCCCCGCATCTCCGCTGCTCGACGAGCACGCTAACCTCGAGGCCAGCTTCACCGACTTCGCCGGCTGGCAGATGCCACTCAAGTACGACAGCGAACTCGCCGAGCACCGGGCCGTGCGCAGCACTGCCGGACTCTTCGACCTCTCGCACATGGGCGAGATCGCGATCACCGGCCCCGCCGCCGGCGCGCTGCTGGACTACGCGCTTGCCGGCGAACTCTCCAAGATCGGCATCGGGCGGGCCAAGTACTCGCTGCTGTGCAACGCCGACGGCGGAGTGATCGACGACCTGGTCGTCTATCGGCTCGCCGACGAGCACTTCCTGGTCGTGGCCAACGCGTCCAACGCGCCGACCGTGGCACGTGAACTAGTCTTGCGCGCCGAGGGATTCGATGCCGAGGTCGACGACCAGTCGGCGCGGACCGCGCTGATCGCCGTGCAGGGTCCGGCCGCCCAGGACATCGTGCAGGCACTGGTGCCGGACGAGCAGGTCGCTGTCGTGACGGAGCTGAAGTACTACGCGGTCACCCCCGCGTCGGTCGCCGGCATCGACGTGCTGCTCGCCCGCACCGGGTACACCGGCGAGGACGGCTTCGAGCTGTATGTGCCCAACGCGCAGGCGGTGGACCTGTGGCGGGCACTGCTCGACGCGACCGCGGACCGTGGGGGTGTGCCGGCCGGTCTCGCCTGCCGCGACACCTTGCGGCTCGAGGCGGGTATGGCGCTGTACGGTCACGAGCTGACCCTGGACACCAACCCCTATGAGGCCGGCCTCGGCAAGGTGGTCCGGTTGGGCAAGGAGTTCGTGGGACGCGATGCGCTGCAGGAACTCTCGGAGCGGCCCGTCGAGCGGGTGCTGGTGGGACTGAAGGGCACCGGCCGGCGAGCGGCCCGCGCCGACTACACCGTGTACGACGCGGCGGGCGAGAGGGCAGTCGGTGTCGTCACCTCCGGTGCGCTCTCGCCGACGCTCGGCTACCCGGTCGCGCTCGCCTTCGTGGACGCGGCTGCGCAGGAGTCCGGGACGGAGCTGACCGTCGACGTCCGCGGCAAGAAGGAACCCTTCGTGGTCACTCCCTCGCCCTTCTATCGCCGCTCCTGACGCCGTAGCGCTCGCACACTTCGCGCTCGAACACGCAGCGCTCGAACACTATCGACCTACCCAGTCACCAACCAGAGCCCTCGAGAAGGTACCGCCATGTCCTCATTCGATCTGCCCGACGACCGCAGCTACACCGACGCCCACGAGTGGGTGGCCATCAGACCGGGAGCCGAGCTCCCCGATTACCCCGTCCGGGTCGGCATCACCTCGATCGCCGTCGACTCGCTCGGCGAGTTGGTCTTCGTGGACCTGCCCGAGGTCGGCGCCACCATAGTCGCCGGCGAGAGCTGCGGTGAGGTCGAGTCCACCAAGACCGTCTCCGAGCTGTACCCGCCGGTCAGCGGCCGTGTGACCCTGGTCAACAGCGCCGTCGTCGACGACCCGGGTCTGGTCACCTCCGACCCCTACGGGGAGGGCTGGCTGTTCGCCGTGCAGCCCTCCGCCGCCGGTGACCTGTTGACCGCCGCCCAGTACGCGGAGAAGAACGGAATCGTGGCATGAGCATCCTGGACCAGACCCTCGCGGATTTCGATCCCGACGTCGCCGCCCTCATCGGTAAGGAACTCGAGCGTCAGCGCACCGGGCTCGAGATGATCGCCTCCGAGAACCACGCTCCGATCGCCGTCATGCAGGCGCAGGGTTCGGTGCTGACCAACAAGTACGCCGAGGGCTACCCGGGGCGCCGGTACTACGGCGGGTGCGAGCACGTCGACGGGATCGAGCGGCTCGCCATCGACAGAATCAAGGCACTCTTCGGCGCGAAGTTCGCCAACGTGCAGCCCCACTCCGGAGCCACGGCGAACGCGTCGGTGATGCACGCGCTGATCAAGCCGGGCGACACCATCCTCGGTCTGTCCCTCGCCGACGGTGGACACCTCACGCACGGCATGCGGCTGAACTTCTCCGGGAAGCTGTACCACGTTGCGGCGTACGGGGTCTCGGAGAGCGACTACCGCATCGACATGGACGAGGTGGCCAGGGCGGCACGCGAGCACAGGCCGCAGCTGATCATCGCCGGCTGGTCGGCCTACCCCCGGCACCTGGACTTCGCCCGCTTCCGCGAGATCGCGGACGAGGTCGGCGCCTACCTGATGGTGGACATGGCCCACTTCGCCGGGCTCGTCGCGGCCGGGCTACACCCGTCACCGGTCCCGCACGCGCACGTGGTCACCTCGACGACCCACAAGACGCTCGGCGGACCGCGCGGCGGCATCATCCTCACCAACGAGGCCGACATCGCGAAGAAGATCAACTCGGCGGTGTTTCCCGGCCAGCAGGGTGGGCCGCTCGAGCACGTCATCGCAGGCAAGGCGACCGCATTCAAGATGGCCGCCCAGCCCGAGTTCGCGCAGCGGCAGCAGCGTTGCCTCGACGGCGCCAAGATCCTCGCCGAGCGGTTGGGTCGGCCGGACGTGCAGGGCGCCGGCATCTCCGTGCTGACCGGCGGGACCGACGTGCACCTGGTTCTCGTCGACCTGCGGGACGCGGAGATCGACGGCCAGCAGGCGGAGGATCGCCTCGACGCGATCGGAATCACGGTCAATCGCAACGCGGTGCCGTTCGATCCGCGTCCGCCGATGGTGACCTCGGGGCTGCGGATCGGTACCCCGGCCCTGGCTGCCAGGGGTTTCGACGCCGGGGACTTCGAGAAGGTCGCCGACCTCATCGCCCGGGCGTTGATCGCGGCGCCGGAGGCGGACGTGTCGGCGCTGGCGATCGACGTGCGCACACTCGCCGACAAGTACCCCCTCTACCCGGAGCTGTAGAGCATGGCTGCGCTGCGGGTACTCGCTGTGATGATCCGGAAGGACCCCGACTCATGACCATCAGCGTGTTCGACCTCTTCACGGTCGGCATCGGTCCGTCCAGTTCACACACCGTCGGCCCGATGCGGGCGGGCGGGATGTTCGCCGCGGCCCTCGCTTCCCTCGGGGTGCTCGATGCCGTCGCCGGTGTCCGCGTCGACCTCTACGGATCGCTCGCGGCCACCGGCGCCGGCCACGGCACCTTCTCCGCGATCCTGCTCGGGCTGGAGGGGTACCGGCCGGAGACCATCGAGACGCAGGAGAAGGACAGTCGCCTTGCGACACTGCGGGAGACCCGCCGGATCATGCTGGGTGGCGTCCGGGAGATCCATCTCGCCGAAGACGAGATCGTGCTGCATCCGCTGACCGTTCGGGACTTTCATCCGAACGCGATGACCGTCACCGCGACCGGCGACGGCGGGCAGGAACTGCTGCGGGAGACCTACTACTCCATCGGCGGCGGCTTCGTGGTCACCGAGTTCGAGACGGCCGCGCCGGCGCAGGCGGGCCCGCCGGCGCTCTCGTTCGGTTCCGCGAAGGAGTTGCTGGAGATCACCGAGCACCGCGGGATCTCGATCGGCGACGTGATGCTCGAGTATGAACGTGCGGCCCGGCCCGAGTGCGAGGTCCGCAGCCGGTTGCTGCACATCAGGGACGTGCTGGTGGGGTGCTTCGAACTGGGTATTTCGCGGGTGGGTTACCTGCCGGGTGGATTGCGCGTCCGGCGCCGGGCCCGCGACTGGTACGAACGTCTACGTCGCGAGGATCCCGACCGGGACCCCGCCTTTGCCGAGGACTGGGTGAATCTGGTGGCCCTGGCGGTCAACGAGGAGAACGCCTCCGGGGGACGGATCGTCACCGCTCCCACCAACGGTGCGGCCGGGATCATTCCGGCGGTGCTGTACTACGCCACCAACTACACGCCCATGGGCAAGTCCGATCCGGACGGCACGGCCATTCGCTTCCTACTGGCGGCGGGTGCGGTCGGGTCACTCTACAAGGAACGCGCCTCGATTTCCGGCGCCGAGGTCGGGTGCCAGGGCGAGGTCGGGTCCGCCGCCTCGATGGCGGCGGCGGGGCTCGCGGAGATCCTCGGCGGTACGCCGGCGCAGGTGGAGAATGCCGCGGAAATCGCCATGGAGCACAGCCTGGGCCTGACGTGCGACCCGATCGGCGGGCTCGTCCAGATCCCGTGCATTGAACGGAACGCGATCTCGGCGGGCAAGGCCATCAATGCCGCCCGGATGGCATTGCGCGGGGACGGAACTCATCGTGTCAGCCTCGATCAGGTGATCGAGACGATGCGCGCGACCGGGTTGGACATGAGTTCGAAGTACAAGGAGACGTCCATGGGCGGGCTCGCCGTCAACGTCTCGGTCAACGTCGTCGAATGCTGATGGAGGGCAACAGGCGAGCAAACGAACGGTCCGGCCCGCGGGTAGTCTGGAAAACGCTCTGCAGGCAGTGACACGGGTGTTCGAGGAGAGAGCGTGCCGTGGCCGATCCGGACCCACTGGCGACCCAGGCGTACCTCGGCGGATTCGATCCGATCGAGGCAGTTGCAGCTGAACTGAGCGCGGCCGGATTCGAGGATTCACACGAGGTCGGCCGCGGCGGCTTCGGCGTCGTGCTTCGGTGCCGGCAGGGTGCCCTCGGCCGGACGGTCGCGGTCAAGGTGCTCTCGTCGTCCCTCGACCGCGAGAATCGGGAACGCTTCCTGCGCGAGGAATACGCGATGGGCACGCTCTCGGGGCACCCGAACATCGTGTCGATCTACGAGGTGGGGGTCACCGCCAGCGGCCGGCCCTTCATCGTGATGCCGTTCTGCGGTGCGGGCTCGCTGGAGGTGAGAATCCGGCGACAGGGGCCGCTGACCTGGTCGGAGGCCCTGCATGTCGGCGTGAAGCTGGCCGGCGCCCTCGAGACGGCCCACGGTGCGGGGATTCTGCACCGGGACGTGAAGCCGGCGAACGTCCTGCTGACCGACTACGGCGAGCCACAGCTCACCGACTTCGGCATCGCCCGCACCACCGGTGGGTTCGAGACCACCGCCGGTACTGTGACCGGCACTCTGGCGTTCACCGCCCCCGAGGTGCTCGAGGGCGGGCCGCCGAGCGTCGAGTCCGACGTCTACGCGCTCGGTGCCACACTGTTCTACCTGGTCTCCGGTCATGCCGCCTTCGAACGACGCAAGGGGGAGCAGGCTGTCGCGCAGCTGCTGCGGATCGTCCGGGATCACATCCCCGATCTGCGCCAGCAGGGAGTGCCCGGGGTCGCGTGCGAGCTGATCGAAGCCGCGATGGCGCGCGATCCGGTCGAACGCCCGCACACCGCGGTGGAGTTCGGAAACCTCGTGCGCGAGGTCGAGCTGCGCAGCGGCCTGCCGATCGACGAGATGGCCCTGCCCGGCGTGACGGGATCGCGGGACACGTCCGCCCCGAGACCGGCGCGGGAGCGCTCCCCGTCGGGCTGGACCGCGCGACCTCCGCGCTTGCCGCTGCAGTTGACCAGCTTTGTCGGACGGCGGGCTGAGCTTGCCGATGTCGGCGCACTGTTGACGACGGCGCGTCTGGTCACGCTCACCGGCCCGGGCGGGGTGGGCAAGACCCGGCTCGCGATGGAGGCGGCGGCGGCGTCGCCGTTGCACGCGAACACCTGGCTCGTCGAGTTGGGAACCGTGCTCGAACCGGAACTGCTCATCGACAAGATCGCCGACGACCTGCGACTCGCCGACGAACCGACCGGCGTGCGCAGCCCGATCCGGGCCCTGGTCGACCGAATCTCGGACGCGTGGGGCGATCGCGACGCCCTGATCGTGTTGGACAGCTGCGAGCACCTGGTCGACTCGTGCGGCCCGCTGGTCGAGGAGTTGCTGCAGTCGATCGGCGGATTGCGCGTGCTGGTGACCAGTCAGCGGGTGCTGGGCGTCAATGGTGAACATGTCTATCCGGTCATGCCGCTCTCACTGCCCGATACCACCGCCGCCGGCGCAGAGGAGGGGGCCGAATCCGAGGCGGTCGCCCTGCTCGCCGAGCGCGCGCGGGCGGCCGAACCGAATTTCGCGCTGACCGACGACAACCGGGCCGCGGTGGCCCGGTTGTGCGAGCAACTCGACGGGATGCCGCTGGCCATCGAGTTGGCGGCCGCCCGGCTGCGCGCGTACGGACTGGACGAGATGCTGGCGATGCTCGCCGACCGGTTCCGGATGTTCGCCGCCGCCGGCCGGCCTGCGGATCCGCGGCACGGCTCGCTGCAGGCGCTGGTGGAGTGGAGCTACGACCTGCTCACCGCCCAGGAACGCGACGTGTGGGCCATGATGTCGGTATTCACGGGACGTTTCACCGCTGCGGCTGCGGCGGAGGTCTGCGCGGGTCCCGGATACCAGGAACGGGATGTCCGGTTGATTCTGGCGTCGCTGGTGGACAAGTCGATGTTGTTGTCCGGCACCGTCGGTGGTGTCCGCCGCTACTGGCTGCTGGTGACGCTGCGCGACTTCGGGAGCGAGCGCCTGGCCGAGACCGACCTGCGGCAGGCGTGCCTGCAACGATTCGTCGCCCGGTACCGGCGCCTGGCCGTGGAGTTCCGGCGGGGGTGGTTCGGCCCCGGTCAGCAGGGGTTGTACAACATGGTCCACGACGAGCGGGAGAACTTCCGCGCGGCCCTTTCCTACAGCCGCAGCGACGGGCAGCTGTCCCCGGCCGGTATCGAGATCGTGACGTCGCTGCACTTCTATTGGCTGGCCAGCTCCAGCCTGTCGGAGGCCCGGCGCTGGTTGTCGGCGGCGCTCGAGTCCCCCTCGATGGATGAGGCGAATCGATCACGGGCGCAGTGGAGTTCGTCGGTCGTGGTGATGCTGCAGGGTGACCGGACGACGGCGCTCGATCGGGCCACCCGGGCGCGCGAACTCGCGATCGCACGCGGCGATCACCGCGACCGGGGGTACGCCGCCGCCGCGCTGGGATTCGCCGCGACCTGTGGTGGCGAACTCGAGCTCGCCCGGGTGCACTACGAGGAGGCGGTGCAGTGCCAACGCGACTCCGGCGACGCCGAGGGGCTCGCGGTCGCCATCGCCGGGCTGCTCACCAGTCTGCCGCCGCGCGGCGACCCCCACGGTGTCGCGCTCTGCCGTGAGGCGGAGGCGTTGTGCACGGCGGCCGGCGACAAGTGGACCCTCGCGTACCTCACCTTCGTGCGTGGATACGATGCCTTCTTCGCGGGGGACCTCTCGGATGCCCTCGACCGTCAACGCGAGTGTCTGCGGCTCGTCAGGGGATTCGGCGATCGGATCCTGTGCGCCTGGGTGTTGGAGGTGATGTCCTGGATTGCGGTCCAGCGCGGCGACGCCGAACTGGCCGCGCGGATGCAGGGGGCCGCGGCCGCCAGTTGGGCGTCGGGGGAGACGTTTATGCTCGGCTACGGCGGTATGCGCGACGGGCACGACGAGGCCAGCGCTCGTATCCGCGCCGAACTGGGGGAGTCGTCGTTCGATCGGCTGCTGCGGCGGGGCGGTCGGACGTCCCTGCGGGAGAGCATTTCCGTTGCTCTCGGGGAGCGAGACTGAGGTTGCGCCCGCCCCGGTCAGCGCGGCTACCTCGCCGTCGCGGACTCCTCGGGTGACGCGGCGGCTGCGGAGACGGCCTTCGCGGACGAACCGGACACCATCAGCGAGACCAGGTCGAACACCAGCGTGGCGGCCGCAACGCAGGTGATCTCGGCGTGGTCGTAGGCGGGGGCGACCTCGACGACATCGGCGCCGACGATGTTCAGACCCGTCAGCCGGCGGAGCATCCGCAGCAGCTCCCGCGAGGTGAGCCCGCCGGCCTCGGGCGTGCCGGTGCCCGGTGCGAACGCCGGGTCGAGCACGTCGATGTCGATGGAAACGTACACCGGGGCGTCACCGATGCGCCGGCGCACGACGTCGACGGCCGCCTCGACGCCCATGACGTCCAGGTCGCCGGCCCGGATGATCCGGAACCCCATCCGCGCGTCGTCGTTGAGGTCCATCTGGTCGTAGATCGGGCCGCGGATACCCACATGGATCGAGTGGTCCTCGATCAACAGCCCCTCTTCGAAGGCGCGGCGGAAGATCGTCCCGTGCGTCACCGGAGCGTTGAAGTAGGTGTCCCACGTGTCGAGGTGGGCGTCGAAGTGCAGGAGCGCGACCGGGCCGTGCTTTGCGTGCAGCGCACGAAGATTCGGCAGGGCGATGGTGTGGTCGCCACCGATCGAGACGACCCTGCGGTCCCCGCCGCGGAGGATCTCGCGGGCATGGTCCTCGATCTGCTTGCAGGCCTCGGCGATGTCGTACGGGGTGACCGTGATGTCGCCGGCGTCGACGACCTGGACCTCTTCGAGCGGCGCGACACCGAGTTCGACGTGGTAGCCGGGGCGCAGTGCCCGGGCCGCCTGCCGGACAGCGAGCGGGCCGAACCGGGCACCCGGCCGGTAGGACGTGCCGCCGTCGAAGGGTGCGCCGAGAATCGCGATGTCGTAGTCGCTCACCTCGTGGATGTCGGCGATGCGCGCGAAGGTGCCCTTCCCCGCGTAGCGAGGAACCTCGGTGGCCTGGACGGCGCCGATCAGGTGATTCTTGGGCTGGTTCATTGTTCTTCTCACTCCGGTATCAGGGCTGGCAGCGGATGCCGGCGGGTCGAGGGTGGGTGCGATTCAGACGGTGCGAACCGTGCCGGGGACCGGCAGCGGCGGCCCGGCCGCGGACGTCCGATGAGTGCGCTCCGACACAGAATCACCCATCCGGGCATGCCCTGACGAGTAACCAACGCGCAAATCCTGTGCGTACGTTTTGAGCGATCGCACAATCCAGTTGGTTGTGGGTCGGTGCCGCCTGCTGAATTCGCGGTGGCCCGGCTGCGATCTCTACCTCGACCGCTATCGGGGTCGAACTTCCGAGGCCCGCGATCGGTGACCATGGCCGGCCGTCACAGGGCGCTCCGAACTATCGACTTGCGGGCTTCTCCGTGACGAATATGGCCGTGCCGGGGAATATCTCGCCGCGCAGCGGGCTCCACTGCCCCCATTCCTGGTCGAGCCATTCCGGCCAGTCGGGCTCGATCAGGTCGATCAGGACCAGGCCCGCGCCGACGATCTCGCGCACCCGGTCGCCGAGGGTGCGGTGGTGCTCGACATAGGTGGGGTTGTCGTCGGCGTCGACCTCCACGTAGGGCGTGCGGTCGAAGTACGGCATGGTGGCGCGCAGGCCGTCCGGGCCGGGATCGTCGGGAAAGATCCAGCGCATCGGGTGATTCACCGAGAAGATCCAGCGCCCGCCGGGCCGCAGTACTCGCGCCACCTCCCGCATCACCCCGGCCGAATCGGCCACGAAGGGGATCGCGCCGAAGGACGAGCAGGCCGCGTCGAAGCTCTCGTCCGCGAACGGCAGCGCCTCGGCCCCGGCCTGCACCAGCGGAACCCGCGGACCGCCGCGGGCCATCGCCGCCAGGCCGCGCTCGAGCATGCCGCGCGAGAGATCCAGCCCGACCGGGTGCGCACCCTGGGCCGCGAGCCAGCGCGAGCACGGGGCGGACCCGCAGCCGATCTCCAGGATCCGCTTGCCGGTGACGTCGCCGAGCAGATGCCAGTCGCCCTCGTGCATCCCCTCCGGGCACCACACGAACTCACCGTCGGTGGAGTCGACGCCCAGGAATTCGGCGTGCGCAACGTGGTACTGCTCGGCATCGGCGTCCCACCAACGGCGGTTGGCCCGCGCGCTGGCCACGGAATCTATTTGCGCACGGCTTATTCCGACGGCGCCGAGTAGCGCGTTGGCCTGGGCGTGGGGGTCGTCGGACGGGACGTCGGGGTGATCCTGCGGCATGATGGAAGGGTATCGACTGACATGGGGCGAGGGTTCCGACACGGTGGACCCTTGTTTGCTTGGTACAACACCCGTCGCGTACGCTGTTTCCCGCGAGTGTCATCGGTGTTTGCGTACCGGTACGCACATGCCGTTATCACTCGTGAGCTGTGAGTTCAGGGCAGGACAGCGTTGTGCGCTGACACGGCGATGTGCTGTGCAAGGTCCAACGTAGCCCCCTAGCTGTGCAGTCACAGCAAAACCGAGAGTTCCAATGTCCACTACCGACCACAATCCGTCCGGAGCAACCCCACATATGCCCACCACCATCACCTCGCCGCAGGTAGCCGTCAACGACATCGGCACTGCCGAGGACTTCCTCGCCGCAATCGACAAGACGATCAAGTACTTCAACGACGGCGATATCGTCGAAGGCACCATCGTCAAGGTCGACCGCGACGAGGTTCTGCTCGACATCGGTTACAAGACCGAAGGCGTGATCCCGTCTCGCGAACTGTCCATCAAGCACGATGTCGACCCCAACGAGGTCGTTTCCGTGGGCGATGAGGTCGAGGCCCTTGTTCTCACCAAGGAGGACAAGGAAGGCCGCCTGATCCTGTCGAAGAAGCGCGCGCAGTACGAGCGGGCGTGGGGCACGATCGAGGAGCTCAAGGAGAAGGACGAGGCCGTCAAGGGCACCGTCATCGAGGTCGTCAAGGGCGGCCTGATCCTGGACATCGGCCTGCGTGGCTTCCTCCCGGCGTCGCTGGTCGAGATGCGCCGCGTGCGCGATCTGCAGCCGTACGTCGGCAAGGAGATCGAGGCCAAGATCATCGAGCTGGACAAGAACCGCAACAACGTGGTCCTGTCCCGCCGCGCCTGGCTCGAGCAGACCCAGTCCGAGGTCCGCAGCGAGTTCCTGCACCAGCTGCAGAAGGGCCAGGTCCGCAAGGGTGTGGTCTCCTCCATCGTCAACTTCGGCGCGTTCGTCGATCTCGGCGGTGTCGACGGCCTGGTGCACGTCTCCGAGCTGTCCTGGAAGCACATCGACCACCCGTCCGAGGTCGTCGAGGTCGGCATGGAGGTCACCGTCGAGGTTCTCGACGTCGACCTGGACCGCGAGCGTGTATCGCTGTCGCTCAAGGCGACTCAGGAAGACCCGTGGCGTCAGTTCGCCCGCACCCACGCCATCGGCCAGATCGTGCCCGGCAAGGTCACCAAGCTGGTTCCGTTCGGTGCGTTCGTGCGCGTCGAGGAGGGCATCGAGGGCCTGGTGCACATCTCCGAGCTGGCCGAGCGCCACGTCGAGGTGCCGGACCAGGTTGTCGCGGTCGGCGACGACGCGATGGTCAAGGTCATCGACATCGACCTGGAGCGTCGCCGGATCTCGCTGTCGCTGAAGCAGGCGAACGAGGATTACCACGCCGAGTTCGACCCGTCGAAGTACGGCATGGCCGACAGCTACGACGATCAGGGCAACTACATCTTCCCCGAGGGCTTCGACCCCGAGACCAACGAATGGCTCGAGGGCTTCGAGAAGCAGCGCGAGGAGTGGGAGGGCCGCTACGCCGAGGCGGAGCGTCGCCACAAGATGCACACCGCGCAGATGGAGAAGATGGCCGCCGACGCCGCCGCCGAGGCCGCCAACGGTGGACCGCAGAACTACTCCTCCGAGAGTGGCGCGCAGGCGAGCAGCTCGTCGTCGTCTTCCTCCTCGTCGGAGTCGGCCGGCGGTTCGCTCGCGAGCGACGCGCAGCTGGCCGCGCTGCGTGAGAAGCTCTCCGGCAACGCGTAATTCGCATGCTCGAAGGGCCCCCGGATCCATTCGGATCCGGGGGCTTTTTCGTCGGATCACCGGGCTGCCGCGGTCGGTCGCAATCCGCACGTAGCCGGGATCCCATACGACCGTCCGTCTAGCGCGACCCACGTATCGCTGTCGGGTCGTTGTGGTGCGGCCGCAGCGCGGTGACCTTGACGTCCATCCACGGTCGCAACGGCAGTGTGCCCAGCACCGCCAGCCACCACAACCGGGCCAGGTGTCCGGTCGCCGTGAGTTCCTTGACTCGCACGTTTTCGGCGGCCCGGCGGGCGTCGACCTCGGACTGCTCGGTGCCCTCGGGGATGGTGGTGGTGAGCTCGACGATGAATTCCCGCATTGTCCCGCTTCCCTCCGGTCTTGATATCGATGTGCTGTGGGTGGCAGGCCGGGTCAGTGCGGCAGGCCGGCCCAGGCGTAGGCGTCGTCGTACAGCGCGGTGAGCTCGGCGGGCCGGTCGACGCCGTAGCGATCGGCCGGGATGGTGTACCCGAGCTCGGTCATCCAGAGGCTCAACATGCGATAGGACGGCCGAGTGCGCGCAAGGTCGTCCGGGTTCAGCGTCGGTGTGGCTGTGGGGATGGCCGGGGTCATCGTGTCGTGGTCGAAGATCGCGACGGACATGGCGAACTGCCAGCCGCCATCCCATTTCTCGGCGCGATGCAGCATCCGCATGTGCGCGGCGACGTCGACCTCGACGCCGCGGAAAGTGCCGCGGAACTCGATGGTCATCGGCACCTCGACGATCGCGCGGGTGCCGTTGACGTCGATGACGGGCAGTCCGAGGCGGTGGCCGGACGGGGTCTGGTCGAACATTCGCTTGGACAACTCGATGTACTCGACCGCGGTGCCGTCGAACCAGCTCGACTGGATCGTTGCCTCCGGTGTGTAGCACCGCGCGAGGATGGACCACCAGCCCCGGTCGCGGGCTTGCCGCTCATGGGTGACCAGGGTCAGCACACTGGCCAGGTCGGAGTCGTTTTCGGAGATGGGCCGCATCACACGTTCCTTTGGTCGGACCGAAGTCTTGTCGTGTCGCTTTGACGCCACCGCGCCGGCGTCTATGGTTTAGTATATACCAACACTTATATAGGAGAAGTCATGGCGCGATATGTCATCGAGGGTGCCCGAGTGTTCGACGGCGAGCAGTTGATCGGAGTGCGGACCGTGGAAGTGCAGGGGTCGCGAATCGTCGCGGTCGGCGCACCCGTGCCTGCGGCGGCCGAGCGAGTCGACGGCAGTGGTGCCACCCTGCTGCCCGGCCTGATCGACGCGCACACCCACGCCGACCTGGAAACGCTCGGCCATGCCCTGCGATTCGGGGTGACCACCGAGCTCGACCTGTTCTCATTCCCGCAAACGATGGCGGAGGTTCGGCGCGCCGCCGCCGAACGGACCGACATCGCGGATGTCCGTTCGGCCTCGGTGGGTCTGACCGCACCTGGCGGGCATCCGACGCAGCTCCGAGGCAATCAGAACGACCCGGAACTGCCGACGGTCGCCCGGGCCGAGGACGCCGCCAGCTTCGTCGACGAGCGGATCGCGGAAGGCGCCGACTACATCAAGGTGCTCATCGAGAGCGGCAAGACACTCGGCAAAGACGTCCCCGTCGTCGAGGAAGGCGTCGTCAAGGCGGCGGTGGCCGCCGCACACGATCGCGACCGCATGGTGATCGCCCACGCGCTGACCATCGAGGCGACCCGGCAGGCGCTGGCCGCCGGTGTGGACGGGTTCGCACACCTGTTCATCGACGGTCCAGGCACGCCCGATCTGGTCGAGGCGTTCCGTGCGGGAGGGGTGTTCCTGACCCCGACGCTGAGCGTGCTGGCCTCACTCACCAACCAGCACTTCGGTGCCGACCTGGCGCGCGACAGCCGGGTCACCGGTCGCCTACCGCAGTCCTGGATGGACAATCTCAGCGGTGACTTCAACAGATTCCCGACCGGGGACTTCGATGCCGCCCTGGCCGCGGTGAAGGCAATGCACGCGACCGGCGTGCCGATCCTCGCCGGCACGGACGCTTCCCACCTCGGTGCGCCCGGCATGGCACACGGGGTCAGCCTGCACGGCGAACTGCAGCTGCTCGTGCGGGCCGGTCTCACCCCGACCGAGGCGCTGCGGGCCGCCACCAGCGTGCCCGCGACGACGTTCGGCCTCGCCGACCGCGGCAGGATCACACCGGGCGCGCGCGCCGATCTGCTGCTGGTGGACGGCGATCCCACCGGCAGGATCGAGGACACCCTGTCGATCAGGGATGTGTGGCGGAGCGGATCCCGGACAGCCCGCTGAGATCATCGGGGTCCGACCTGGTCGAGGCCGGGAGGGCGGCCTGCGCGATCGACTGCAACGAGGTCCGCAGTGTCCGAAGAGTTCCGTCGGTGAGGCCTGCGAGCAGACGAGTCATCACGTCCTCGACGATGGTGTTGCAACGTCGCGCGAGCTCGTCGCCCTCCGGGGTGATCCTGTGCAGAATCGCCTTACCGACACCGGGCCTGCGTTCGAGCAATCCGCGCTGTTCGAGGCGGGCGACCACAGCGCCCGCGGACTGATCGGACTGCCCGGTGAACAGTGCCAGCGCGTGGGTCGAGGAATCGGGCTCGGCCGCGACGGCCAGCAGTATGCCCCACTGTGGCAACGTCATCCCCACCCGGGCGAGCGCGGCCTCGCAGGCCATCTGCTTGCGCAGCTGCGCCCGCCGCAGCAGCACCGCGACATCTACACCGCTGGGCACATCCTGATCGGCTGTCATCCCCACAGTGTAGGACGATCTCCCGCTCCTTATATAAGGACACGTATATGCGGGTGCTCCGACCGGCCGAGCCCTGGCGCGACTTGCCTGACCGCTACACCCTTTTCAGGACCGCCGGCGGCCGCGTTGGGCCCTCCGGGTACGGCTGACCCGCGCGGGCCTCGCGCAGCGCCCTCGCCCACCAGATCAGCTGATCCAGCAGCACTTTCGCCGCTGCTTACGGCCTTTCAGGGGCCGACAACACGTCGGCCTCGTCGAACCGCTCCGAGTGTCGGTCGAAGCTGACCGAGTACCGCACCGTCACCGCGTGAAGCTCGGCGAAGACTGGCCGGAGCTGAAGGAACACCGCGCCGAGACAGGCACCATCGCCGACGGGCCCGGCGCACAGCGGTGCTGGCGGCGGAGGCGACCAAGACCTGCGAGCTGCCGGTGCTGAGGTCGATCGCCCCATATACCTGCCGGTCGCGGATGAGGTGTTCGGCGGCCGCGGTGTCGGCGACTTCGGTGATGTCGAATCCACCCGGCACACGGTGGTCGAGTCCGGTACGGATCTGCGCGACCGCAGCAGGCGGTCCGGCCACGGCGATCGGAACATCGTGGACCGACGACCGCGCCGACGGCCAGGCGAAGGCGATGAGCAACACGCCGACGATCGTGGTCAACAGGAGGACTGCTGTAGCCACCGTCGGCCATCGCGAAGGAAGCGGATCAGTGGCGAGGGGTACTCGTGCGGGCATGTCTGCTCCTCGAACATTAGGGCCGAGACCGGTGTTTACCGCAGGGTGAGCGGGGTTTCGGCGTAGATACGGGTCAGTTTCTGTGGGTTGCGGACGAAGTAGAGGCCGATGATGCGGGTGTCTTCGACGTGCAGCGCGATGACGCCGTCGAGCTCCCCGCAGACGTGCAGCGCCAGCGCGGCGCTGCCGTTGATCGTGGTCGGCTCGACGGTGAGGGTGACGTCGTTCTTGGTGAGGCCGCCGACGATGAACCGGGCCACCTTGTCGGCGCCGATGACCGGCCGGGGGTGTGGCCTGTTTGATACCGCCTCCGTCGCTGATCGCCACGACGTCGGGTGCAAGGACGTCGAGCAGGCCCTGCAGGTCGCGTGTCTCGAGCGCGCGCCGGAACGCCGCGACGGTTGCCTGGGCTTGGCGCGTGGTGACCGTGCGGCGTGGTCGGCGGGCTTCGACGTGGCGGGGGGCGCGGTGGGCGATCTGATGCACGGCGGCGGCAGTCTTGTCGACTGCGGCCGCGATTTCGTCGTAGCCGAATCCGAAGGCACGTGGCGCGATTCGAGGCCAGCCGGATTCGACTGGCCTCGCTCGCCTACCGTCTGCTCGGCTCGGCCGCCGACGCCGAGGACACGGTGCAGGACGCGTTCCTGCGGTGGCAGGCCGCCGACCGGCAGTACATCGAGGTGCCCGAGGCCTGGTTGACCAAGATCGTTACCCACCTGGCGCTCGATCGGCTGCGTTCGGCGACGACGCGACGTGAGCGCGCGGTCGGCGCCTGGATGCCCGAACCGCTCCTCGCTGGTGACCCGATGCTGGGCCCGGCAGACACCGTCGAGCAGCGCGAATCGGTGACCCTGGCGGTGCTGACGCTCATGGAGCGCCTGTCGCCGGTCGAACGAGCCGTCTACGTACTGCGCGAGGCCTTTGCCTACAGCCACACCGAGATCGCCGAAATCCTCGGCATCACCGAGTCCGGGAGCCAGCAACACGCCCACCGAGCCCGGCGTCGAATCGCTGTCGCTGGCAACAGTTCCCAGATCGACCGTGCCTCCGCGCGCCGAGTCGTCGAGGCGTTCGTCGCTGCCGCCTCCTCTGGCCGGACCGAGCGGCTGGTTGCGCTACTGACCGACGACGCGACCGGCATTTCCGACGCTGCGGGGCTGGGGCTGGCCGAGAAGCTGATCCGGTACTCGACCCCGCAGCGGCTCGCCGGCGCGGTGCGGGCGGGCTTCACACCGTCGCCGGTCAAGCGCGCACCTGGAGCAGGGGCGCGAGCGGCGCCCCTCCGCGCAGATACTCGAGGCGCTGAGCCGGGCGCTGCTGCTGAACGAGGCGCTACATGGCCATTTGTACCAGCTGGCCGGTATCGCACCGCCCGCGCGCGTGCCTCGCACGAGACGGTCGGCGCCACCCTGCGGCAACTGCTGGAGAGTTATTCGGCCGCACCGGCTTTCGTGTTGAATCCGGCCTTCGACATGCTGGCCGTCAACGGGATGGCCGAGGCGTTCTCCTCGCCGTTCCCGCGAATCGACAATCTGGCGCGGATGACCTTCCTGGAACCGGTCGCCCGCCGCTTCTGCGTGGACTGGACGTGGACGTGCCAGGCGATGGTGGCGGGCCTGCGGCAGGCCGGCGCGCTGTATCCGGACGATTCCCGGATACGGCACGTGATCGGCGAACTCACCGAAGCCAGTGGCGAATTCGCCGAGCTGTGGCGTTCCTATTTTCGACGTGCGCGGGGCCGTGGGCCAGCGGCTGATGGTCTATCTGTCCGAGCCGGACAGCCCCAGTGCGGCCGCGCTGGCCCGATTGGCCGACGGTAGCCGGTCGCGGTGACCGTGTGCCTGGGGGCATCACACCCAGGCACGCGGACGGCCACCGTGCCTACCATTACTGAGCCCGCTGCGAGCCGCTCTTGCAGCAATACCCTCGTGAAGCAGGAGGACTCGTGCCGGATATGCGGCCGACCGCGCCCGTACAGCCCCGTCGCCGGATTCGTCGTCGCCGGATCGCCCTGTCGTGCGCCACCTTTCTCACCCTCGCGGCCGCCGGTGTCGCGGGGCCAGCGATCGCGCGGTCGCAACCCGTGTCCTGCCCGCGTGCCACCGCGACCACCGTCGTCGCCGCGGGCATCCCCTATGTCGACTGGGCCGAGAATCTCGGCTACGACGCGCAGGGCAACCTGTGGGTATCGCGGCTGTACCGGAACGAGGTGCAACGGTACGACCGGGCAGGCCGCATCACCGCGACGGTCACCGTGCCCTCGCCGGGCGCGATCCGTCTCGGTCCCGATCGACTGCTCTACGTGGTCTACGGTGACAATTCGACGAATCTGCTGCCGGGCGTTCACGACAGCGGTGTCGTCCGGTTCGACCCCACCGCCGTCGCGCCACGGCCCGAGACCTTCGTGCGCGGACTCACCATGGCCAACGGCGCCGCGTTCGACGCCGCGGGCAATTTGTATGTGGCCGATACGGGATCCGGCGTCGTCCGTGTTCGCCGCGACGCCACCATCGACACGGCCTGGACCGCGCAGACCAAGGTTTTCGGAGTGAACGGCCTTGCGGTGGACGGTGATTCGGTCTACACGACGGTCTACCTGACCGGACAGGGGCGAATCCTGCGGATTCCGATCGCCGCTCCCTCCCGGAGCTACCCGGTCGCCGGCCTGGGCCTGGCCGACGACCTCGCCGTCGGCCCCGGCGGATTCCTGTATGTCGCAACTACTTCCGGTCATCTGGTCCGTGTGGACCCCGGCGGCCACGGCACCTGTACCCTGCTCACCGCGGGCCCGATGGCGGCGGTGGCCACGGATTCCCGCGGCGATCTGATGGTCGCCACCGGCCGCGGCGACGTGCTGCGCGTCCAGCTCGACGGCTGAGGAGACCCGCGCCTCGGCGATCGGTCCATTCATGGTCATTAAGGTATGTCTGTGATTTGGCCCCACCCGGTGGTCGTTCGGCTGATTGCTCGGTAGCCTCGCCTCGGGCTTGAAATTGACCTGTTTCACATCATGCGGAAGGCTGGCTCTGCGGCATGGGACTCTTCGACGGCATCAATCGCCGTGACTTCCTCGCGAAGGCGATGACCGCCGGCGGGGTGGCCGCCATGGCCGCGCTGGCGAATCCGATCATCGAGCGGGCGTACGCCGCCGATCCCGCCGGCATGGGCGGGCTGGGGGACATCGAGCACTTCGTTTTGCTGATGCAGGAGAACCGCTCGTTCGACCACTATTTCGGGACGATGCCCGGGGTGCGGGGATTCGGCGACAAGTCGGCGGCCTGGCAGCAGCGCGGCTACGCACCCGGCGTCGGCCCTACCCCGAACGGACACATCGTGCCGTTCCGGCTCGACACCACCCGTGGCGCGAGCCTGGACGGGGAGTGCATCAACGATCCGGATCACACCTGGCCCGGCATGCACCAGGCCTGGAACGGCGGGCGCAACGATCAGTGGATGCCGATGTCGATCGCCAGCGTCGGCGCCGGAAACGGCCCCGCGGCGATGGGTTACTACACCCGCGAGGACATTCCGGTCCATCACGATCTCGCGGACGCCTTCACCCTCTGCGATCACTACCACTGCTCGGTGCTGGGCCCGACCGATCCGAATCGGCTCTACTGGATGTCGGCCCACATCGATCCGGAGGGCGTCGCCGGTGGCCCGCTGGTGGAGACGCCGACGGTACTGCCGCAGAACGCCTACAGCTGGCGCACCATGCCGGAGAATCTGTCCGCGGCCGGGGTCAGCTGGAAGATGTACAACAACCGCGACGCCGGCCCGATCTCCTCGGTGTTCCTGGACGGCATGCTGGGATGTTTCAAGCAGGCCGCGGATCCGAACTCCGAATTGGCCCGGCGCGGCAAGGATCCGGTCTTCCCCGCGGACTTCGCCGCGGACGTGGCCGCCAACCGGCTGCCCTCGGTGTCGTGGGTGATCCCGCCGCTACTCAATTGCGAACATCCGGCGCTGCCGCCCGCCTTCGGGGCCGTCGGCATCATGCAGGTGCTGGATATTCTCACCTCGAATCCGCGTGTCTGGGAGAAGACGGCGCTGATCGTCAGCTACGACGAGAACGGCGGATTCTTCGACCATGTGACCCCGCCGACGGCGCCGCCGGGCACGCCGGGGGAGTTCCTGTCCGTCGATCTGAAGCGGGTGCCCGCGGCCAAGGGGGTCGCCGGACCCATCGGATTGGGTTATCGCGTCCCGTGTTTCGTCGTCTCGCCGTATTCGCGGGGCGGGCTGCTGGCCTCGGAGACCTTCGACCACACCTCGCAATTGCGTTTGCTGGAACGGCGTTTCGGTGTCGAGGTGCCGAATCTGACCGCCTGGCGGCGCGGCGTCACCGGCGATATGACCTCGGCCTTCGATTTCGCGTCCAAGCCGGATGCGGTGCCGCCGCGAATCACCGATCCCAATTCCAAGACCGCCGCCGCAACCGCACAGTGCGGCCCGAATATGGCGCTCGGCACGGCGGACAAAGCCATTCCCTATCCGGTGCCGCCGAATTCGATGCCGACCCAGCCGCGGGGTACCCGGCGCCGCCCCAGCGGATTGGTGTAGCGGGTCCGGGCGGACGTATCAGACCGCGGTCGCGGGCACCCAGGGAACCGCGGCCAGGGCGGTGCGCCGGCGTATGGATGCCCAGCTGTGACGGGCCGGATTGATCAGAGCGATGATCCAGGTCCGGCGGTATTGCGCCAATGCGGTGGCGACGGCGGGGTTTTCGAGGCAGTGCACCCCGCCCGGCGTACCCAGTCGGTGGCGCCCCGTCCGGATGTTTCGGATGCCCAATGGTGTTCCTTTGCTTTGCTGGTCTGCGGCGAACATTAGCGGAACAAAAGTGTGCGGCAGTTGATTTTGATCGACTTGTGTCCCGGCGTGTCCGGAAGAATCGGGCTCCAGGTTGGCGATGTCCGGAAAAAAGTATCGAATCGGTATCGTCGTTGTCACGGAATGGGAAATGTGCCCGATATGCCGTGAAATGCGGTGGGGAACTGGGTAATCGGCGGAGTTGTCCGGCGCTGACGCCTACCGGACCAGGGGATGAGCTCGGCCGGTCGGTCCAGCGGGGTGAGCCCCGCACGTCGGCGGGACGGATGCGAGACTGAAGGGATGTTGCGAATCGGTCTCACAGGCGGCATGGGCGCCGGGAAGTCGACGGTCGCGCGGATGCTCGTCGAGCGGGGCGCGGTCCTGATCGACAGCGATGCCATCGCCCGCGAGGTGGTGGCGCCCGGCACCGAGGGGCTGGCCGCGCTGGCGGAGGCATTCGGGCCCGGCATTCTCGCCGCCGACGGCAGCCTGGACCGCCCCGCGCTGGCGGCGGTCGCCTTCTCCAGCGACGAGGCCCGCGCCACCCTGAATTCCATCACCCATCCGCTGGTCGGCAGGCGCCAAGCCGAGCTGATCGCGGCGGCGCCCGCGGATGCGATTGTCGTGCAGGATATTCCACTGCTCGTCGAGAACGGGCTGGGCCCGGTGATGAGCCTGGTACTGGTGGTCATGGCCGACGTCGAGACCAGGGTGCGGCGGCTCGGGGAATTTCGCGGCATCGCGCGCGAGGACGCACTGGCGCGCATCGCGGCGCAGGCCACCGACGAGCAGCGGCGCGCGGCGGCGGATGTGCTGCTGGACAACAGCGGGACCCCCGACGAGCTGGAGCCGCAGGTGCACCGGCTGTGGGAGGAGCGGCTGGTGCCGTTCGAGCGCAATCTGCGGACCCGGACCCGGAGCCCGCGCCGCGAGGTGCGCCTGGTCGCGCCGGATCCGGCCTGGCCGGCGCAGGCGCAGCGGCTGATCGGGCGGCTCGCGGTCGCCTGCGGGGCCGCGGCCCGCCGCATCGATCACATCGGCTCGACCGCGGTACCCGGCCTGCCCGCCAAGGATGTCATCGACATCCAGGTCACGGTCGCCGACCTGGCGGCCGCCGATGCGCTGCGGGAACCGTTGCAGGACGCTGGGTTTCCGCGCGCCCCCTATCTGGCCGACGATCCGAAGCCGGGCACCGATCCGGCGATGTGGGCCAAGCGCATCCATGTCAACGCCGATCCGGGCCGTCCGGCCAACATCCACGTGCGGGTCGACGGCTGGCCGGGGCAGGTGTTCGCGCTGGCGTTCCGCGACTGGCTGCGCGCGGAGCCCGCGGCGCGCGAGGAGTATCTGACGATCAAGCGCAAGGCGGAGATCAGCGCGGCGGGCGCAAGCGGGGAGGCGGCGATCGAGGCATACCTCGCCGTCAAGACCCCGTGGTTCGACGAGGTCTATCCGCGGGTACTGGCCTGGGCTCAGCGGGCGGAGTAGCGCCGCGCTACATCCAGGTCAGCGTGATGCCGTGGGCCTCGGTGATCCAGCGCTCGAAGTTGTGCCCGTGCGCGGCGATGCCGTCGATGGCGGTGGTGGCGACCTGGATCGCGCGCTGCGCCTCGGCCAGGGTGAGGAAGCCAGCGGCATGGGCGGCCAGTAGTTCGTCCACGTCCAGCAGCTCGACGTCGCGGCCGGTGCGCACGGTCAGGTCCAGGTAGTGGTCGATCGAGCGCCAGCGGCCCGGCGACACCTCGGCGAAATCGCCGATGTCGATGTAGTAGTCCTGGTCCCGGTTGTGTGCCGGGGTGTAGTGAAAGACCGTGGCGCGCAACGACACCGACGGCAGGAACCAGGACTCCAGGTAGCGGAACTCGGTATGGTCGGCCGTGCGGGCCATGTACAGCCCCCACGGCTCGACGTGATAGCGCTCGACGGTCCGCACAAATCCCTTCGGATCGGTGTTGGTGAGCTCACCGATATCGAAGTACTCGACCTTCGGCCGATGCAGATGAACAGCCGGTGCCTGCGTCATGCCTGCATAATCTACCGGTGTTTGCGCCGGCGGTCATTGTGTTTGCGCCGCGGTGAGCAACCCCCGGGCCAACCACGGCGTCACAACCAGGAGAGGGTGATGCCGCGCGACCCCAGCCAGCGCTCGACGTGATGACCGTGCGCGGCGATGCCGGAGACCACGGTGTTGGCCCGCTCGATGATGCGCTGGGCCTCGGTGGCGTCGACATATCCCGCATCGTGGGCGGCGAACAGGTCGTCCACACCGTGCAGCTCCGGGGCGTGGCCGTTGCGGCAGACGATGTCGATGTAGTGGCAGATCGCGCGCCATCGCTTCGGCTCGATTTTCGAGTACTCGCCGACGTGGACGTGATACACCGGGTCCCGGTCGTGCGCGGTGTTGACGTGGCTCATCGTGATTCGCACCGCGGGTTCGGGCAGTAGCCAGGTCTCGGTGAAACGCTCGGGCGAGGCATCGGCCGAGCGCATCAGATAGAGCCCCCACGGCTCGGCGTGATAGCGCTCCACCGAGTGGACGAAGCCACGGGCGTCGGTCTTGGTGCAATCCGCGATGTCGAAATATTCGATCGACGGACGGTGCGGAACTCGCGCGGGCGCCTCGGCGGCTCGCGGCGTGGTGCTGTGCGGCTGCGCACTGCCGAGCAGGGTGCGTGCCGCAGTGCGCAATGGTTGGAGTCCGGTCATTGCACTGCCCTTCTGAAACTGCCTGGGAAACCGGGTTGACAGTACACCTGGATAGCCTGCCGCGCGTGTGCATAAACACACATGTGGCGCGTCGTGACGAATTCGCCACCGATCGTGAACCAGCTTGCGGCACCGGACAATTCGGACACAACCGGAGCGATCCGGTCATGTGTAATTGATATTGTCCCGAGATGAGAGGGGGGTGGATGGTGTGATTACCCGGGCGTGTGGGTGGCGTCAGGCGCGCGTCGCGTCTTCATCGTCGGTGAGCGAGGGTAGCTCGTGAACCGTTCCGGAGAGGGTGATGCCCAGCGCGAACAGCAGCACGCCCGATGCCGCGGCAACCACATCGAATGCGGTGTCGGTGACGGCGAAGGCGAGCAGCACCGCCGCGGTGACCACGCCGGTGGCCGTCAGCACGGCCGTCCCGGCGATCGAGCGTCGCCGGCCCGGCGCGACGGCGATGTCCGGGCCGAGATTCGCGAGCATCCGGCAGCCGTTCGCCGCCGCCAACAGCCATGCGCCCCACCAGATTCCGAGCGTCGCAAGCCGTGGCGCCGGTGGCGAAGCGGCGGAAACTGTTCCGGTGTGAACCAGGAGCACCACCCCCGCGATGAGCACGGCGGGCAGCGCGAGGCCGAGTACGCAACGCCGGATCAGGACGCCGAGGGCGCGGCGATTCCCTCTGGGGCGCGGGGCGACCAGCAGCAGCCCCACCGCCAATGCCAGTCCGCAGCCGTGCAGGATGGGCGGGAAGCGGGAACCCCCGTCCTCGGTGGTGAGGTTCGCGACGAACCAGCCGTCGCCCGCGACCGCGATCGCCATGGCCGCGGCACGGGCGCGGCGCTGACCGCCGTGGCGGGTGGGCCAGAGTGTCGGATGCAGCCACATGTCGAGCGCCCCCGTCGCGACGTTCGGCCAGGAACGGAAACCGGTGGCACGAACCGTCTCGTGCAGTTCATCTCCCCAGCGCTCACGGCACGGCCTCGGATATAGCCGAATCAGTGCCCGTTCGACGACGCTCATGCCGGATTCACCCCGAGCTGCCGCAGTCCGTTCGACGCGAATCGGGCCATCGAACGCAACTCGCTTTCCAGCAGCTCCTGCCCCTGGTCGGTCAGGCGGACCGGGCGCTGCCGCCCGGAACCGTCGGCGGCCTCGATCAACCCCTTCGCCTCCAGCCGAGTCAGCGCTCCGTACAGACTTCCCGGACCGAGCCGCTGACCGGTGGACTGTTCGATGGCGGCATTGATGGCGTAGCCGTGCAGCGGTCCTGCGGCGAGCGCGCACAGGACCAGCAACTGGGCATCGTTGGCGAGCATCGCCGAACCTCCTGGACTGCCGGTGATCTCGCACACTAGTACATATGACGTAATACGCGCTACGTACTACGCTCTGCGTACTAGACGTGCCCGATGAGCGAATACGAAAGTGGTGGTTGTTATGGCGGAGTCGGTGGCGGGCACTGACCTGGACCTCGAGCGGAAGATCCGGTCGGCGCTGCGATGGTCGCTGGTGGTGGCGGCGGGCTTCGTGGCGTTTGCGTGGATCACCACGCAGGTGAAGACCGTCCGCGCCGCCAGCCCGTGGCAGAACGACCCCTACGACGTGGTGGTGTCCTTCACCGAATTCCTGGTCCCGGCCCTGGCCTGCCTGGTGGTGGCTCGAATGGTGTTGCGGCGCAGCGGGGAACCCCAGCCGAGCTATCGCACCGTGCAGCTGCTTCGTGCTGCGGCGGCCTCAACGCTGCTGGTGACGGCGACCATGATCGCCGATTGGATCGCCGTCGTGGTTCGAGCCGGCCTGCGCAGGTGGAGCGCGCCGACCACGCCGTTGCTCGTGGGCGCGCTCGCGCTGCTCACGGCGGGTGCGGTGACGAATGCGGCGGTGCAGCGCAATGCATTGGGGCGTTTGCCTTCCGCGCACATTCGCCGCGGTGATCGGCTCGACGATCTGGTGCCGCTGGTGACGCTCGTGACGGGCCGCGATCCGGAGCACTGGGCCCATCGATGCGCGCCGATGATCGCATTCGTCCGCCGCCACTTCATTGCTGTCACCGCGCTCGCGGCGGTGACATCCGCACTGGCACTGGCGCTCACGCAAGCCGTCGGCGAGGGCTGGACCGATCCACTGTTGTTCGTGTTCGCGGTGGTCGTGGCCGCCGGGGGATTCTTCGCGGCCGCGGTCATGTGCAACGGGTACCTTGTCGTGGTGGCTCGTCCCCGGGCGACCGGGCGCGCCCGCCGGGCGCTCCGGGCGGCGGGCGTATGCGGAGCATTGGGTCTCCCCGCGACGGTTGCCGTACGCGCCGGGATCCTCCACGTCATCGGTCACGACCACGACGTTTCCGTAGCTCACTTGCTGGTGCTGATACTCGCGGGTGCCGCCTTGGCGGCGGCCGTGGCGTTCGCCGCCGCCCTCGTTCGTCGCCGGCCTCCGGCTCCGGAACGGTGACCGGCCCGGTCGGGGCGGTGAGCGCTGCTTGTTGTCGGTGGGTGGTCCTACTCTGTGGACATGGCTTTCGCATCCGAGATTCCCGCAGACGCCAACACACCGCTGGCGCATTCGGAGTTCCGGCCCATCGGCGCGATCGAGCGGTCCGAGGGCCGGTTCGAGGTGGTCAGCGAGCACAAGCCCGCCGGCGACCAGCCGGCCGCGATCGAGGAGCTGGATCGGCGCCTGGCGGCGGGGGAGCGGGACGTGGTGCTGCTGGGCGCCACCGGTACCGGTAAATCCGCGACGGCCGCGTGGCTCATCGAGCGCACCCAGCGGCCCACGCTGGTCATGGCGCCGAACAAGACGCTGGCCGCGCAGCTGGCCAACGAGCTGCGGGAGATGTTGCCGCACAACGCGGTCGAATACTTCGTCTCGTACTACGACTACTACCAGCCCGAGGCGTACATCGCGCAGACCGATACGTACATCGAGAAGGACAGCTCGATCAACGACGATGTGGAGCGGCTGCGGCACTCGGCCACGTCGAGCCTGCTCTCCCGGCGCGATGTCGTGGTGGTCGCCTCGGTGTCGTGCATCTACGGCCTGGGCACCCCGCAGTCCTACCTGGACCGGTCGGTGGAGCTCGAGGTCGGCACCGAGGTCGAGCGGGACAGGCTGCTGCGGCTGCTGGTCGATGTGCAGTACACGCGTAACGACATGTCCTTCACCCGCGGTTCGTTCCGGGTGCGCGGCGACACCGTCGAGATCATCCCCTCGTACGAGGAGCTGGCGATCCGGATCGAGTTCTTCGGCGACGAGGTCGAGGCGCTGTACTACCTGCACCCGCTCACCGGCGATGTGGTGCGCCAGGTGGACATGGTCCGCATCTTCCCCGCCACGCACTATGTCGCGGGCCCGGAGCGGATGGAGCGGGCGGTCCGCGATATCGAGACCGAGCTGGAGCAGCGGCTCGCCGAGCTCGAGCGCCAGGGCAAACTCCTCGAGGCCCAGCGCCTGCGCATGCGCACCCAGTACGACCTGGAGATGATCCGGCAGGTCGGGTTCTGCTCGGGCATCGAGAACTATTCGCGCCACATCGATGGCCGCGCGGCCGGCTCGGCCCCGGCGACGCTCATCGACTACTTCCCGGACGACTTCCTGCTGATCATCGACGAGTCGCACAACACGGTCCCGCAGATCGGCAGCATGTACGAGGGCGATATGTCGCGCAAGCGCAACCTCGTCGAATACGGCTTCCGGTTGCCGTCCGCGGTGGACAACCGCCCCCTCACCTGGGAGGAGTTCGCCGACCGCATCGGCCAGACCATCTACATGTCGGCCACGCCCGGCCCGTACGAGCTGGGTCAGAGCGCGGGTGAATTCGTCGAACAGGTCATCCGTCCCACCGGCCTGGTCGATCCGCACGTCGTGGTGAAGCCGACCAAGGGCCAGATCGACGATCTGGTGCACGAGATCCGGCAGCGGGCCGAACGCGACGAGCGGGTGCTGGTCACCACCCTCACCAAGAAGATGGCCGAGGATCTGACCGACTATCTGCTCGGCCTCGGCGTCCGGGTGCGGTACCTGCACTCGGAGATCGACACGCTGCGCCGCGTCGAGCTGCTGCGCCAGCTGCGCCTGGGCGAATACGACGTGCTGGTCGGCATCAACCTGCTGCGCGAGGGCCTGGACCTGCCCGAGGTGTCGCTGGTGGCGATTCTTGACGCCGACAAGGAGGGCTTCCTGCGCAGCACCACCAGTCTCATCCAGACCATCGGCCGTGCCGCGCGCAACGTCTCGGGCGAGGTGCACATGTACGCCGACAAGGTCACCGCCTCGATGCGCAACGCCATCGAGGAGACCGAGCGCCGCCGCGCCAAGCAGGTCGCCTACAACGAGGCGCACGGCATCGACCCCAAGCCGCTGCGCAAGAAGATCGCCGACATCCTCGACCAGGTGTATCGCGAGGCCGACGAGCCGGTCGAGGTCGGCGGTTCGGGCCGCAACGCGAGCCGTGGCCGCCGCGCCCAGGGCGAGCCGGGGCGCGCGGTCAGCGCGGGCGTCTTCGAGGGCCGCGACATCAAGTCCATGCCGCGCGCCGAGCTCGCGGATCTGGTCAAGGAGATGACAGACCAGATGATGAACGCCGCCCGTGAGCTGCAGTTCGAGCTGGCCGGCCGACTTCGCGACGAAATCGCAGACCTGAAGAAGGAGTTGCGCGGCATGGACGCCGCCGGGCTGAAATGAGTCCCTCGGGGGAGGGCTGCCAGCGACAACTCGCGGCGGATGAGCCTTCGTCAGGTTGTCGGTCAGCGCAGTTCGTAGTCGAACCAGATGCGATGGGTGTTGTCGGCGTCGACGGCGATGCCGCCGGTACCGGTGATTCCCGCGAGATCGCCGGTGCCGCTGGCGGGGACGATCGTGAAGAACTCCGCGGACCGGTCGGTTCCGGAGGTCGTGGCCGAGTGTGCGAAGCAGAAGGTACCCGCCGAGCCGTTCACGCTGCCCTCGAACGACTCCATCGCCAGATAGGTCCCGACCCCGGCGGCCTGATCGAACGCCGCAGTGAACAGGGTCGCCGAGCGTCCCGACACCTCGCCGTCGAACAACTTCTCCATCCGCGCAACGCCTACAGGCACGGCCGTGGGGATCGCGGGGTCGGGTTTCACGTCGGTCGGGACGAAGGATTTCACGCTGAATGTTCCGGTTGCTCGCATGGCAGGGTCCTATTGGTCCGATTCGTTCGACTGGTTCGCCATCCACTCGTTGACGCGGCGCTCCGCCTCCTCGCGGGAGACGTCCTCGACGCGGGTCATGATCACCCACCGGTGGCCGAAGGGATCCATGACCAGGCCGAAGCGGTCGCCGGTGACGAAGGTCTCCGGATCGGTCACGCGCTTGGCGCCGTGCTCCCGGGCCAACTTCGCGACCGCGTCCACGTCGGGGCAGTAGTGCACGACGCTGGTGTGCACCCAGTCGGGGTTCGGGGCCAGCACGTTCTCGCTCGGGATGGGCATCCCCAGCTGGAAGGTGGAGTCGCCGACCTTCAGCTCGGCGTGCGCGGCCTGCCCGTCGGGCAGGTCGTTGCGGCTCAGCACTTCGGCGCCGAAGACCGCGCCATAGAACTCGATGGCGGCGTTGGCATCGGGTACGGCCAGGAAGCAGTTGATCGAGTGGTAGCCCTCGGGGATCGGATTCACGCTGTTCGTCATGTGCACAACTCTGCCGGTTTGCCGGGCGCGACTCTTGTAAGAACGCGACAGCGCGCGGATTGCGGGGCGGCCATCCGATGACATCGCCTGCCGATCGCCCGAAAGACCCTGTGCTGAAACGTGTTCCGGTCCCGCCGCCGGAGGTCACCAAGGGAATCCTGCGCCCGCGACGGCAGGAGGAGCACCGCACGCTGACCAGGTTGCCGGCCGGGCCGGAACTGTCGCAATTCGTGGAGTGGTACTGGTGTGTGCAGTGGGATCTGCGCGGGCAGCCGCCCTATGTGGCCGAGGTGCTGTCGTATCCCAGCGTCAATGTCAGTTTCGAACGCACCACCTCCCGGACAGGCGGCTTCGTCAACGGGGTGTGCACCACGAAATTCACGCGTGAACTGTCCGAGGAGGGCGAGACGTTCGCCGTGAAGTTCCGGCCCGGCGGCTTCGGCGCGTTCACCGGCCTCGATGTCGGATCGTTCCGCGATGCGGCGGTCGAGCTGACCGAGGTGCTGCCGCGGGCGCGCGGTCTGACCGAACGGGTGCTGTCCGCGCCCACCGTCGAGACCCGCCGCGATCTGCTCGAGGACTTCTTCGGCGAGGCGGCCCGCACCGCCACCGTCGACGACGCCTACCGCCTGGTCCTGCGGATCATCGCGGCGATGGAGTCCGATCGCGAGCTGACCCGCGTCGACCAGGTCACCGAGCGTTACGACATGTCTATCCGCACTCTGCAGCGGCTGTTCCGGCGCTACGTCGGCGTAAATCCGAAATGGGTGCTGCGGCGCTATCGCCTGCAGGACGGCGCGCAAATGCTCGCCGACGGACGCACCGAGGATCTCGCCGCGCTCGCGGTCGAACTCGGCTATTTCGATCAGGCGCACTTCTGCCGCGAGTTCGCGACGGAGGTTGGAATGGCGCCGCTGGAATACGCCCGATCCGCAGTGTGACCGCCGGGACGCATTTGCCCGCGAGCCGTGCGGCGCTGCGTCGACGACCCTGTTACCGGGGGAATTTGGGACAATTCACGATAATCTCCCGGTATTTCCGGGCGAACCTCCAGCTGCTCGCGTGATCGGCTGCCCGCTCGCACCGCTCGTGTGACGGAAATCCCAGTGCCGCAGGACCGTTCGCGATTGCGGTGTGCGTCGCGGCATTGCCCGGTCCGGCGGAATAGGCGCTGGTAGTGAAGGCCATTTCGGAAATGTGTGGCGGGCGCGACACGGCATGCCGGTGTGATGTGATGCAGTTTCGGATTTTTCCGGCTCGGCAGCGGTTATGGTCTAGCGCAGTTGCCGCGCGGAGGCCGAACATCGGGTTCCTCTGCGCCGCCCGACCACTTGTACGTTTGGAGGAAAGATGACCACCGCCTACCGGTCCATTGTCGTCGGTACCGATGGCTCGGACTCGTCGTACGTCGCCGTCGAGAAGGCCGCCGCCCTGGCCGGCGCCGCGGGCGCCACCCTGTACGTCGCCTGCGCCTACTACCCGACCGACGACCGCGACGTTGCCGCCGCGGCCGATGTGCTCAAGGAGGAGGCCTATCAGGTTCGCGGCTCCGCGCCCACCAACGAGATCCTGCGCATCGCGCGCGACAGGGCCCTGGCTGCCGGCGCCACGAACGTCGTCGAGAAGGCTGTCGTCGGTGAGCCCGTCGAGTCGCTGCTGAACCTGGTGAAGGAGGTCGAGGCCGACCTGCTCGTCGTGGGTAACCGCGGCCTCAACACCCTCGCCGGGCGCCTGCTCGGCTCGGTCCCCTCGGACGTCGCCCGCAAGTCCCGCTCGGACGTCCTGATCGTCCACACCGTGCGGTAGGCATCGGCGCGCGGCGACACGCCGCTTGTTCGACCATGTCTGACGGCCACTCTCGTCACGAGAGTGGCCGTCACGCGTTCGGGCGTTCAGCCCAGCGCGTGCAGTACCTCGGGCAGTTCCCCGCTGTACACCACCGACAGTCGCTGGGTGGCGCGGGTGAGTGCGACGTAGAGATCGTTGAGCCCGCGGGGGGATTCGTCGAGGATGTCCTGTGGCTCGACCAGGATCACCGCGTCGAATTCCAGGCCCTTCACCTCCGGGACCGTCAGGACGCGCACCGAGTCGCCCGCCAGCTCGGCATAGTCGCCGGCGATCGAGTGCGGAACCAGAACCGCGGTGGTGCCCGGACGGTCGGTCTCCGAATCCACCAGCGCGCGAACGGTATCCACCGATTCGCTGGGGGCGACGCGGACCGCGGTAGGGGCGCAACCGGATTCGCGCACCGAGCGGGGCGCGGTGGCGCCGGGGTCGATGGCCGCGAGCACGTCCGCCGCGACGGCCATGATCTCGGACGGTGTGCGGTAGTTGACCGTCAGCTCGGTGAGCTTCCAGCGCTGGGCGACATAGGGTTCCAGCATGCGCTGCCAGGACGAGGCGCCCGCCGGATCGCCGGTCTGCGCGACGTCGCCGACGACGGTGACCCAGCGATTCGGGATGCGCCGCATCACCATTCGCCACGCCATCTCCGAAAGCTCCTGCGCCTCATCGACGATCACGTGGCCGTAGGTCCAGGTGCGATCGCCCGCGGCGCGTTCGGCGGTGGTCTGGCTGGTGCGCACGTGCTGGCGTTCGGCCAGCTGTGAGGCGTCGATCAGGTCGTAGGCCATCAGGATCTCCGGATCCAGATCGTCCTCGAGATCCTGTGGGGCGGAACCGGTCAGGATGTCCAGCGCGTCCTGAGCCTCGGCCAGCTGGGCGCGCCAGCGGCGGCGCGCCCGCTCGCGTTCCTCGGCGTCGTCGATGCCCAGCAACTCTGCCAGCTCGTCCAGCAGGGGCGCGTCCGCGGCGCCGAAGTTGCCGTCGTCCGGCCGGAACAGCTCCTTGCGGTCCTCCGGCGTGAGCTGGTCGGCGGCGCGCGCGAGCCGGGCCGGATCGGCCCACAGGCCCGCCAGCACCTCCTGCGGCGTCAGGATCGGCCACAGGCCGGCGATCGCGCGCTGGATCTCCGCATCGGCGCGCATCTCGTCGCGAATCTCGGTCAGATCGGCCTGGCTCAGCAGGTTCTGGCCGCCGGACAGGTCCCTGCCCATGGTCTGGGCCAGCTGATCGGTGAGCGCGTCGAGCACCGAGGCCGCGAAGACCGGCCGGGCCAGGTTGTGGGGCCGCCGCGACGAGCGCGCCCGCCCGCGGGCCTTGGTGACGATCCGGCGGTCGATGGTGATCTCGTAGCCGTCGAAGCTCAGCCGGATCGGCTCGGCGGGCACCTGCTGCCAGTCGCGCACGCCCTTCTTCAGCACCTCGATCATGTCCAGCGAACCCTTCAGCTCGCCGGCGCGCAGCGAATCCTCCAGTGTCGCACGCACTCCCGGATAGAGGTTACCGATCGTGGACAGCAGCACCCCGGTCTCGCCGAGGGAGGGCAGCACCTGGCCGATGTAGTCCAGGAAGGTCGAGTTGGGCCCGATGATCAGCACGCCGGACTTGTCCAGCTGCTTGCGGTACGTGTACAGCAGGTAGGCAGCGCGGTGCAGCGCCACGGCGGTCTTGCCGGTGCCCGGCCCGCCCTGCACCACCAGCACGCTCCTGTGCTCGGACCGGATGATCGCGTCCTGCTCGTGCTGGATGGTCTCCACGATGTCGGCCATCTGCCCGGTGCGCGCGGCGTTGAGCGCGGTCAGCAGCGCGCTCTCGCTGCCCACGCCGGTGTCGGATTCGATTGCGCCCTCGGCGCGCGCCAGGTCCAGATCCAGGTATTCGTCGGTGACCGTGGTGATCGCGCGATTGCGCGAACGGATGTGCCGACGCCGCGTGACGCCGTCCGGGGTAGCCGTGGTGGCCAGGTAGAACGGGCGCGCCAGCGGCGCGCGCCAGTCCAGCAGCAGGGTGGCGTAGTCGTCGTCCTCGTCCAGGATCCCGAGCCTGCCGATGTAGCGCTGCTCGGCGGTGCCGTCCTCGGCCAGATCGATCCGGCCGAAGCACAGGCCGTGTTCGGCGGCGTCGTACTTGGCCAGGTCCTCGGTGTACAGCTGGGTGAACGACTCGCGCTCGCTGCGAGCCTGCGGGGTGCCGCCGGTCTCCAGCAGCACCGTGCGCAGCCGTCGCTGGGCGTATTCGCGCATTCCGTCCAGACGCTGGTAGAGCAGCGTGAGGTGGGTCTGCTCCCGCGCCAGTTCGGCGGTGTGGCCGGTCGCCGGGTGATCCTCGGTGAGGCGGTCGGGCAAGACGAACTCCTTGTCATCACGGTCGGCCGGGCGGGCCGCGACGCGAAGGGAAAACAGAGTTGTCGATTCTAGTTGGCATTGCCCGCGCTCGCCGTATTCGCAGGTGAACGCGGGGTTGCCGGGACGAATACCACCCGGGAACCCGGGCTCAGGAGGCGTGTGTGCTGTTCGGCCGCAGCCCCATCGGCGCGCCGTCGCGATGCGCGGCCGGCTTGGCCTGGTACATCGCGACGTCGGCGTCGTTCAGCACCGCCTCGGGCGTGCGGGTGTCGCCGGGACGCAGCGGGGTGATCCCGATGGAGGCGTCGATGTGGATGCGGTGCCCGCGGGCGATGATCGGCTCGGCCATGGCCTGCCGCAGGCGCAGGACCCAGACGTTCAGATCGACCGGCAGGGTGCGCCCGGACAACAGCACCAGGAACTCGTCCCCGCCGATGCGGCCTACGACGTCGTCCTGGCGCAGGCTGCGCTGCAGGCGCTGGGCCACGATCTGCAGCACGGTGTCGCCGATCGCGTGACCGAGGGTGTCGTTGATGGATTTGAATCCGTCCAGGTCGATGAACAGCACCGTCGACACGGGCAGACCCTCGCTGGTGCCCAGCGCGGCGGTCAGCCGGGAGAGCACCAGGGACCGGTTGGCCAGTCCGGTCAGCGGGTCGTGGGTGGCCTGGTATTCCAGCTGCCGCCGGCTGGCCCGGAACTCGGTGATGTCGTTGAACGAGGACACCGCGGGCGAGTCCGGATCGCCGGGATTCAGCAGCCGGGACGACCCCGAGAGCCAGCGGCGCTGCCCGTCGGGGCGGTCCACGCCGAAGACGTACTTGGCGATCGTCTCGCCGGTGGCGAGGGTGCGCGCGACGGGATGCCGGGCGGCGGACATCGGCTGGGCGTTCGCGTCCAGCAGGGACAGCGGCAGCGCCGCGATCGCCGTGCCGACCAGGTCCCCACCGTCGTGCCCGAAGATTCGCAGCGCGGCCGGATTGATCGACTCGATGCAGCCGCCGCGGTCGATGACGACCACGCCCTCCTCCAGCTGGGACACGACGGTGGTGAAGTGCAGTTCGGCGCGGCGCTGGGCGGCCTCGGCGAGGCGCTGCGGGGTCAGGTCGTGGATCACCACCTGATAGGCGAGACGGTCGTACCAGACGGTCAGCACCGACACGGTTTCCACGTCGACCCGCCGGCCGTCGACGCGGATCAGGGTCATCTCGGCGGGTTCGGATGCGTCACCGGTCTCGGTCAGGCAGGCGATGCGGGCCCGCATGCCGGGGGCGTCGCGAGGGTCGACGAAGCGGGCGACGGGTTGGCCGAGGAGCTCGGCGACGCAGGTAGCGCCCAGTAACCGCACGATTGCCGGATTTGCGTAGACGAGGTTGCCACGCTCGTGTACGACGACACCGTCCGGGCTGTGTTCGACCAGGGTGCGATACCGCTGCGCCAGCTGTTCGGCGTCGATGGCGGCGTCACCCGGGTCGTTGCCCACCTCAACCACATGTGCCCCCTGATCATTGACTACTCATGTCATTTTCAGCGCGGGATCATTCGGAATCGGCGTGCAAAGGATCACAACGCCGACGCTATCGGATCGATCACAGTTCGGGTTCTACATCGGGGGTAGATCGGAGACCACTACAACCAAGAGTTTGCTCAGCGATGGCCGACAATTCGCTATCCTGCTCGAACCCGGTGAAGGAGCGAGCTATGCCAGGCAGCACCCCGAGACACCAAGATCATATGACGATTGCCGGGATCGGCGTCGTCAGCGGTTACGGCTGGGGGCGCGAGGCCATGTGGCGCGGGTTGCTCAGCGGAAAGTCGGCCGCTCGGCTACATCCAGGGTACGGGCCCGGACGCGACATGCACGCATGGGTGGCGCTGGTACCCGACGGCGGCGATCCCGCGATCAGTTCCACGCTCTACGGGCGGTCCACGCACGAGTCCGCGCGCGAGGCCGTCGAGGACGCGCTCGCGCGGGGCTGGCGGCCCGGCCGCACGGTCGGGGTCCTGCACGCGATCGTGCTCGGTGACGTGCGCAACTGGCGGGATTTCTACACCGTCGACGAGGGCCACCGGCGCTCGCGCGACTACCTCCGACTATTACCCTCCACGCCGATCGCGGTGCTGATGCAGGAATTCGGCTTCCACGGACCGTCGATGAACGTGTCCGCGGCCTGCAGTTCGGCGAACGTCGCGCTGATCACCGCCCGGATGTGGCTGGATCAGGGCATCGCCGACGACGTGATCTGCGTGACCACGGACCTGTCGGCGACCCCCGACATGCTCGAGCACTTCGTCAGGATGGGCGCGGCGGTGGACGACGCCGAGGCGCTCGACGCGTGCCGCCCGTTCCAGCAGGGTAGCCGCGGTTTCTGCATGGGCGAGGCGTCCGCGGCGTTCGTGCTCACTCGCGACGCGGACGCGCCGTACGCCGACGTGCTCGGCGGCGCCATGACCAACGACGCCTATCACGTGGTGTCGGTCGAGCCGAGCCACGAACAGATCTTCGACTGTGTCACCCGCGCCCTCGACGTCTCGGGGGTTTCTCCGGAGCAGGTGCGGTACTACAACGCGCACGGGCCCGGCACCCGCCAGTGTGACGAGGCCGAAACCGAGGTGCTGGCAAGGATTTTCGGTGATCGGCCGGAGATGTACTCGGTCAAGCCGCTGACCGGTCACTGTCAGGGCGCGGCCGCGGGGGTCGAGGTGGCGGTGGCCGCACTGGGCTACGAGCGCGGCATCGTGCCCGCCGCACCGATCGTCGCGCCCGCGCACCCGCGGCTGCTGGATGGGCCGGTCCCGTGCGAGGGCGGGATCACGGTGAAGACGTCGCTGGGGATGGGCGGCCACAATTCGGTCGTCGTTCTGGGTGAGCATCGCGCCCAGTAGTCTGGTGTGTACGGCTGCGATCACGTCAGCCGAAATCCCTGGTCCGGCCCTCCCTTCGCCGCTGCGAAGCAAACTTGTCGGTGGGGGTGCCTAGCATGGCGGCGGGGTAGTAGTCGATGCCGGAAAGACGGATGGGAAGGGACGGCCTGTGGCGGATCGCCTGACGGTGCGGGGTGCGCGTGAGCACAACCTCAAGGGGGTCGATATCGACCTGCCGCGCGACAGTCTCATCGTGTTCACCGGCCTGTCCGGATCCGGTAAGTCGAGTCTCGCGTTCGACACCATCTTCGCCGAGGGGCAGCGCCGCTACGTCGAATCGCTGTCGGCGTATGCGCGACAGTTCCTGGGGCAGATGGACAAGCCCGATGTGGATTTCATCGAGGGCCTCTCGCCCGCGGTCTCGATCGACCAGAAGTCGACCAACCGCAACCCTCGCTCTACCGTGGGCACCATCACCGAGGTGCACGACTATCTGCGCCTGCTGTACGCGCGCGCGGGAACCCCGCACTGCCCGGTGTGCGGCGAGCTGATCGCCAAGCAGACCCCGCAGCAGATCGTCGATCAGGTGCTGGCCATGGAGGAGGGGATCCGGTTCCAGGTGCTGGCGCCGGTGGTGCGCACCCGCAAGGGTGAGTTCGTGGATCTGTTCGATCAGCTGAATTCCCAGGGCTATTCGCGCGTGCGGGTCGACGGCGTGGTGTATCCGCTCACCGAGCCGCCCAAGCTCAAGAAGCAGGAGAAGCACGATATCGAGGTGGTCGTCGACCGCCTCGCGGTGAAGGCCGGCTCCAAGCAGCGCCTCACCGATTCGATCGAGACGGCGCTGCGGCTGGCCGACGGCATCGTGGTGCTCGACTTCGTCGATCGCGACGAGCACGCGCACGACCGTGAGCGCCGCTTCTCCGAGAAGCTGGCCTGCCCCAACGGGCATCCCCTGGACATCGAGGATCTCGAGCCGCGCTCGTTCTCCTTCAACTCGCCGTACGGCGCCTGCCCCGACTGCACGGGCCTGGGCATCCGCAAGGAGGTCGACCCGGATCTGGTCGTGCCCGACGGGGAGCTCAGCCTGAACGAGGGCGCCATCGCGCCGTGGTCGCGCGGGCAGACCGCGGAGTACTTCACCCGCCTGCTCTCGGGTCTGGCCGGGGCGCTGGGCTTCTCGATGGACACGCCCTGGAACGAGTTGCCACGGGCGGCCCGCAAGGCGGTGCTGGAGGGCAGCTCCGAACAGGTGCACGTGTCCTACACCAACCGCTACGGCCGCAAGCGTTCGTACTACGCCGATTTCGAGGGCGTGATGCCCTTCCTGCAGCGTCGGCTCGAGAACACCGAGTCCGAGCAGATGAAGGAGCACTACGACGGTTACATGCGCGATGTACCGTGCCCGGTATGCGACGGTGCGCGGCTGCGCCCGGAGATCCTCGCGGTCACGCTGAACAGCGAGGAGGGCCGCCGGTCGATCGCCGAGGTGTCCGATTTCTCCATCCGCGACTGCTCGAAGTTCCTGAACTCGCTGCGCCTGGGGGATCGTGAGGCCGCCATTGCAGGGCAGGTGCTCAAGGAGATCCAGGCGCGGCTGGGCTTCCTGCTGGACGTCGGCCTGGAATACCTGACGCTCTCACGCGCCGCGGCCACGCTGTCCGGTGGTGAGGCGCAGCGCATCCGGCTGGCCACCCAGATCGGGTCGGGGCTGGTCGGCGTGCTGTACGTGCTGGACGAGCCGTCCATCGGCCTGCACCAGCGCGACAATCGCCGGCTCATCGAAACCCTCACGCGCCTACGGGATCTGGGCAATACCCTGATCGTCGTCGAGCACGACGAGGATACGATCCACGCCTCGGACTGGGTGGTGGACATCGGCCCGATGGCCGGCGAGCACGGCGGCCAGGTGGTGTACAGCGGCCCCTATCCCGGCCTGCTGGAGGATTCCAATTCCCTGACGGGCGCGTACCTTTCGCGTCGCGAGCAGATCGACGTGCCGCTGATGCGGCGTCCGGTGAACAAGAAGAAGCAGCTCACCGTCGTCGGCGCGACGGAGCACAATCTGCGCGACATCGACGTGGCCTTCCCGCTGGGCGTGCTCACCGCGGTCACCGGCGTCTCCGGATCCGGTAAGTCGACTCTGGTCAACGACATTCTCGCGACCGTCCTGGCCAACAAGCTCAACGGCGCCCGCCAGGTGCCGGGCCGCCACACCCGGGTCAACGGCCTGGACCATCTGGACAAGCTGGTGCAGGTCGATCAGTCCCCCATCGGCCGCACCCCGCGCTCGAATCCGGCGACATACACCGGCGTCTTCGACAAGATCCGCACCCTGTTCGCCGCGACCACCGAGGCCAAGGTGCGCGGCTATCAGCCGGGCCGGTTCTCGTTCAACGTCAAGGGCGGCCGCTGCGAGGCGTGCTCGGGCGACGGCACGCTGAAGATCGAGATGAACTTCCTGCCCGACGTGTACGTGCCGTGCGAGGTGTGCCACGGCGCCCGCTACAACCGCGAAACCCTCGAGGTGCACTACAAGGGCAAGACCATCGCCGAGGTGCTCGACATGCCGATCGAGGAGGCGGCGGAGTTCTTCGAGCCGGTCACCTCGATCCACCGCTACCTGAAGACCCTGGTCGATGTCGGGCTGGGCTATGTCCGCCTCGGCCAGAGCGCCCCCACCCTGTCCGGCGGCGAGGCCCAGCGCGTCAAGCTCTCGGCCGAGTTGCAGAAGCGCTCCACCGGCCGCACCGTCTACATCCTGGACGAGCCGACCACCGGCCTGCACTTCGAGGACATCCGCAAGCTCCTCAAGGTCATCAACGGCTTGGTGGACAAGGGCAACACCGTCATCGTCATCGAACACAATCTGGACGTCATCAAGACCTCCGACTGGGTGATCGATATGGGCCCCGAGGGCGGCTCGGGCGGCGGGACCGTCGTCGCGCAGGGCACGCCGGAAGATGTTGCGGCGGTGGGGGATAGCTATACCGGGCAGTTCCTGAAGGAGGTTCTCGCCGCACCGCCCGCCCCCGCGAAGAAGGCGCCGGCCCGCAAGGCGGCGGCGAAGAAGGCGGCGGTCGAGAAGCCGGTAGAGAAGGACCCGAAGAAGGCCGCTGCCGCTCGTCGCAAGGCTGCCGCGCTGCGCTGAGAGCCCGGTGTGGTGCTTCGGGTTTGCTTCGCGGGAGTTACGGCTCGAAGGTGTGGCAGGCGAAGTCGCCGGGTTCGGTTCCGGCCTCGGCCAGCGGAATCCCCGTGGCGGACCAGATAGCGGACCGACCGGACGTGCTGTCGAAACCCCCGCCGGTGGGCCCGGCGAACGCGGCGGTGGCCGCCCATATGCCGTGGTCGGCCGCCACCCTGCGAGCGCGTTCGCTGTGCAGATCGGCCTCGTCGCGACCGTGCACCACACCGGCGACATAGCCGTCGATGCCGTACGCGACGGTCCGGTCGGCGTGTTCGGGTAGGCCGGTATCGCGGCAGATGGCCAGCCCCAACCGCCAGCCGTCGATTTCCAGCACCGCGGGCTCACCCGGGCGGAATCGCGCGGCCTCGCTGCCGTGCAGGTACACCTTCCGGTAGGCCACCCGGGCGCCGGTGTGATCGACGGCCAGGATGCCGATGGACGGTCCGGGGACCGGCGCGCCGACCAGCGCGATCGTGCCGGTCCGCGCGCAGGCGGCGATGATGGGAGCCAGCCGCGCGTCCTGTGGCTCGACGACCCGCGCGTCCAATTCGTATCCGGTCAGGGACATCTCCGGAAAAATCACCACGCGCGCGTTCGCCGCGGTGATCAGCTCGGCGTGCGCGACCGCGTTCGCGGCGACGTCGTGCGCGACGCAGCGCGGCTGCGCTACCGCGATTCGCAAGGCCTGACGCATGTTCTTTCTCCGATCCCGAGCCGTGCAGAGAATAACCGGTGACGGCCCGCGCCGCGAATGTGATTTGCTGCCACGGCGAGGTGGCGCATCGGCGCCTTCGCGGGGAGGGATGACATGCGATCACTGACGGTCACCGCCGATGACGGTGTACCGCTGCACGTCGGCGTTACCGGACGCGGTCCGGATGTCGTCGTGCTGTCCGGCGGGCCGGGCTGCGTCCACTATCTCGAGCACGACCGCCTGGCTCCGCGCGGCATGCGGGCCTGGTATCCGGAGCCCCGCGGCGTCGGACGCTCCGGGGGCGGGCCGCACGACCTGGACCGGGCGGTAGCCGATCTCGAGGCGGTGCGCCGGGCGGCGGGTGCCGAGGCGTGGGCGGTGCTCGGCCACTCCTGAGGCTCCGACCTGGCGGTGCGGTACGCGCTGGATCACCCCGATCGCGTCCGGTCCGTGGTCGGCGTGGCAGGGCACAACTGGGAGCCGGCCGTTCACGCGGCACTCGGTGAGTCCTTCGTGCGTTGGATCCACGAGCCCGGCCTGCTGCGGCGACTGGCCGACTCCCCTGTCCACATGAAATTCATTGCCCCGCAGCATGATATCCGGCCCTCGTGGCCGCTGCGGCAACTGGCGACGCTGGTGCCGCACGGTGCCTTCGAGGAGATACCTGGTGTCGCCCACAACTTTTGGGCGACAGATCCGCAGGTGTGGGCCGAGGTTGTCATGCGGGCTTGTGCTGCGGCATCTTCCGGGGCATAGGCGCTAGGGAGGGATCCGTGCAGAGTGTGTGGTCGGCGCTACCTTCCGCTACTGCGGAACCGCTTCCCGACTACACCTCGGGGTGCATCCGGATATAGTGCCCTTGCTCAGATGGATCGACCCTTGCTGCGCGCCCAGGCACGGATGGCCTCGGCCTGCGCTGCGGTGACGGTACGCGGCTCTAGCGGTGTGATCGCCGGCTCGTCGTCCTGTGCTTCTCCCGGGGGGTTGTCCGGCGGGAACTCACCGGACCGGCGCACGGTGCTGTCGGGGTAGTAGCGCTCGCCTTCGTCGCCGATCAGATAGGCGTTCAGACTCTCCGCGAGCCGAGCGACGTCGGCCTCCACCTTCCACACGCGGACGACGATCGCGCCCTCCCGCCAATACAGCGACCCCGGCGAGCGCTCGCCGGGGTAAGCCAACGCGTAATGGGAGCCGTCGTGCCGGCTCATGCCCGGCCAAGCGTCGGCGGCCGCGCACCATTCCTCTTCGTCGATCGGGCGCTCGGAACTGCGCGACCAATCGGTGGTTCGAGTGATGTGGAGGTCGTAACCCATGGCATCAGCTCGGCATGGAACGCATCTCGCTCGGGTGCTCAGACCCAGGATGTGCCCAGCCAGCACCCCGGCCAGGGGCAGCAGGACGACGTTGAGTCCGAGCGCGGAGAACTCGCGCCGGGACACGTGCAGGGCGATGTCTCCGACCTGAATAAGGACGAGACCCACCGCCGCGGCGATCGCTAATGCGGGTGCGATTCCGATCAGCGGCGGCAGGATCAGACCGGCTGACAATCCTGCTCACCCGACCGCTCCCTCATCCGATGTGGACCACCCGCGCCCACGCGGGCGGCCGCTTCGGGATGTAGTCCGGATTGTCCTCGCTCCATGAGCGCTCTCGGCGGAA
The DNA here is from genome assembly GCF_050434125.1 of Nocardia sp. GP40. NCBI lineage: Bacteria > Bacillati > Actinomycetota > Actinomycetes > Mycobacteriales > Nocardiaceae > Nocardia > Nocardia sp. GP40. The sequence continues at coordinate 16,915 of NZ_JBNPVW010000011.1, read as the reverse complement.
CAGACCGACGACGGTGCGGCAGGCCGGACGGCGGTCGGGCCACGGTGTGTAACCATCGGTCAGCACCACGACCACATCCGGGCGGGGTTGTGCGCGTAGGGCCTTGACGAAACCCGTCCGCAGATCCGTGCCCCCGCCGCCGATCAGCGGTATCCCGTCGGCGCGGCACAGCGGATCCGCGATCCGTGCCGCCGCGTCACAGGACAGCACGGTGAGCAGGTCGCGGCGACCGCCGACGGCGCGGGAGACGGCCGCGGTTTCCAGGAGCGCACTGCCCAACTCGGCGTCGCTGACCGAGCCCGAGGTGTCGATGACGACGCTGACCCGGGGCGGCGTGTGCCGCAGGCTCGGCAAGACGACACCGGGTAGCCCGGCCGAGCCGCGCGCGGGCCGACCGTACGTGTAGTCGTCGCCGATGCCGGGGCCGAGGCCGCCGCGCGGATGGCGGCCCGCAACAGATCACGCCAGGGCTGGGGCGGATGCAGCGCCTCCTCCGCCCAGCGCCGCCATCCCCGGGGGGCGTCTCCCGGGTGGCCGGCAATGCCCTGTGCCACACGGAATCTGACCGCCTCGCGCTCCTGTTCGCTGAGCCCGTCCGCGCCGTCGGGGCCCAGGTCCCATTCCCGGTCGAGTCCGTCCGCGCCGCTGCCGCAGTCGAGCCACGCGAAGTCCTGCGTGTTGTGTCCCAGCCGGAACCGGCGCAGGTAGTCCTCCATGAGCTCGCCGGTGGGTAGCCCCAAAGTCTGTGGCATGACCGCCCCTTCGGGCTGGACCAATCCCTCGCCGAACGCGTCGTCGTTGATTTCGGCATCGGCGGCGATGTTCATCCGCAGTCGTTCCGCGGGGCCGGCCAGATCGTGTTCGCGGGCGAATCGGTCACTGCGCCGGTGATGTTCGCGCAGCAGATGCGACACCTCGTGCACCAGAATCGAGGCGAGTTCCTCCACCGGTGTGCAGTTCACGAACGCGGGTGAAACGTAGCACCGCCAGTACCGATCCACGCCCATCGTCGGTACCGCGTGCGACTCGAGCAGGTGCAGCGCGTACAGCGCGGTCGCCAGGTAGGGTCGGGCGCGCACGGCCAGCAGGCGGGCGGTGAACAGCTTGTCGGTATCCAGTTCCATTGTCCCCGTGGTCATTTCGCCGCTCCCGCCGCGATGCGGGCCGCGGCGCGTTCGGCTCCCCGGGATATCGACACCGCACCGGCGAGCTGTTCGATCGCCGCCGGTACCTCCCAATCGTCCCGGCGCAGCGTGGCGAGGGTGGTCGCCGGGACGACCACCAGGTCCGGCGCCCCGGTCTCCACGGCCCTGACCAGCACCGCCCAGGCCGCGTCCCAGCGGGATCGTTCCGGTCGCTTGCGGACCGCGGCGACGACGCCGTCGAGCACCGCCTGGCGCAGGTCTCCGCGTTCGGGGAGGTCGGCGGCGGCCGGATCGGCGAGCAGCGTCTCCGGATCGGGCAGATCCATCCGGTCGATGCTGGTCAGCAGTTCGAAGCCGGGGCCGTCCCCGACGGCGCCCCGCACCAGCAGGGAGAGCACATCCGGTCCGGCGCCGGCGGCGGTGGCGAAGGCGACCAGCCGCAGGGCCATCTCCCAGCTGCGCGGTGAGGGCCACGCGCCGCCCCGGCGTGTCTCGCTGCCGGGCAGCTGATGCACGAGCTTGGGGCGGGCCGCGAGCAGTCCGCAGACCGCACGCCGAGCGAAAGCCACAGCGTCGGGCAGTTTTTCGGGATCGAGCGCGGGAAGGGTTGCGCGCGGCCAGGTCCCGCCGAGGCCGCGGACGACCACGTCGTGGTCGTGGGTCCACTGCAGGTGCACAAAGCGATTGGCCAGCGGCGGGCTCAGCTCCCAGCCGTCGGCCGCCGACGAGCGCGGGTTGGCCGCGGCGACGATGCGGACACCGGCGGGGAGCCGGAGTGCGCCGATTCGCCGCTCCAGGACCAGGCGCAGGAGGGCGGCCTGCACCGCGGGCGGTGCGGTCGACAGTTCGTCCAGGAACAGCAGTCCCCGCCCGGTCCGCACGAGGCGCACGGCCCAGTCCGGCGGCGCCATCGGGATGCCCTGCGCGGCGGGGTCGTCTCCGATGATGGGCAGGCCCGAAAAGTCCGACGGCTCATGCACACTCGCGATCACGGTGGTCAGCGGAAGGTCCAGGGATTCGGCGAGCTGGGTCAGGGCCGCGGTCTTCCCGATGCCCGGCTCGCCCCACAGGAGCACCGGTAGGTCGGCGGCTACGGCAATGGTCAGGGCCTCGAGCTGGATATCGGTGCGGGGCTCGGTGGTGGTCTCGCCCAGCAGGGTCAGCAGGTCGGCGGCGATGTCGAGCTGGGTGGCCGGGGACGGCAGAGTTACGTTCATATGCGAATCACCTTCGGGTAGAAAAGAATTGAGTGGATATCGCGGGTCGCAGGCTGGTGCGGCGTGCAATCAGCGCGTGGGAGTGGTGCGCATCGCGCGGCGCGGATGTGCGCGGCGCGGGCGCCGGGGAGCGTGCGTCGAGTCCGGACCCGGCGTCGTCAGCCCGGCCCGGAACAGCCCGTAGGTGATCCGCCGCCGCGCGGCCGACTCCAGTTCGTCTCGCAGCGCTCCGTCGCGCAGCGACGCGTCCGGTCCGAGCAGGCTCTCGACGACCGCCAGGGCACCGGCGACATCGCCGTGACTCAGGCGTTCACGAACGCCCGCAAGACAATCCGGATGGCGATGCGCCTGGTCGATGGCCCGCAGGCAGGGCACCGGAGTGCCGGTCAGTGCGACCAGCAGCTCTTCCCGCCGAATCTCGGCCGGACTGTGATCCAGTGCGGTCAGCACCCCGTCCACCAGCCCGATTCGGTGCCACTCACCCCGGCAGTCCACCGGATACTCCCCGCTCGCCCGGTCGGCGTCGCGGGGAACCGCGTCCGGCGTGTGGCCGGGTACGAGTGCCGAAGCGACAAGTGGATGCAGCCGATCGGCCGAGATCGCCCCGGCGCGAATCAATTCCAGATCGGGCAGCGTCCAGGTCGCCGCGTGCGGCAGCATCGGCAGCGCGGAAACTTCGGCGGGCGGGTATCTCTCGGCGATGCGCAGGACCGGGGGATCGTCTCCGTACGAGGACAATTCGAGGATCATCCGCCGTCGAGCCCCGTATCGCACCAGCAGCGGACCGGCGGGGCGGCCCTGCGCCCGCAGCAGAATTTCCGCCTCGGCCGCCCAGCGATCGATGGCGCAGCCCCGCGGTGCTCGCTCGCGGACCGCGGGGTCCACACCGTCGTCGTGTGTGAATTGCTCTGCCCCGGAGCGGATTCGTAACTCACCGACCTGGTCGGCGTCCCACAGGTGACGGTGGAGGTCGAGCCGGAAACGCGGGTCGGGCCGTGGATGCGGATGCGGACCGCTGCCGGGCCGGGATTCGTCCCACAGCGCGAGCCCGATGCGCTGGCCGCCATCCGCCCACGCGGGTGCGGTGCGGACCACAAGATGCACCGAATCTCTACTACTGGAAGGACTTCCGGAGATATCGGGGCCATACCGCAGCAACGACATCGTCAGGCCGGGCCGAAGCAGCCCGTCGGGAGCGATCCGGGGCATGTGCCAACGCAGCAGATCCGGCGCCAGCCGGCGCAGATCGGCCCGCACGCGCGCGGCAAGTTCCCGTCCGCGGGTGCGGGCCAATGACCGCAGGTCGATGTCGACATCGAAACCGGCTGCCGCACATGCCCCGGCCCAGTCTCCGGCGCAACGCCGGGTGGTCGCCGTCTCGATCATGGAGGGCGGCACGGCGAACTCGCGCACGCGCAGCCAGAGTGAAATTCGGGAATCGTTCCCGTTCGTGATCGGAGCGCTCATCAGCACTCACCCACGAACGAGACCCCCGATCTTTGATCGGAATGAATAGTCATCGCAACGACCATATACGACGGCCCCGGTTCCGGGCCAGGGGTAAATCATGCGGTGATGTTCTGGGGGAGTAGCGCTTCGGTGAGCAGTCGCCACTGCGGCATCGCCGATCGGCCCGGCTCGACGCCGATCACCTGCACGGCAAGGTGATCAGCGCCCGCGTCGATGTGCGCGCGCAACTTCTCGGCGACGGCGCCGGGTTCGCCCCAGTAGACCAGGTCGTCGACAAGGCGGTCGCTGCCGCCTCCGGCGATGTCGTCCTCCGAGTAGCCCAGGCGACGGTACTTGGCCACGTTGAAGGGGGTGGTGAGGTAGATGTGCAAGTGTTCGCGGGCTATCGCGCGCGCGGTGGCGGGGTCGGACTCGAACAGTGCCGCGTGTTCGACGCCGAGAAATACGTTCGGCCCCAGTATTTCTCGCGCCCGGGCGGTGTGATCGACATTGACCTTGTAGGTGTGGGCGCCCGCCGCGCGGTCGCGCGCGAGTTCGAGCATCCGGGGGCCGTAGGCGGCCAGCACGCGGGGGATCCGCGGTTGCGAGGCGCCGGCCGCGAGCGCATCCAGCTGGTCGAGGTAGCCGTTCATGGCGGCGAGTGGCGGTACTCCGGGTAGCCCGTCGCCGATGCCGAGGCCGAGGGTGTGCCGGCCGGGATAGGCGTCGGCGAGCAGCAGGGCGCCGCCCTGGGTGGCGGTGGCGGTGCGCTGCCCGATCCTGGCGATCCCGTTGACGATGCGCATCCGGCGGGTTGCGGCGAGCAGGAGGCTCACGAGCGTGAACGCCTCGCGGCCGCCGACCTCCGGGAACCACAGGCTCGGCCAGCCGAGCTCCTCCAATTCCTCGATATCGGAGCGGATCCCCGCGGCCGATCGGTGCTCGAACCCGAAGGCGTAGATCCCGAACCTGCCCAGGTTCTGGCCGGCGATGGTGTTCATCGGGTGACTCCTTGCAATGCATCGTTAAATCGGAAACTCTCGATGTATCGTAGCATCGCAAATTATCGATATGAAAGACGTGGGGTTGCCTTCGCGCCGGGTGGTCCGGATCAGCTTGCGCCGCTAGAGATTTCGGCCGAGCGCGGTGACCAGCTCGGCGATGTGCTCTTCATCGCGGCGATAATGCGTCCACTTACCGATCCGCGTGGCGCGGACCAGTCCGGCGCGCTCCAGCTCGGCCATGTAAGCGGACACGGTGGACTGTGCCAGGCCGATCGTGGCCTGGATGTGGGTCACGCAGACGCCCACCTCGTGCGGATCGGCCATCGCCCCCTCCAGGACGAAGTTGGCCTCGGGATCCCGCAGCCACTGCAGTATCTGCAGGCGAATCGGGTTCGCCAGGGCTCGCAGCGCCTGGATCAGGCGAGGATCCGCTGTCGTCGGAGTCGTCGCCATGCCTCGAGTATAAGCGGCGATAATCGGCAATTCGAAGGACGTCGATATGTGTGGACCTCGTCGCGTCTTCGGGGCATGTCGAATCCGGGGCCGTCCGTTCGTATAGATCACGAGGGCCGGCGCACGGCCGGTTCGGAGATGGGAGCGAACACAATGGACGTGATGACATCGGCGGCCGCCGGCGCGGTCCGCATCGATCGGCGCGACGAGGAGGGCACGGCATGACCAGGTATCTGCTCGGGATCTACCAGCCCGAGGGCGGGACGCCCCCGGAAAATCTGGACGAGATCATGCGCGAGGTGGAGGCGTTCAACGACGATCTGCGCGCCGCGGGTGCGTGGGTGTTCTCCGGCGGCCTGCACGCGCCCGACACCGCCACCGTGGTGCGGGCGGACCGGGGCGAGGCCCTGGTCACCGACGGTCCCTACGTCGAGAGCAAGGAGTATCTGGCGGGCCTGAGCATCATCGACGTCGCCGACCTGGACGCCGCCATGTCGTGGGGGCGGCGGCTGGCCGAGATCCTCGGCGGGCTCCCGATCGAGGTCCGGCCGTTCGTGGGCGAATAGATGAGTTCCGGTGCGGCGGAGTCGGTCTCGGCCATCGAGGCGGTGTTCGCCGAGCACTATGGCCGCGCCGTGGCGAGCCTGATCCGCGTCTTCGGCGATATCGATCTCGCCGAGGACGCGGTCCAGGACGCGTTCACCACCGCGACCCAGCGCTGGCCCACCGAGGGGGTGCCGCCCAGCCCGCCCGGCTGGATCATCACGACCGCCCGCAACCGGGCCGTGGATCGACTGCGGCGCGATGCGGCCGGGGCGGGGAAGCTGGCCGAGGCCGCGCGGCTGCGGGGCGGTGGGGCGGAGAAATACCTGGACATCGAATCCGACCCCGTCGAGGAGGGTGCGGTGCGAGACGACCGGCTGCGCCTTATATTCACCTGCTGCCATCCGGCGCTGGCGCCCGCCGGCCGGGTGGCGCTGACCCTTCGCCTGCTCGGCGGGCTGTCGACTCCACAGATCGCGCACGCGTTCCTTGTCTCGGAATCGACCATGGCGCAGCGCATCTCGCGAGCCAAGGCCAAGATCCGCGCCGCGCGCATCCCGTATCGGGTGCCGCAGGACGCCGATCTGCCCGAGCGCCTGCGCGCCGTGCTGACGGTGCTGTACCTGATCTTCACCGAGGGCCACACGGCCACCGCGGGTGAGGGTGTGACCAGGCCGGATCTGTGCGCGGAGGCGATCAGGCTCACCCGCACCCTGGTCGAGCTGATGCCCGACGAGCCCGAGGCCCTGGGCCTGCTGGCCCTGATGCTGCTCACCGAGTCTCGCCGCGCCGCCCGCACCGCCGCCGCGGGCGTGCTGGTGCCGCTGGCGCAGCAGGATCGCCGGGAGTGGGATCCGGCGCTCATCGCGGAGGGGCAGGAGCTGGTGCGGAGGTGCCTGCGCCGCAACCGGCCCGGGCCGTATCAGATACAGGCGGCGATCAACGCGGTGCACGCGGATGCGATCGAGACCGCCGCGACCGACTGGAGCCAGATCGCGCAGCTCTACGACCAGCTCATGGCCGTGGCGCCGAGCCCTGTCGTGGCGCTGAACCGGGCCGTCGCGATCGCCGAGATCGACGGCGCCGCAGTGGGACTCGCGCTCGTCGATGGGCTGGAACTGGACGACTATCACCTGTATCACGCCGTCCGGGGTGACCTGCTCACCCGACTGGGACGCGACGACGAGGCGGAGGCGGCGTTCAATGCGGCGCTCGCGCTCACCGCCAATGCGGCCGAACAGGACTACCTGCGGGACCGCCTGCACGGCCTGCGGCGCGAGCCTTCGGACTGAGCCGCCGCCCCCTTATGCCGCGCCGGAATGCCGTGGCCTACCAGGGATTCCAGTTGTCGGCCGGGCTGTCGGCGGTGCCCAGGTGGCGACGGCTCTTGCGGCGCTGGTAGAAGACCTCCTCCACCGACATCGTCGGTGCGGCCTCGGTGATCGCGGAAAGTCTGGCGTCGAGGCGATGCTCGTGGATGTGCCATTGCAGCCCGGCGCGGCGCTCGGCCGAGAGCGTCGCCCAGGCCGTGCCGAACCGGTCCTGCACGGTCGGATCCGCAACCGCGATGAGCTGCAACAGCATCGGCCACATATCGGCCTCGGTGGCGCGCGTGGGCAGGTCGATCACCATCGCGTCCGGCAGCCCCGCCAGCAGGCGTGCCGTGCGTCGCTGCACATCGGTGCCGGTGCGGGCGGCTAGCGCGAAAAACCCTCGCCAGCAGTTCGGTTCGGAGTGGCCGCGCAGTGCCGCGACTATCGCGCCCATGGTGTCGTAATTGTCGAATGCCGGATTTGCGGCCATCTTCCCGAGCGACTGCCGGCTCAGGTTTCCGGCCAGCACCAGCATTTCCGGGACCGCGCCGACGCGGATCGCGCCGGTGATGAGATTACCGATCGCCGGGGGTGATCCGACGGCGAACAGGATATCTCCGATGGTGCGGATCACCTCGGGCTCACAGCGGGCGAAGACCGATAGCGCCGCTAGTTGCAGATCCGGCGGTCCGGCCAGGACGGTGCGCACCATCCGCGGAATCCGTTGTGCGGGACCGCTGACCAACTGGCGCATGATCGCACCGACGCTCTCGGCGGAGTAGGCGTAGGAGGCCGCGTGGATCAGGCCGGCGTCGTCCCGCGCGCCCTGTTCCAAGGCCGCGATCAGGCTCGGCGTCGCATGCGCCAGGAACGGGGCGACCGTCACATAGTCGTGGCGGCGCAGGATCTCGTTCACGATCCGGATGAGCGGTGCGGCCGGGGCGACATCGGCCAGCTGCCCGAGCGTGGCGGGGTCCATGTAGGCGGCGCTGTCCGCGGCGTACGAGGTGCCCAGCAGCGCAATGGTTTCCGCGGCCTTCTTCGGGTGGTCGACGCCGACGGTGCCGGCCGCCCGCCCCGTGATGGCGGGCGGGATGATGCGCTGCACGAGCGGCATCGACACGTTCAGCGGGATTAACGGCACGAGCCGGCTGATGCGCTTGAAGGTCTCTTTGTGCTGCTCGAAGATGATGCCCGCCATGCGCTCCTGAATCTCATGCAGCGCAACGGCGCCGAGTCGTTCCAGATGGGCCAGCCGCTCCGGCGGCACATGCAGCGTGCGCGCCAGCAGGATGACCTGTGCGCGGGTTACCAGGTTGGTCATCGGTGAACGATGTCCCCGAACATGATTCGCCTGGCAACGGTGCGGAACGGGCGGGGCAGCACGTCGATCATGTCGTCGATGGCCGTGGCGAGGGCGACGGCCTCGGCCTGCCGCGCGGAACGGAACAGGGCCAGCAGATCCGCCGCTTCCTGATCTGTCAGCTGGTCGCACGCGGCGACGGGGCCGTTCAACTCCTGTGCGAGTTCGGCTTTCGCGTTCACGCCGCCGCGGCGCCGGCGCTGCGCGTGGTCGTGCCCGCCATACCCTGTGCCCATCACTCGCTCACTCATGACTCTCCTGAACCTTGCGTCGGCGCGGGGATTACCCGTGCGCGCGCACCCCGAATCATAGGGTTGTCAGGCACTTTCGTCGCGGAAAACCATACCGGATGGAGTGATAGTCGTCACTGCGGCCGATTGTCCTGTGTCACAACGGCATGGCGGGCGGTCGTGTTCGTCAGTACACGGGGCCGGTGTACTTCTCGCCCGGGCCCTTGCCCGGCTCGTCGGGGTGGGCGGAGGCCTCGCGGAACGCGCGCTGCAACGACTGCAGGCCGTCGCGCAGGGGTCCGGCGTGTGGGCCGAGGTACTCCACCGAGGAGGTGATGAGCCCGGCGAGCGCGGTGATCACGCGGCGCGCCTCGTCCAGGTCGCGGCGCGCGCTGGTGTCGGGATCGGGGTCCGCGAGGCCGAGCTTCTCGGCGGCGGAGCTCATCAGCATGACCGCGGCGCGGCTGATCACCTCGACGGCCGGAATATCGGCGAGTTCGCGGACGTCCGGCTCGTCGAGGGGGGATTCACTCATGGTCGGTAGCATCCCATCGACGCCGATGTCGCAGGTCGCGGGGGACGCCGATTGGGAGTCTGCAGTGTGGCGATGTTAGGCTGTACGGCAACGACCGCCCTGGACTCGTGTCCGGGGCAGTAAGTGGAGCCCGACTCCCACCGTCTACCGGCAGCAATGCTTGGTTGAACGGTCCGGTCGCCCATCGTATAGCGATGGGTTTGTGTGCTGCTCGATGCGGCACAGGTCGATGTGGCGTGTGCGCATCGAAGGCCGGTCGACACTCGGGCCCCGTGGCGGTTGAAATACCGAAACGGGGCTTTCGTGTTGGATATGGGGTTGCAGTTACAGCGGTCGTTGGACGACACCGCTTGACCTAGGAGGCCCCATCAGCACTGAGACCCGCATCAACGATCGCATCCGCGTACCGGAGGTCCGCCTCATCGGACCCGGCGGCGAGCAGGTTGGGATCGTGCGTGTTGAAGATGCACTGCGCGTCGCTCTGGAGGCAGACCTCGACCTGGTCGAGGTCGCACCGGACGCGCGTCCGCCGGTGTGCAAGATCATGGACTACGGCAAGTACAAGTACGAGACCGCGCAGAAGGCGCGCGAGTCTCGGAAGAACCAGGTCCAGACCGTGATCAAGGAGCAGAAGCTCCGACCGAAGATCGACGACCACGACTACGCGACCAAGCGCGGTCACGTGATGCGCTTCCTCGAGGCCGGGTCGAAGGTCAAGGTGACGATCATGTTCCGTGGCCGCGAGCAGTCGCGGCCCGAGCTCGGATTCCGGCTGCTGCAGCGCCTGGCCGCGGACGTCGCCGATCTGGGTTTCGTGGAGACTTCGGCCAAGCAGGACGGCCGGAACATGACAATGGTCCTCGCGCCGCACAAGGGCGCAAAGACGCGGGCGAAGGCGCAGCAGACGGTGTCGCAGCAGTCGACCTCGCAGCCGCCGCCGGCCGCTCCGGAGGCCCAGGAAGCTCCTGCGGCTCCCGCGCCGGAGGCCGAAGCGGCCAACCCGCAGTAGAACCGATACGAAAGTTGCCATCGGCGGCGCTGAGCGCTGCCCGTGGCATGAGACAGATATGAGGAATCCATGCCGAAGATGAAGAGCCACAGCGGCGCCTCGAAGCGATTCAAGGTCACTGGTCGCGGCAAGCTGCTGCGTCAGCAGGCGAACCGTCGCCACCTGCTCGAGCACAAGCCCACACGCCGGACTCGTCGTCTGGATGGCACGGAGGTCGTCGCGAAAGCCGATGTCCGTCGCGTCAAGAAGCTGCTCGGTATCTGAGCCGGCTCCCCGCGATCCGTTCCTCGGACGCATCCCCGACCACCTCGGGCGCTGTGAGCGCCCCACTATCGAACAAGGACTGACCAGTGGCACGCGTCAAAAGGGCCGTCAACGCTCAGAAGAAGCGCCGTTCCGTTCTCGAGGCCTCCAAGGGCTACCGCGGGCAGCGCTCGCGGCTGTACCGCAAGGCCAAGGAACAGCAGCTGCACTCGCTCACCTACGCTTACCGCGACCGCCGCGCGCGCAAGGGTGACTTCCGCAAGCTGTGGATCGCCCGCATCAATGCGGCTGCCCGCCTGAACGACATCACCTACAACCGCTTCATCCAGGGCCTGAAGGCCGCGGGTGTCGAGGTGGACCGCAAGATCCTGGCCGAGCTCGCCGTCTCCGACGCCGAGGCATTCGCCGGCCTGGTCGCGGTCGCGAAGGCCGCCCTGCCGGAGGATGTCAACGCCCCGGCCGCCTGATCCGGCGACAGTTGAACACTCAGCATCGGGAACGACCCGTGGATGCGCTCTCCGAGCGCAATCCCCGGGTCGTTTCCGCTGTCAAGCTGCATCGCGGCGCCCATCGCCGCCGGACCGGGCTGTTCCTGGCCGAGGGCGCGAATTCGGTTGCCGCGGCGCTGGATACCGAGCGCGTCGAGGAGCTGTTCTATTCGAACCGCGCCGCCGAACGCGAGCACGAGCTGGTGGCGGGCGCCGCCGCCGCGGGTGTGCGCACCACGCTGGTGAGCGAGCGGGCCGCCGAGCAGCTGGGGGAGACGGTCACGCCGCCCGGGTTGGTCGCGGTATGCCGTCTGGTTGATGTGCCACTGGCGCAGCTGCTTTCGCCGCAGCCAGCGATGCTCGCGGTACCCGTCGAGATCGCCGATCCGGGCAATGCGGGCACCCTGATCCGGGTCGCCGATGCGGTTGGCGCGAACGGCGTTGTGCTGGCCGGTGATTCGGTCGACCCCCATAACGGCAAGTGCGTCCGCGCCTGTGCTGGAAGCCTTTTCCACGTGCCCGTCGCCCGCGACCGCGACATCGATTCCGTCCTGGCGGCATTGACCGAGGCCGGAATCACCGTCCTGGCCACCACCGCCCGCGGCGAGATCGATCTCGACGCCGCCGACGACATCCTGTCCGGCCCGGTAGCCTGGCTGTTCGGCAACGAGGCCCACGGCCTCGATCCCGCCGTCGCCGCCCGCGCCGACCACCGCATCCGCATCCCCATCCACGGCCGCGCGGAAAGCCTGAATCTGGCCGCCGCCGCGGCGATCTGCCTCTACGCGAGCGCCCGCGTCCAGCATCGCCGCTGACCGGACGACGGTCCGCGCGGGGTAGATTCGCGGGCGCCGTCCGGCTGCGGTGCCACCGTGGTTCAGCCTGCGGTGGGGACCGAGATCTCCTCGGGATAGATCATGTGGGCCGGAGGATTGGCGGTGCGGCGGGCGAGGGGGTAGTAGAGGGCCGCGGTGACGACGATGCCGACAATCCAGGAGATGTCCGCGCCGCCAAGGGCTTTGGCGATCGGGCCGGTGTAGAGGGTCTGCGCGGTGAACGGGATCTGCGCGACGATGCCGATGACGTAGCAGGCCAGGGCCGCGATGTTCCAGCGGCCGTAGCGGCCGTTCGGGTCGTACAGCGCCGGGATGTCGAAGCGCTCGCGCGAGATCAGGTAGTAGTCGGTCAGGTTGATGGCGCTCCACGGGATGAACACCATCAGCAGCACGAGCACGAAATTCTCGAAGTTGCTGAGGAAGTCGGAGCTGGCGGCGATGGCGATGAGCATCGAGACGACGATGAAGCCGACGATGTACGCGGTCCGCGCGGCCTGCGTGGTGCGCGAGCGGGCGGTGAACGCGGTCACCGAGGTCAGGATCGACATGAATCCGCCGTAGGCGTTGAGGCAGTTCACCGTCAGCTTGCCGACCACGATCACCAGGTAGATCAGGATCCCGAGTACGGCCGGTCCGGCGAGGTTGCCGATGAAACCGACCTGGTCGCCCAGGAACGCTTTGCCGGCCACGGCCGCCACCAGCGCGCCGAGCGTCATGGACCATTGCGATCCGAGCACGCTGCCGGCCAGAGTCGCCCAGAAGGTGGCGCGGGCGCTGGTCGAACGTGGCAGGTACCGCGAGTAGTCGGCGACATACGGGCCGAAGGTCAGCTGCCAGCCGGCGCCCAGCGAGATTGCCAGCACGAAGGTAGCGATGTCGAACGGCTTGGTCCCCACGTAGTGGCCGACATCGTGCTGGGTGAACAGGCGCACGGTCAGGTAGGTGAACCCGAGTGCGCCGGCGACGGTCGCTATCCGGCCGATGACGTGGATCAACCGATAGCCGGTCACCGCGACGACTGCGGTGAGCGCGCCGAAGACGATGATTCCGACCGCGGGGGTGTGGATGTGCAGTAGCTTGTCCACGGCCTGACCGGCGAGCACGGTGCCGGTCGCGGCGAAGCCGAGATACATGACGATCACCAGCACCAGCGGCACCACCGCGCCCAGCACACCGAATTGTGCACGGCTGGAGATCATTTGCGGCATACCCAGCCGCGGTCCCTGCGCGGAGTGCAGCGCCATCACGATGCCGCCCAGCACGTTGCCGATGAGCAGGCCGACGATGCCCCACAGCGCGTCGGCGCCGAAGACCACCGCCAATGCGCCGTCCACGATCGCGGTGATCTGCATGTTCGCCCCGAACCACAGGGTGAATTGATTGAACGGCGTGCCGTGTCTCTCCGCGTCGGGGATGACCTCGATGGTGCGGTGTTCGAGGGCCCGGCCGGTGCCGGACTGCTCGGTGGCTGACATGCGGTGCCTTCCGTGAGGAGGGGGAGCAACTACATCACGTGCGGCGAGGGATCTAGCATGCGTTCGATAGTGCTCTGGGTCACTGGATCGACCCAGAGGTATATTCCTGTATATACAGGTCGTTGTCAACAATCGGCGGCGAGCGGATCAGGCGTCGAAGCAGGCGGCGATCTCGTCGGCCCAGGGGGTCGGCACGGCGTTCGGGCCCACGACCTGCATCGCGGTCATGACGGTCATGAGCATGCCGGTCGCCAGGAAATGCTGTGCCTGGTCCGGGGTGGCACCGGTGAGCTCGCGGATCAGGCGGTACATCCCGCCGAATCGGTCGCGGACCTCGGTGCCGATCGTGGGATCGGAGCCGGCGGAGAATCCGTGCAGCAGTACCAGCGGTAGTTCGGGTTCGGACAGGAATCTCTGGTATGCCCCGCCGAGGGTTCGCAGCTTGCCCGCGGGGTCGGCGTCGGCCGGAATCCGGGCGGCCGCCTGCCGGAAGATCTCCTCGATACGGTCGCAGGCGCGGTTCGTGGAGGCGACGAACAGGCGCTGTTTGGAGCCGAAGAGCCGGATGACGTACGGCTGGGATACTCCGGCTCGGCGCGCGATCTCGTCGGTTTTCGTTGCGGCGTAACCGGATTCGGCGAACGCGCCGACCGCGGCCCGTAGTACCTGCTCGCTGCGTTCCTCGGCGGTCAAGCGTATCCGGGTCGAGGTCACCGTCGCCCTCCTTGCTCGTATCGGCCGGAGTTCGGGTCGTTGCGACCGGATTCCGGAGCTCTTGACATCTTATCAGTGGATGCATACTGTCGTCGGCATCAAGTTATCAGTCGATAACAACAAAGGAACTCACTCATGGCCACAACCCTCGACCCCGCGCGATCCGCGCGGCTCGCACCGACCGATTCCGGCCCCCGCACGTCCATCGCTGCCGTCTTGGTCGCGGTGGGTGTCCCCATGTTCATGGTCACGCTCGACAACCTCGTCGTGACCAATGCGCTGCCGGTCATCAAGCACGCCCTCGGCGCCTCGCTGACCGATCTGCAGTGGTTCGTCAACGCCTACACGCTCTCGTTCGCCTCGCTCCTGCTGACCGCCTCGGCGCTCGGCGATCGGCTGGGGCGGCGGCGGATGTTTATGGGCGGCATCGCGCTGTTCACCGCGGCGTCCGCGGCCTGCGCGCTGGCGACCGAGCCGTGGATGCTCATCGCCGCACGCGCCGTCCAGGGCTTCGGTGCTGCGGCGGTCATGCCGCTGTCGCTGACGTTGCTCTCGGCCGCGGTGCCGGAGAACAAGCGCAGCGTTGCGATCGGAATCTGGGGCGGCATCTCCGGGCTGGGAATCGCGGTCGGTCCGGTCGTTGGCGGCGCGGTGGTCGACGGGTTGAGCTGGCAGTGGATCTTCTGGCTGAACGTGCCGATCGGCATCGCGGTGCTACCGGTCGTCGCGCGGGTGATCGGCGAATCACGCAGCGGCAGTAGGCGTTTGGACCCGGTCGGGCTGGTGCTCGCCGCGAGTGGTGTGCTCGCCGTGGTGTGGGGCGTCGTGCACGGCTCGGGCGACGGGTGGACCTCGGCGCGGGTGCTGGTCGCATTGGTGACCGGCGGCGTGCTGCTCGCGGTCATGATCGGGTGGGAACTGCGGACGACGGATCCGATGCTGCCGCTGCGGCTGTTCCGATCGCGCGCGTTCGCGGTGACGAACGTGACGTCGTTCACCTTCGCGATCGGCGTCTTCGGCGCGATCTTCCTGCTGGCGCAGTACTTCCAGGTGGTGCAGCACCTCAGCCCGTTGCAGTCGGGTATCCGCACCCTGCCGTGGACGATGGCCCCGATGGTGGTGGCGCCGGTTGCCGGGCTGGTCGTCGATCGAGTCGGTGCGCGCACGCTGCTGGTGGGCGGCTATGCGCTGCTGGCTGCGGCGCTGGGCTGGATGGCGGCGATCACCACGGTCGGGTCGGGCTTCGGCGCGTTCGTCGGCCCGTTCGTGCTGGCCGGCATCGGCATGGGTTTGACCTTCGCGCCGGGTGCCACGGTGGTGATGGCGAGCGCGGCGCCCGAGGATCGCGCGATGGCGTCGGGCACCAACAACACAGTCCGCGAGGTGGGTGTGGCGATGGGCGTGGCGGTGCTGTCCTCGGTGTTCGCCTCGCGCGGGTCGTACCTGAGCCCGCAGGGTTACGTCGACGGGTTGGTGCCCGCGGTCTGGCTGGGCGCTGTGGTGGTGGCGATCGGTGCGGTCGTTGCATTGCTGCTTCCCCGCCGGATCGTCCCGGCGAGCTGAAGATGGACTGTGCCGCAACGCATTACTCGACCATATCAGCGCAGGTCGTGTGCCACGAACGCCGAAGGCGGAGTTGGAAGTTCGGGCTCTGCTGGAGGCGATGCTGTGTGAGAGATGGAGGTAGGTCCTCCGGGGTCGCTCTGCAGGGAGAGGCCCCAAACCACCGTGGGTTGCGGCGGTTAAGTGCCGCTCGTGGTGAGCGCTACGGAAAAGGCGCGACGGAGATCG
Organism: Nocardia sp. GP40; assembly: GCF_050434125.1. Taxonomy (NCBI): domain Bacteria; kingdom Bacillati; phylum Actinomycetota; class Actinomycetes; order Mycobacteriales; family Nocardiaceae; genus Nocardia; species Nocardia sp. GP40. Next base: position 1,086 of record NZ_JBNPVW010000011.1, on the reverse strand, counting down.
CGTCAGGTATGGGTCAGGAAGGCGAGCGCAAGCGAACCGCTGATGATGTGTCGTAAATGATTACAGTGACGTCGAAACCGGGGCATGATCTGGGTTCCGGGATGAGTCTGGGGGCTACCTGTTTACTGCCCAGATGGCGTCCGGCGTATAGGCGGCGCGAGCCTGATCCGGGCTCTTGCACGGAACGTGGGAACCTGTCGCCCCGACACTGTTGCCGAGCCGTTGGCCGGCGACGAGAGGGAGTTCCTCGAGCGGACACCACCGCGAGAGGTCGAGTACCGTTGCGGGGCACGGGGGCAGACCGTCTCGTAGTAGTGAGGAAGCCCGGTAATGCGGGTGGAGCGAAGGGGACGGATCATCGGGTTCTGCTTGGTGGTCAACCGGCGGTGCCGGGAGGAGCCAGATGAGTGGATCAAAGTCGTTCGGTATTTCCAAGCACATGGTTTTCGAGGCGTATCGCAGGGTCAAGGCGAACAGGGGAGCGGCCGGGATCGATGGGCAGTCGATCGAGCAGTTCGAGGTTGACCTGAAGGGCAATCTGTATCGGCTGTGGAATCGGATGTCGTCGGGCAGCTATTTCCCTCCGCCGGTGCGGATGGTGGAGATCCTGAAGCTGGGAGGTCGTGGGGTGAGGATCCTCGGGGTGCCGACGGTCGCTGACAGGATCGCGCAGACGGTGGCGGCTATGTATCTGGAACCGGAGGTGGAGAAGGTTTTCCATCCCGATTCCTACGGATATCGGCCCGGCCGTAGCGCGTTGGACGCGGTCGGGACGTGCCGTCAGCGGTGCTGGCGAACGGACTGGGTGATCGATCTCGACATCAAAGGGTTCTTCGACAACCTCGATCATGATCTCGTTCTCAAGGCGGTGGAGCACCATACCGATCAGCGGTGGATCGTGCTGTATGTGCGGCGGTGGTTGACCGCGGGGCTGCAGCAACCCGATGGGACCGTGGTCGCCCGCGACCGCGGAATCCCGCAGGGCGGGCCGTGTACGCCCCCAACGCAGTTGGCAATGTTCGCCCTCCGTGTCGGTGTTCTCGTTGGCGGGTGTGTCGGTGTGGGTGCGTTCGCGGATGGGGATGC